>JBFXAY010000036.1:0-53616 GCA_050183815.1 Gemmatimonadales bacterium | reverse complement strand
CCGCCCAACTCACGGCACGGATATTCGACGCCCAGGGCGCCCCGACCACGGCCACCGTCACCTGGACCTCGTCGGCCCCGGCCAACGTCTCGGTTGACGCGACGGGCCGGGTGACGGCGGTCAAGATCGGCTCCGCGCAGATCTACGCCACGGCGGACGGCGTTCGGTCACCGGGAGCGTTCGCCGTCGTCGCGGAGCCCGCGGCGGGTGCCCTGCTGCTGTCCGACGCCCAGGTCGCCTCCGTCGGCCCGCCGCTCGGCCTGGCGCCCGGCGATACGCCGACCGTCGGCACCGAGTACGAGGTGCGGCTCCGGAACGTCACCGCCGCCCCCGCGGTCGGCACCATGGTACTCGCCGCCGAGACCGCGCCGGTGGCCGGCCAGGTGGTCAGCTCCCGCACCGAAGCCGGCGATCTCGTCGTCCGGCTCGCCATCGCGCCGCTCTACCGGCTGTTCCGCGACTACGACATCATCGTCGACGTCGACCTCGCGAGCCCCGCGACCGCCGGCTCCGGCCTGGCTCCCGCGGCCCCGATCGTCTCGTTCGGCTGCGAACGCCAACTCGAGAGCCAGCTCCTTGGCCGGACGGTGTCCGCCACGCCGACGGGCAGCCTCAAGCTCAAGGGTGAACATCGCCCGGGGTATTCCCGCCAGGCCCTCGAGGGCTCGGTGCTCCTCGAGGCAAGCGCCGGCCTCCAGCTCCAGATCGGCTTCAGCGCCTCCGGCAAGTGCGAGGCCTCCGTGCGCCTCCCGGTGCCGATCACCGGCTTCTTCACCATCCTGGGGTCCGCCACCGGCGAACTCGGTATCGGCGCCTCGATCGACGGCCACGTCCAACTGGCGAGTGGAACCCTCGGCGTGGCCGGGAAGGTCGGAGTCAGCGTGGAAATCGGCTGGCAGTGCGGCGGGGCAACGCCGGACTGCCAGGTCCTGCAGAGCGTCAGCCCGGTCAACGAGTTCAAGACCGAGTCGACGTTCCCCGACGACCACGGCATCGAGGCCGAGATCGCGGGCCAGTTCTACCTGTTCGTGGGCATTGGGGCCGCGGCGTTCGGCGGCCTGGTCACCGCGGACTTCGTCCGCTTCCAGGCCGGCCCCAAACAATCCTTCTGGCTGGCCACCGAAAAGGATCAGGCCGCGCGGGGAGACTACCGCGCCCGGTACGATCTCACGCTGGAGAAGGGTGTCTTTCCCGGCTCGACGCTGAAGAAGGCGATCGACAAGGTGTTCGAGGGCGCCGACGTGTCGTTTTCGGCTACGACGTCGAGCCAGCTCGCGGAGTCGCCCCGCGGCACCCTCACCGCCAGCAAGTCCAAGGTGAAACCCAACGAGCCGGTGGCGTTCAACGTCCAGCTGGTCGCGTCCACGCTCACGTACCCCATCATCGGCGAGAACGTCCAGGAGCTCGTGCTCTACCGGAAGCGGGAGGACGAGTCCGAGTTCTCCCGGTGGCAGACGATGAACATCGTCGGCAGCGGGCTGGCCACCTACAGCTGGACCCCGGCCGAGTCCGACGCGGGCAAGTACCAGATCGCGGCGTTCGTCAAGACCAGGATCCCGACCCCGCTGCTCGAGATCGCCGACAATTCCATCGTGCCGGTCGAAGTCGAGTGCGTCTCGGGACTGATGGCGGTCCGGGCCGGCACCGCCGCGCCGGTGTGCCAGCCGCAGTGCGACGCGATCGCCGCCGTCGACTCGTTCGCGGTCGACATCACCTACGGCTACAAGGCCGTCGGGATCGTGTCCGACGGCGGATTCGAAATCCATGCCGACGACATGGGCACGCTCAAGGCAATCGTCCGGCGCCAGATCGCCACGCCGTTCTCCGTCTCCTGGTCCGGGCCGATCGAGGGCTCGGCTTCGGTGACCCAGCGGAAAATCTCCGACAACTTCCTCAGTACCCTGAACGGCGGCGGCCCGATCGTGCCGATCCAGGGCCTCCCGCCCAGCGCCACCCTGATCGTCGACCTGGCGACCTGCAAGTTCCGCCTGTTCGGCGGCGCCAGCATCGCGACCCGGCTGGACGACGGCCTCGGCCATCAGACCAATCAGGACGCCCTCGTCGCCTCGATCCAGTTCGCCGGCGACGCGTCGACCTGGGCCGCCGGGCTGCGGTTCACCGGCAGTGTCGCGGCGACGACGCCGATCGGCGCCCAGTTGCAGCCGGAGCGGAATGCGCTGACGCCGTACGGGTTCCCGCAGTCGCTCGGTCTGCCGGACGGCACGATCGGCGGGCAGGCGATCGCATCGTTGCAGGTCGTTCGTTAGGGCGGAGAGGGGGCTGGGACTCCGACTCCTGGTCCAGCAACATGGAACCGAACCGCCACCTCCCTGGCGGTTTGCTCCCAGACCAGCGCCCGATAGAGGGCCGCCCGGAGGTGGGGCTGGTGGGTCACCGCCATCGCGGCCAGCAGCACGAAATAGTGGGGCCCGGGTTCGGGGTCTTGGCGAGCGCGGCCGGCCCAATAGGGCCACCGGGCATAGCGGCCGAACAGGCCGAGCGCCGAGGCGCCGGCCACCGGGACCGCAGTCCCGGCGGCGGCCGTCTGCTGGCCGCCCGCGGAGATGACGGCGGTGGCGGGGGTGGCCGCCGGCGGGGAGGGCGGAGGGGTGGCGGGGGCGACGTTGTGGCGCCTGCGCTGCAGCCGGCGAGGAGGACAAGAACGGCGGCTGGCCGGGCGGCCTGCGGCCAGCATCGGAGCAGAAGGCCCCGTCGCCCCCGGCGCCAAACCGCGCCGCTCGGCGGCGCAATCTCGAGAGAGGGTTGCCGATCGGGCGGGAAGGGGGATCGTCACTTTGATCGCGGCGAGACCGTACTAATGTAGGGAGTCGCGACCCCCGGTTGTCGTCTCCGCATCGCCCATGGACCCCATCACCCCGCCCGGTGCGCCCGGCGCCCCGCTCGACGACGCGGCCTTCGAAGCGCTCTTCCGGGACGCGATTCCCCGCCTCACCGACTTCGCCACCCGCTACCTCGGCGCCCGGGAAGCGGCCGAGGAAACCGTCCAGGACGTCTTCCTCGAACTCTGGACCCGCCGGACCCAGCTGCGGTTCCGGGAGAGTCCCCGCGCCTACCTCTACCGCTCGGTCCGCAACCGCTGCCTCAACGCCCTCGAACGTCGCCGGCTCGGTGCCCGGATCAAGCGCCGGATCCTCGGCGAAGAACCGATCGCCCCGCCGCCGGACCCGTTCGCCGGCGACGAGGCGGACGCGCTCCGGCGGGCCCTCCGGCAGCTGGTCGGAGCGCTCCCTCCCCGGACCCGGCTCGCGGTCACTCTCCGATATGACCACGGTCTCTCCTACCGCGAGGCCGCCGAGGTGATGGGCATCTCGATCAAGGGGGTGGAACGCCTGCTCCGGCTGGCGCTCATCCGGCTCCGCGGCGCCGCCGCCGATGTAGGGATCGACGCCACCGACCTGTCGATCGGGTCATGAGGAACGACGACTGGCGGGACCTCGACCGGCGGCTGGTTTCGCGTCTCCCTGACGCGTTGCCCACGGATGTCGATGCGGCGTGGCGCCGCTTCCGAACGCGGGCGAACGCGCCGGGTGCGTCCCGCCCCGCTCGTCACCTGCACCGAGGATGGATTCTCGCCGCCACCGCCGGCGCGGTCCTGCTCGCGGTATGGCTGACGCGGCCTCCCGCCACGCCGGGTGCCGACATCCGGACCGGGCCGGGCGAACGCCGGACGCTGCGGCTGCCGGACGGCTCCACAGTCGTGCTCGCGCCGGGTGCGCACCTCCGATACGCGCTGGAGGCCGATGCGCCCCGAGGGGTCCAGCTCGAAGGACAGGCGTGGTTCGAGGTCGTGCCGGCACCCGAAAGGCCGTTCCGGGTGTCCACGAGCGGCCACGAAGTCCGGGTCCTGGGCACGGCCTTCGGGGTCGACGCCCCCGGCCGCGGCGACTCCGTCACCGTCGCCGTCCTCTCCGGCCGGGTGGCGTTCGCACGAACCGGCGGCGCGCCGCTCGAACTCCGGGCCGGACAGGCCGCTCTGGCCGTGCGCGGCCTGGCACCGCGCCCGCTCGACTCCGCAGCGGTGGCCGGCCAGCACGCCTGGCTCACCGGCACACTGCGTTATGACGGGGCCCGGCTCGATGCCGTGGTGCGGGATCTCGAGCGGTGGTTCGCCGTTGACATCCGCCTCGCCGATCCCGCCGTTGGTGATCGGCGGCTCACCGGTGTCATCGGCCTCGACGCGCCGGACCGCGCGTTCGAAACCGTGGCGGCGGCGCTCGATCTCCAGCTCGAGCGGACCGGCTCGACCGTCCGGTTCTCCCCGCGGTCGGGAGCGAACCGATGACGCCGCTTCGCAACCTGGCTGCGATCGCGGCCTTCCTCCTCCTGCCTGGACGGGCCGCGGCGCAATCGGAGGGATTCGTGCCGCTCGGGAAGGCGGTTGCGGCGGGCCCGGGACTCGATCGGACCGTGGAGCGGCCGCTCCGCGGGCTCCGGGGGACGCTGCTTCGAGAGTTGGCGGAGGATGCCGGACTCAGGCTCGTCTTCGCCGCGGATCTGCCGGGACTCGCGGCCCCGGTGGACCTCCCCGCCCGGCGCGCCCCGGTTCGCGACCGCATGCTCGAGCTGCTGTCCGGTACCGCACTGGAACTCCGGGTGGCCGCTGACGGCCGCGCGGTGCTCGCCGTCGTGGCCGACCCGCCGGCCGATACCGGCGGCTACCGCGTGCATCGGGGCACCGTCGTCGACTCCGCCGACGGAACGCCGGTCGTCCTGGCCACGGCGTCGGTCGGGCCCGCGCGGACGACCACCGGCGCCGACGGCCGGTTCGCGATCGGCACCGCGACGCGGGCGCCGCTCCGGATCCGGGCGATCGGCTATGCCCCACGCTCGGTCCCCGCCCCGGCCGGCGAGCGGGACACCCTCGACTACGGCGTCATCACCCTCGCGGCGATTCCGTTCCGCCTGGCCGACGTGGTCGTTTCGCCGAGCCGGTTCGCCTCGGGCACCGTGGCCGTCACCGCCCGTACGGTGGATCGCGAAACCCTCGAGCGCACCACCCAGATCGGCGAAGACGCCTACCGCGCCATCAACCGCCTTCCCGGTGTCGGGAACAACGACAACACTGCGGCGTTCCGGGTCCGCGGCGCGCCTCATGACGAGCTCTACGTCAGCCTCGACGGGTTGGTGCTGGACGAGCCATTCCATTTGAAGGACTTCGACAACGCGCTCTCGATCCTCGACCCGCAGGCCCTCGGCGGCGTCGAGCTGATCACCGGCGGTTTCCCGGCCCGTTTCGGCGACCGGCTGACCGGTGTCCTGGCGTTCAGCTCCGTCGACCGGTTACCCGGGCCGGAGCAGCACCAGGTCGGCCTCAGCATCGGGACCGTCCGGGCGCTCGGGAGCGGCGGCTTCGACGGCGAGCGAGGCAGCTGGCTGGCGAGTGTCCGGCGCGGCTACCTCGATCTGATCCTCGCGATCGCGGATCCGAGCAGCAACGTCCGGCCGCGCTACTTCGACGCCTTCGGCAAGGTGACCTGGCGGGTCGCCACCGACCTGGCGCTCTCGCTCCACGGCCTGGCGGCCCAGGACGGGCTCAATTTCCAGGAGGATGTCGACGAGCCGGACATCGACAGCCGCTATGGCAACGTGCATACCTGGGCCCGGCTCCGGACCACGGGCGCGGGGCGCTTCCGGGTGGACGCCGTCGGCTCGGTGAGCCACCTCAGCTGGCAGCGACTCGGCACCCGGGTCTCGCCGCTGGACAACGCGCCCGATCTCTTCGTGGATGACCGGCGGAGCCTCACCACCGTCGGGCTCCGGACCGAGACGAGCTACGAGTTCGCGCCCTGGTTGGTGGGCGCCGGCGGTGCCGAGGTCCGGACCGGGCACGCCGACTACGCCTATCTCAACTGGCAGCGCTCCTTCGCCAGCACGGCGTCCGGGTGGGTGCAGCGGTTCGATTCCACCGCGGCCGACCGCGACGTCACCGGCACCACCGCCGGCGGCTTCCTCACGGCGCGGATTCGGCCGGGCGCGGGGCTCATCGTCGAAGCCGGCGGCCGGTTCGATCACTGGTCCACCACCGCCGAGACGGCGTGGGCGCCGCGATTCCTGGCCGTGTGGTCGCCGGTCGAGGGGCTGAGTCTCCGGGGGGCCTGGGGGCGCTACGCCCAGGGACAGGGTCTCCATCAACTCCAGGTCCAGGACGGTGTCGACACGTTCCGCCCGGCGGAGCGCGCCGAGCACCGAGTGGCCGGCGTCGACCTGGCGCTCGACGGTCGGCACGACGTCCGGCTCGAGGGCTATCAGCGGCGCTATCGCGCGGTCCGCCCGCGGTTCGTGAATCTCGACGGGAGCCAGGAGCTGTTTCCTGAGCTCAACTACGATCGGTTTCTCCTGGCACCGGAGCGGAGCGACGTTCGCGGCGTCGAAGCCTCGGTTCGCGGGTTCGAACGGCGAGTGACGTGGAGTGCCGTCTATCAGTGGCAGCGGGGGCGGGACCGGCTCGCCGGCGAATGGACGGCCCGGGAGTTCGATCAGCGCCATGCGGCATCGGTCGACGTGGGGTGGCAGGCGGGCGAGAAATGGTATCTGAGCGGTGCGGTGATCTATCACTCGGGCTGGCCGTACACCGACGCGGAGTTCACCGTGAAAGCGTTGCCTGACGGCTCCCTGGTCCTGGGACGGAACACCGGTCCGATCAACGCCAACCGGTTGCCGGCGTATCATCGCGTGGATCTGCGGGCCACGCGGGATTTCCCGGTCGGCCACGGGCGGATTCGCGCCTTTCTCGAGATCTTCAACGTGTTCGACCGCGAGAACCTCCGCGGCTTCGTCCGGGAGCCGGTGTTCACCCCGGAGGGTGGACTCCAGCGGACCCGGATCTTCGACGAGGATCTCTATCCCAGACTGCTGAGCTTCGGCGTCTACTGGGCGTTCTGATCGGCAGGGGCGGTCGGCCCGTTGTTCGTCCGCGGGTTCGTCGCCCGCCCGCTCCCTGCCGGCGTCATCGCCTCATCGACGCGTCGGAACCGCCTGGATCGAGCCGACCGAAGGTCCAGCCCTGGCGAGCGAGGGCGGCGCCGTCGCCGCCGGACCCCGGCGGCCGCGCTCCAGGGCCGAGGCCGAGGGAGCGGTCCGTCCCGCCACCAGAAGCCGGACCGATTCGAAGGCCTCCGCCGCCGCCACGGGATCGGGTGCCAGGGAATTGCTCGGGCATGCCGCCACGAGCGGCGCGAGTCGCGGACCCAGACCCGTCACCCGGAACACGGTGGCGCGGGCACTTCCCAGGAACTCGCTGAAGGCGAAGCCGAACCGCCGGGACAACGCGAGCAGGGCCCCAAAGGCCCGCCGCTCCACGTTCGTGGGCCCCGGATGCCAGAGGGTTCGAAAGTTGGGCGAGAGCTCGTCCCAGGTCTGGGTAAGTGCTGAGCCGCCGTCGAACGAGTAGGCTACCAGGCCGTTGGCGGTGACGAAGTTCTGGGTGCTCACCCAGACGAAGAAGAACCCCGTCGGTGTGCACGCGACGTTGAGGTCGGGCCGCTCCGTCGTGCCGAAGCGGTTCGTGATCGTCAGGTCGGACTCGAGGCTCTGGATCAGATTGCCGGCGGTGCTCAGGTCCCTCCAGTCGTACGCGTCAAGCGTGCCGAACCAGTCAATGCCGTCGATCGTGACCCGGACGGTGATCGTCCCCGTCGCGAGCGGCGTCAGAGAGCCATCCGCCGACATGTCGCCTCGGGCGACCTCGACGATGCCCCACGTCTTCGAGCGGGTCACCTCGGCGCCGTCGGCGGTGCGGGCCGTGGCAGTATAGGAATAGGTGTCGCCCACTTTGACCCGGAGGACGCCGGTGATGACGACGCTCGCCACCGGGGCGAGGACCGTGATCACGCTCTGGCCGGTCTTTCCCTCGGCGGTGGCCGTGACGGTGGCCGCGCCGGGCGTGACGGCCGTCACGAGCCCGGCGGAACTGACCGATGCCGTGCCGGGATCGGTAGACGCCCAGCTGACCGACCGCCCGGCCAGCGCGGCGCCGGCGGCGTCTCGCGGGGTGGCCGTCAGCTGCGCGGTCTGCGCGACGACCAGCGTGCTGGCGCCAGGCGCAACGGAGACTGACGCGACCGGCGCCGGCACCGTGATCGTGCCACTCCCACTCTTGCCTTCCGAGGTGGCCGTGATCGTCGCGGAGCCGGCGGCGACCGCCGTCACGAGCCCCGTGACACTCACCGACGCCACACCGGTGCTGCCGGATGTCCAGACGACCGGCCGGCCGCTGAGCGGGTTCCCCGCCCCGTCGAGGGTCGCCGCGGTCAACTGGACCGTCTGCCCGGGCGCGACCGTGGCGGCGGGCGGATCGACGGTGACGGTCGCGACCGGGGCAAGGACCGTGATGTCGCTCGTGCCGGTCTTGCCTTCGCTCGTCGCGGCGATCGTAGCAATGCCCGGGCTCACGGCGGTGACCAGGCCGGCGGTGCTCACCGAAGCTACGCCGGCGTTACCCGTGCTCCAGGTCACGGTGCGGCCGTTCACCGTGGCGCCGGTGGCGTCCCGGGTGGTGGCCGTGAGCTGCGTGGTCTGGGCCGGCAGCATCGTGGCGGACGCTGGGGAGACTTCGACCGTCGCCACCGGCACCGGGGGTGGGGGTGGCGGCGGGGGTGGCGGCGAAGTCGGGCCGGTACCGCTCGTGCCCCCGCAGGCGGCCAGGGTCGCGACGGCGGCGCCGAGGACGGCGCGGGAGAGGATTCGGTGGCGGCGTGGCATCGAGCTGACTCGGCTGTTTGGTCAGCTCCCAACGTCGGGGAGGGGTGTGACAGCCCGGCCTGCTCCTGCCGGGCGGACGGGCGCACCTTGGCCCCGCCGTGCGGGGATTTGATTCGGTCCTTCCGCCGAGCGTAGGTTATGGTGGGTCGTCTCCTGCCCCGGGTCGGCCCATGCCCGTCACCGCCAAGTTGTCGCGCAAGTTCTACGAAACCCTCGGGGACGAGGTGGCCAACGAGATGGTCGACTGGTTCAACGCCGTGGACCTGAGCTACCGGTCGGAACTCCGCGAGATGAACCAGGCCAACCAGGCCTGGTTTTCGGCCCGGCTCAACGAGGGCCTGGCGGAGCTTCGCGGCCAGCTGCGAACCGAGATCGCGGCCTTGGGCGCCGAGCTGCGGCAGGAGATGACGGGTCTGGCCGGGCAGCTGCGTCAGGAGATGGCCGTCCAGGGCGCCGGGCTGCGGGATGAGATCGGCACGCTCCGGACCGAGATGCGCCGGGAAACGGCGGAGACGAGAATGGCGCTCGAGGCATCCGAGGCGCGGATGATGGTCGCCCTCGCGGCCACCAAGGCGGACCTGATCAAATGGGTCTTCCTGTTCTGGGCCGGGACGATCGCGGCGGCGGTGGCCACCCGGCTTTGGTAGCCCGGGAGCCGGCGTTCCCGGCCATGCCCCCGGCGCGATCCGGGTGACCCAGGAGCGGACCGGCACTCGCCGGCCCGCTCCCCGCCCGTCACGCCGCCTGCGGGTTGGCTCCGGGAGCCGCGGGGTTCGGCAGCGGCGCGCCCTTTCGGCCGCCGATCGGTCCACCGGTTACCCGGGCGCTTCTCCAGGTCGCCAGGACCTCCGGACTCGCCGCGAACCGGTGCCGGAGGATCCCGTCGAGCGAACCGATCAGGTCCATCAGCCCCGCCACCACCTCCGCCAGCTCCGCGCGGGCCAGGAACCGGGCCGAGGTGGCCCCCGACGCCTGATCCGCGGTCTTCTCGTACTCGGCCAGGAGCCTGGTCGCTTCGTCCGCCAACTCCGCCGACACCCCGAACGGCTCCAACTCGGCCTGATGTTCACGCGCGGCGGCGATCAGCGACTGCGCCGCCGCCACGAACGACGCGGACGAGCCGCCGGACTGGACCCGCGGGAACTGCGCGACCAGGGCCGGGTTCACCCGCGCCGCCGCCCGTCCCGCCCGGGTGAAGGCCTTGAGCAGGCCGGTGCTCAGCAGGCGGCGAAGGTCGTCGCGCTGGGTGATGCCGTTCCGCGCGAGGGTCTCCGCATCGACCCGCTTCACCAGCAAGCCCGACGCCCTGGTCACCAGTTCCTCCAACCGGCCGAACAGCTTCCCGACCCCGGCATCCTCCGCCGGCTGGGTCCGGTTGAACGCCAGCACGGCTTCCGCGCGCAGCAACTTCCGACGAATCGTGTCCAACATGGTCCCACCCTCCTCCCGTCTTGCCAGCCGCCCCGACAAGGGTGTGCGATCGGAGGCCGGAAGCGGGAATCGTGCCAGCCCGACCGCGGCCGCCGGGCCCGACACCGCGCTGGAGCGCGCCAAACGCCGGCCGGGCGGGGGTATCCCGGACCCGCACCGGCGCCCGCCGCCGCGCCTCCGCGCCAGCGTTAGGCAGCGCCCGCCGCCGGCCGCCTTTTCCGAGGGGCCACATCACCGACCGGCAGCCCCGCCGCGCCGTTAGGCAGGCGGTGCGGGCTCCGCCGGACCGGCCGGCGGCCGGACGGGCTCGGGGCAGCGCGGAGCCGCCGGCCCGGACCCCTTCGAAAACCCGGGCTCCGGCGGCCCTGGACGCCGCCCGCGGGCCCCGTGGCGGTGTCCACTCCGGTGGACACTGTGTCCACAAATCGGGACACCGAGTCGGACGTCTCGGACTGCCGACAGTAGTACGGCGTGCGGCCAGGCCCGTCGGTCCAGGGCCAATCGGTCCTTGTGAAAGGTCCAATCGGCCTCGAAGGCCGGGGAACCGGAATTGAAGGCGCCCCATTCCCAATCGAAGGTCGGGGAAACCGACTTGAAGGAGGCGCGATCGCCGTTGAAGGCCGGGGGGAACGAGTTGAAACGGGCGCAATCGCAGTCGACGGGCGGGGGGAACGACTTGAAGCGGGCGCAATCGCAGTCGATGGCCGCGGGGAACGACTTAAAGCGGGTGCGATCACAATCGAAGCCCCGGGAAACCGACGCTGGACGGCCGCGACCGCATTCGAAGCCCCGGGAAACCGACATTGAACAGCCGCGACCGCGCTCGCAGACCGGAGAACCGCGGTCGGGCCAGTCGCAGATCGACTCGCACGAGGGCCGTGCCGACTTGGTGACGGAGGAACCTGACTCGCGGAGGGCCGAACTGAATCGGTGGAGGCCGGAACCGGCCTGGAAGGCGGCGGAACCGGATCGGCCGGCGGTGCAACGCCACTGGCAGGCCGGAGATCCGGGCTCGTAGCACCCTTATTCCGATCTTGACGCCGCCCAACCGAACCCGCGGGAGCGGGACCGTGAGTCTGAGGTCCGGCAAACCAAGTCGCAGGCGGCCCATTCGGATCCGAATGGCGGCCATTCACGATGCGCGCCGGCCCAACCGGATGCGAACGGGCCACAACTGGAGTCGAACCGACCGAAACCCGGCTTTTCGGTTGCCGGTGCGGGCCGCCGGCCCGCTACCATGGCCGGCATGCCGAGTTGCGATGCGAGGGGAGCCGAGCGTACGCTATGGGTATGTCTGAATCCGCCCGTTCATGGACCCGCGCCGACGTCCTGGCGCTGCCGGACGACGGGAATCGCTACGAGTTGGTCGACGGGGAGCTCCTGGTGACGCCGATCCCTCGGCCCGCGCACCAGGAGGCGGTCCTGGCGTTAGTGGAACGGTTGCGGCCCTATGTGCGGGCCCATGCCCTCGGGCACTGTCTCGTGGCCCCGGCGGATCTCGACCTGCAGGCGGGCCAGCTCCTTCAGCCGGACGTGTTCGTGTTGCCCAACCGGGCCGAGGGGCTGATTCAGCAGTGGAGCGAGGCCGGGATTCCGATCCTGGCCGCGGAGGTCCTGTCGCCGGCCACGGCCCGGTTTGACCGGGGCGTCAAGCGGCAGCGGTACCAGCGGTCGGGTGTGGCGACCTACTGGATTGTGGATTCCGACGCGCGGCTGATGGAGGTCTGGGTGCCGGGGGCACGGTCGCCGCGGATCGTGGAGGAGGTCTTGGCGTGGAGGCCGAGCAATGCGGTCCCGCCGCTCGAGATCGATCTGGCTCGCATGTTTGCGGAGGTCTGCGGCGGCCGGTAGCCCGTGACTCCCCGCCACCGACGCCCGCGGCGACATCTCAGCCCCGGATACGCCTGCCGGCGCCCCGACGGGACCCGCGAAACCGCTTCAGACGAGCCATCGTGCCGCTCGACCGGCGGAACTGGCTCGAGTGTTCAGCGTGGTCCGGGCCGGCGAGTAGGCCCGGCCCGGTTCTTCGGCGCCGCGGCCCCCCGCTCGAGCGCACCGGGGAATCCCAATCGCTCGAAGTTCTCCCGGATTCGATCGTCCAGAGACAGGGCGGCGACGGCGCCGACCGCCTCCATGGCGAGCCCCGCCGTGGCGAGGTGAATCGCATCAAGTGTCCGGACCGGTTCGACCGGGAACGTGCCGCGGGCCCGGGCGACGACCCGCTCCGTGATCTGGAGGACGTCCCAGTTCCCTTCAGCCACATCGAGCAGGCGCAGGGCGGCCAGCTCGTCGCGGGACGTGATCCGGCCGGCCGCCCGCGCGCGGGCGAGGCCCCGGGCGCACTCGATGGCCGTGAGGGACGAGGTGACCACCCGCTCGGCGCCGTTCAGGATCCGCCGCACGTCCGCCGCCGCGGGTTCGCCGAGGAGCCACGCGAGGATGGCGCTCGACTCGGCG
Source organism: Gemmatimonadales bacterium (assembly GCA_050183815.1). Taxonomy (GTDB): domain Bacteria; phylum Gemmatimonadota; class Gemmatimonadetes; order Gemmatimonadales; family GWC2-71-9; genus SHZU01. The sequence goes on along the minus strand of JBFXAY010000036.1, from coordinate 41,007 downwards.
TAGACGATCACCGGTCGCCGCGGTCCGCGGAGAGCAGGTCCTGGGCGGTGCCTTCCGGCAAAGCCAAAGGGGAGACCGGGTACGGATCGGGCGACGGCTCCGCGAGGCGGAGCGCGCCCTCGGCGGCGAGTTGGCTGAGGGCGCGTTCGACGCGTGACTCGGCCCGGGCCGCCGGGCCGGGCCGGCGCAGTTCGGCGACGACCCGGCCGCGGTCGGTGACGAGGACGGGGTCGCCGAGTTGGACTTCGCGGAGGATCCGGCTCAGGTGGGCCTTGAGTTCACGTACGCCGACGGTTCGCATGACCCAATGTGGTCACCAGTGACCACATTGTCAAGTTGGCCGCGGCTGCCCGAACCCCGCTCTTCGCCGGAGGGCCGAAGGGGCGGATCACACGACCCATCGCGCCGCTCGGCCCGCGCCGACCCGGCGGACTCGCCCTTCCGCCTTGAGCTGGGCCAGCACCCGGCGCAGGCGTCCGTCGTCCGCCTCGGGCAGCAGGCCGCGGAGATCGGCGAAGGCAAACTCCTGCCCCAGCCGGGTCAGCACCGCTACCCGGATCGCCTCGTCGAGCCCGGGACTCCGGGGGACCGGGTCATACGCCGCCAGCGTCTCCCGCACCAGTTCGAGCTGGGGACTCCCTTCGCGCCGGGCACAGGCCGCGAAGAACCGGGCGGTCCAGAGGTTGGCGAGCTTCCGGCTGCCGGCGTAGACGATCGGCAGGGTCGGATGGAGGGCGGTCAGTTCCGCGAGAACCCGGGCCAGGTGGCTCGGTCCCCAGCGCCCCGCCAGCCGGCGCTCGTCGAGGAAATCGCCGTACTGGGCCTCGATCACGAGGGCGGCGGGAGGATGTCCGGCCAGGTCGGCGAGCTGATGGTGGAGGGCCTGCACCGACCCCACCTCGGTGAGCAGGTTGTCGAACGACTTCCGCTCGACCAGCGCGGCGAGCCGACCGTCCACCTCGAGGGCGTAGTCGCCCGTCGGAAGGCGGCGCCGGACCACCCGGGCCTCGGGAAACCGCCACGGGTAGCGCTCTGCGGAATCGACCACGATGGTCAGACCGGGAGCCGGGCCGGCCAGCTCGACCCGGCTTCGCGACCGGTGCGAGCGAATCCCGGATTCGGTTCTCAGGAAGATCTGCTGATAGGTGCCGGTCCCGTCGCGCCGGGGTTTTTCGACCGTGAGGATTTCACACCGTTTCCGGGTGGGCCGGTCGAGCACGACGGTGAGCTTGCGGCCGACCCGGCTCAGCTGTGCCAGGGGTACCCGTTCGAGCGCCTCCAGGGGCTCGGCCGGGTCGTGGCCGTCCTCCCGGAGGCAGAAGATCTGTTGGCCCGGACCGGGCCAGGCTGATTGGGCTCGGAGGGCCAGGATCAGCCGGCCGCCCTGTTCAACCGAAATCCGGAACGGGAACCGCAGGCTCCGCGTCCGTTCGACGATCCACAATCCCGGTCCGTTGTCGCCCATGCTTGAGGCTATCACCGGCCGGCGTTCGCCGATAGCGGTGACCGCCGGTGGGAACTCGGCGGCTGGGTTTGCCAACTCCGAATCCGGCGGCGACATTCCAGTCGTGAGCCAGCCCTTCGCCGACTTCGAGACGGCCCGCCTCCGGGCGGTGACGGCAGAGGAGAAGCTTCGAACGCTCGATGCTCTCCGCCGGTCCGCCTTGCTCTTGGCGGCTGCCGGCATTCGGATGCGGCAGGCCGAACTCACCCCGCACGAGGTTGAACGCGCCGCCCGTCAGATGCTTGCCGATGCCGGCGCCTGATCTGGTTGCCGTCTTCCTCAAGCCGCTCAGCGGCACGAACATCCAGCAGGGCGCCGAGTAGCTGATGTCCGGTGACTCGGCCGGCTCCGACCCAGGTCAACCGCCGGCTCAACTGGCCGGTGCCCGGTCTGCCGCGTATGTCACGCTTCCGATCGACCGTTTCGTCAGGGAGACCGATCACGCAATCCTCGGCGGACTCACGGCCGCCAGCACCTTCAGCATTGACCTGAACCAGCGAGCGGCCTGGGAGGCCTCTCTCCCGATCCTCAAGAAGGCGGTTGCCGGCCTCGCGGGCCAGGTGTTCCTCGAGTTCGACATTCCCCGACTTGGAAGCAGGATCGACGCGGTGGTCGTTTCGGGTCCGGCCATTTTCCCCATCGAACTCAAGGTTGGGGAGCGCCGGTACACGCGAGACGCCATCAACCAGGCCTGGGACTACGCCCTCGACCTCAAGAATTTCCACCGCGCGAGTCATGGCCAGCCGGTGCTGCCCATCCTGGTGGCGACCGCGGCCGCCACGGGCGACCACACCTGGCGGCCACCCCATGCGGACGGCGTCCGGCCACCGTTCTGCACCAACGATGCCGAGCTTGGCCAGGCGATCCGTCTTGGGCTCGAGTCCGCCCTCGGGCCGCCTATCGACACCGACGCTTGGGGCCGTTCGGCGTACCAGCCGACGCCAACGATCGTCCAGGCCGCACGCGCCCTGTACGCCCAGCACTCGGTCGATTCCATCGCCCGAAATGACGCCGGCGCCCGCAATCTGGCAGTGACGTCCCGGCGGGTGGAGGAGGTCGTCGATGAAGCCCGCCGGGACGGCTCCAAGGCAATCGTGTTCGTTACCGGCGTGCCCGGGGCCGGCAAAACCCTCGTCGGCCTCAACATCGCGACACGCCGGCGGGACGAGGCCTCGCCAACCCACGCCGTTTTCCTCTCGGGGAATGGTCCACTCGTCGCCGTCCTTCGGGAGGCATTGGTGCGCGACGAGTACCAGCGACAGCGAACGGAGGGAGCCAAGGTCCGAAAGGGCACGGTTGCCCAAGGGGTGAAGGCGTTCATCCAGAACGTCCACCACTTCCGCGACGATGGGCTCCGCGACGCGGAGGCGGCGCCGGCCGATCACGTGGTGATCTTCGACGAAGCGCAACGAGCGTGGAACCTTGGCAAGACGTCGGATTTCATGCGGCGGCGGAAGGGGCGGCCGGGATTCGACCAATCCGAGCCGCAATTCCTCATCAGCTATCTCGATCGGCATCCGGACTGGGCCGTCGTCGTCTGTCTGGTCGGCGGAGGTCAGGAGATCCATACGGGGGAAGCCGGCATTGGGGCCTGGCTCGAGGCCGTGCGGGATCACTTTCCTCACTGGCGGGTGTATCTGTCCCCGCGGCTGAGCGATTCCGAGTATTCCGCGGAACCGCTGGTCGCCTCGTTCGGCGGCAGCCGGCACGTGAGCCATGAGGCCGACCTGCACCTCAATGTCTCGATGCGTTCGTTTCGGTCGGAGCGGGTGTCCGAGTTCGTTCGGCTGGTCCTCGATCGGGAGGTGGCCGACGCCAGAGAGGTTCTCCGGACCGTCGCGACCAAGTATCCGGTCGTTCTAACGCGCGACCTTGCCCGGGCGAAGGCCTGGGTCCGCTCACAGGCAAGGGGAACTGAACGATACGGCGTTGTCGCTTCCTCGCAGGCGATGCGCCTCAAGCCGCTGGCGATCGACGTCCGGGTCGACGTCGATCCGGTCAAGTGGTTTCTGAACGACGCCGCGGACACGCGATCGTCCTACTACTTGGAGGACGCCGCCACTGAGTTCCAGATCCAAGGGCTCGAGCTCGACTGGACTTGCGTGACGTGGGACGCGGACCTACGGCTCACCCCCGCGGGGTGGAGCTTCCACCAGTTCCGTGGCGATCGATGGGTCCGCTGCAAGGCCGCTGATCGCCAGCGGTACATGGTCAACGCGTATCGCGTCCTGTTGACGCGGGCCCGTCAGGGCATGGCGATCTTCGTCCCGACCGGAGACCCGCTCGACCCCACTCGGGCTCCGGATTTCTATGACGGTACCCACCGCTACCTGGCTGACCTTGGTATCCCCTCGATCGACGGCTGATCAGCACGCCTTGCGCCGGTGGTCGGCGGGCAGGCACGCGAAGCCCTCGACCCGCCAGAGCCCGCGGCCCTCGACCCTGGCCCGCTCTTCGGCCGCCTTCAGGTGATCGTAGTACCGATCGTTCGGCGGGAAGAGCACGGCAACCGCCCAGCCCTTCCGCACCATAGACCAGTTGACCTGGATGCCCTCGAACCAGGCGTAGGCCAGCAGTCTTCCGTAGGGATCTCTCGCGTCCCGGTCCTGCTCAAGGGCCACCACCGCCCCCTCCGGGATCAGCGACGCAAGACCGGCCGCCGCGGCCGTGCCGAACGGCTCCTGATCCCGCTCCGGGCTATCGATTCCGATCAGCCGAACGCTTCCCTGCTCTTCGCACACGATACCGTCGCCATCCACGATGCGCTGGACCCGGCACTCCGTCAGCGACGACGCGGGCGGGACCGCCGGCGGGTCGACCAGGGGCCGGGCTGAGTCGGCGACGGGTACCGGCGGAGCGGTGTCGCACCGCCGGCCTCCATTGGGACGGAAGCCGCGGCGCCGGGCTTCTGACTCGGCGAGGAACTGCCCCCGCGCGGTCCGACCGTAGTACTCCGTCCCCGGGCAGTGATACACCCGCGAGCGAAGGTTCACCCAGACCGAGTCCGTCTGCTGGGCGCCAGCCATCGCCGCGCCGGTCAGGCCGAGAACGGCCAGCGATTGGAGCATTCTCCACGCCATTGGAACCGTCATCGGAGGAAGAATAGCCCCGTTTGGCTGAACAGGTTTCGATCAGTGAACGGTCAGGCCGATGCCGATCTGCCCGACGTTCGCGTCGGCGTTGGACGTGCGCACGGCAAAGCCGTTCCAGAACGGCGTAAAGCTCAGGTTGCGAGCGACGCGGATGTCGTAGCCCAGGCCCAATACAACGCCGACGCCGGTTTCGCTCTCGCTGCCGAAGCCGGAGAGACCCGCGCTGATCGTTCCGAGGCCCAGCCCACCGGTGAGGAAGAATCCGCCCGTCTCGCTCGGATAGAACCGGAGGCGAGCGTCGAGGGTGCCGACGGTCAGCGTGACGCCGCTCTCCGACTTCGTCCATCCGGTGGTACCCACGCCGAGCAGGAGTTTCTTGCTTACGGTACCGCCGAGGGAGAGGCCGCCGCTCAGGCCGCCCGTGCGGCCATCGCAGTTGTCGCAGCCAAGGGTCCCATAGCCGAGACCGAGGTTGAACCAGAATCCCTCGCGGGTTTGCGCATGCTGGGCGGCTACCGGTGAAACCGCCGCGACGACGAGCGTTCCGAGGGCGAGCACCATGTTTGTCAGCTTCACTGGGTTCTCCGTTGATGGCGGGGTCCGATCGGCCGAGGCTCTCCGCCGGCCGGCTGGCTGATCACTCATACGACAGCATCATGCGCCGTGTAGGAAACTCCGTGCCACAGCAGACACTGACCACCGTGCCGTGCCGCGCGGAGACGCTCGGAGGACCGCCCGCCAGCCAGGCCGAGGACGAGGCGAGCGGGACGTAGCGGTAAGGGTTTCATCATCACGCTCACGGAGCAAGCCCTCGCGCAGGTCCCCGCCACCGCGCAGGGGGCTGACCTTCCCGGGTCCTGCAAAAGGGCGGGCTTTTTGCCCCCAGCGGGGCGAAATACCTGACGACGAGCCACGTTCCCCTCCGGCCGGGTGAGCTCCAACCATCGCAAGGGGGTGTGACAAGAGACTGGCCCGAAGCAGGGGCCACCGGTTGGAGAACGGCGCTCGGATAGACTAGGATCATCAACCTGCATTGGGCACCTGCGCCCGCAGTCGTCCCTCTCCACGCGGAGGACTCTGATGGCAATGAAGGCAATACCGATGAAGGGCCGCCTCAAGGGCAAGCGGATCTACGGCTTCATCTGGGCCGGCGAGGGGTCCGCCTGGACAAGAAAGGAGAACTACTTCCAGCTGGAGCACGGAAAGTTGGTGACGGCGTCGTTTGTTACGCCGTCCGGTTCCTTTCGGATTCGCTGCCGGGGGGCAACGTGCGAGATACGTCTCCGAGGTCCGAAAGACGAGGTCCTGAGTACCCTTGTCTTGAGCCTTCCGCACGGACGGAAGCGGTAGCCCAGGGCTCGCGGCGGATGTCACTGGGCCGTGTAAGGTTGTATCGTCCGACACGTACGCGCAAAGGAGCGGCCTTGCCCCCAGATCTGAGCGGCATTCACCACTATTTCGTCCCGCTGCTCGATGGCCTGGTTGCGGGCGAGTACCCCGGGAGCCCGGACCGGTCGACGGCGGCCTCCCGAATCCGACGACTCCGGGAGGCCGGCATCACCCGCTTTGTCGACCTGACCGAGCCCGGCGAGCTCGTTCCCTACGACGACCTGCTTTCCGACGAGCGGGGCCTGCCCCCTGCCCGTCACGATCGGTTTCCAATTCGCGACGTCCGGACGCCGAGGAGTCCAGCCGAGATGGCGGCCATCCTCGACCGGATCGACGCCGTCAGGGCCGAGGGCCACCAGGTCCTGGTCCATTGCTGGGGCGGGATCGGGCGCACCGGCACCGTGGTCGGCTGCGCCCTCGTCCGCCACGGGATGAGTGGCGACGAGGCGCTCGCCGAGGTGGGGAGGTTGTTCGGGGCGACCGACAAGGGCCGGGGCGGCCGAGTGTCTCCGGAAACCGAAGCTCAGTCGGCCTTCGTCCGCGGCTGGGACAAGGTGGAGCCGAGGACTCCGGACCGGGCCCGAGGCACCGATCGCCTCCTCGGCGCGCTCATCGGTCTGGCGGTCGGTGATGCGCTCGGTACGACGGTTGAGTTCAGGGCTCCCGGGACCTTCCCGCCCGTCACTACGATCACCGGTGGCGGCCCGTTCCGGCTGGCCCCGGGGCAATGGACCGATGACACCAGCATGGCGCTCTGCCTGGCCGACAGCCTGATCGAGTGCGGTGGGTTCGACCCGGCCGACCAAATGGAGCGGTACTGGCGCTGGTACCGGGGGGGCTACCGGAGCAGCACCGGCAGGTGCTTCGACATCGGTACGACGGTCCGGGAAGCACTCGACAGGTATCGGGAGACCGGGAACCCGTTCGCGGGGTCCACCGATCCGCAGACCGCGGGCAACGGCTCGCTCATGCGACTTGCGCCGATTGTCCTGTACTCGGCTGCCCGGCCCCGGGAGGCCGTCCGCCTCGCGGCCGAGAGTTCTCGAACGACCCACGGCGCCGCCACCGCGGTCGATGCGTGCCGGGCCTTGGCGGCCCTCCTGCTGGGCACGCTGCGGGGCCTCCCCAAAGACGAGCTCCTCGACTCGGACCGGCTCCTCGGACTCGGGTTTTGGAACGAGCAGCCGCTGGAACCGGCGGTTGCGGCCGTGTTGGCTGGGAGCTATCGGGCCAAGGCGCCGCCCGAGATCAAGGGAACCGGGTATGTCGTAGACAGCCTCGAAGCGGCTCTCTGGGCCTTCGACAGGACGGATACGTTCGAGGCGGGGGCACTGGCCGCGGTCAACCTGGGCAACGATTCCGATACGACGGGCGCCGTCTACGGCCAGCTCGCTGGCGCCTACTATGGCCTCGCAGGCGTGCCGAGCCTGTGGCTCGAGGTGCTCCACGGCCGAGAAGAGCTGCTGGCCCTGGGGCGGCGCCTGATCGACCGGCAAGCGCCTGCGCCTGGCCCCAGGTCTTGAACGACCCGAACCGGACGACTGGCGAAGGGGCCGATTTCGCGCCACATTGCCGAGTGCCCTCTAACCACTTCCTCCCCGTGGGTCGCTCGTGACCCTCGTCATCGGCCTCGAAGCCGTCCGGGCGGCCAACATCGAACCTACCAAAGTGACTCATGAAGCGAATCCTGATCCCCTCCAAGAAGGCGAAGAGCTGGAAGCGCCTGCTAGCCAAACCAGATCTGCACTGGAAGGACGGGCGGTCAGCCAAGTCCACCGCGCTCTCCTGGGAGGCTGCCAACGACCTGCCAAGCGAGATGCGCGCCGCTCTTGAAACCGGGCCCGCCGACCTGCGAGGCCTCGAGCTGCAGCTGGCGGTTCCGGAGTGGGAAGTCGCGCTGCCAGGAGGGGCAACGGCGTCGCACACCGATGTGATGGCCTTAGCCCGGAACGATGCGGGCCTGGTGGCCATCGCGGTCGAGGCAAAGGTCGATGAGGTCTTCGGCCCGACCCTCGGCGAAAAGCGGAAGAAGGCATCGGCCGGCCAGACCGAGCGGCTCGACTACCTGCATCAAGTGCTGGGCCTGCCAAACGGCCTGCCGGACAGCGTTCGCTACCAGCTGTTGCACCGCACCGCCTCCGCTGTTCTGATCGCCCGTGCGTTCCACGCCTCGACGGCCGTCATGATGGTCCAGTCCTTTAGCCAGGACGCCGCTTGGTTTGACGATTTCACGGCATTCGGAACCGCTCTGGGCGTGCGAGTAGCGACGGGCTCGGTAGCGCGCGTTGGCGCCCGAACCGGTCCGGCCCTGTACCTCGGCTGGTGCCTCAGCCCGCCGCCGGAACCGTCGCTGTAGCCCGGCGGAGTTTCTACCATGCTCGGTCTCCACGAACTCTTGTACTCCCGGGGCCTCCGCCCCGCGAAAAAGACGGTCAAGCTCGTTCGTCACAAGGATGCCCGTTACCCGCTGGCCGAGCGGGTCGGTACGCCTTGGTTTGACGAATACCAGGCCATCCAGAGCAAGCCCCTATTCCACGGCTGTTCCCACATCGTGTCATTCCTGGGTGAGGACGGAACCCGGAGCCGCCTGATCGGGGTCTACGCGGTCGGCAGGGAGCGAAAAGCTCTCGACGTGGCGAGCCCCGCCATGATCGAAGAGCACAAGATCAAGGCGCACCACATCCACTATGAGCTTGACCTGGTCAATGCGTTCGATGACCTCGCAGGCCGGGTGGTCATTGACTGGGGGAAGAGCGCGCTGGCATGGCACCAGTGGTACTCGGACCGCGAAGTCCTCGAGGTCCGCGGTGCCGGCAGGGCCCTGGCCCCTTTCGAGGACTATCTGAAGGTGCACCTGACCCACCGGCAACTGCGGGACCTGGCGGCCGCGCCGGAGGCCCATCGCGACTGGATTGCCGCCCTGAAGGCTGTTGGCGGAGTGTACCTGATCGTCAGCCGCGTCACCGGCGCCCAGTACATCGGCTCGGCAACCGGCGCGGACGGGCTCTGGGGCCGTTGGCTCAGCTATGCCCAGTCCGGCCACGGAGGCAACCTGGCGTTGCGGGAGCTCTGCCAGACGCCGGCATCATACCCTGCGGCGTTCCGCTTCAGCATTCTGGCCACGTTTTCGAAGACCCTCGGCAAGCAGCAGGCTCTTGACCAGGAGTCGTTCTACAAGGAAAAGCTGGGCACCAAGGCCTTCGGTCTGAACATGAACTAACCCGCCATGGATCACCTCGACCCCGGCTCGCGATCGTCTCCGCCTCACAAGGCCTTCATGGGCGCGGCCGAAGCATTCGAGAAGGAAGTCGTCACCGTCCTCGGCCGCGGTGGCCGGGCCACCGCGGTGCGGTATGTCCGGGAACTCCTGGCGCACTGCGTCGCCGTCAGCCTTCACGTCACGAAGCCGGAGATAGACCTCCTCAGGCTCTACCACCTGGATACCTACCCGGATGCCCAGGAAATCGACGACGTCTGGGCGACAACGAAAGCCAACCCGGCATTCTTCGAGACGGTACCGGGAATCATCCTCGCCGCCGCCGCGGCCCCCGAAGGCCTGCCCAAGGCGCGCCGACTGGCCAACCTGATTCTCGACATGTGCAACGCAGCTATCGCTTCCGATCGACTTGTCGAGCCCCTCGAGGCGGCGGCGGTTGGACGGTATTCATCTCTCCTCGACGATTCGCTTGCCGCGCTCGAGAACAAGCAGGCCGAGGATCAGCCCCAAGGCCCAGATCAACCCTCGCGTTCGAACGCCACCGAATAGCGATACCAGGTCAGGCGGAATCGATTTTTCCAACGATCGAGCGCCTCGAGGGCCACGGGGTCCGTTGCACCGGAGATGATGACGCCCGAGACCGAACGGCCGGGATAGCACTCTTCCAGTGATGACAGGTAGCCAACGAGCTGTTCGACAGCGCCGCGTTGCGACTCGCGTTTGAGCTCGAATGCGACCAATTCCCCCCCTCTGGGAACCTCGGTAGGTCTCGGCCACGAGGTCAATTCGGCTTCCATCAGGCAATCTGAATTCGCAGCAACTGGGCCGACCGTCAAGAAACGGCCGGAGCGTGCCGAAGGGATCCCGGCCGAGCGACGCCTCGACGAAGCGCTGCAGGTGCCACTCCTCCGGGAACAGGAGACGCTCCGGGGCGAAGACGCTGCCCGCGAACCGCACCAGTCGGAGGAGTTCAACTCGTCCAGCCGCCCGTCAATGTGCAATCCGGCTTCCGCCCAGAATACCCTCGACGAACCGGTCGATCGGGTCCCGGACAGTCGCGTTAGCCATCTCGCCTGCTCCCGCGCCGGGCTGTGGGCGGCCCAAGGTCGATGGCGAACTTCTCGATTGTCCCGGGGTCCGCCCCGGCCGCGTTTACGATTTCCAGCAGGTCCTCCTGCCGGGACTGGCCGATCACGGCACGGTACATCGCAGCGGTCCGGCGGAGAGCTTCGTACCGAACGATGTCCCGGCTCAGTGGGAGGGCCGGCAGATAGCGCTCGATCTTCGCCCCTCCTTCAGCTGGATAGACCCAGAACGGGACGATGTCGCTTGAGCCGTCCGCCCGGGCTGCCACCGCGCTCGAGAACAGCTCGGCCCATGGGTCCCCGACCGGCGGCACCCCGGCGTGCTGCCGGGCAACGTTCTTGCGTACCGCGTGCCCCTTGTATCGGTGAACCCGTCCCTCGCGCTGCTCCAGGTCAACCGGATTTGACGGAAGGTTCCAGTGCACCACGGCATGACAATAGCCGTGGAAGTCGAGTCCCTCCTGGCCAATGGACGTGGTCGCCAGGACAAATGGCCAGAATGGCGAATTGAATGCCGCCCGAACGGCGTCCATTCGCCTTCGGCCGCCTCCCGCCTTGCCCGCGGTCCCTTCCTCATCCTTTTCCTCGTCGCCGACCAGCCTGACCGCATACCGGGACCTGAGACCCCGCCGAACGAACTTGACCCGTCCAGGCTGCTGTTCGACGGCTTCATCGACCCGCATGCTGGCAGTGCGGAGGCCCAGGGCGGCGGCGATCTCGTCAGCAATTGCGGCCGCCGCTTCTTCTGCAGGCTGATCCACCACACCGAGGGACTCTCGAAGAATGTGGACGTACTCCTCCATCACGGCCGCGATACCTCCGGCAACCCCGTACTGCAACACGGCCTGCCAGTAGGGCAGCGCGGCGCCGCCTCCCCGTAGCATCAGGCTGACTTCAGGCAGGTTGAAGTACGCTCGAAAGGCCCAGCCTACCTGGCCGGCAACAACCCTGACCTGATCGTTCCATCGGCACGACTCTCCCAGCACTGTACTCATGGCGGCCAAGCCGGACACGGCAGGGCTGCCCAGCGCCACTTCGGCCAGGACCCGGCTCAAATCGGCGGGCCGGGAACCAAGCCGGCTACCCTCTTGCCGTACGTGCAGGCGCAGGTGCTGCATGTTGAACTGCTCGGCTTCGGTCCCCTCGCCTGCGACGTCCTCATCGTCGCCGCCCGCCAGCCAGTCGGCAATGAGGTTCTCCCGTCCGAACCATTTGTCTGCGAGGCAATGCCCCTCGGCGGCATCAAGGAGCGCGGGGGCAGCCCAATACCAGTCCTCGTCGGCGCGGCCGCCGGTTTCCGGGGTGGGCAAGGCCTCGAGCAGATCCCGGATCCGCCGCTCGGCGGCATCGAGCGCCTGCTCCATCGTGGCCCCGGCCGGCAGCGCCGCTCGGACGTCCAGGGCAACCTGCGCAAGGGCCGGTGAGGGATACACCAGCGTGAACAACGAGGCGCCACCGGCCTGAGCAAACCGCAAGGGGCGGCTCACCGCCTTTCGCGCCTCAGCGGTATTCTCCGTGTGCCCGCCAGCCACCATCATCTCCCGCTCGGCCGCGTAGCTCACCACGCCGGCGATGGCCTTCGGTACCACCTGCCATCCGGAGAAGACCAGTGTCTTCGTGAAATCGGCCAGTCCGGGGTCGCCGAACGCCCCGCCTAGCCGGTACCAAGGTCGGGAGGGGCGTACCCAGAGCAGCCGCCAGGCCCCGGATCCCACCGTTCGCTCCACTAGCCATCGCATCCGGGCATTGCCCGGATCGATTCGCTCATATCGGGTCATCGACTCCCAGGGGAGGACAAGCGGTAACCGGCTCTCGACCAGTGCCGACACCTGGCCGGCCAGGTCGGGATCGGAAGCCGCTTCGTCGATGTCGTGCTTCAGCTGGTACTGTCGAGTCTCCATGAAACTGAGAAGGTATGGCGCCCCCTTCCAGTATTCGATCGGGTCGCCATGCTCCACGAGGTCGGCCAGGCGGCCGATGGCCCGGAACGCGAGGGCTTCCCGGGGCTCGACCGCCAGCCCCGGGATTGGCTTGGCCACCAGCATCCCGTCTCGGTCCGGTGTCGCGGCAAGGCGCTCCGTTCGGACGATGACCCGCCGCAGCTCGGCCTCGAGCAGGTTCTTGAGCTCGAGCAGCCGCTCGTCACTGTGACCACCTAGCCGCAGCCACTCACGGCGGTACTGACCGAGGAGCTCCTTTGTCGCGGCCGTTCGGGATTCGTCGTGCTGAAGAAAACCGAGGGTCGCGGCGAAATCCTGATAGTGGTCCTGCCCATCCCCGACCTCGCCCTCGTCGGCCTGCGTGAACATCCGATAGGGCGTCGCGGACAACAGCAGGACCCGGGCTTTGGCCTCGTTGCTGTCGGCGTAGTTGAACAGCTCGTGGGCAAGCTCGGCCTCTTCATCCTCGGCGTCGAGCAAGTGCTTGAACCGCTGAAACTCGTCCAGGATGATGAGATCCGGCTCGAGCGCCTTCAGGCAGGTTTGCGCGAGAAGGCTTCGGAGGCGTCCGATCACGTTCCGCTGAAGTTCCCGGGCCCGCTCCGGCCGCTTCGACCGGGCACCCGCCCGGCCGAAGTATTGGCAAGCCTCCTCGAACGCCGCCCGCAGGTCCGGTTGGCCCACGAGGGCCTGGGCAAATGACTCGGCGACCTTGATGTCAATCTGGTCGGCCCGGAACCAGTCCACCTTCTGCCGGAACCGGTCCGTCCCGGCGTCGCCCTGGAGCACGTTCAGGGGAGCCGCCCCCTTGAGCTGCCAAGGGCTTTCCAGCATGTGGTACAGCAGGACCCGCTCGCGCCACATCCCCATGCTGCTCCGGGGATCGAACGAAGTGGCCGGCGTCAGGGACACGAAATTGAGCTTCCGCGAGTTCAGATCGCGGACATCGATCGGGAGCATCGTGATTCGCGACGCAATCGCGTGGTGCTGTTCCCGCGTCACGTTGAGGCGGTTGATGTTCTGGCGGGCAATGGCACTGTTCGAGCAGATGTAGACGATGTCAATTCGGTCGGTCTGGTCCCACAGGTGGTCGATGGCTTTCGCGATGACCCCCTTGGCCACCATCGTCTTCCCCAGCCCGACCTCGTCGGCAACGAGGAACCGGGTTGTATGGTCCTCATCCAGGTACATCCGCCGGAACGCGTATTCAGCTGTGGCCCGCTGGAAGTCGCGGAGTTTGGCCATGACCTGGCCTGGATCCGGGCGGACCGCCGTCATGGCTCGATCTCCTTCCGCGCAGCCCAGATCGAGCTCCAAAGGCCCATGAAGCCGTCCGGAAGCGCCTTCGCACCCTCCAGGGAGGACGCCAGGTCATCAACGAGCGAGGCAACCAGATCGAGCCGCGCCGGGTCGTCCCGGAGGGTCCTCAGCAGCGATTCGAACACCACAAACGGCTGGGACTGCCAGGAGGATCCTGCGAAGTTCCCCGCCATTTCGTCGCCGTCGGCAGCGAGCAGCAGCTCGTCACCTCCCAGCAGAAACTGCAGGAATTGGATGAACTTCTCGGGGTCATCGAGCAAAGAGCGCAGGACGGCCTCGCGCCGGCCTTCGGGGGCGTTGTCGAGCGGCAGATTCAGGACGCACTGGGCCGAGTAGGTCCGGTCACCTCGGCGGGCCGTCAATTCGAAGGCGAAGAATGACGTCACGGCGACGAGCGGCACGGCACCGAAACGGATTGGTTCTCCGCCGACAAATGGCTTGGTGTTGGTCTCCGCAGGCAGGGTAACCGGCCACACGGCCGCGGACACCCCGTCCGGTAGGGTCGGCGACCCCGCAGGCATCAGCGTCAGGGCAAATAGTCCCTCGTCCTCGGCGTCCACCCGGGCCCGAAGACCCGCCTTCGCCAGCACCAGACGGGTTTGGTCGACAACCGCCTCGAGTTCCTGGCCGAGCTCGTCCAGAGGGGCCGGTTCCGCCGGCGGCGAATACTCCGACAGGAGATCGATCAAGCCGGCCTGCCCCGGGGCCTGGGCGAGGACCTGGTCGATACCGACCTTGCTCTTCTTACCGCGCAGCTCGACGAGAAACTCGACGTTTCTTTCGAAAGCGGCGCCGGTGGCGTTCGCGGAACCCACCAGGACAGCGGTTTCCCAACCCATGTCGAAGACGTACAGCTTGGCATGGAGGCCACTCAGGCCGCTCTCCGCGTCCGGACCATCGGCCTCGTCGGGCGCATCCGCCACGGCAGCCGGTGCCAGCACATAGATCTTCTCGAGATCGTGGAGCACCTGCGGCTCAAGCTTGTCGAGTTCCTCCTGCCGCGACACCAGAATGTCGCCGGACAGGTCAAACCGGTCGAGAAACGACGCCGAGACGAACGGTGCCACATACAGGGCACGGGTCCATTGGTCAGGCAGCGGATCTCGTTTCACGCCATCGATCCCCATCGGCCAAAACGCCACCGAGTCGAAATCAGCCGGCCCCTTGAAACGAACCTTCCGGACTTCGTCCGCCATTCTACGAGCCCGTTCGAGGGTGACAGGATCGGCGCGTTGTACCGCCAGATCGGGCAGCGTAGCGAAGAAACGCTCGAGCGGGCGGTTCACGGAGAAGCCATTTTCCCGTTCGGCCAACTCTCCTTCAAGAACCACCGAGAGGTCCCAGGAGGTGTCTCCCGTCAGGTTGCGCGTGAGGCACGCCAGGCGATAGAACACCCTGCCCTCCTCGTCGAGGTAGCGGACGAGCCACACCTTCGGATGGAAGATCCCATGCTCGGCTGGTGCCGTGACCTCCACAACCGAGCCCTCCAGGTACGTAAGGAGGCTGCCGTGCAGCGCCGGGGCAAAGGCACGGCCCGCCTGACAGAACACCGTCAGGCGATCGGCGTTGCGGCGGATTGCCTCGAGCAGAAGGGGCGGATTCGAGGCCGGCTTGCCGTCGGCGTCGCCCCACTCGAACTGAGTGAACGCGAGCGGCACGGTCAGGAGGGTCACGAGGTCGAGCGAAAAGGTCGTGCCGATGGCCTCGTCGAAGCGGTACCCGAGCGGCGGCCGAAGCAGCTCGAAGAAGAGACGGCGGTCCCCGGGATTAAGCATGGCGGCCAAGCCCACGCTGGATGTCGCCGGTGACCTGGCGCATCTGAGGATCCCAGCGGTAGCTCATTCGAGTCAGGCCGGAGGCTCCGCGCCACTGTTTCAGGGCCATCGGGTTGTGCAGCCTGGCCAATCGTCCCTTCAGGCGAAGTTCCCGATCGGCGACCAGACGCCGGGCCTGACGACCGTTGGTGTCCTCCGCCGAATTCGGGCCGAGCGCCAGATCCAACCAAGCGTCGACAAACCACCGGGTCGGCTGGGTTACCCGGCCTCCTGCCCGCATTACGGTTGCCCAGAATTCGAGACGGTTCCACCGATGGAGGGTGGCATTGGCCGCCTCGAGCTCAGCCAACCAGGCGTCAAGGTCTGACCGATAGCCGGCAACCAGATCCTCCTGGTCTCCCTTTGCTTCCGCCAGCATCAGGTTGTAGAGGAGGGCGGCGCCGTGCATGGCAAGGCTGAAGTTCATGGCATGGGCAAGCTGTTCCTTGAGCACCGCAGGGAAGCCACCGGATTGGGGATGCGCCCACACCATCGGCGCATCGGGCGCCGGCCGGCACTGGTCGACCAGGTGAGCCAGGAGGCTCCCTCGGCACTTGGTCATGATGCGCTCGTGGAGGTACTCCGCCTCTTCGACGGTCAACGCAAAGGACAGCGGCTCTTTTCGGAAGCCGGAGGGCGGTTTGGGCAGGGAGGCGTGCCAGACGCGAGGGGCAGCGCTGCTCGGTTCGTTGTCGTCGTTTCTGACGGTGCCGGCGGCAGCCATGCGGTAGATGCGGTCCAGGGAGCGGCGGTACTGGTACTGGGTTCCCGGCAGCAGTCGGATTCCCCAAGCCTCGAGGCCGGTCCAGTACATCGTGCTCGGCAGGATCTTGAGCTTCTTCCCCGCCACTCGGCCAATCGTGCCCTGGCTGTCGTCCGAGGCGAGCAGCAGGTCAATCAAAGAGAGCTCAAGCTGGCGTCCCCGGCCTTCGATCTCCGCCGAGGGAGTCTCGCGCCCCTCCAGGTACTGGTATATCCAGGGGATGATCAGGAAATACCGAGCTCGAGTGTGCAGTACCGAGGTGCCCGGAAAGAGAAGGTCAGAGATCGCATCCCGGACGACGCCAATTCCCAGCTCATCGACGGTTCCCTTTTCCTCGAACAGCTTGATGACCTCGACCGCCCGGCGGCGGTCATGTTCCGAATGATCAAGCCAGGCAATAGTCGATGCCATCAGCGTCCAAATGCCGATCGCGGGTTGAGAAACGTCGTTCGCATGGATTTTCCTCCTGTCGTCACGCGATCAGCCAAGTGGAACGACCACGCCGGGGCCGGTGAAGTGCAGACGGACCTCCGCCGTCCGATCTGCCAGGCCGGCCATTACCGACCGATAGAACACGCCCTGGAGGTGATACTTCTTGCCCTCCGACACCAGGGCGCCGGCGGTGACATCCTGCGTCTTGAAGTCGACCACCACGCCCGGGGCCCCGGGGCGGTAGAGATCCATCGCCCCCACCCGCCACCGCCTCGGACTCCTGAACTGCACGAACCCAAGCTCCCGCCAATGCTCCCCCTCGACATACCACTTCCACTCCGGGCTCGCCACCACCCGCCGGATCTCGTCCTCGATCGACGCCCGGAGCGCCTGGTTCCGCTCGAGCAGCTCCGACACTTCCTCCGCATCCACCGCCCCGACCACCACCTCCAGCAGCTCGGCCACCTCGTCCTCGTCCTGAATCCGCTCCAGCACCCCGTGGACCAGCGTCCCCTTGAGGTCGGCCCGGAGGGTGGCGCCGTCGCGGTCGGAGCCGGACCCGCTGCCTGAACCTGCCGAGCGGGCGAACCGCCAGACGGGCAGGACGCCATGGACGTACCGGAGCCGGTGATCCTTCCGACTCCGGGCTCGGGCCATCAGCTCGGTGGCCGACCGGGTGAGCTGCAGCGACCCGCCCCGCAACGGAGCAACCAGGGCCGGCACGCCGCTACCAGGAGCCACTACGTCGATCCACTCCAGGGCAGGCGCCGGCGGAATCGGAAGGGGTTCGACATCGGGAATGGAGTCGACCACCGGCACTTCACCGGTCACACCGCGCCACGCCCATTCGCCCCGGCCCTTGGCCGGAGCGGTCGGGCCAGCGATGACCAGCCGGTCCCGCGCCCGGGTCGCGGCCACGTAGAAGACCCGGGCCTCCTCCGCCTCTTCCTCTGCCTTCCGCCGGCCGCAGAGCTTGTCGGCCCGGGCACCGCGGTCGGCCTGCTTGGGCGCCAGCACGGGGCCGAGCCACCGGTCGCTCCAGACGGAGTTGGCGAGGCGTTCCCTGATCTCGCCCAGATCCACGAGGAAGACCACGGGCCATTCCAGACCCTTGGCGGCGTGGACCGTGGACAGGGTGACCACGTTGTCCTTTTTGCTGTACAGCGGGGCCTGGGGAGGCCCGACGTCCTCATCCTTCCACGCGTCCCACAGCTCGAGGAAGGCCCCGATGGTGTGACCCCGGTACTGCTCCAGCATCCGCACGAACCGCTGGAGGTTAGCGATCCGGGGCAACGGCTGGTCGAGAAGCTGGAGATGAAGGGAATAGCCGCTCCGTTCCAGGGCCAGCAGGGCCAACTGGTCGAGCGGCACCCGGGAGCGGAGCTTTTCGAGGTCCGCGATCAGTTCGAGGCCGGCGGCCAGCGCTTGCTTCTCGAGGCTGGCCACGTCGGCATGCTCCGGGGCCTCGAACCAGTCGCCGGCGTCGAGGAAGTCCCGGGCGGCGGCCAGCAGGGACCGGTACGGGGCGCCGAGGCGGATCCGGGCAAGGATCTCGTCCCGGAGACCGACGAACGGCGATCGGAGCCAGGCGAACGCGGACAGGTCGTCGATCGGATTGGCGATCAGGCGGAAGAGGTTGAGGAGATCCTCCAGCTCGAGCTGCTGGCTCAGGCCGAGATTCCCGGCCAGGTAGTAGGGCACACCCCACTTGGCGAGGGCTTCGGTGTAGGCCTCGACGCCGGTGCCGGATCGAAATAGGATCGCCACGTCGCGGTACTGCAGTTCCTGCAGCTCACCCGAGTGATCCGGAACCGTGATGCCGTCGGTGTCGCCCTTGGCCCGATCGAAGACCAGGTCGCGGATCCGGGTGGCGACGAGTTCAGCCTCGTTGTGGCGGCGTTCCTCCGCCTTGCCGTCCGCCGCGGCCAGCCATTCGACCGCCGGGGCGGAGCCGGGCCCCCGACCGGCCTCGAGCGGCGCCCAGGCTACCCGGCTGCTGGGCTCCTCGGCCATCAGGAGGTCCTGCACCGCGGTCCCAACGGCGGTGACCACCTGGCCCGCCGCCCGGTTGACGTAGTCAATCACGCCGGGGACGCTCCGGTAGTTCCGGGTCAGCGAGAGCCGCTGCCCGACGACCTGGGCGACCTCGTTCCAGACGGAGATGTCCGCCCCGCGAAAGCCGTAGATGCTCTGCTTCGGGTCGCCGACGAGGAAGAGCTGGGGGCCCCCGGACCCGTCGCCGGGCTCGGGGAGGCCCGCGATGCTGAAGGCAATGTCGCGCTGCGCCGAGTCGGTGTCCTGGAACTCGTCGATGATGAGAAGGCGATAGCGGCGGCGGATCGAGGCGAGGGCCGGGGCCGCGGCCGGGTCGCGCAGGCCGTCGCGGCAGTCCAGCACCATCGCGTCGAAGTCCTTGAGGTTCTCGGCGGTCAGGTGGGCGGTCCACCGCTCCACGACCCGGCGGCCGAGGGTGACCAGGCCATCGCAGAGGTCGGCGGTCACCTTGTCGTTGGCGTCCGTGGCATCGACCCCGGCCCGGTCCGCCAGCGTCTTCCAGTCGACACCCTCGCCGGCCATCCAGCTCCGGTAGCGGGCGTCGTGCCAGCGGATGTCCCGCGCCATGTCGGTCACCAGGCCGACCAGACCGGCGCCGTACTCGCCCAAGCCATCGAGGCGATACGCCTTGAGGAGCAGCTCGGCGAACGGCTCATCGTCCTCGGCGGCTTCGAGAATCGCGTCGCGCGCCACCGCGTTCAGCTCGAGCCGGGTCTCGCGATCGTCCAGCACATGGAACCCGGGATCGACGCCGAACCGCAGCGCATGCTCCTTGAGGATGCCGCCGGCGAAGGAGTGGATGGTGCCGATCGAGGCACGATCGATCTCCCACAACAGCGCCGGCGCCAGGCGGCGGATCTCTTCCCGGAGCTTCCGGGCCAGATCGTAGGCGGCCTTCTCGGTGAAGGTGATGGCCGCCACCTGGTCGAGAGTCACCCGATGTTCCGGCGGGCAGAGCGGAATCTCGGCGCCGGTCTCGTCAACGCCGACCGGGAGCCCCAAATGCCAGAGGATCTTCCCGACCACGGTGGTGGTCTTGCCGGCGCCGGCGTTCGCCTCGAGGAGGGCGTGGTCGGTGGCGGCGATGGCCGACGCCTGTTCGCGGGTCCAACGGGGCGCGCTCATTCGAACCGGCTCACGTCCAGCACCTCCTCGGCGCGGTAGAGGGCCAGTCCGCCCGGCCAGTAACTCTTCCATTTCGTCGACTTGACGCCCTGGGGCTCGAAACGGCCCGCCCGGACCAGCGCCGGGATGGTGAGCGCGATCCGGAGGGCCGAAACGCACGGGTCGCTCTCCCATTTCACCTTCGCCGCGGACTTCGGTTCCTTGATCGAGCGATACTCGGCCGACTCCAGCGTTCGCCCCATTCCGTCGAGGACGGCCAGGTAGAGGGGACCCTGGAGTACCCCGCCGTCCAGGTACCCACTCGGGCTCGGCGTCCCGCCGGACTTGTAGTCGATGACCCGCTGTCGCTGGCCCTTCTTGTCGGTCAGGTGATCGATCCGGTCGATCTTGCCCCGCATCCTCATCGTCGCGGATTCGCCGAAGAGGTTCGGGCCGGTGAGGGAGGCCGCCGGCTCGCCCTCTCCCCCGAAGGCGAATTCGAACTCTCTCGGCGTCCAGCCCTTGAGGCCCTTGGCCAGTTCCCAGGCCAGGTACTCCTGGACCTTGCCGCGGAGCTCCTCCTTCCGGATCCGCCAGAGCGACGGCACGCCGAGCCAGTTGCCCGAGTCCGCTTCGTACTGGCTGAACACCCGGGCGGCCACCTGATCGAGCACCCGCAGGGCGGCGCTGTCGTCGGGAATGTTGCCGTCGAGCGTCCGGAAGAACTCCTCCAGAATCGAGTGCGTGACGCTCCCCTGCACCATGACGTTGGCGTCGTCCTCGACCTCGAGTTTCTCCTCGAGATAGAGCACCCGCTGGACCAGAAACACGAACGGGTTCTGTCCCCAGGTCTCGAGCTGCGAGGCCGACCAGATCCGATCCGGGCCGAACTTGTCCGCCAGGACGGCCAGGACTGCGGGATCGCGGAGGTGTCCGGTCCAGGGACCGAGGGCACCGGCCCGTCGGCCGAGGGCCGCGTGCCCGAGCCGGTGCGACTCGGCGACCGCCCGCACGATGGCGAGCCGGACCGTGTCGGGCGCGGCGACGATCACCGGCGCTCCCGTCCCGTCCCGCTCGATCGTCTCCTTCACCCGCTCCACCTCGGCCCGCTCGGCCAGGTGCGGGGTGAACGGCTCGTCCCAGACGAATTGGGTCCGGGGGATCTCGGTCGCCGGGTCGTGATCCGGCACCAGGAGCGACGGAAGCAGCGGAGTCCCGCCCGGGTCGGCGGTCCGGTAGGTGATGGTCACGGCCGGGCCGCGGGTCACGCTGTCCCAGAGGAGCCGTTCCCGGCGGAGCGTGCCATCGCGGTGCGCCACCGGCAGGCCCTGCGATGCGAGCCGGCGGCGCTCGTCCTCGTTGAAGAGCCAGCCCGGGGCCTGGGGCCTCGGGAACTCGCCCTCGTTGGCGTGGATCAAGAAGGTGTGCCGGAAGGGCACCAGCGCCGCCTCGTGGGCCTCCACCACCTGGACGCCGGTGCGCCGAGGGGTCGAGAGGGTGACCTCGGTGGCGGCGAGGAGGCGGCGGAGGCGGTGGTACCACTGGAGCGCCGTGATCGGGGCCTCGTCGCCCGCCGAGCCTTCCCATTGGTGGAGGAGTCCGGAGGCGGCTTCGATGCCCTGCTGGTCGAGCCGGACCAGGTCGTAGCGGCCGCCGTCGGGCCGGCAGACCCGTTTCCGGAAGTCGAACCAGCCCGGATCGAGCAGGCCGCGGGTCGCGGCGATCCACTCGGCCAGGGGCCGGTCCGCCTCGAGTGCGGCGGCCCGCCCGGCAAAGGCGCCGAAGGCCTCGACCGTCCGGCCCAGCCGGTCGGTGCGGAAGGCCTTGAGGTCCTTGTCGTCGTCGTCGCCCCGGGCCACC
This sequence comes from Gemmatimonadales bacterium, assembly GCA_050183815.1. Taxonomy (GTDB): domain Bacteria; phylum Gemmatimonadota; class Gemmatimonadetes; order Gemmatimonadales; family GWC2-71-9; genus SHZU01. The sequence goes on along the minus strand of JBFXAY010000036.1, from coordinate 19,432 downwards.
TGGGCCTCAAGGCCGGCCAGCTGCTTCTGCCAACCGTCCAGCCCCTGGACCCGGCGCCGGCCGGCCAGGTGGTCTACCGGCCGGAGGTCCACATCGAGCTTGAAGTAGGAGTTCTCGAGCACGTGCCGGAGCGGCCGGTAGCGCCAGCCGAGTGCGGCGGCGCGGAGGAGCTGGAGGACGGCGGCCAGGGCCGGCACCTGGGCCAGCGGGGTGCGGATCCGGGCGGTGGTCGGGATCCCGGCCCGTTCCAGGGTCTCGTGGGCGAACCGGGCGTCTTCCCGGCCGGTCCGGGCCACCACGGCAATCTCGTCGAGGGGCACCCCGCCCTGGGCCACCAGCTTCTTGATCGCGTGGGCGACGAACTCGATCTCCCGTTCCTGGTCGGGCGCCGGCTGGACCGCCGGCTGGGCGGGGACGGGGTCCGGGATGGTCTCCACCACGTCCGTCAGCCCGGCAAACTCCTCCCCGACAGCCTCATCCAGCAGGTAGAGGACCACCTCGACCTGGTCCTGGGCCGCCAGGGCCCGGAGGAGCTTCCGGCGGTGCCGGATGCTGGTCAGGCCGTAGATATGGAGCTTCCGGGCCCCGTGAATGGCCGCCGGGAGGCCTCCGGCGGCGATCCGGTCGGCCACCAGGCTGTGGATGGCCCGGGGGTCCCAGGCGTTCCGCTCGGCCAGGGCGGCCAGGAACCGGCGGTAGAGGGTGACGAGCCAGCGGTTCCGGGCCTCGGCGAAGGCGTCGGTGGCCGGGAGGGTGGCCAGGGTGGCTTCGAGCTGGTCGGGGTCGACGCCTTCGGGCAGGAGGTCGGCCAGGAAGGCGTCCACCGCGCGGCCGATCCCGGGGCGGTCGAAGGAGCCGGCCAGGCCGGTGGCGGCGAAGCCGGTTTCGGCGGCGGCTTCGGTGACCAGGCGGTCGAGGAGGATGGTGCGTTCGAGGTGGCCGAGGCGGCGGCCGAGGATGCCGAAGGCCTTCGGGAACTCGGAGAAGAAGGCGTGGGGGGGCTGGAGCCAGCCTTTGAGGCCGCGGCGGGCGGCGGCGGCCCAGAGGCGGTCCCGCTGGAGGCGGTGGGTGAGCCAGGCGAAGCTCTGGTGACCACCGGGGCCGGGGTGGGAGCCGGTTTCGTCGACGAGCCGGCCGACCAGTGCCCCCCAAATGGCAGCTGTCGGCGCAGCACGAACCACACGAAGGCCGACGGGAAGCTGGGGGGTCATACTCCTCAATTCGTTGGACATCAGAATACGAATCGCCAAAGCCGAAGCTACGTGGCGCGTGCGACAACGTGGCCAACCGGCGCCCCAGTAGCTGAGCTCAGGAGCGACCTCCGATCTCCAAGCCAGGTTGTCGTTCACGCCACCGAAATCCTTACGAAGCCCGGGGCGCCGGGCGCCTATGGACCGGTGAAATACCTCGACCTCATGTATTCATACCATCCCGGAATGGGCTCAGCCTCCGGGGTCAACCCTCCGAATACTTCCTGATAGGTGCGACTACAGAACGTCACCCGGTCCCCTACGACAAGTGTCTCGAAGCGCTCTACCTCCTCTCGGTGATCGACGGCGTCAGGCAGCCCCGTGTCGTACCACAGATAAAGCAGCGTCCGAGCCACCTCCCCTTCACCGCTACCGTCCGCCTTGCCCTCGTAGCCGAGGCCGAGTAGGTGCTTCAAGAGCTGAGGTACGTCAAGGTGGAGCCACCTGCCCCGAAGTCCATTCGCCAGTTGTTGGGCACCTGGAAGGCCCACCGATGACCACAAGTCGCCTTGTTGATCAAAGTATTTCGCGGCCAGACCGGCGTTGCCGGTGGAGGAACGAAATGGCTCGGCAAATTTCGACTCGACGCCGACCACGCGCCCAACACAGGTTAGCTTGACGTCGAGGTTTGGCGATCGGGGGCCTACCGGGTAGCCCGCCGGCTTGTATTCGAACTGAAGATGATCAATGCGTTCCACCCCCAAGGACTTCGCGAGTGCCGCACAGTTCTTGGCCCGCCACGAGTCGAAGAAGTTGACTGCAAGCGCCGACGACGAAATCGCCGCGCACATCTTTGCCGGCCGATTGCGAGTCCGTTCAAGTTCATGCCCGTCCGCCGCCTCAAATTCCGCGTTTGTCTCCGACGACATCTCCCTGAACAGGTTCTCAGTAACGCGCTGCGTGTAGTCGTCACGTCCTTCTGATTTCCCGCTGGTGGCGAGCCACCTGCGCTGCGAGGAGCGTATCGAGGCGAAGGAATTCATTAGGATTTGCGTTAGGTTCTTCTACCGGGCACGGCAGTTGACGCCGCTCCCTAGTGCTTGAGCAGGTCGGTCTGGGATTCGGGACCGTCGTCGGCTGCTGGCCGGGGTGGCCGGGGTACCTGACCCGACAGAATTCCCTCCACCTCGCGGCGCAGCCTCTTGGCGCGTTCGGTCGACCGATAGGTCAGCTCCTCTCGAAGCCGCGAGAGCGTGAACGTGTCCCAATTGCGGCGCCGGAACAGTTCCTCGAGCTCATCGATTGCTGCATTCATCAGGGGGCGGTCACCCATCGTGTTGTCCTCACTGAGACGGCGCCATTTGAGGTGCTTCTTGGCGGCCTATGCTCGTTGCCGTACTCGGTCCACAAACAACTGAAGCACCTCGATTAGCGCGGGCCCGGAGCCTTCCTCAGAAAAGAGTGACCACCGGATCTTGTACATCTTCTCGGCGACGTCGTAGGACTTGCGGTCATCCTCCGGAACAACTGAATTGAGCTTGTCAACAATCCAGCGCCTCGACCCCTTATTGCCGAACTCGCTCCAACTGAGACCTCGCATCTTCTGAAATGGGATATCGGGATTGTTCGGTGGCGGTTGGAGGCTGATAACTGGATGCACGCGCTTGCCAAGCCTCAGGGCAACTTGGTAGCTCGCGATCACTGGCGCGTCGGTTGGCGCACAAATAAGGCGGTTCGACTCAATGAACTCACGAATGACAGCCCCGGCGTCAGCGAGGCCCGCTTCTCGTAGCGCACCCGCAAGCTCGGGCGGGAACGCAGTCACCTGTGCGGAACCGTCGGGCGCAAAAGATGCGTCACTCATTCTCGAAAGCCTGACTAATGAACTTCAGCGTCCGGCAGTTCTCCAAGATAGTCCGCATGAGCTTTTCGCTGGCGCCGTCGGGAAGCCTTGCCTCGATCTCCAGCGTTACCACAACCTCAGCCCCGACCTGCCCCGCCAGGTGTGACACGACCTCCTCGGCAATCCTGCTCGCATCCAGGCCCGCCCTTCCCGGATCAAGCAACACGGTCGCGTGGAATCGGCGCCGCTGCGGTTCCCCCGGTTCCGGATCAACCCTGGCACTCCCATTTGAGCCCGTTGAGGTAGCTGCCGCGCCCGGGGAGGTCGGCGGCGGCTCGCCGCCAGCCGCAGGCAACGACTGCAGTTCCGCCTCAAGCTGCGTACGAGCAACGTCCGGCTTGACGAGGAGGCCTGGACCCTCCGCTAGTGAGCTGATACGCTGGCTGCCTACGAGGCCGCGGTAGCGCCCGCCACTCTCGTCGAACGACTCCGCGAATGCGAAGGTGTCTGTCCGCCAGGTCAGCAGTGCAACGCCGTCCCGCGCCGCCTGGAGAACCACCTCGGGACCCGTAACGCGCGGCAGGTACGGATACTGGGCGAAGTCCTCCGTCAGCTGCCGAATCGAGACGTGTTCCCCCCGCCAGAGTGGAACCGAATCCAGGTACTTCCGAAGCACGGTGGACCCCAGCGACGTCACGAGCAACTCATCGGTCCGAAGCCGTTTGCTGGCCCGGGGAGCAAGCGATTCCCCGGAAGTCAGCCGAGTGGCCTCCCAGGTGACCGGGGCCTGCGGACTGGCCTGCACAGGCGTTAGAACCCATTGGTAGGTCTCCGGCAGGCGAGCCGTCACAGCGCCATCGGCTGCATGGCGCTGGGTCTCAGCCTGGCGGACCTGGTGGGGGTCAAGGTTAAGGGCCTCCTTTTCGGCGAGGATCGATTCCCAGGCCAGGAACCGCCGCAGCGCCTCATCGAGGTCCTGGAGACGCACCTTGTCCGCCGCCAGAAAGACCAGGGTATTCCGGTACAAGCGCGGAGTGGAGCCGCGCGACTCGAGGATGGCCCGCGCTGCGGCCTCGGCTGGGTTGCCCGGCTCCTTGGTGTAAGGATGGTCGGCAGGCAGCACCACCAGGCGAGCATCCAGATCGTCGGGGACGTCCGCACCCGAGCGCGGCAGCGGGTGAATCCGGGAGAAGTCGCCGGTCCGCCGCAGGTCAGCTCGCAACCTCAGATCCAGCTCTTGGGTGACCTTGTCGGCGTCTCGTTTGAGCAGCTCCGCACGGTCCTCCGCGAGCTTGGTCACCGTAGGCTGCGTGGCGTACCAAACGCGGGGGCCATCCTGATAGAGATACGTGGCGGCGGCCGCCAGGCGCCGAAGTGCGTCACCGAAAACGGCCGGTGACTCACCCGGCATCACGCAACCGAGCTTGACCCGCCGGTCTTCGAGCCCACGGTGGGCGGCGGCGGCCGTGGGGGCGGAACCAAGGTAGATCGTCCGCGCCACCCGCCGGGCCGCATGGAGCTTGCCGAGGTTCGGCTGCTCGGCGTCGATCCTCAGCGGCAGAGAGTTCGGCCCGTCCACGTCCTTTTCGATGATCGGGGCCCAGTTGTCGGACAGATACCGGGTCAGCTCGGATTGGACCCGGGGATCGTCAATCGGCGCGGTAGACGGCAGGATCAGGGGATTGCGGTCCCCTTTCTCCCAGAGGCTGTGGATCACGGCTGCCATCAGCCGCAGCACACCACGGGTCCGCTGAAACTTCACCAGCGTGGACCAGTCGGTGTAAAGCCGGTCGAAGATTTCCGGATGAATCGGATAGGCAGCCTGAATACGCTTCTCGTAGTCGCCCCCTCGGCACTCAGGGGGGAACTCCGCGCTCTGCCCCTGGTAAAGCTCGGCGAAGGCCCGGGCGGTGACGTCTCGTTGCTTGAATGCCTCCGGTCCGGCCAAGGGCTCGAAGAGCCGCCGCCGAACGATCTCAAAGCCTTCCTCTGCCGTCGCCGGCCGCCAAGAGGACTCGATCCGGCCGACCACGTTCCGGAGCCGTTCCAGCGCTTCCCGGCCCCGAATCCCACCGACCTCGACGTCGTCGGCCTGGGTGTGGGGCGAGCCCTGGGTGTCGGAGGCTGGGAGCGAGATCACCAGCAGGCAGTTCCCCGCGAGCTTGGCCGACTCGGTGAGGGCCTGGGCAAAGGTGAACTGGGTTTCAAACCCCCCGGCGGGGAGGTCGCTCTGGTCGTGCAGCTGCCGGGCGTAGGCTACCCACTCGTCGATCAGGATCAGACACGGTCCGTATTCCTTGAACAGCTCCCGAAGGACATCTCCCGGGTTCGTGGCCTTCTCGTCATCGGCCTTGACGCGGGCATAGGCCCTCTTGCCGCCGAGCTGCCAAGCCAGCTCACCCCACAACGTGCGGACAACAGTCCCGTCCGACTTGGTCGCCGGGTTGCCCGGCGAGATCTTGTTGCCAACTAGGACCACGGTCTTGGCCCGAGGCAGGCTCTTCATCCCCGCCTCGGCGAGGACCGTATCCACCCCGGCGAGCTCGCTCGGCTTGACCCCTGAGAACAGGTGATAGAGCGCCAGCATCGAGTGGGTCTTGCCGCCGCCGAAATTGGTCTGGAGTTGGACGACCGGATCGCCCCCTTTGCCCGAAAGGCGCTGCGCCCCGCTCACCAAGAGGCTCTTCAGGCTTTCAGTGAGGTACGTCCGCCGAAAGAACTCCTGGGGCTTCCGATACTCGTCGGACCCTTCCCCCAGATGCACCTGCCAGAGGTCCGCGGCGAATTCGGCCTGCTGATACCGGCCACTGGCGACATCCGCGTGGGGGGTGACGATTTCCCGCCATGGTTTGAGATTGCCAGCACCCTGCCCCTCGATGGCCGTCCCCGAGGACTTTCGTTTTTCGCCTCGGGCTTGTTCGTCGAACCGCACCCGGAGCAACTCCATCTTCAAACGTTCGACCTCGTCCGACTGAGGGGCGGAAACGGCGGTGAGGAGGCGGCTAGTCGAGTCCAGGACTCGGTAGGCATCATCGCCCGAAAACGACTCCTGGTGCGCCCACCGATTCCTGGCGTCAACCAGCTCGTTGACCAGGTTCCGGTCCGCCCGGCCGAGGATCGCGCTGAAGACGATGCCCCAGGTCTTGTCCATTACAACGAGCAACACCGCGATGTCGTTCAGGTTGTCGGCCTTGCTGCCGCCGAGGCGACGGTCGCTGAGGGCAGCGCGGACCTCATTGTTCCACCGATCGCCGTGCTTGGCCCGGAGCTCCCTCTCGACAAACGGCTTCAAGCCGTCCCGAAGGAGCTCAAGGGCCTTGCCGACCCGGTCGCGATTCGTGGTAGCCATGGCCTATTCCTCGTTATCGCCGAACAGCGCTGCCTGCTCCGCTCTTGGTCCGCCGCCGTCGCGGGCAAGGCGCACAATTTCGGGCCAGCTCTGTACCAGGCCGTTATACGCCAAGGCTTCCGCCGCCCGTTTGTTCCGTTCGCAGATCGTATAGAGACGATACGCCAGCTCACGGGCGATCTCCGCTTTGGCACGGAGCTTCGCCACGAGTGCCGCCGCCGCGCCCTCGCCACCGCTTGCGAGCACGCGGATCAGGTGGTGAACAACCTCCCACGCAGTGAGGCGTGGATCGGTGGCCGGGTCCCAGTCGGCCGGCAGCTCCTCGGGCCGGAGCAGTCGCACCTTGCCGCGCTTCGATTGAACAACGCCCGCCTGCGCAAGCCCCTCGACCGACGTCACCTTTGCGCGTGCGAGCACGTCAGCCACCCCAAACTCGCCTTCGTCGAAGCCCGACTGCTCGAACCAGGTCAGCGCCCAGCGGCTGTCGGCGTCGAAGTCCCCCTCCTGCTCGGCCAGGGCCTCATCGAGGGTCTGGTTGATGAGCGCCAGGGCCTCCCGGACGCCGATTGGGTTGCCCTCGGCGTCGAGCACCTTAGCGTAGCGGGTATAGACCGCCATGCCCGGACCGATGGCCGCCTGCGCGAGGTCCACCGGCGCGATGTTCCCACGCTGGAGGTGGGCGAGCGCCACGGGCAGCTCGGCCCTGAGGGCAGTGTCGAACTCGCGGCGCGTGGCCGTCGGCGCGCCGCCGGCGCGTTTCCGGCAGACGAGGATGATGCTAGAGGCGAGGGCGTTAATGCTCGCTTTGAGCGCGGCCGCCTGTTCCGTGCGAACGGGCCAAGTGCCGCTGATGGCGAATCCGGCACGGATTACAGCACCGAGGAATGTTTCCCAGCCGGTACTGGCGGTGCCCTCGTCGCTCTGCGTCTCGGACTGCTTGAACGCGTAGTAGATCGTGACCGGGAAGGAGGGGTGCGACTGTTCGGCGAGGCGGTGCATCGCCTGCGTCATTCCATCGAGGAAGAAGGTTTCGGCCTTCTCCTTGCTGCCGTGTCGGTAGGGCGTGGCGACGAGTTCCTCGGCCTTGGGCACGGCGAGCGTGGCGAAGAGGTCAGGGAAGACGGACCTCTGCGAGCGGCGCAGCCAGACATAGAAGAAGTCCGACAGGTCGGCATATCCGATGTTGTCGTAGTATGGTGGATCCGTTGAGACACACTTGCCTGCGCTGAGCACTTGGGTTGCTGCATCCGCGGCAACCACCGAACCAAGAGAATTCGCAGGAACCGTGTCAATGGCCATCGCCACCTTATCCAGGAAGTGGTTGAAATTCCCTCCCGAAGACGAAAGGGGATTCGCCTCCGCGTAGTCCCAGACCATCGGTAGAGCTTGCCGCGCGTACGTCTCTCGCATCGCGCCTCGGTCATTCATCCAGAAGCACAGAGACGACCACATGTTCACGGCCTTGTCGATCGCAAAGGCCGCATACAGCCCCACCGCATCGCCATAGCCCGTGGCGCCGGTACCGCCGCCGCGGAGGGGCTTCCCGTCGTTGGGAAGGCCGGCGGCGACGGCGTCGTGCTGGACGCCCTCGCGCGCTTCCCGTACCAGGTCTGAGAAGGTCGTCAGCGCCACGAGCTGGCGCGAGGTGAAGAGGTCACCGTATGTCTTCAGGCCGTAGAGCGGCGGTGAGAACCAGCGGGGGTTCTCGGGCATTGCGACCTCGGGCTTCCACTGCGGCCTCGCCCTAAGGGCCGCTGCTTCGTGCTCGGCCGTGGGCGCTAGATAGACGCGCCCGCGATCGCCCTCCGCCACGATGGCCATCAGCCGCGCGCCCATGCGTCCCGCCTGGGCCTCGCCGTAGATGTGGTCGGACGCAATCGGCGTCGCCGACATCAGGCACTGGAAATTGGCGCCGCGCGACAGCTTGGTGCCGCTCTTCGCCCATTCCGCGTTCTTGGGCTTCCCCATCTTCACCGTGAAGCGGTAGCCGCCGTTCGCGATCACTGGCTCGACGTACGCCTCCTTGCCCGCCTTGGTTGAGAGCATGAAGGTCGAGACGAGCGGCACGTCCACCTTGCCGAAGGCCGGGTTCGGGCTCTTCACGGTGCGCGCCCAGAGCCAGGCGATCACGGTCAGCTTCCGGCCGACGTAGGACTTCAGGTCCGGCCGCGCTATCGCCATCTCGGCGGTGACCTCGACCTTCGGGTAGAGGTGGCCGATGCGCTGTTCGGCCTCGTTGCGGATCCACTGGCCGTAGTAGCGCACGTCCTCAGCGAGACCCTGCGCGTCCTTCCACTCCCGCGCGACGAGCGACTTCTCCTTGCGCGCCTCCGGGTTCACCGGCGGCCTCCCGGCGAACTTCGGAGGGATCTCGATCATCGCCTTGTTGATCAGCACCGCCACCGGGTTTAGGTCGCTGGCGTAGCTCTCCAGCCCAAGCCGCTGCGCCTCCAGCGGCAGCGCCCCGCCGCCAGCGAAGGGATCGTGAAAAGCGGGCAGCTTCCTTCGGTCGAACAACTCGTTGGCCCGTGGGTGGTCCGCATTCTCAGCGCAGGCTCGCCGCCAGCTCTGCCAGATCTCGTCGCGGGCCGTCTGGAGCACTTCCTCGTTGGTGGTGTTCTCCCACAACACCAGGTTTTCGATGATCCGGAACAGGCGCTGCCGCTCCTGGTCGGCCAGCATGTCGTCCACGGTCGGCCTGGGACCCGGTTCCGGTACCGACAGACCTGTTCCCTTGGCCTTGTCGGCCAACGCCCGAGCCTCCTCCCACAGCTTCAAGCGCGCCTTGAGGGCTGACTCCGCCTTCTTGCGTAGCTTCGGATCGGACCGAAGCTCGTCCAGGTAGGTCGAAGGGTCGTCCACCATCTGGGAGAAGATCACCGCCCGGGCGGCGGCCAAGGGTCGTCGAGCCCACCAGAGGTGAAGGGTGCTGGGGTGCCCGTGCCGGATCGACTTCTCCCGCGCTGAGGCCTTGTTGATCGCGTCCAACGGCAAGGCGACCTCGATGAGTTTCTTCCGGTAAGTCACTTCGGTCCTTCCATGGTCACGAAGGTTCCCCCGCCCGGTCCAGTAGGTCGGACATTTCGTAGTTAACGCTGGCGGCGCCGAAATCCGGCTCGCGCTGAAACGGACGGCGTACGTAGTGGACGCGGTGCCGATCCTCATCCTGGAACTCAACAATGGCGAGGATGAAATCGTCCGGCTTGTTGAGGCCGTAGAGTATCTCGTTCTTCGTCACCGTAATGGTTGGTGCCCCCGACACCCGGCCCTTCACCTCCAGGAAACGAAGGCGCCCGTGCTGGCCTGGGATCCGGCTCTCGATGTCATATCCCAACTTTTCGAACTCGCGGTCGGTGGGCTCGAAGCCAAGGCTGCGCTCGATATCCATGATGATGGCTCGAGCCCGAGCCGCTGCGGCCTGCGTGTCAACCGGGGTCGATCGGTCGGGAAGGACCCGCCCTGTCATTCGCGCCAACAGGCCCACTGGCACGACCACAAGCCCACCTAACACGACCGGTGGAAGAGCCGACATCTGAGCCTCGCGGTCGAGTTCTGCCAGCCGGCGCTGAAGCCTGGTTTGGAGATCGTCGGCCCTACGCCGCGCCTCCTGCGAGTTGAGCCGCGCGCCCGCCTTTCCGGCTTGTTCCTGGAGCTTGAGTTGGGCGGCGCGGTGGTCCCAATGGCTGATCTCCTTGGTCAAGCGGTCTTTCACAGCCGCCCGGGTCTTCTCCACCCACGCCAGCCGACGACCGCGTACCTCCTCGATGTGCTCCGGAACGATGTGGGCGATCGCATGCCTCTGCGCCTTCTGCTCTAACCCGCGAGCAATCCAATCGAACTCAGGGCGGGCCAGCAGGTCCGCAACCAACGGTTCGTCAGCGGCGAGCGGACGATAGTCAAGGTACGGCGCGTAGTGCAGGTCGCGAGTCCCGCTCTCGGCGTCCATCTCGACGTACAGCATTCTCCGAGAGATAGTACGGCGCTCGCCCGAAGGGAGCAGGCTGGCGTCCTGGATGGCGTGTTCAAGCGTGAACAGCACCCGCGGCGTCGTGCCAAAGTCACTTTCGTCAACCAGGATCGTGCCCCGCTTGAGAAGGTCTCGGTGCCGCTCCAGCGTGAGATCCAAGGTGGCATCGAGCAAAGGATGCCCCGGGCATACGAACGCGGCTAGCGGCTGGCCTTGCGGGGCGATCTTGTCTCGCTCAAAAGCGATCCGTTCGTACCGGGGCAAGACCGGTTCCCCCGTTCCGATTTGGCGGTCCCGATTCCGGATCGGCGCGGGCACGTGGGTAACCTCGTACCGCCGCGGCTCACGCTGCCGGACCGTGCCGCCCAGCCGCTTGAACGCCTCCAGAAAGAAGGATTCGATGAAGTGGGGCTGGAGCCGACGGGCCTCGGCGCGCTCCATGTCCTCCCTGACGCGAGCCACCCGGCTCGAGTCCATGGCGTCGTGCGCCAGGGCACGATCCTCGATCAGCCCCTGGAGGTGGGGCCGGTCCACCCCATGCTCTACCGCCTGGGTGAGCCGGGCGCGCACCTCCGGTTGATCGCCATACCGGATCGCCTCGATCAGCAGGTCTCGGAGCGGGCGGCCCTCGAACTGGAGCTTGCCCAGCACGTCGAAGACCTGACCGCCCAGCGCCTGCCGGGCCTCTTCGAGCTTCTCCAGGAGCCGGCGATAGACGTCCCCTTCGCGGGTCTCCTCGGCGACCAGGTTCCAGAGATGGCACACCTCGGTCTGGCCGATCCGGTGAATGCGGCCAAACCGCTGTTCGAGCCGATTGGGATTCCAGGGCAAGTCGTAGTTGACCATGAGGTGGGCGCGCTGGAGGTTGATCCCCTCCCCGGCCGCGTCGGTGGCCAACAGGACCTGGACTTCTGGGTCGTGCAAAAAGCTCTCTTGCGCCTTACGCCGCTCCTCGCGACCCAGACCCCCGTGGATCTGGACAACCGCGTTCGGGCGTCCCAGCAACGACCCGATCTGACGGGCAAGGTAATTGAGGGTATCCCTATGCTCCGTGAAAAGGACGATTTTCTGGCGGGGCGAGGGAATCGGCTTGGGGATCGGCCCTGCACCGTGGGGGATGATCCGGTCCGATACCTTGCCGATTCCGGCTTGGCTGAACAGCTCGCTAAGGAGGTTAGCCAGCTCCTTCCACTTGGCGTCCTGCCCGCTGCGGCGGACGCCCGCGGCGAGGTTCTCGAGCCGTTGCAGTGTCGCAATCTCGATCTTCAACTCGGCCTGAGTGGCCGCAGCGGTTGCCTGATCGAGGACTTCCTCCTCGGCCTCCTCGACCTCGTTCTCCGGTGCCTCGTCCAGGTCCTCCAACTCATCAGCACCAAGAACTGGCCCCGCGATGGCCTGGGACGGAACGGCTCCCCCGCGCTGCATCAGTTCGACTTCCCGGAGGCGCTTCTCGAGCCGCTCCCGGCGCCGATGGAGGGACTGGAAGATGGCCTCGGGCGAGGAGGCCAGCCGGCGCTGGAGGATGGTCAACGCGAATCCGACCGTACCCGCCCGCTTGTCGTTCTGTAGCGCTTCGGCCCGGTTGAACTCCTCCCGGACGTACGCGGTCACATCCCGGTACAGGCGGGCTTCGGCGTCAGACAGCTTGTAGGGGACGGTGTAGGCGATTCGCTCCGGGAAGAGGGGGGTCCCGTCGAACTTGAGCAGGTTCTCCTTGACCATTCGGCGCATCAAGTCAGACACCTCGACCTGGTGCACCCCGTCCCGAAACTTCCCCTCGAACCGATCGCCGTCCAGCAGGGCCAGGAACAGCTGGAAGTCTTCCTCCTTGCCGTTGTGCGGGGTGGCCGTCATCAGCAGGAAGTGCCGCGTGATCCCAGACAGCACCTGGGCCAGGCGATACCTCTTGGTGTACTTGACCTCGCCACCAAAGAAGGTCGCCGAAAGCTTATGGGCTTCGTCACAAACGATCAGATCGTAACGGCAGTCGGGAGCGGTGAGCTTCTCCTGGACGTCTTCATTCCGGGACAACTTGTCCAGGCGAGCAATCGCTAGGTCATTTTCGAGAAACCAGTTACCTGTCCTTGCCGCCTCCAGCTTGTCATTGGTCAGGATCTCGAAAGGTAGGTGAAACCGGCGGTGCAGTTCATCCTGCCACTGTTCCACCAAGCTTCCCGGGCAGACGATGAGGCAGCGCTTCAGGTCGCCTCGCGCGATGAGCTCCTTGATCAGCAGCCCGGCCATGATGGTCTTTCCGGCCCCGGGGTCGTCAGCCAGGAGGAAGCGGAGCGGTTGCCTCGGCAGCATGGCCTCGTATACCGCAGTTATCTGGTGTGGAAGCGGGTCTACCAACGAGGTATGGACCGCCAGTAAGGGGTCGAAGAGGTGAGCCAGATGTATCCGATGTGCCTCCGCGACCAGCCGGTACAGAGCACCATCGCCGTCAAAGCTCCAGGGCCGCCCGGTCGCTACGAGCTCCAGTCTCGGCTCATCGTCCCGATAGAGTATCTCGTCCGCTACCTTGCCACTCGGGCCGCGATAGATGAGCGTCAGGGCATCCGAACCGTGCCAATCCACCCCGACGACAGTTACTAGAGCGTCCGGGAGTATTCCTCGTACGCTAGCGTCCGCAATCAATTCCTCGAGTTTCATCCGCCCCCCTGTCCCGACCGATTGTCATCCCGAACTCGCAACCGGTATACCGCTGGGTGCACATCTACCTGCTCCGGAAACCCCTCGAAGGCACCGCGCGACACTTCACCTTCATCGTCTACAAACAGCAGGTAACTGAGCTGTGCCTGCCTGGTAAGGGCGAGCCAGACCTCAGCCGGAATCTCGACCGGTTCACCAGCCCACAGACTCGCCGGCAAAACGTAACCCTGCTCAACCAACGTTCCGTCGCGGTCCAGGACTTGATAGTGCACCGGCCTCCCCGGTAGCTCAGCGCGACCACCGTTCGGGGCGGCGAGTCCCGTCTCCGTCTCAATCAAGTCCGCTTGAAGAAGGTAGGCAACACAGACATCCCTCCAGCCAAAAGTCCCCGTTGTGTCCGTCGGCCCCCCAGATCGGCGGAGCCTGCCACCAGCACCACCCAGAACCGGCACCGCTGTTCGCCAGCCCCGGGACGCCCCTCGGCTCTGAGTCGCCGAAGCGCGGTCAGTCGGTCCGGCATCCGCAGCAGATGCCGAGCTTGCTGTCGCGACCGGTTTCACCCGAAGTTCGAGGGTGGCCAAGTCTTGGGAATCGTGAGCTGCCGCCTCTGATACTAGCCCAAGGTGATCATCAAGAAATTCTTCAACCCATCCCGGGTCACGGCCCACACACTCGCCCACCGCCTCCGCAACCAGCGGCTCGGTATCAAGGGGCCTTGAAAGGGCGGCCTTCAGTGCTAGGTGATGTTGCGCAGGGCGGCCCACGACATAGACGATGTTGTCGTGCCAGGCTGCCATCGTCGTCTGCGACGGACCGGCTGGTTCACCCCCGACGGAGACACCGACAACGACCTCGTTGGCGACAAACCAACGAGCGACGGCGAGCCTATCCAAGACGGCACCGACGCTAACCCGGGCCTCGTCCGTCATTGGTAGTCGAGTCACGCATCGCTGCAAGGCTCCAAACCACGGTGGAGCCTGCTCAGGACGGGCGCTCGGGGCGCTTTCTACCTGGTTCGAGAACTGCCCATCAATCTGGGGCAGAACTAGTGGTCCACCCGCGGCCGTACCGGCCAGCATAGACGCATCGGCGATCGTTTCCGCCATGTGCGGGAACAAGGCCGGAAGGTTCTCCGGTGCCTTTGTGTGGTACCGTAGGCTTCCGACCGGCTGCAGCGATCCGTTGACCGCAAGCCATCGCCCGTGGGAGTCCCAGGTATCGGTTACCGCGAGGACCTGCCTAGCGCGCCTTAGATCCTTGCCCTCAAGCCGCTGACCGGTTGGAAGGTTCGCGAGCCAAGACGCCAGGTGTCCTCGGTCGGGCTCCTCCTTGACACCGAGCAACCGCCACAGCGCCAATCTTCCGACCGCGTCGAGCACGGTGACTGCTCCAGATACGGCAAGCGGGTTAGCTCGAGCGACACTGGCGGAGCATTCCCACGTGTCGGCATCACTCCGAATCAACGGCTCGTCTCGGAATATCGCCGCTGTCGCCTCCAGCTCGGTTGGCGAAAGAAACGGAATAGTTTGGTCCAGGGCTTCATAGATGCTAATAAGTTCTCGGACAGGCGGCTTCTGAGCATTGCTGAGGCTTCGCAATTTCCCGACGAGCCGCTCGACGTCCTGGTAGCCAGGCCGGCCGCGGACTCCCAGCGCAAGCAACATCGGCCGGCTGTCCTCCGTGTCCGACGGTGTCGCAACAAACCGCGCCGCCCCAGTCAGCCGCTCGGTATCGGGCGTTCTGATCAGCAAATCACGCGGCAGGGTTGCCGTCCCGCGTTCATCTAGCAGACAGGGCAGCTTTGCAAGCTCGACCACCCATTCGGCCGGCGCCTCGACAATCGGCCGTTTGCTTCGAAGGAGGCTGGCTCGCAGCAACTCGTTGCGTCGCTTTGCGCTGAGCAATAGTAGGCCTTGGGTAATCTCGGACCAGCGAGGCTGGGCCACGCTGGTCGCCCAATGCTTCCAGAGATCTGGGTCAAAGCGAAAGTCGCGGACAGTGAAAGGTGGGCGGGCGTCCGGCGACGGAGGTAGGGCAGCGCCCCTGGAACGCAACCACGAGGCGGCATCATCGCGGTCGTAGATCTCGGTCTCACTCGGCTCCGGGAGTGGAAAAGGGAGCAATCGACTTGCCGGCGATCGCGCCCAGGACATCCATTTCGAGGCATCATCAGTACCTAGCTCGGCGAAGTAGGCATCCGCAATCCGGCGAGCCGCAGCCCACTCTTGTGGGAGTAGATCCGCCAACCACGGATCGAGCGGACCGAGGAGGTCCTCGGAGGCTTCGCGCGTTTCGTTGTTGGCTAGCAGCCAGGGGAAGTGATCGGGCGGCTTAATGCCTGCGAGGCCGACAATCCGACCAAGGCGAAGAATGGCCATCCAGTCGGCTCGTGGAACCGTCGCCGCCGCCGCGTCGACCAGCCTCGCAAGGGTCGTCTCCTTATCGAGGCCGAGCACCTTCGCCAGAGCGGAAAGACGTTCTTGGTCCTCAGGGCCGCGGCCCGAACCATCCGCCCAGAATGGGGCCGCGATCCGTACGAATGACCCAAGAAACCGCATATCGTCGGACAGAAGGCCGGGCGGTGGTGTCCCGACCACATGCACGTCAGTCGGCGCGAAGAGACTTGCCGAGTCTGCCACCGGCACACAGTGAACAGACCGCCAAGACGGGTCCCAATAGCGGTCCCGCGAAACGGTGTGCAGCCACTGCCAAAGCAAAACAACGCCGGCGGCTCCTGGATGAGGTACCGGCCGAGCCCGAAGACACGCGATGACTTTGTCGGGCGTTGTTAGGCGGACCAAGCCCCAAGCTTCAAGGACCGGTCGACGGGAAGTAGTATTCGCCTCGTTGCAAAGGAGCCCTGCCTCTCCGTTGCCGAACAACGCTAGGGCGTCTGCAGGTTGCCAGATCTCCTTCACCGCCCCGGGCAGCGCCAGGACCGCGGCACACTCTCGGAGCTTGCCATCAGTACAAAGTGTGAGGGCGCGGCCCTCGAGAGTCTCTTCTAACGGCGCAGTGACATGGGGCACTAACCCATCGCCGGACCAGTTATGGGTTCGCTGCCGCGGGAGGAGTGAGTAGGCAGCCGATCGAGAGCCAGGTGTTCCCGGCAACCCGAGCCAACTGACAAGGCTCTCGCCAACCAGGCGTCCGACCTCGGCAAGCAGCCACGCGTTCGTCGGCGACGTGCTCGGGGCCTTGACCGACGAACGGTCCGGCGCAAGGAGGAACGGTCCGTTGATGCTGAAAGGGAGGTCGAATTCGTGGTCGGTTGGCAAAACGACGAAGAGGCGGCTTTTTGGCCCAGCCAAGACTACCGACACGGACAACTCAGCAACATCGAACCGGGAATCACCCCGTACCGTTCTTATTTCCTCGATCACCTCGGGAGGGGGGTGTAGTGGGACCCCGCGGATGTGAAGGGCGTCGCCCTCAACGCCCTGAATCCGTACGCGACGGCTGTTCGGGACGGGGCCGTCACCAAGAACCTCATACCCCAGCGAAGCATCTTGAAGACGCAGCCGCGTGATACGATTGAAGAAGAGAAGAGCTGTCGGGCTACTAGCCCATTCCTCGATGTAGCCCCGGACGGCCGCGCTCAGGGCAGCGTTGCCGATTGGCACGCGTACCTCGGTGACACCTTGGCCTAGCGATCGTCGCGGCGTTGCTACTGGGACGAAGAATCGGGCTCGATCGAACCGGACCGAGAGGGTGGGGCTCGACAGAAAGACCTTGTCGCCGAGGCTGAAGCACGACTTGAACCCGATTCCACGGAAGCCAATCGTATGTAGATGCCGCTTGCTAGAGTGGGCGAAGCTACAGAGCGATGCGAACTCGGACTCCGTGAAGTCGGTTCCGTCGTGGCTGAACACAAGCGCCCCGTCCTCTAGCCTGGCGGATGCGCTAGTAGCGCCTGCGTCTTCGGCGTTCTGAAGTAGCTCCGAAATCACGTGCCGAGGGCTACTGGTAACTTGTTCGAACAGCTGCAGTGCCGAGTTCATCCCGACAGTCGTAGCCTGAAGCCGAGCGTATTCTGACTCGGCTTGCTCACGAACGTGCGCGAAGAAGCTCGGCTGGGTGTGAGCGCTCGGCCTATCCATCAACAGGCCTAGTCATCTTGGAGGAGGGATGGGGTTGCTGTCCGTTCTCCGCGGCGGGATGGTGCGCTCCAGGGCGAGGGGTCATTGTTGTTGGGTTCATGCCACTGCCCCCCTCACCGCCTCCCGATACCTCCCCGGCCCCACCACCTCCGCCTCCGCCCCCTACTCTAGCACCCGCCTCACAACCCACCCCTCACTCGGCGCCGGCCACGGCACCACCCCACACCCCTCCCCCACCCACCCGCCCCCCGGGTTTCACTCCTTCACCCACCGCGCCACCCGCGCGCTGAACCGGACCGTCACCGCCTCCGTCTCCCGCGGCCGGAACAGATCCTCGAACCGCTCCACCGGCCGAAAGTCCGCCCGCGCAACGAACGGCTCCCCGCCGAGCAGCTCCGCCCGAACCACCCGGTCGAGCCGGAAATGGCGCCAGTCGGCCGTGGCCGGGCACCAGCACACCGCGTAGTCCCGCCCCCGGAACGACGCCAGCTGGTGCGGCTCGATCTCCCGCCGCTCGCCGGCCGGGTTCCGCTCGCTCGCGTATTCGATCGCGAGCCGCCGCCGGTCGGCCACCGCCGCGCGGAAGAGGGAGACGAAGCCCTGCGGCTCCAGGGCGGCCGGCACGGGCACGGCGGCGCCGGGCTTGGCGGCCCACAGCTCGGCGAACCGGGCCGCCAGCGGCGCCCCGTCGGGATCGAGCGCCAGCGCCGCCTGGACCGCAAGCCGCTCCTCCGGCGAGAGCAGCAGCGGCCGCTGGAACGGGCCCCGGCTCTCGATGCTCACCCGGTCCTCCTGTTGCCAGACCAGGAGACTCGCGAGCCAGTCGGCGTCGTCGGTTTCGCCAAGGAGGGTGAGGGTCCGGATGTCGCCCGCGATCTGCGGGGCCGGGACACCGTGCCGCGCCGCCAGGTCGCCGAGCCGGGCCTCCGGCTCGCCCTGCCGGGCGGCCCGGGAGAGTTCCGCGGTGAGCTGGACGATCCGGGCGAGCTGCGCGTCCGCGGTCATTCGTCCGGGGTCTGGTAGAGAGCCGCCACCTGTCGCCTCACGTTGCCGAGTGCCTCCGCCACCTCGGGTGGCGAGAGCACCGTGATCCGCTTGCCCAAAGTGAGCGCCCAGCGAAGGAAGGCGCTCTGGTCCCTCACCTCGAGCTCCACCTCCGCGGCCTCGTTCTCCGCGCCGGTGAGCGTGATCCGGCCGAGCCCCCGGTTCCTGAGCCCGATCCACTCGGGGAAGTCGAGCCGGACCCGGACCACGGCGGCCTCGCCCTCCCCCAACTCCCACGGCGCGCGCCTGGCAAAGCTCCGGACCTCGAACCCCGCCGGCACCTCGAACGCCGCCTCCGGCCCCGACAGCACCTCGGCCGACTTCATCCGGTCGAGCCGGAACACCCGGAGGGCATCCCGCTCCCGCGACCGGCCGACGCAGTACCAGTGGCTCCAGTAGAACAGAAGCCCGTACGGTTCGATCACCCGGTCCGATTCCTCGTCGCGGCTGATCGAGTAGTAGCGGCACCGCACCGCCCGCCGGTCGGCCGTGGCCTGCTGAAGCACCGCCAGCGCCCGCCGGCCCTCGTCCGGAATCGGCGCCGCCAGGACCCGCTCGACCTCCTCGGGCGGGAACGGCAGGTCGAACTCGAGCTTCCGCCGCGCCGCGGCCGCCGCGTCCGCCAGGGCCGGATCCGGGTGCCCGGCCAGCCGCCGGGTGGCCCGGTCAAGGATGGCCAGCTCGTCGGCCGAGAGGGCGATCCGGGGGAGACCCCGGTAGGGCCGCTCGGCGGCCGGCTCGGCCAGGAGCTCGAAGTAGGGGAGGTAGACCCCCGCCTCCTTGAGCCGGTAGCCGGTGCCGTCCTCGGTGCCGGCCTGCCGGCGGACCTCGATGGTCTCGATCTCGAGGCCGAGGGCCTTGAGCTCCTTCTTGTCCCGTTCGAACCGCTGGCGAATGGCCGAGGGTTCGCCCTCCCGATAGCCCGCGACGGCGGCGAAGATCTGCTCCCGCGCCACCGGGAACCGGTGCTGGAGCAGGAACGCCAGCAGGTCCAGCCACCGGGCGGTCTTGGGCTGGCTCATCCTGCGATCGTCAGGGCCGAGTCGGGCCCTGGCCGGGCCGATTCTGCGTCATTTTGTACCATATTGCGTGGCATTCATCGAATGTTCAAGCTGGGAAATAACCTTGCTTTGTGGGGTAAAGGGGGCGAGGCGCTCTAACATTCGGTCAGGGGGGTGACATTCCCGTGGGTCGGTGGCCGGTGCTTGGGGGGAGAGGAGGCCGATCCGGGGGCGCTTGGGCAATACGGTGCCGCGGAGGCGGGGGAAGATGGTGGCATGGGCGGGG
>JBFXAY010000035.1:41100-54351 GCA_050183815.1 Gemmatimonadales bacterium | reverse complement strand
ATCGCGGACCGGGTAGCCGAGGGTGTCGACCACGGTGCCGCTCACCTTGGCCACCTGCGCCTGGCCGATCGCCTGCTGCTGGGCGAGCGCCAGCGTCGTGATGACGCGGTCGGTGGTGTAGATGGCCGGGGTGATGGTCATCACCTCGCCGCCGAGTTCGAGATAGCCGCGCAGCCGTTCCCGGGAGCCGCTCACCTCGAGCCGGGGCACCCGGTCGTACCAGAACCGGGTGATCCAGAAGCCGGGGTCGGCCCGGTGGAACTCGAGGGTGCCGCCGAAACGGTCGGGCCGCCAGTCGCGCGGCACGCCGGTGTAGCGATAGTCGAGCACCTTGAGTTCGCGGGTCACCTGATCGAACCACATCGTGCCTTCGAGATCGACCCGGTCGCCCGCGGTCGGCACGAAGCGGAGGCCGATCATCCCGAGCCGGGACTCGGTGCCGTTCACCAAGCCGAAGCAATGGGAGGCCTCGAACGCCGGCGCGAGGAAGACGCTCACCGTCGGTGCCTGCCACGCCGGCGCGGGCGACCGCTCCAGGTACCCACCCGGCAGGTTCGCGGGGTCGAGCGCCCGGGCGGGCCGGTTGGCCGTCACCACGACGGTGTTGTATTCCTCGGCGTCCTTCTTGAGCGAGGACGAGAGCTGCCGCTCGAACCGGGCAATGCTCTGGTTCACGACGGCGTGCTCTTCGGTGGCGGCGACGACCGCCAGCATCCGCCGGGCTTCGACGAGCAGCGGCCCCGCGGTTTCGCTGACCGACGCCTGGACGCAGGGTTCCGTTGGCGGCACGAGGCGCGCCGGCAGGGTGGGGCGGGTGGCCGCGTGGGCCACCGTGACGCTGTCCAGTGTTGCGGGGACCGTCACGGCAATCGTGGTGTCCCGGAATCCCGGGCGCTCGATCCGGGCCTGGTAGCGCCCGGCGGGAGCCCGAAGGCGGACGCGGCCGAAGTCGTTGGTGATCCCGGCCGCCGCCACCGCTCCGTCCGGCGTGAGCAGGCTCACCAGGGACCCGACGGCGTAGTTCGGGCGCCCCGGTTCGGTGACGCGGATCCGCAGTTCCTGGCTCTGGGCAGTACCCGGGAGGGAAACGACGGCGGCAGCGAGGAGAATGGCCGCCACCAGGCGGCTCCGGCACACGACGGTCATCCCCGGAAATGTAGCCGTTTCGGCGATTCAGGGGCCGGCCGCCGAATGGGCAACCCGCCCGCGACGACCTCGACGGCGACCGGCAGGCATGCCTCGTACAACTCGCCGTCGGCTTCGAAGGCGATCGGCCCGGTACCGCCGAGAAGCAGCCGGGTGATCCGGCGGGCGGTGATGGCCGGATGCGACAGGTGTCCGCCCCAGTAGATCCGCGGGAAAAGGGCGGCCGTCCCCGCGGTCGAGAGCCGGGTGGCGGCGAGGAAATCGAAGCGGCCGTCGGTCAGATCCGCGTTCGGCGCGATCCGCATGCCCGCCCCGAAACTCGGTCCGTTGGTCACGGACAGGAGGCGGCAGGCATCGAGCGGGAGCGCCGCGCCGTCGATCGTCAGGTCGTAGTCGCGGGGCCGTTGCGCCGCAAGCGCCCGGAGGGTTGCGAGGAAGTACGAGATCCGTCCGCCAAGGTGCTTGCCGCTCCTGGTCACGATTCGGAGCACGTCCGACGAGATCCCGACCGTGAACGAGTTGCCGAACCAGCGACCGGCCGGTCGGCCCGCGGGATCGTGGTACTCGATTCGCCCGGCGTCGACGGCCGAGTCGGTGGCGTGCCGGTAGGTCTCGATCCGGCCGTCGCCGCGGAGCGGCACGCCGATCGACCGGGCCATGTCGTTGCCGGATCCGATGGGGAGCCACGCCATCCGGGCCGGGGTGGCGATCCCGCCGGCATCGAGCAGGCCGTTGACCACGAGGTGCGAGGTGCCGTCCCCGCCGGCGGCGATGAGGGTGGTGGCGGGTCCTTCCCTCGCGAGGCGGCGGACGGCGGCCTCGAGGGCCGCCGCCGAGTCGGCGGTGACCAGGTCGAGATCGGGCCAGACGCGGCGGGCGAGCGGCTCGACCCGCCGCCATCGACGGAGTCCCGCGCCCTGACCGCTGGCCGGGTTGAGCACCACGTAGGTGGGCACGGTCAGCCCGCGGCGAGCCGCCCGAGCGGAGTGCCGGCCAGCGGATCGGTGTGCCGGCGTTCGAGGTCGAGCAGGAACCGCTTCCGGTCGAGTCCGCCGCCGTAGCCGCGCAGTCCGCCGCCCTTCTCGATGACGCGGTGGCAGGGCACGATGATGGCCAGGCGGTTGCGGCCGTTGGCGAGACCGACGGCGCGCTGGCCGTTGCGGACGCCGAGGGTGTCGGCCAGGGCGGCGTAGGAGGTGGTTTCGCCGTAGGGAATCCGGAGCAGCTCGTGCCAGACCCGTTCCTGGAACTCGGTGCCCCGAATCACCAGCGGCACGTCGAAGTCGCGGCGGGTGCCGGCGAAGTACTCGGCCAACTCCGCCTCGGTCTGGTCGAGCCGGGGGTGCGGGGCCGGCCCGCCGCCCCCGAAGAGGCGGCCCATCACCTCGAGCTGCGGCTCCAGCCGTTCCGGGCGACCGAATTCGAGCAGCACCAGCCCCGCGTCGGTGGCGCCCGCGACGAGCGGACCCACCGGCGAGTCGATCGCCCGCATCGCGACGTCGCGCGGGCGGTCACCGGCCAGCGCTCGCAGGCGCTTCTCGAGGGCGTCCACGGCAGCAGACATGCCCCAATTTACCCTGTATCTTTCCCCCCGGCGGATCTCCTCCGCCGGTCCCCATTTTCGAAACCGGCCCGCACCACTCCGGAGGTTGCTGGATGCAACTGGTCACCCTCGACTGGGTCATCGTGGCGGTGTCGCTCACGATCGCCTTTCTCCCGGCGGTCCTGCTGGCCCGGCGGGCGGGATCCAGCACGGCGGAATTCTTCACCTCGGGCCGGGCGGCGCCCTGGTGGCTGATCGGGGTGTCGATGGTGGCCACGACCTTCAGCACCGACACGCCGAACCTGGTGACCAACCTGGTGCGCGAGAAAGGAGTGGCCAACAACTGGGCCTGGTGGTCGTTCCTGCTCACCGGGATGATGACGGTGTTCTTCTACGCCCGGCTCTGGCGCCGCTCCGGGATGCTCACCGATCTCGAGTTCTACGAGATCCGCTACGCCGGGAAGCCCGCCACCTTCGTGCGCGGCTTCCGGGCGGTGTATCTCGGTCTCTTCTTCAACTCCGTCATCATGGCGTCGGTCAACCTGGCCGCGGTGAAGATCGCCAACGTCCTCCTCGGCTGGGACCTGGCCACCACGCTCCTCGTCTGCGCCGTCCTCAACGTCCTGTTCGCGGCCACCTCCGGCCTCTGGGGCGTCATGGTGACCGACTTCATCCAGTTCGGTATCGCGATGACCGGCGCGATCGCGGCAGCCTACTTCGCGCTGCAGCAGCCGGAGGTCGGCGGCCTGTCGGGGCTGGTGGCCAAGATCGACCCGAAGACCATGGGCTTCCTTCCCGACTTCGGCGACTGGGGGCTCACCCTCTCGGTCCTGATCGTGCCGCTGACGGTCCAGTGGTGGTCCGTCTGGTACCCGGGTGCCGAGCCGGGCGGCGGGAGTTACATCGCCCAGCGGATTCTCGCGGCGCGGAGCGAACGGGATGCGCTGACCGGTACCCTGTTCTTCAACGTGGCGCACTATGCCCTCCGGTCGTGGCCCTGGATCATCGTGGCCCTGGCGTCGTTGCTCGTCTATCCGTCGCTCGACGACATCGCCCGGTCGCTTCCCCACGTCGATCCGAAACTGATCGGCCACGACATGGCCTACCCCGCGATGCTCAAGTTCCTCCCGGCGGGTTTCCTCGGGCTGATGGTGGCGGGGCTGCTGGCCGCGTACGTCTCGACGATGTCCACGCAGCTCAACTGGGGCACCTCCTACCTCGTCAACGACTTCTACCGGCGGTTCCTCAAGCCCGGCCGCGAGGAACGGCACTATGTCTTCGTGGGGCGGATCACCACCGCCCTCCTCATGGCCTTCGCCGCGCTGATCACCCTGGTGCTCGACTCGGCCCGGGCGAGCTTCGAGCTGATGATGTCGGTGGGCGCCGGCACCGGATTGATCTACCTGCTCCGCTGGTTCTGGTGGCGGATCAACGCCTGGAGCGAGATCGCCGCCATGGCAAGTTCGTTCCTCGTCGCGGCGGCCTTCTTCCTGGCCGGCAAGGCGGGGCATCCGGTGGCCTCGCACGTGTCGCTCCTCGTCACCGTGCTGGTGACCACGGTGGTCTGGATCAGCGTCACCCTGATGACCCGGCCGACCAACCCGGATACCCTGGACTCGTTCTACCGCCTCACCCGCCCCGCCGGTCCGGGCTGGGCTCCGGTCCGCGCCCGCACCGGTCTCGGCCCGGCCGGCGACAGCCTGCCGCAGGCGTTCCTGGGCTGGGTCCTGGGGTGCAGCTTCGTCTACTCCGCGCTGTTCGGCGTGGGCAGCTATCTCACCGGGCGGACCGGGCCGGCCTCGCTGTGGGCCGTGGTCTTCGTGGTGAGCGGTTCAGGACTGGCCTATCTCCTGCCACGGATCTGGAAGAGCCATCCGGCATGATGAGAACCCGTGGGTCGGGCGGACGGCCGTGGTCGGGCGCGGCCCGCGCGGTTGCGTGACGACGGTGTCCGCATGACCGCGACCCACGCGGTGGTGCTTGCAGCCGGCCTGGGTACCAGAATGCGCCGGGCCGCGACCGCCCCGCTCACCGAGGCGCAGGCCGCGGTGGCGGACGCGGGGATCAAGGCGATGATCCCGGTGGGCCGGCCGTTTCTCGACTACTGCCTCTCGGCGCTGGCCGACGCGGGCCTCACCGACGTCTGCCTCGTGATCGGCCCCGCCCACGACGTCATCCGCCGCCGCTACACCGAGGAGCTTCGGCCGGAGCGGCTCCGCATTTCCTTTGCGGTGCAGGAGCGGCCGGTCGGCACCGCGAATGCGGTGCTTGCCGCCGAGCCGGTCGTTGGCGCCGTGCCGTTTCTGGTCGTCAACTCGGACAATCTCTATCCGGTGGCCGCACTCCGGGCCCTGGCCCGGCTGCCCGGCGCCGGCGTCATCGGCTATTCGCGCGAGGCACTCATCGCCGAGAGCAACATCGATCCCGAACGCATCGCCCGGTTTGCGCTGGCCTGGGCGGACGACCGGGGTCTGCTCCGGGCCCTGATCGAGAAGCCGGAGCCGGACCAGCTCGACCCGGCCGCCTTCGTCTCGATGAACAGCTGGCGGTTCCAGCCCTCGATTTTCGATGCCTGTCGCGAAGTTCGGCCGTCGGTGCGGGGCGAACTCGAACTGCAGGACGCCGTCCGCATCCTCATCGAACGCGGCGAGCCGATTGCGGTGGTCCCCTTCGCGGGCGGTGTCCTCGACCTGTCGAGCCGGACCGACGTGGAGTCGGTCGCGGTAGCGGTACGTTCGATCGACGTGAGGGTGTGATGACGGGATCGGCAACGGGGTTGTTCGGAGGCGCGCTCGAGCGGGCCGGATTCGCGCCGGAGGAAGTGGAACGGCGGCTGGCCGTCTTCGGTCCGGTGGCCGCGGCGGCCGGTCCGATGCGGCGGGTCGAGGACCTCGCCTGGTGGCACGTGCCGGGCCGGATCGAAATCCTCGGCAAGCACACCGACTACGCCGGCGGCCGGAGCCTGGTCTGCGCCACCGAGCAGGGCATGGCGGTCGCGGCCCATCCGCGCGACGACGGCATCCTTCGGGTGGTGGACGCCGGCAGCGGCCAGGATGCCGAGATCGTGATCGTCCAGACGCGGGACCGCCGGGGGGACTGGACCAACTATCCCGCGACCGTTGCGCATCGCCTCGCGGCCGACTTCGGCCCGCTCGCCGGGCTCGACCTCACCTTCGCGAGCGACATCCCGATCGCGGCCGGCGCCAGCAGCTCGAGCGCCCTCGTCGTGGCCGTCGCCCTCGCGCTGATCGAACGGAACCGGCTCGCGGAGCGTCCGGAGTATCAGCGCAATCTCGCGTCGACCGAACGGCTCGCCGGGTATCTCGGCGCCGTGGAGAACGGCCGCCCGTTCGGGGAGTTCGGGGCCACCGGCGGTGTCGGCACCATGGGCGGCAGTCAGGACCACACCGCGATTCTCTGCGGCCGGGCCGATGCCGTCGTCCAGTGTCGCTGGGATCCGCTCGGGATCGAGCGGGTCGTACCGTGGCCCGATCACCTGCTCTTCGTCGTGGCCGCGAGCGGCGTGACCGCCGAGAAGGCCGGTGGTGCGCTCGAGCACTACAACGGCCTCGCGCGGATGACGGCCCGGCTCAGCGAACTCGTCGCGGGGACCGGCGGCCTGGTCGGCCGGCGGATCGTGGACGCCCCGGCCGGCGACACCTTCGCGGCGGAGCGGGCCCGGATCGAGGCCGCCGGGGGCGCCGATGCCGCCCGGCTGCTGGCGCGCTTCGATCAACTGGTGCGCGAGTGCCGCGACTACATCCCCGGCATGGCGGCGGCTCTGGAGGCCGACGACGCCACCGCCCTCGGCACCATTGCCGCGGCCTCCCAGCGCGGCGCCGAAACGGCGCTCGAAAACCAGATTCCCGAAACCGTCGGTCTGGTGGCGATGGCGCGGGCCGCCGGCGCGATCGGCGCGTCGGCGTTCGGGGCCGGTTTCGGCGGGAGTGTCTGGGCGATCATCGACCGGTCGATCCGGGACGAGTTCATCGGCGCCTGGGAACGGGGCTACCGGGCGGCATTTCCCGCCCGCACCGGTGTCAGATTCTTCGCCACCCGGCCGTCGCCGGGAGCGTTCCGGCTCTCCTTCCGGCCGGCCCCGGCCTGATCCGTTTCGGGCCGGCAGGCCCGGGGCCCGGGCGCCGACCGCCGGGTCCGTCAAATCGATGCCTGCTCTCAGGTTCCGCCCCCGGATGCCGATGCTCATGGCATGCCCGGCGCTCCCACGCCAGACCGCGAATCCGCCCGCCTCGAGGAACTCAGGTCATTCGGGATCCTGGACACGCCCGCCGAGGACGTGTTCGACGATCTCGCCCTGCTCGCGGCCCGGATCTGCGGGACCTCGATTGGCGTCGTTTCGCTGGTAGACCACGACCGCCAATGGTTCAAGGCGCGCGTCGGTACCAGCCTCTGCGAGACCGCTCGGGACGTGGCGTTCTGCGCGCACACGGTCGCCGATCCGGGGGCGGTGCTCGTCGTGCCCGACGCATCGCTCGATCCGCGATTTGCCGCCAGCCCGATCGTGGCCGGGCCGCCCTACATCCGCTTCTACGCCGGCGCCCCGCTGGTGACGGAGTCCGGTCTGGCGCTCGGCGCGCTGTGCGTCAAGGACACGGTTCCGCGGCGCCTCGACGACGACCAGATCGACGCCCTGCGGCGCCTGGCTCGTCAGGCGCTCTCGCAACTCGAATTGCGGAAGACCCGGCGCCGGCTCGAGGAATTCAACGCCCAGGTCCAGCGGGACCGGTTCATTCTGGCCGAGTCCCTGATTCATGCCCCGATTGCGATCGCGGTCGTCGATACCGAACTCCGGTTCATCGGGTACAGCAACAAGTGGCTTGCCGATTACCACCTCGAAGGCCATGACCTCGTCGGGCGCGGGATCTATGACGTCTTTCCATCGGTGCCGGCCCGGTGGCGGGAGTTCCATCAGCGGGCCCTGGCGGGTGAGGCGCTGTCGGCCGCCGAAGACTCGCTCGTCACCGAAAGCGGCCGGGTGACCTACCTGCGCTGGGCGATGCATCCCTGGCGCGACACCAAGGGAGACATCGGCGGCCTCATCCTGGTGACGGATGTCGTCGACGATCTGGTCCGGGCCCGGCATGACGCGCTCGAGGCCGCCAAGGCCAAGACCGACTTCGTGGCCAGCATGAGCCACGAGATCCGGACGCCGATGAACGGGATCATCGGGATGACCGACATCCTGCTCCGCACCGGTCTCGACCCCGAGCAGTTGGAGCTGGCCTCGACCATCCAGCTTTCGGCCAATGCGCTGCTGACCATCGTCAACGACATCCTCGACTTCTCGAAGATCGAGGCCGGCAAGATGGCCATCGACCAGGCGGCGTTCGACCTCCGGGCCGTGGTGACGGAGGTGATCGACCTGATGGCCCCGAAGGCCGCCGAGAAGGATCTCGAGTTCGTGCTGGAGTGGGAGTACGATTTCGACGGGCGGCTCGTCGGCGACCGCGGCCGGATCCGTCAGATCCTGCTCAACCTGCTGGGGAACGCCATCAAGTTCACCGACAGCGGCCGGGTCGAACTCGACGTCCGGGCCAGCCATGCCGCGGGTGGGCTCGCGACGGAGATCCGGGTTCGCGATACCGGGATCGGAATGGCGCCCGACGCGATCAGCCGGGTCTTCGAGAAATTCTCGCAGGCGGATGCCTCGACCACCCGCCGGTTCGGCGGCACGGGGCTCGGCTTGCCGATCAGCCGCCAGCTGGCCCGTCTGATGGGCGGGGATCTCCAGGTCGAAAGCGTGGTCGGCGAGGGCAGCACGTTCGTCTGCCGGCTGCCCCTCGGCGCCGATCCGAATCGTGCCCCGCAGCCCCGGGCTGCGATCCTTCCGGCGCGGGTGCTCCTGGTCGAGGACGACCCGGTGGCACTGCGGATCGTGGCGCGGATGCTCCGGCAGTTGGGGCACGAGGTGGCCGAAGCGGGGTCGGTGTCGCGGGCGCTCGAGCTGCTTCGGGGCGGCGGGCCCCGGGTCGACGTGGTCCTCACCGACCAGCAACTGGGCCCGGACCGCGCCGACCCGCTCATCGCGGCGATCTTCGAGGGTCGGCTCGCCGAACGGGTCGTCCTGCTGACGACGGACCGGGCCGAAGCGGCCATGGGTTCCGGCATCAGTGCCGTGCTCCGGAAACCGGTCCGGTGGCGGGCGCTCGAGGAGCTGTTCCGGGCGCCGGGCGCACCCGGATCGGCCGCCACCTCACTCCCGTCGGCACCGGTCCGACGGCCGTTCGGGGCGCCGCCCGAGCCGGCCGGAGCGGTCCGGCCGCGGGTCCTCGTGGTGGACGACAACCCGGTCAATCAACGGGTCGCCGCCCGCCTCACCCAGGAACTCGGTTGCACGGTGGAAGTCGCCGCCGACGGCCGCGAGGCGATCGCCCGCGCGAGCGGCAGCCGCTTCGACCTGATCCTGATGGACTGCATGATGCCGGAGATGGACGGCTACGAGGCGACTCGCGCGATCCGGGCGCTGGAGTCCGGCCATCGGACTCCGGTCGTTGCCCTCACCGCGAGTGCCATGCCCGGAGATCGCGAACGGTGCCTCGACGCCGGGATGGACGACTACCTGGCCAAGCCGATTCGGTCGGCCGACCTCGCCACGGTGGTCCGCCGCTGGCTTCCAGCCGGCGCCATCGCCGATCCCGCCCCAGCCCGGTCCAGATAGTCCTGATAGGTCGCCTGGAGCAGTGACCGGCCCAGCCGTTCGTCGGTCGGGTCGATCATGCCTCGCGTGGCGTCGAGCCCCCTGCCGTCTCCCGATACCAGGTTGCCCCGTTCGGTCACGAGGCCGAAGCCGCCCTCGAAGCCGTAGTAGCCGTGGGGCCGCGCGACCGGCGTGAGCAGGGATCGGCCCCACGGATAGGGTCCGGCCCCGGGAAGGCCGGCGAGCGCGGCGAGCGTCGGCGCCACGTCGAGCTGCGAAGCGATCTCGTCGCTCGCACTGTCCCGGACGGCCAGCGCCCCGCCCAGCCAGAGCATCGGAATCCGGAACAGCGCATCGGCGTCGTGGAGCGGCGCCTTCTCGTCGAGCGGGACCACCCGCCGCCCATGATCGGCGATGATGACCACGAGCGTCCGGTCCCACCACGGGCGGGCCCGGGCCCGGGCGACGAGGTCGCCGATCGTCTCGTCGGTGTAGGCCATCGCACTGCGGTAGCCGTCGAACCAGGTCGGACCGGGAAACCGGGGCGCCGCCGGCGTTTCGAACGGCTCGTGGCTCGAGAGGGTGAGCCAGACGGTAAAGAAGGGCTCGGTTTCCTTGTCGAGATCGGCCAGCAGCCGGTCCGCGACCACGCCGTCGTGCGCGCCCCATTTCGAGTTCCACGACTCGGCCGGGAAATCGTCCTTGCCGACGACGCGGTCGAAGCCGCTGCCGAGGAGGTAGGCCTGCATCGAGGCGAACTCGAGCTCGCCGCCGTAGTAGAAGGCGGTGTGATAGCCCCCGGCGCCGAAGTCGCGGCCGAGTTTGGGGAGGGTGGCCGCCTTGTCCGGGACCATGAGGATCGAGCCCTTCGGCAGAGCGGGGAAGCCGCTCAGAATGGCCGCGAGGCCCTTGTCGGTCCGGTCGCCGGCGGCGTAGCAGCGGCGGAACAGCAGGCCCTCGTGCGTCAGCGCGTCGAACTTCGGCGTGACGCCCTCGATGCCGCCGAGGCTGGCGAAAGCCCGCGCCGACGCACTCTCCCAGATCACCAGCAGAACGTTAGGCCGGGTCACGGTGAGCGGGGCGGGCCGGGCCGGGCCGGCCGGCGCCCGGGCCGCCTCGATGGCTCCGGCCGCGTCCGCCGGGTCGATCCGGCGGTACGGGTTCTCGCGGTCGCCGCCGCCGTGAGCGAGCGAATCGAAGAAACCCCACAGCGTGTTGCCGGCCGCGATGTTGGCAAACTGGTTCCGCGAGAAGTACGCGCTGCTGGCCGTCAGCGACACCGTCTGCGTGCCGCCCCGGGCCGGGATCACCAGGAGGCCGGGCAGCAGGATCAGTGGCAGCGCCCAGGCGGGATGGATCCGGCCGAGCCGCTGCCAGGCCGGGTGCACCACCCGGCGGTAGAGCCAGAGGGACGCGCCCGCGAGCAGCACGGCGATCGCCAGGAGCAGGAGGCGCGGCGTCCCGCCGGTCGAGGCGAGCGCCTCGGCGGGGGTGGCGAGATAGCGGATCACGCCGCCGTCGATCCGGTGATCCCAATGGCGGAAGAGTTCGAGATCCGCGGCGATCATCAGGGCGCCCAGCGCCGTGACCACGGCCACCCACCCGAACGCGAGCCGCCGGGCGATCGTCCGCATTGGCAGCAGGGTGGCGAGGATCAGCAGGAGGGTCGGGACCGCCGTGAGATACGCCGCCCCCGAGGCGTCGAGCCGGAACCCCTGGCCGAAGGTCCGGAGCAATTCCCCGGCGCCAAGGGTGGCCGTCTGGGGATAGTGGTAGGCCAGAAAGAGCAGGCGGGCGGCCCAGAAGAAGACCAGCCAGTAGCCGAACGTGAGCCCGAAGACCGTCAGGCGGCCGCGCATCGTTCAGTCCGGTCGCTCCGTCGGCGCCCGGGATCCCGGGCCCGGCAGTGGTGGCCGCCGGCCGCCGGCGGCTTCGGCGAGCAGGTCGGCAACCGACTCGTACCGATAGATGACCGGGGCCTGATGCTGAAACAGGCCGCCGGTGTCCGCGGTGGGCCCGTAGGTCGAATAGAGTTGCTGCCCGAGGAGCCGGAGATAGACCGTCAGCTGGGCCCGGTGGTGCGCGGAGTGGGTCAGCCGCCGTTGCAGGATCCAGGCACGGGAGCGGCGTTCGCCGAAGAAGTCGGCTGCTTCGGGGAACCAGGCCTCCGGCTTGGCGCCAAGATGCTCGAGGCGGCGAGCGGACACCGTGGCGTAGTGCTCCAGGAACGCGTAGCGGGTTTCCGTGGCCGGCAGCGCGGGCAGGCCGGTCTCGATTCCCAGCATCCGGCTCATCCAGGTGTCCTCGCTGACGCACTGGTGGACCATGTGTTCGAGCGGCGTGCGGATCGCGGGAGCCGGGCGGAAGCCGAGGTCGGCATCGGAGAACGCGGACCAGACCGACAGGGTCTTGAGACGTTCGGTGTCGTAGGCGTCGGCGAAGAACCGGAAAACGTGGGTCGTACCTGCCTCCATTGCCGCAGCGGCGTGCGGGTAGACTACCCCGGCCGGCGCCCGGCTGCCAAGGCGCCGACGTCCCGGGCGGCGAAGGGCTCCCCAACCCAGTGCCGTGGCGGATGGCCGGGGCGAACCCTCGACTGGCGGGCGGCCATCCGGGTATTGTCCTCCCATGAGCTCTTCATTCCGGACCGGCCAGTGGTGACCGAGGCCGCCGCCGCCGGTTCCGGCGCGAGCGCCGAGGCGCCGGATTTCGAGCAGGAAGCCCTGCCATGGCTGCCGGACGTGCACCGGTACGCGCTCCGCCTGACCGGCTCGGCGGCCGACGCGGACGACCTGACCCAGACCACGTTTCTCAATGCGTTCAAGGGCTGGCGGACGTTCCGCCCCGGAAGCGACGTCCGCCGCTGGCTCTTCGCCATCTGCCGGAACGCCTATTTCAAGTCCCGTCCCCGCCAAGCCCGGGTCCTGCCGACCGAGGACGCGGAACTCGAATCCCTCGCGGCGGCTAGAGAGTCTGTGAGAGGCGGCGAGGCGCTCGAGGCCCTCGACCGGCTGGACGTCGGTCCCGCCATCGATGCCGAGATCGCCCGGCTGCCCGAGGCGTTCCGCGAGGCGGTGCTGATGGTGGATGTCGAAGGCTTGAGCTACGAAGAGGCGGCCGAGCAGGCCGGAGTACCCGTCGGGACGGTGCGGTCGAGACTGTACCGGGGCCGGCGGTTGCTGCAGCAGGCGCTCATCGTGCGGGCGGAGGATGCCGGCCTGATCGGGAGGGCGTCATGACGGACCAGACTCCGAAGGTGGACTGCAAGGAAACCGGCCGGAAGATCTTCGCCTACATCGACGGCGAACTGACGCCGGAGCGGGTGGCCGAGATCGAGGAGCACCTGGAGCGCTGCGGGCACTGCGCCGGGATGCACCAGGCCGAGCAGCGGCTGGTCGAGGCCATCAAGGCGCGGTCGGCGCCCGCGGACGTCTCGGCGCTGCAGGCAAGAGTGCTAGCCGCGCTGGAGGCGGCGCGCAAGGCAACCTGAGGCGGCAATGGCCACGCAACGGGACGTGCGCCGCATCGCGCTGTCGCTGCCCGGCGCCATCGAGGAGGAGGGCCGCTTCGCCTTCTCGGTGATGCAGAAGGGGAAGCCGAAGGGCTTCGCCTGGGTCTGGCTCGAGCGGATCCATCCCAGGAAGGCCCGCGTGCCCCAGCCGAAGGTCCTGGCGGTGCGGGTGGCCAACCTCGAGGACAAGGCGTTTCTGCTGTCCCTCGACGAACGGAAGTTCTTCACCGAGCCCCACTACAACGGCTATCCGGCAGTGCTCATCCGCCTCGAGGCGGTGACCGCCGCGGAACTGCGGCCGCTGCTGACGGAGGCGTGGCGTACTCTCACGCCGGATGCCGCACCGCGTCCGCGGCGCGGCAAGCGGTCGTAGCACACGGGCCCACGCTTCCG
>JBFXAY010000035.1:0-41000 GCA_050183815.1 Gemmatimonadales bacterium | reverse complement strand
TCCATGATCCGCCGGTAGTTGAGTTCCTGGGTCTCGTCGATCTCGTTCCGCCCCGGCACCCCGCCGGTATGGAAATGGCCGATCGCGTCCCAGTGATCCCGGATGGTCCGGATCACGTCGCCTTCCATGATCTGCATGTGATAGATGTCGTAGAGCAGCTTGAACCGCGGGGAGCCGACCCGGTTCACCAGCTCGACACCCCACGGCGTCCGGTCACACTGGTAGTCCTTGTGGTCCACCTTGCTGTTGAGCAACTCCATCTGCACCGTCACGCCAAGGCGCTCGGCCGTGGGCATGATCCGCTTGAGGCCGGCGGCGCAGTTGGCGAGGCCGTCGCCGTCGGACAGGCCGTCGCGGTTTCCGGAGAAGACGATCATGCTGGGAAAGCCGTGCTGGGCCACGAGCGGCAGGAGCCGCTCCGACTCGGCCACGAGCTTGTCGTGCTGGTCGGGACGGTTCCAACCGACCTGGATCGGCCCGGGACCGTTGGCCATCGCACAGGTGAGCCCGTACTTCTTGACGGTGGCCCAGTCCTTTTCGCCAAGGAGCTCGACGGACTTGAGGCCGATGCGCTTCGCCTCGCGGCAGAGATCATCCACCGGCATCGAGGCGTAGCACCACTGGCAGACCGATTGCTTGAGCCGGCCGGACAGCCGCATGGCCCGAGTCAGGTCGTGGAGCGGTCCGCGGTCCGGGCGGGCGGCTCCGAGGGCCAGGGTCCCGGCCATCAGGCCCACGGCATCCCGGCGGGACACCTGTCGATCGTCGTTGGTCATCAGTCCTCCTCTGTCCTCCGGCCGGCGCACCCGGGCGCCGGCGTACCGTCGTGTCGAGCGCCGCGGTTCAGAAACGGAGCGCGGCCAGGTACTTCGCACTGGCCCGCGCCGAGGCGAGCGCGTCGCCCGGTTCGTCGTGCTCGACGAAGAAGTGCTTGATCCCCGCCTGCTCCCGCTGCCGGAAGATGGCGGCGAAGTCGATCGTGCCGGCTCCGACGTCCCGCATCTCCCCCTTCGGGCCCATGTCCTTGACGTGGACCATCGGGAACCGGCCCGGCAGCCGGGCGAAGTAGTCGAGCGGCCGCCGCCCGGCCTTGGTCATCCAGTAGAGGTCGAGCTCGAGCGAAACCAGGGCCGGGTCGAGCGACTCGATCAGGGCATCGTACCCGATCCCACCCTCGAGCGGCGCGAACTCGAAATCGTGGTTGTGATACGCGACCCGGATCCCGTGCCGGGCTGCCGCCTCACCGGCCCGGTTGAGCACGCTTCCGACGGCCCGGTACTTGGCCAGGCTCGCCCGGTTGGCCGCGGGAATCCACGCGACGACGAGGTAGCGATGGCCGATCTCCCGGGCCGCCGCGAGCGTGTCGGCCCACTGCTTCTCGATCGCGTCGAGGTCGATGTGTGCCGACGGCGCCTCGAGGCCCGCGGCGTCGAGCATCGTGCGGATCTGCGCCGGCGTCCGGCCGACGTAGCCGGCGAACTCGACCTCCCGGTAGCCGGCGTCGGCCACCGCGCGAAGGGTGCCTTCGGGGTCCGCGCGGAACAGGTCCCGCACGGTGTAAAGCTGAAGGCCGAGTCGTTCGATCCGGTCGGCCGTTCCCACGGCATGCCGAAGCGCCGGCAGCGATACGGTCCCGGCCAGGCTCGTGAGCAGAAAGTCGCGCCGCCGCATGCTAGATCTCCCCGCGGCCGAGCAACTCGACGGCGTGCGCCGCCGCCCGGGCCGTGAGCGCCATATAGGTGATCGACGGGTTCTGGTTCGCGGACGACGCCATGCACGCGCCGTCGGTTACGAAGAGGTTCGGCACATCGTGCGCCTGGTTCCACCCGTTGAGCACCGAGGTGCGCGGGTCGCGCCCCATCCGCGCGCCACCCATCTCGTGGATGCAGAGGCCGGGCGGCAGATGATCGTTGTAGGTGGAGATGTTGGTCGCTCCGGCGGCTTCGAGCATTTCGGCCGCCGTCTGCTGGACGTCGGCCAGGATCGCCTGCTCGTTGGGGCCGAACGCCACTTTCACCCGCAGGGCGGGGATGCCCCACTTGTCGCGGACGAACGGGTCGAGATCGACGTAGTTCTCGTCCCGCGGCAGCATCTCCCCCCAGCCGCCGAGGCCCATCGACCACGGCCCCTTGTCGCGCAGCAGCCGGCTCTTGAAGTCGGCCCCGAGGCCGGCCCCGTTCCACCGCCCCCGGCCGGCGCCGCCCTGGAATCCGTAGCCGCGGACGAAATTCGGCTGGGCGTCCTTCACGTTCCGGAACCGCGGTACATAGACGCCGTTCGGCCGAGCCCCGAAGCTGTCCTGATCCTCCATTCCGGGTATCGTGCCGCGGGCACCCGCGCCGAAACAGTGGTCCATGATGCCGCGTCCGAGCGCCCCGCTCGAGTTCGCGATCCCTTCCCGGGCCGCATCGGTCGAGTTGAGCATGATCCGCACCGACTCGAGCGCCGACGCGCAGAGAAACACGATCTTCGCGCGGTAGTCGGTGGCCTCGCGGGTATTCGCGTCGATGACTCGAACCCCAGTGGCCCGGCCCGTGTTGCGGTCGTAGAGCACGCTCTGGACGACGCTGTCGGGCCGGAGGGTGAGCCGGCCCGTGGCCGCGGCGGCCGGCAGGGTGGAGCCGATGCTGCTGAAGTAGGAGTGGGTGATGCAGCCGCGCTCGCACGGGCCGCAGTAGTGACAGGCGGCCCGCCCGTTGTGCGACTGGGTCAGCACAGCGCAGCGCCCGATGGTGAGCACCCGGTCGCGACCCCATTTCCGCTCCGCCGCCTCCCGCACCTTCACCTCGGCACAGCGGAACTGCATGGCCGGCAGGAACTCGCCGTCCGGCAGCTGGGGCAGGCCCTCGGCGAGCCCCGAGATGCCGATGAACTTCTCGACGTGGGAGTACCACGGCGCAATGTCGCGATAGCGGATCGGCCAATCGACCCCATGGCCGTCCTTGAGATTCGCCTCGAAGTCGAGGTCGCTCCACCGATAGACCTGGCGGCCCCAGGTGATCGACCGCCCGCCGACGTGCCGGCCCCGGATCCAGGAGAACGGCTGCTCGGTATCGAAGACGTACGGATTGTCCCGGTCGTTGACGAAGAACTTCGAACCCAGCTCGTCGCAGGCATAGCAGGTGCGCTGGATCGGCTGATCGCGTTCGAGCGCCCGCCGGTCGCCCCAGCCGCGGAACGGCAGCTCCCACGCCTGGACGTGCTCGACGTAGTCGCGGCTCGGCTCGATCTTCCGGCCCGCCTCGAGCACCAGGGTGCGGAGCCCGCGCTCGGTCAGCTCCTTCGCGGCCCACCCGCCGGTGATCCCGCTGCCGACGACGATGGCGTCATAGGTGACCGACTGGAATCGTCCCATGAGGTTCTCCGGTCAGCGAGGCTGGAAGGGAATACAGCCGTCGAACCGGCCGGGAATGATCACCGCCCGGAGCACTTCCTTCTGGACCCGCTCGGCGGTCAGGTATCCGTGTACCACGAGCCCCTTGAGCGTCCGGAAGGCGGCTTCGGCGGTGCCCGGTTCGCCGCGGTTGGCTTCGAGTGCCGTGAGGAGCGCTGCCTGTTCGGATTCCGGGCGCGCCGCGAAACCGCCGGTGCCGGCCCGCTGGTCGAGATCGGCCAGGCCGCGCCTGAACTGATTGACCTCGGGGGTCGAATACCATCCGGCCATCATCGTGTCCACGAAGGCCGGGACCCCGACATCCACCGCTCCGGGCGTGTCGGTGCGCGGGATCACCAGGTCGGCGATGCGCGACACGACCGCACGCTCCGCGGCCGTAAGGACGCCCGGCGCCTGCTGCCGGGCCGCCCGGTGGACCCGCCGGCCGAGTTCCAGCCGCTCGGTCGCGGAGAGCGGGGTGAGCGCGGAGGCGGTGGCCGTGGCGCCCAGCAGAGCGAGCAACTCGCGTCGATGCATGACAGGTCCTCCGGTTTCCGTGAATCGCCGGACCGGGCTAAGGATACCACCGGACGTGCGGCGCGGCCCCAGGCGGACGGGCTGCCCGGCCCAAGGGTGTTCCTCCGGTCGGCTACCGGGCGGGAGGCACGCCGGCCGAGTCGGCTCGCGCGGCGGCCTCGCGCGTCCGGGGATGGTCCGCTCCGAGTTCCCGCTCGAGGCCCCCGTGCCCGCGCCGCAGCAGGTCGCGACCTTCGGCGGTCCTCCCTTCCTTGACGAGCACGGTGCCCAGCATGCTCTCGACCTGCGCCACGGCCCAGTGATCGGCGCCGAGTGCCGCGAGGCGCACCCGCAGGGCGTCCCGCAACGTGGCTTCGGACTCGCCGTAGCGACCGGCGGCCGCCTGGCACTGTCCCAGCTGGAGCAACGTGACGCCGAGCGTCGGGTCCGCGTCCGCCAGCGGGCCGCCGCGGAGCGCCAGGATACTGCGGATCTCGGGCTCCGCCCGGGCGCAGTTGCCGCTTTCGACGAGCGCGGCGGTGGCCATCCGCAGCGTCGCCAGGGTGGCCGGGTTGGTCGGTCCGAACTCCTTCGTGTTGATCCGGACCGCCCGGCGGGCGAGGCTCTCGGCCTCCACGTACTTGCCGTTCAGCACCAGCGTGCCGGCCAGCGGCTGCAGCACGCTGGCCGCCTGCGGCGACTCGGCGCCGCGCACCTGGACGAAGAGGTCGAGCGCTTCGCGCAGCGCGGGCTCCGCCTCGGCGCTTCGCCCCAGCGCGGCGAGCGCGGTCCCCTGATTGGCCCGGGTCACCGCCCGGAGGCCGACGCTCTCCGGCCGGAGCCGCTGGAGGGCCCGGGCAACGGTGTCGTAGAGGGCGGCAGCCTGGGCCAGGTGACCCTGGTTGAGCTGGGCTTCCGCGACGTTGCTCAGGGCCTCGTAGATGTCGGCCGAATCGGGTTCCGGGAGCCGGCCCAGCATGCCGATCGAGACGCGGTACAGCGACTCCGCTTTGGCCGGGCTGCCGATCTGCGTCTCGATGTCGGCCAGGTCGTAGAGGGCGTCGGCCTGCTCCTTCGACGGCCGGTCGCCGTCGAGTTCCCCGCGCAGCCGACGCGCCTCTTCCAGGAGCGGGCGGGCCCGCTGGTAGAGGTACATGTCGTGCATGGTCTGTCCGAGCGTCAGGAGCAGCGCCGCGCGGAGGTCGGGATCGCCGCCAAAGGCGGTGTCGGCCCGGGCCACGGCCGAGTCGATGGCCGCCACGACCGTGACGCCGGTACCGAGGCGGCCGGGACGCGCCGCGGCGAAGACGTCGCGCAGGAAGCCGGTGACCCGCGCGGTGCGCTCCACTTCCCGCAAGGCCCGGTCCCGCTCCTGCCGGGCGAGCCTGGCCTGGCCGACGCTCACGACCGTGCCTACCACCAGTGCGGCGAGCGCGAGGCCGAAGGCCGCCACCGCCAGCCGGTGCCGCCGGAGAAACTTGCCTGTTCGATAGCTCCAGCTCCCGGCCCGGGCCTGCACCGGCGCGCCGTCGAGATACCGGGTCAGATCGTCGCCGAGGTCGGCTGCGCTCCGATAGCGGGCCTCCGGCTCGGGCCGGAGGGCCTTGAGCGCAATGGCGTCGAGCTCGCCGGCCAGCGTCCTGGCCCGGTCCGGCGGGGCCGCGCGGCTGGGTGCGGCCGGCAACTCGCCCGCAGCCCCGGCGTCGGGGCGTTTGCCCGCCAGCAACTCGTAGAGGACCACGCCGAGGGAATAGATGTCGCTCGCGGTGGACACCGGCTCGCCGCGGCGCTGTTCGGGGCTCGCGTAGCCGGCGGTCATCGGGAAGACGCCGGTGCGGGTGAGCGGCGCGTCGTCGTCGCCGGTCGAATCGAGCAGCTTGGCGATCCCGAAGTCGAGCAGCTTCACCGTGCCGTCGGTGGTCACCAGGATGTTGCCGGGCTTGAGATCGCGATGCACGACCAGGCGGTCGTGCGCGTACTGCACGGCGGCGGCGACCTGTCTGATCAGCGCCACCCGCTCCCGGGGCCCGGCGCCGGTTCGCGCGCACCACCGGTCGATCGGCTCCCCTTCGACGTACTCCATCACGAACCACGGCAACCCGTCCGCGGTCACGCCGCCGTCGAGCAGGGTCGCGATGTTGGGATGAGCGAGCCGCGCCAGAATCTGGCGCTCATGGCGGAACCGCTGGAGGACGCTCTCGGTGGCCAGGGCGCGCGGAATGGTCTTGAGCGCGGCGCGCTGCCGGTACTGCGCGTCGTCGCGGGTGGCCTGATACACGGCACCCATGCCACCCTGGCCGATGGGCTCGCCCACCCGCCAGGCGCCGACCATCGTGCCGGACAACGCGGCGGGCGGTGCCACGCTGTCGAGGTTTTCCAGAAACGACACGCCACCCTCGAAACGGTTTCCCATCTCGTCGGCGGCGCCGAGGAGTGCCGCCACCTCCCGATGCACCGTCGCATCGGCCGCGGCCAGGTCCGCCAGCCGGGCGGCCCGTGCCGCCGGTTCGAGTTCCGCCAGCGCGGCGAACTCCTCCTTGATCCGGGTCCAGCGTTGCTGATCGGGGGTCATCCGGCCGGTGGCGACAAGGGGCGTCCGCTCAGGCGTTCGCCGGCTCGGCGGTGAGTCTGGCGCCGTCCTCACCAAGGGCGCGGCCCAGGACGCCGAGGAGCTGGTCCGCGTCGTCCGTCGTGAAGCAGAGCGGCGGCTTGATCTTGAGCACGTTGTGGCCGGGGCCGTCGGTGCTCAGCAGGACCCCGAGCTCCCGGGCTCGATTGGCCACATAGCGCGCCGCCCCGGCGTTCGGCGTTCGCCGCTCCCGGTCGGTGACGAGTTCGAGTCCCACGAAGAGGCCCATGCCCCGCGCCTCGCCGGCCACCTCGTGACGGTCGACGAGTCCCCGGAGCCCCGCCAGGAGGTGGGTCCCGACCGTGCGCGCCCTCGCCTGGAGATCCTCGTCGAAGATCGCGTCCAGGACCGCGAGCCCGATGGCGGCGGAGACGGGATTTCCCCCGAAGGTGCTGAAGAACTCCATGCCGTTGTCGAACGACGCGGCGATCTCGGGCGTGGTGACCACGATGCCCAGCGGGTGACCGTTGCCCGCCGGCTTGCCCATGACCACGATGTCCGGCACGACGCCCTGCGTCTCGAAGCCCCAGAAATGCGTGCCCACGCGGCCGAAGCCCACCTGCACCTCGTCGGCGATGCAGACGCCGCCGGCGGCCCGGACCCGGCGGTAGACGCCGGCGAGATAGCCTTCCGGCAGCACCACCTGCCCGCCGCAGCTCAGCACCGACTCGGCGAGGAAGGCGCCGAGCGGCGTGCCGGCCTGGGCGAGTGAGGCGATGGCCGCATCGGCATCGGCGGCGTACCGCTCGCCCAGGTTGAATCCCTCCCGCAGTTCGCCCCGGTAGCAATCGGGCAACCGGAGCTTGCGGGCCCAGGGCGCCAGGCCGCGGCCGCCCGCGGCTTCGCACTTGTAGGGGCTCAGACCGACGAGGGTGTCCGTGTTGCCGTGGTAGGCGCCGTCGATGACGGCAACGCCGCGGCGCCCGGTGTGGGTCGCGGCCAGTCGGAGCGCCAGTTCGTTGGCCTCGCTCCCCGAATTGACGAGGTAGCAGACCGAGAGCGGATCCGGCAGGAGCTGCGCCAGCCGTTCGGCGTAGCGAACGACGGTTTCGTGGAGATAGCGGGTGTTGGTGTTGAGCACCGCCATCTGGCGCTGCCCCGCCGCCACCACCGCCGGATGGCAGTGTCCGACGTGCGGCACGTTGTTCACCGCATCGAGGAAGCGCCGGCCCTCGGCGTCGAAGAGGTGCTGCATCCAGCCGCGGACGATGTGGAGCGGCCGGTGGTAGGAGACGCTCAGGTTGCGGCCGAGGTGGCGATCGCGACGGGACCGGATCGCCGCGGCATCGAGCGGTTCCCGGCGGCGGGTGTCCGGCACCGCGGCCAGCTGGTGCGGCGCGGGCGAGAGCGCCTTCCACACCTCGCGGTCGCTGGGGCGCGCAACGCCGGGGAATTCCCCCACCCGGTCCAGCAGATCCACCACGAGCTGGAAATGGAGATGGGGCGACCAGCCACCGTTGATGTGCGGGCCGCCGACCCGGCCGACCGGTGCGCCCGCCGCCAGCGGCTTCCCGGCATGCACGGCCGTCAGCGACTCCGCGTCGAGATGGCCGTAGAGGGTCCAGAAGGTGAGCGGCCCGTCCGGGTCGGCCACCCGGTGCTCGACGATGATCGTCGGTCCATAGTCGCGGGGCCCGGCGTTGTTCTGCACGCCCACCACCACCCCGGCGACCGGCGTTCGGACCGGACAGCCCGTGCCGGTGAACAGATCGAGGCCGAGATGGACGGTGCGCCACTCGTCGCCATCGACGCCCCGGGTCCGGAACAGCTCGCTCGTGTAGAGGAGGCGAGGCTCGTCGTACTCGCCCACGGCCACGCGGGCGCCCACCGCTTCGCGGGTCGCGGTGATCCGCCGGCTCAAGGCCGGTTCGTCGTCGACCAGGCGGTAGTCGTCGAGAAACTCGCTGCCGACCGACAGATCGACCCGCGGCGGCATCACGCCCTCGGCGATCGCAATCGGCGGAATCAGCTCGTCCCGATGGGCCTCGATCCAGCGCACCACCCGGGCCGTCAACGGGCACGGGGCGAGCCCGGCCGCCGCCCGGAGCCGGTAGTGGGCCAACCGGGGATGGACCGGCGCCAGCCGTTCGAGGAGCCGCCACACCGGCGCCTCGCTCACGAAGAGATACTCGTTGTCGCCCGACTCGGCGCGCTGGACCGCCGCGTTCACGGCGCTCACGACGAGGCGAGCGCACACCGAGGGAAAGAGCGCCGCCAGTTCGGCGTCCGTCAGGGTCCGGTGCTCCGCGTATCCCTCGACCACGATCGCGGCCACGGCCAATGGGTCGGGCTGATCGAGTGCGGCGTAGCTGATCGCGATCGCGAGGTCGGCGACGGTCGCCGAGCGGACCATGTCGCCGAAGTCGATCAGGGAGACCACCGGCCGCGGCTCGCCGGGCGGTTCGGCGACCAGCACGTTGTAGTCGTTGGCGTCGCCGTAGATCACGCTCTGGGGCAGCTCGGTCCAGCGGGGCAGGACCTCGTCGCGGAACGGACGGAACATCCGGGCGGCGAGCTGCCGGCGGGCCACGGTGGGCAGCCGATCCCAGTGCCCCTCGACCCAGCCGGCCTGGCCGAGATCCCATTTGAGCGTGCGGTTGGCCGCCGGATGGTCGAACCCGCCGAGCCCCGCATGCAACCGCGCCAGGGCCGAACCCAGGGTCCGGAACTGCAGGCGGGTCCGGGGCTCGACAGTCGCCAGCGGGACGCCCGGGACCCAGGTGAGGATCCGGACGAGGTGCGGCTGGCCCCCGATGGCGAACTCGGTGATCCGCTCGCCGTTCCGGGCCGGGACCACGCGGGGCAGATCCAGCGAGGGGGCGCGCTCTTCCAGCCGGGCCAGGGCGGCGTCCTGCAGTTCGAGCACCGCGCGCTGCTCCGTCGCACCCGCCACTTTCACGACGTAGGCCCCGGACGCCGCGATGAGTCGGAAGTTCCGGTCGCGCTCGCCGGGCAGTTCGACGAAACGGCCGGTGAGCCCATACCGCTCCGCCACGAAGACCGCGAGCAGTGCCGGATCCACCGCCGGTACTTCGTAGCTCAACGGCAGCGTCGTCATCGGCCGGCTTTCCAGGCCGCGATCACCGACGCCGGCCCGAATCGCCAGATCTCCTCGGCCTCGAGGCCCGCCGCCGCGAGCCAGCGGAGTTCGTCCTCGGCCGGGAAATACCGATCCTCGCCGGACCACTCCGCGAAATGCTCCCAGGCCCGGCCCTCGCCGATACCCGCCGCCACCAGATGATCGGCCCAGAACCGGTAGAGCCGGTCGTGGTCCGGCCCGGCGGCCGGGATCGTGATGTCGGCGTTCACGAAGACCCCGCCGGGTTCGAGCGCGTCGGCGATCCGGCGAAAGAAGGCGGCCTTGGCCTCCGGCTCCCGGATGTGGTGGAGCGAGAGCGACGCCATCATCGCGCCGACCCGGGGGAGGGGATCGTGAAACGAGCCGAGGCGGAAGCGGGCCCGGTCTTCGAACGGGGCCAGCCGGGCCCGGGCGGCGGCCATCATCGCCGGATCGACGTCCAGCAGCTCGACGTCGGTGCCATCGGTCGTGGTGAGGAGCCGCTCGGAGAGAGCCCCGGTCCCGGCGCCGAGGTCGACGGCCAGGATCGGGGACAGCCGGGCGACCTCGTCGACGGCGGTCTGGATCATCCGGTCATAGCCGGGGATGAAACGACGGATGGTCTCGTCGTAGTCCCGGATCTCGATCCGGAGATGCTGCGAGACGGAGTGTTCGGTCATGGCTTGTCGGGGGACCCTCGGAACGTACACTTAAGGCGGAACGTACACTTAAGGCTCGTTTCCCGGCAGGCCACCCGCGCTCCGCCCGACGTCCCCGAGGACAATC
This sequence comes from Gemmatimonadales bacterium, assembly GCA_050183815.1. GTDB lineage: Bacteria > Gemmatimonadota > Gemmatimonadetes > Gemmatimonadales > GWC2-71-9 > SHZU01. The sequence continues at coordinate 30,638 of JBFXAY010000035.1, read as the reverse complement.
ATGACCGGCGTCATTCATCTCGCGACATCCGTTCCCGGACCCGCCAGCCGGGCGCTGGGATCCCGGCGGCAGGCCGCCGTCCCGCCCGGCGTGGCCGGCGGGAGCGGCATCGCCGTCGTCCAGGCGGACAACGCGGTGCTCACCGACGCCGACGGCAATCGGCTGATCGACTTCGCCGGCGGGATCGGCGTGATGAATGCCGGTCACCGGAACCCCGCCGTGGTCGCCGCCGTGGCGGAACAGCTGGAACACCTGACGCACGCGTGCTTTGCCGTGTCGAGCTACGAGTCGTACATCGCGCTCGCCGAACGGCTCAACCGCCTGACGCCGGGCGACCATCCCAAGCGTACCCTGCTGGTGAACTCCGGCGTCGAGGCGATCGAGAACGCGGTCAAGATCGCACGCTACGCCACCGGCCGGCCCGGCATCGTCGTCTTCGAGCACGCCTTTCATGGGCGGACCAATCTGGGCATGGCCATGACGGCCAAGGCAATGCCCTACAAGAAGGGGTTTGGCCCGTTCGCGCCGGAGATCTATCGGGTTCCGTATCCGTACTGCTACCGGTGTCCGAGCAGTCGTCCGGCCGCCGCGGGCGGAGCCCTCGGCTGCTGCCAGGCCGGGGCCGGGTACTGGGACCGGGTGTTCGCCGGTCTGGTCGACCCCTCGCAGGTCGCGGCCATCGTGATGGAACTCGAGGTCGGCGAGGGTGGCTTCATCCCGGCACCGCCCGAGGCCGTGGCGGCCATCGCCGGGTTCGCCCGGCGTCATGGCATCCTCTTCGTGGCCGACGAGATCCAGACGGGGTTCGGCCGGACCGGCCGGATGTTCGCCTCCGATCACTTCGGGCTCGTTCCCGATCTCATGGTGACGGCCAAGTCACTCGCCGGCGGGTTGCCGCTGGCGGCGGTGACCGGCCGGGCCGAGGTGATGGACGCGGTCCATCCCGGCGGCCTTGGCGGAACGTACGGCGGCAACCCGCTGGCCTGCGCGGCGGCGCTGGCGGTGCTCGACGTGATGGAGCGCGACCACCTGTCGGACCGGGGCCGGACCGTCGGCGAGACGATCCGGCGCCGGTTCGAGGCGCTGGCGGCCCGGCATTCCGGCGTCGGCGACGTTCGGGGGCTCGGGGCGATGATGGCGCTCGAACTCGTGACGGACCGGTCAACCCGGGAACCGGACAAAGATCTGGCGGTCCGCATCCAGGCCGAGGCCCTCAAGCGCGGGCTGCTGCTCCTCACCACGGGCACGTTCGGGAATGTCATCCGGGTGCTGGTGCCGCTCACGGTCGAGGACGCCGTGCTCGACGAGGGTCTCGACGTGCTGGCCGCGGCGTTCGCCGCGGCCGGCTGAGCTCAGGTCGCGGTGGCCGGGCCCGTTCCCGAAGGGCGGGCCAGGAACACGTCCCGGCCCCATGGGTCCAAGGAGGAGGTCACCGTCATTCCCGCTGCCGCAAAGGCCGCCTGCCAGCGGGCCCGCTCGAACAACCCCTCGACGTGGCGGTCGTGTTCCACCGATACCGAGCCGTCCGGTTCGCGGAGCAGGAACGCGTATTCGACGAGATAGGTCTCGTCGGCCGGGTCGGGGTCGTAGCGCCATTCGAGGTAGCGGAATCCCCGTCCATCCGGCCCGTCCTCGCCGCCGCAGTCCTCGCCGGGCCGAAAGGTTTCCCGCACGTAGTCGGGCAGCACGACCACCGCGCCGTCGGAACGGCAGTGTTCCGCCGCCGTGACCAGGGCGGCCCGGAGGTCGGCTTCGGTCGTGAGGTACATGATGGCGTCGTGGATCAGGACCAGGTCGAACCGCCGACCGAGGCGCAGGGTTCGCATGTCGCCCTCGGCGAACTCGGCCGTTGGATTCACCCGGCGGTTGACCGCCAGCATGCCGGGCGAAACGTCGGTCAGCGTCAGCCGGTAGTGCGCCGCCAGATGCGAGGCCAGGCTGCCGCCGCCCGAACCGAGTTCGAGCAGCGTGGCCGGGCGGTCGTCGGGCCGAGGCGGGGCCCGGCGCAGCAGGTCGGCCGCTTCCTCTTCATAGTGGACCGGCGGCGAGAACAGCGGCCACCAATGGGCCAGATCACGGTAAAAGCGCATCGGTTCCTCGTCTTGTCGGGACCCCCCGGAACCCGTACGTTACCGCCGTTCGCCTCCCGACCTCGAGCCCGGACGGTACCAGCGCCTTGACCCAGCCCGGTGAGCGGCCGCCTCCGGCCGTCGAATTCGTCCGCGTCAGCAAGCACTACGGGTCGGCCGCGGCGGTCGACCAGATCTCCCTCGACATCCAGCCCGGCGAGTTCTTTTCGCTGCTCGGCCCCTCGGGCTGCGGCAAGACCACGACCCTGCGGCTCCTGGCCGGTTTCGAGACGCCGGACGCCGGCAGCGGCGACATCCGGATCAACGGTCGCCGGGTCAACGACGAACGGCCCTACCAGCGCGGCGTCGGCATGGTGTTCCAGAGCTACGCCCTGTTTCCCCACCTGTCGGTCGAGAAGAATGTCGCCTTCGGGCTCGAACAGCGCCGGGTCCCGCGGGCCGAGATTCCGGACCGGGTCCGGCGGGCACTCGAGCTGGTCCGGCTCGATCCCGGGCAGTTCGCCAGGCGCTCGCCCGCTCAGTTGTCCGGGGGCCAGCGCCAGCGGGTGGCCCTGGCTCGCGCCCTGGTGCTCGAGCCGCGGATTCTCCTCCTCGACGAGCCCCTCGGCGCCCTCGATCTCAAGCTCCGCAAGGAAATGCAGCTCGAGTTGAAGGGCCTCAACCGGGCGCTCGGGATCACGTTCGTGTACGTGACCCACGATCAGGAGGAGGCGTTGACGATGTCGGACCGGATCGCCGTGATGGACGGCGGCCGGATCGCCCAGCTCGGCAGTCCCGCCGACGTCTACGAGAATCCCCGCACCGCGTTCGTGGCGTCCTTCATCGGCGAATCGAACTTCTTCGCGGGCCGGAGCGAATCGCTCGGTGGCCGGCGCTGGCGCATCGCCGGCCCGCACGGCGTCTTCGAAGTCATCGCCGAGCCGGATGTCCGGGTCGAGCCCGGCGTCGAGGTCGGGATCGCGGTCCGGCCGGAATGGATGGACGTCTTCCCGCTCGACGACGTGCCGCCCGGCGAGAATCGCGTGCCCGGGACCGTCCAGGAGATCATCTATCTCGGGGAGACGCTTCACGTCATCGTGGCACTCGACGCCGGGGGCCTGGCCAAGGTGGCTCTCCGGAACGAGGGCCAGCTCATCAAGCCGATTCCCTGGACCCGCGGCGCCCGGGCGGCGGTGGCGTGGCTGCCGGAGGACTGCCAGGTGCTGGAGCCCGCGGGATGACGTTCCGCCGGCGGGTGCTCGCGTGGTTCGGCCGGCGGCCGGCCGCCTCGGGCTATGCGCTCGTCGGGCCGGGGCTCGGCTGGCTGTTCCTGTTCTTCCTGATTCCGATCGGGATCATGCTGGCCTACAGCGTGATGAAGCGGGGGGTCTACGGCGGCGTCGAACCGGAGTTCACGCTCGAGCACTATCGGCGATTCTTCGATCCGCTCTACCTCGCGATTCTCCGGCGGACGTTCGTCTGGTCGGTCGTGACGACCGTCGTCTGTCTCGCCATCGGCTATCCCGTGGCGTTCGTCATCGCCCGGGCAAGCCGCTGGCGGTCCCTGCTGCTGTTCCTCGTGGTACTGCCGTTCTGGACCAGCTTTCTGGTCCGGATGTTCGCGATGATCTTTCTCCTGCGGGATACGGGCTTCGTCAACGGCGTGCTGCTCGAACTCGGGCTGATCCAGGAACCGCTGACCCTCCTCTATACGCCGGGTGCCGTGCTCCTCGGCCTCGTCTACGGCTTCCTGCCGCTGATGATCCTGCCGATCTACGCCTCGCTCGAAAAGCTCGACGACTCGCTGCTCGAGGCCGCCGAGGTCCTCGGAGCCCGGCCCGGAGCCCGCTTCTTCCGGGTGATCTGGCCGCTCTCGCTCCCCGGGGTCGTGGCCGGCTGCCTGCTCACCTTCATCCCGGCCCTCGGCTCCTTCGTCACGTCCGACCTCCTCGGCGGTGCCAAGCAGGTCATGATCGGCAATCTGATCCAGAACCAGTTCTCCTCCGCCCGGAACTGGCCGTTCGGATCCGCCGCGGCGTTCGTGCTCATGGGCGTGGTGCTCCTGGCCGTCACCTTGTACCTCCGCCGCCGGGACGCCGGCGAGCTCCTCGGATGACCCGCCGGGTGCCGCGGTGGGTGGTGCTGGCGGCCGGCGCCGTCTACCTGTTCCTGCACGCCCCGCTCCTGACCCTGATCGTCTTCTCCTTCAACGACTCCCGGTTTGCCGCGAGCTGGACCGGGTTCACGCTCGAGTGGTACCGGCGGCTGCTCGAGCGGAACGACATTCTCGACGGTCTCCGGCGGAGTCTCGTGGTGGGTCTCCTGGCCACGGCCGTCTCCACCGCGTTCGGCACCCTCCTGGCGCTCGCGCTGGCGCGGCACCGGTTCCGGGGCCGGCGCCTGGCCGAGAGCGTGCTCTATCTGCCGCTGGTGACCCCCGAGATCATCATGGGGATCTCGCTCCTGAGTCTCTTCGTGCTGATCAAGGTGCCGCTCGGGATCGGGACGGTGACCGTCGCCCACATCGCCTTCTGTATCGCATTCGTCACCGTGGTCGTGAGCGCCCGGCTCCGGGGCATGAACGAGCACCTCGAGGAGGCGGCCCTGATCCTGGGCGCCGACGAGTGGGCCACCTTCTGGAAAGTCACCGTCCCGCAACTCCTTCCCGGGATCGTGTCCGGCGCCCTCCTGGCGTTCACGATGTCATTCGACGACTACGTGATCACCTCGTTCGTCTCCGGCACCGGGTCCTCGACGCTGCCGGTGGTGGTCTACGGGATGGTGCGGCGCAACATCGAACCCTCGATCAACGCCATCAGTACCATCATCGTCGTGGTCACGGCGGTCCTGCTCTTCGCGGCCGACCGGCTCCAGCGCCGCGGTCTGGTGAGATCCGGCGTGGAATCGTAGGTTACCCGCTCCCCCGCATTCCAGGTTGGACGATGGATCCGCTTCTCCTCCTCGCCCGGATCGTGCACGTCGGTGGCGGCGTCTTCTGGGCCGGTGCCCTCTTCTTCACCGCGTGGTTCCTCGGTCCGGCGATGCGGAATGCCGGTCCCGGCGGCGGCCAGGTCGGGACCCAGATCGCGAACGGCCCGTTTCCGCGCGTCATGCCGGTCATCGCGCTCCTGACGCTGCTGTCCGGCTTCTACCTGATCCGGGTCGCCTCCGCCGGGTTCGGCGCCGGGTACATGGGGTCCGGCCCCGGCATTGGGTACAGCATCGGGATGCTCGCCGCCATCGTGGCGTTTCTGATCGGCATCACCGCCATCCGGCCCACCATGCTCAAGGCGGCCCAGGTAGCGGCCGCCCTGCAGGCGGCCGGCGACGCGGACCGGACGGCGCTGCAGGCGCAGCTCGCGGTCCTCCGCACCCGGGCGACCACCGCCAACCTGGCGGCGGCCGTCCTGCTGGCCGTCGCGACGCTGACCATGGCCGTTGCCCGCTATCTCTGACCGGCGCGGCGCCACGCGGCCGCGTCGCTTCCCGCCCGGAAGGGAGCCCACTCCATGATCCAGGACCTCCGCCGCGCGCTGCTCTCCGGACGCCTCACCCGGCGGGAATTCATCGTCCGGGCCTCGGCCGCCGGGCTTTCCCTCCCGGCCGCGAGCGCGCTGCTGGCCGCCTGCGGCAAGGGCTCGCCGGGCGATGCCCCGGCGTCCGGCGATCTGGGGCCGATCGAAAAGGACCTGAACCTCTATCTCTGGTCCGACTACCTGGCCGACGACACGATTCCCAATTTCGAGAAGGAATTCGGCGTCCGGGTCACGGTCGATACCTACGAAAGCAACGAGGAGATGGCGGCCAAGCTCATGGCCGGCGCCTCCGGCTACGACCTGGTGCTCCCCTCGAGCTATCTCTTTCCGGTGCTCTTCGCCAACGATCTGCTGGCGCCGCTCAACCGGAAGTATCTGACCAACTGGGGCAACGTGGCCCCGCTGTTTCTCGACCCGGCGTGGGATCCGGGCAACGTGCACTCCTCGCCCTGGGGGTGGGGCACCACCGGCATCGCGTATCGGACCGACCTCATCCCGGCGGCGCCGGACAGCTGGGCGGTGTTTCTCGACGCGGCGTACTCGGGCAAGATGACGATGCTCGACGACCTGCGTGACGTGATCGGGAGCTTCCTGCGCTACCGGGGCCACTCGCTCAATTCGACGGACCCAGCCGAGCTGGCGGAGGCCAAGCGGGATGCCATCGCCGCCAAGCCCCATCTCAAGGCGTACCTCTCCGCCCCGGTCAAGGGACAGCTCATCGCGGGGGACGTGTGGCTGGCCCAGCTCTGGAGCGGCGACGCCGCCCAGGCCACCGCCGAAAAGCCGGAGATCGCGTTCGTGGTGCCGAAGGAGGGCAGCATGATCTTCGTGGATGCCCTGGTCGTGCCCCGGAGCGCCCCGCACCCGCGGGCCGCCCACGAGTTCATCAACTACGTGCTCCGCCCCGAGGTCGCCGCCGCCATCGCGGACAAGACCGGGTACGGAACGCCGAATCAGGCGGCCGCGGCCCTCACCCGGACCAAGGTGCCGTACCCCACGACCGAGGAGCTGGCCCGGCTCGAATACCAGAAGGATCTGGGCGCCGACGCCGAAGCGTGGGACCGGCTCTGGACCGAGATCAAGGCCGCCTGAGGCCCGCAGTCAACGAAATCGGGCCGAAGCGGATCTAACTGGGCAGTCTTCCACCCGGTTGCTCGATGCCCAATCTGCGCCTCGCGGCCCGGACCCTGGTCCGGTCCCCGTTCGTTACCCTCGTTGCCGTCGCCTCCCTCGCCCTCGGGATCGGGGCCAACACCGCCATCTACTCGTTGATCCGCGGGGTGCTGCTCCGCCCCCTGCCGGTGCCCGAACCGGAACAGCTGGTGACCGTGCTGGCCGAAGGGCCGAATCCGGGTTCGCAGATGTGCAATGCGGCGGGCAACTGCTCGGTGATCTTCACCTATCCGATGTTCAAGGACCTCGAGGGGCAGCAGTCGGTCCTGAGCGGCCTCGCCGGGTTCCGGATCATCGGGGCGGATCTGGCGTTCCAGGGGAAGTCCCTCTCGGGCGACGGCCTTGCCGTGTCAGGTTCCTACTTCGGCGTACTCGGGCTCCGTCCGGCGCTGGGGCGGCTCCTCGGCCCGGACGATGACCGCGCTGTCGGCGGCGCACCCGTTGCCGTCCTGAGCCATCGCTACTGGACCCGCGAACTCGGCGCGGATCCGGCCGTGCTCAACCAGTCGCTGCTCGTCAACGGGCGGACCTTCACGATCGTCGGGGTGGCGCCGCCCGGGTTCGACGGGATCACCCTCGGATCCCGGCCCCGGGTGTTCGTGCCGCTCACCATGATGCCCCAGGTCTCGTTCCTCGACGAGTCCGCGATGACCGACCGGCAGCGCTACTGGGTCTACCTGATGGGCCGGCTGAAGAGCCACAGCACCATCGAGGCCGCGGCGGCGGGACTCAACGCCGTGTACCATCCGATCATCACCGACGTCGAGGTCCCGCTCCAGGCCGCCATGCCCGACGAGATGATGGCCCGGTTCAAAGCCAAGTCCGTCCGGGTCGAGTCCGCGGTGAGCGGCCGGAGCAATCTCCAGCGGGAGAGCCGCACCCCCCTCCTCCTCCTCATCGGCGTCACGGCGATCGTCCTGCTGGTCGCGTGCACCAACGTGGCCAACCTTCTGCTGGCCCGGGCCGCCGGCCGCCAGGGCGAAATGGCGGTCCGGTCCTCCCTCGGCGCCCAGCGCGGCCAGCTGATCGGCCAGCTGATGCTGGAGTCGGCCATCGTCGCGGTGGCGGCCGGCGGGCTCAGCCTGCTCGTGGCCCACGGCACCCTTCGGCTGCTGCTGGCGTTCCTGCCGCAGGAGATCTCGAGCACCGTCGACATCGTCATCGACCTGCCGGTTCTGCTGTTTGCCGGCGGACTGTCCCTCGGCACGGTGTTCGTCTTCGGTCTCGTTCCCGCCCTGCAGTCCACCCGGCCCGATCTGCTCGCGACGATTCAGGCGAGCGGCGGCCGGGGCTCGGCGGGACGCGGCGCGGCCCGGTTCCGTTCCGGGCTCGTCACAGCGCAGATCGCCCTGTCCACCGCGCTGCTCTGCTCGGCCGGCCTCTTCGTCCGGAGCCTCCTCAACGTGAGCCGGGTGGATCTCGGGATCCGGACCGACAGCGTGGTGACGTTCGCGATCTCGCCGGTGCAGATGGGGTATCCGGCGGCGCAGCGGGAAGCCCTGTTTCTCCGGGTCGAGGAAGCCCTCCGGGCCATCCCCGGCGTGACGGCGGTCACCAGCGCCACGGTGCCGATCCTGGTGGGCTGGAGCAACGGCGGCGATGTGGACGTCGAGGGCTTCAAGGCCACCCTCGAATCGGACGTCAACACCCGGCAGAACCAGGTCGGCCCCGGGTACTTCAGCGCCCTCGGGATTCCCGTGCTCCAAGGGCGGGAATTTCTCGAGTCGGACGGCGTCGGCGGCTCGAGGGTGGCCGTCGTGAACGAGGAGTTCGTCCGGATGTTCGGCCTGGGCACCGAAGCGATCGGCAAACGGGTCACCGAAGGCAACCCGCTCACGTCGCGCCGGCCGGCGGCGGAGCGTCCCAGCTACCAGATCGTCGGCGTCGTGCGCAACTCCGCCTACGACCGGGTCAAGGCCTCCGAGCCGCAGCCGCTGTTCTTTTCCGCGCACCGGCAGGACTCGACGACCGGCCGACTCGTCTACTACGTCCGGACCTCGATCGCGCCGGAGACGATCATCCGGGCCATCCCGCCGCTCGTGGCCGGGGTGGATCCGAGCCTGCCGGTGAGCGGCCTCACTACGCTTCCGACCCAGGTGCGCGAGAACGTCTACCTCGATCGGATGATCACGACGGTGTCGGCGGCGTTCGCCGTGCTGGCTACCCTGCTCGCGGCGGTCGGGCTCTATGGGGTGCTGGCGTATTCGGTGACGCTTCGGACTCGGGAGATCGGCGTCCGGATGGCCCTCGGCGCCGACGCCGGGAACATCAGCGCCCTGGTGATGCGGCAAGTAACGGTCATGGCCATCGTCGGCGGGCTGCTGGGCGTGGCCTCGGCGCTCGGCATTGGCCGGGTGGCCGGCTCGCTCCTGTTCGGGCTCTCGGCCGCCGACCCGGTCGCCTTCGCGGCAGCCATCCTGTCACTCGCCGGCGTGGCGCTGGCGGCGGGGTACCTGCCCGCCCGCCGGGCGGCCCGGGTTCATCCGACCCAGGCCCTTCGCGGCGAGTAGGCCGGTTCAGCTCGACTTGAGGTAGACGCACCGGGCCTCCTGGGCCCGGATGGTGGCGAAGACACCGGACGGCTGCAGGATGATGCCCGGCAGCAGCATGGCCACCGCGCGCCGGCGGGCCTCGTCATCGGCAACGCCCTCGGCCTTGGCCACGGTCCGCACGCACTCGGCGAACGCCAGGTTGCAACCCAGGAGCGGGATGCCGGCGGCCATGAGACCGGCGTGGTTGAAGGTGCCGAACCCGGGTGGCAATTCGTTCGCCTCGAGCAGCAGCGGGTTTTTCGTGGTCGGTTCGTCGGTGAACGGATGGCGGACCGATTTGGCCGCGCCGATTCCGTACCGATCCCAGAACGCCTGGTTCATGGCGAGCGGGATGGCACTGTGGCGGATCACCACGACCGGGCTCATCTCCCCCGGCCTTACGCCGAGTGCCTGCCCGTATTGGGCGACCCAGACCAGCGCCCGGAGCACGCCGAAGCCGCTTTCGATCTCCGTGCAGTCGAAGACGCACCGGTGGTCGCCGGTGATCCGGTTGACCCAGCTCAGATCCCAAGCCTGTTGGGCGAGCTCGGGCCGCCGGGCGGCGGCCAGGTCGAGACCGGCGGCCGGTGTGGCCGCGCCGAGGTCGAGCCCGGCGGCGGCCACGCCTCCGAAGGCCAGTCGCTCGAGGAAATCACGTCGGGGAATCGCCATGGGGCCTCTCCTGGGGGGTCGCGGGTCTCGGTGCTGCTAACTGTTTGCTGGGAGTCAGCTTAGGTATTACATTGACCGCCGGTCCAACCTTCCCTACAGGGAACACGTCATGATGGTCTATGTCGGACGTCTCTTTGCCTTTCTCGGGGCCGCGGGGATCCTGAGCGCGCTGACCTTCGTGACGCTCCTGATCGGCGTACTGGTCAACTCGATGGTCACGCTGATGGCGGGGCCGATCGTCGACAAGATGTTGAAGGAAAAGGTCTAAGCCGGTTTCAGCGGCAGGTCTTCTTCCTCATCGGGGGCTCCGGGGTCCGGCGTTGACGCCGCCTTGAGGGCCCCCTCGAAGTTGATCTTGAGCGCCACGAAGCCCTCCCGAAGACCCCGAACCCGCATCTGCAGGCCGCCGGTCCGGCGCGCCAGGGTCGCCATGACCCCGAGCGAGTCGGCGATCCCCGATTCCCCGACCGACTGGGCAGCTATCTTCATTTCGTCCAGGGTTCGGGCCAGCCGCCGGACCTGGGTGTCGTCGGCCCGAAGGCTTGCCAGCTCTTCGATCAGCCGGTGGATGGTGTCGAACCGGGACGGAAAGGTCTCCAGGACCGCCAGGGTGGCGAGTTGCTTGGATGACAATTTCTTGCCCATTCGGCTGCTCCCTCCGGGGACGGGGAATCATACGCTAGGTTCAACGCCCAGGCCAAGATAGGCGTAATGTTGTGCCGGCCGTCGGGGCCGCATGCCCGGGGGCGGTGCCGACCCGGCGAGTCTTCGTCTCAGGTGGTCCGATGGTTCTCTCCGATATCTCCATCCGCCGCCCGGTGCTGGCCACGATGATGAGCCTCGCGCTCGTCCTCTTCGGCGTCATCGGCTATCGCCAGCTCACGATTCGGGAATACCCGGACGTCGATCCGCCGATCGTGTCGGTGAGCGTCTTCCTCCGCGGCGCGAATCCGCGGGTCATGGAAACCGCGGTCACCGACATTCTCGAAGAACAGCTCTCGTCCGCCGAAGGGCTCCGGACGATGACCAGCGTGAGCCAGGAACAGCAGTCGAGCGTCACGCTGGAATTCAATCTCGATCGGGACGTGGAACTCGCCGCGCAGGACGTCCGCGATCTCGTGTCCCGGGTCCGGGGCCGGCTGCCGGAGGAAATCGAGGAGCCGGTGGTGTCGAAGCAGGACGCCGACGCCCGCCCCTTCATGTTCGTCACCCTGACGGGCGACAACTACAACCTGCTCCAGCTCACCGAAATCGCCGACCGGTACGTCAAGACTCCGCTGCAGACCGTGGCCGGCGTCGGCCGGGTCGACATCCGCGGTGCCCGCCGCTACGCGATGCGGATCTGGCTCAAGGCGGCGGAACTCGCGTCTCGGGGCCTGACCACCGCGGACGTTACCGCCGCGATCCGGAGCCGCAACGTCGAAATTCCCGCGGGCCGGATCGAATCGGCGCAGCGCGAGTTCACCGTCCGTTCCATGGGCGAACTCAAGACCCCCGAGGAGTTCGCCGGCCTGGTCGTCGCCAACCTCGACGGCCAGCTGGTCAAGCTCGGCGACGTGGCCCGCGTCGAACTCGGCCCCGAGGACGATCGGAGCCGGTTCCGTTTCAACCGGAAGCAGGCGGTGGGCGTGTCCCTGGTCCGGCAGTCGAAGGCCAACCTCGTCGAGGTGGCCGACGGGGTGAAGGCGATGGTGCCGGACCTGCAGGAGCAGGTCCCGCCCGGGATCGAGCTCACGGTCGGATACGACAACTCGGTCTACGTGAAACGGTCGATCAAGGAGGCGCAGGAGACCCTCCTGATCGCGGGCGGCCTCGTCGTCCTGATCATCTTCGTGTTCCTGAGGAACCTCCGGGCCACCGTGATTCCCGGCCTGGCGATCCCGACGTCGATCATCGCCACCTTCGCGGTGATGTACTTCCTCGATTTCTCGATCAACAACCTCACCCTGCTGGCGCTGATCCTGGCCATCGGGATCGTCGTCGACGACGCCATCATCGTCCTCGAGAACGCCTACCGGCGGCAGGAGGAGCTGGGCGAAACGCCCGACGTGGCGGCCACGCGAGGGACCCGGGAAATCGCCTTCGCGGTCATCGCGACCACGGTGTCCCTGGTGGCCGTGTTCACGCCGCTGGCGTTCCTCAAGGGATCGACCGGACGACTGTTCAACGAATTCGGGATCGCGGTCGCTGCCGCGGTGGCGATCTCCGGGTTCGTGGCGCTCACGCTGACACCGATGCTCTGCGCCAAGGTGCTCCGGGTCCCGCACAGCCACGGTCCGCTGTTCCGGCTGTTCGAACGGGGGTTCAATGCGCTGGCGGCCGGCTACCAGCGCACCCTCGACTGGACCCTCCGGCATCGGGCGGTGGCCCTGGGCGGCGTGGCCGGGATGCTGGTGCTCGCCTTCTTCACGTTCCGGAGTCTCAAGCGGGAGTTCGTCCCGCCCGAGGACCGGGGGATGATCACGGTGAACGTGGTGGCCCCGGAGGGATCGTCGCTCCAGTACACCGATCAGTACCAGGCGCAGGTCGAGGACATCATGGCCGGCGTCCCGGAAATCTGGACCATGAACAGCATGGTGGCCTTCGGCGGCGGCGGGTCCGCCGGCCGGGTCAATACCGGCATGCTGTTCGTTCGGCTGACCGACTGGTCATTGCGAAAGCGGACCGTGCAGGAGGTGCTGGCCGAGTTGCAGCCGAAATTCTCGAAGGTGCCGGGCGTCCTCGCGTTCGGCAGCAATCCGCCGGCCTTCGGCGGGTTCGGCCAGCCGGTGCAGTTCGTGCTCCGCCACCCCGACTTCGACTCGCTCGTGGCCGGCATGGACACGCTGATCAAGCGGGCCCGCCAGATCGGCGGCCTGATCAACGTCGATACCGACCTCCGGGTCAACAAGCCGGAACTCACGGTGTCCTACGAACGGGACCGGATGGAAGACCTCGGTGTCCCGGTCCGCGATGTCGCGTCGACGATGCAGGCGCTTCTCGGCGGACAACGGGTCAGCACCTTCACCCGGAACAACGAGCTCTACGACGTGATCGTGCAGCTCGAGCCGGACGCCCGGGCCACGCCGGCCGCCATGAGCGATCTGACCGTGCGCGGCCGCCAGGGTCAGTTGATCAAGCTGGACCAGGTGGCCCACGTGGCCGAAGCCGTCGGCCCCCGTCAGCTCAACCACTTCAACCGCGTCCGCTCGGCCACCCTCAACGCCGGCCTGGCGCCGGGCTTTACGCTGGGTGAGGCCATCGACTCGCTGCGGGCCCTCGCCGGCGAAGTGCTGCCGGCCGGGTCGTCGACCGCGCTCAACGGCGAGTCGCGCGAGCTGGAGGAGAGCGGCGGAGCGCTCTATTTCGCGTTCGTGCTGGCGTTGATCGTGGTGTTCATGGTACTCGCGTCCCAGTTCGAGTCGCTGATCCACCCCTTCACCGTCCTGCTGGCCGTGCCGCCGGCGGTGACCGGCGCGATCTTCACGCTCTTCATCGCCGGTTCGACCATCAACCTGTACAGCCAGATCGGGATGATCCTGCTGATCGGTCTGGTCACCAAGAACTCGATCCTCCTCGTCGAGTACACCAACCAGCTTCGCGAAGGCGGGCGCGACACGGTCGCCGCGCTCCTCGAAGCCGGCCGGATCCGGCTCCGCCCGATCCTGATGACGTCCGTCGCCACCATCACCGGCGCCATCCCGATCGCCCTCGGTCTCGGGGCCGGCTCGGCGAGCCGCCGGCCCCTCGGCTACGCGATTGCCGGCGGGGTGCTGTTGTCGACTGTGCTGACCCTCTATCTGGTGCCGGTCGTCTACACGCTCATGGACCGGGCCTTCGCGCGGAAGCGGGTGAGCCGGCCGGTCGAGGCGGCTGCGGTGTCGGGAGACGCCGCGTGATGCTCCCGTTTCTCGTGATGGTTGCCGTCGCGGCGGCCCCGATCGGGTCGTCGGCGCCGGCGGGTTCGCGGCCGATCGCCGCGCAGGACTCCGCGCTCCGGATCAGCCTGGCGGACGCGATCGCGCGGGCCACCAAGCTCGATCCCAACTACGTCCGCGCCATCGGGCAGGTCGGTAGCGCGGAGTGGGCCAGGAAGTCCGCCCGGAGCGCCTTCGTGCTGCCGTCGCTCTCCGTCGGGAGCGATCTGTCGAAGTATTCGGTCGAAATCTTCAACACCGGCACCGGGCAGCGGGCCACCAGTATCGTCACCGCGCGGGCCGATGCCCGGTTCGAACTGTTCACCGGCGGCCGGAAGCTCGCGGACCTGAAGCGGCTGGATGCCGAACTCGAAGGGGCCAAGGCCGGCGAGGCCCAGGCCCTGTTTCTGACGGCGCTGGCTACCGAACGCGACTACTACGAGGTCCTCGGCGGCCGGGAACTCGTCGACGTTGCCCGGGATCGGCTCCGTCGCGCCGAGGAGCAGCTGGTGGTGGCCCGGGCGCGGGTCGTGAGCGGTGCCGTGGTCCAGACCGATTCGCTCCAGATCCTCCTCGAGGTGAACCGCGCCCGCGTGGCGTTGCTCCGCGAGGAGGCCAACCTGAGCGTGGCCCGGCTCCAGCTGGGCCGCCGGGTCGGGGTCCGCGGGCCGGCCGACGCCGCGCCGCTCGATTCGACCTTGCCGCGCGAGATGCCGGTCGACTTGCCCGCGGCAGTGGCCCTGGCGCTCGAACAGGGGCCGGACTGGCGGATCGCCCGGAGCAACGAGGTGGCCGCCAATGCGTCGCTCCGGGCCCGGAAGGCGGTCTACCTGCCGCAGGCCAATCTGAACGCGTCGTATTCGAAATTCGGGGACTCGTTCTTTCCGGCGGGGCTGAGCCGCGGTTCCCTCACGCTGTCGATCAGCTACCCGCTCTGGGACAATCTGCAGCGGGAACTCAATCTCAAGCGGGCCCAGCTGGCCCGCGACCTCGCCCGCGCCCAGCGGGAAGACCTCGAGCTCGCCGCGGAAGTCGATGTGACGGAGGCCTACGAAGCGCATCGCACCGCGCTGGCCACGGCGCGGTATGCGGAGCAGGCGGTGGCGGTGGCGCGGGAGAATTTCCGGGTGCAGGAAGCCCGGTACCGGAACGGAGCGAGCACCATTCTCGACCTCCTGGACGGGCAGTCGCAGCTGACGGGTGCGCAGGCGGAACTGGTGCAGGCTCGTTACGCGACCCGGCTGGCCCTCGCGGGACTCGAGGCGCTGGTCGGCCGTCGCTTCCATGACATCGGGGAATAGCGTGACACGATATCTGCTGGTGCTGGCGGCGCTCGCGGCCGGCTGCAAGGGAAGTCCGGAGGCCGCGGCCGGGGGGCCGCCCGCGGGCGGGCGGGGCGGCCGCGGTGGCGGCCCGGTGTCCGTGGAGGTCGCGGCAGCCCGGATCGACACCGTGATCGATGCCATCACCGCCACGGGGCAGATCGAAGCGATTCAGGCGATCGAACTGCGGCCCGACGTCGATGGCCGGATCGTCGAGATCCTGGTCCGGGAGGGCGCGTCGGTCGCGGCGGGCACGCCGCTCTTCAAGGTCGACGACGTCGAACTGAAGGCCCAGGTGGCTCGCGCCGAAGCCGACCGCGATCTCGCCGAGCAGGCCCTGGCCCGGACCCGCCAGCTCCTGTCGGAAAAGGCCGCAGCCCAGGCGGACGTCGAACGGGCCGAGGCGAGCGCCCGAAGCGCGCGCGCGGCGCTCGAACTGCTGCAGATCCGGCTCGACCGCACCGTGGTGCGGGCCCCGTGGGCCGGCGTGGCCGGCGCCCGGTTCGTCTCCGTCGGCGACTACGTCACCCAGGCCACCCGGCTGATCACCCTGCAGACCGTCAACCCGCAGCGGGCGTCCTTTCAGGTTCCGGAACGCTATTCGGAGCGGCTCAAGGTGGGGCAGAAGGTGAGCTTCCGGGTGGCGGCCCTCGCCTCCCGCTCCTTCACCGGCACCGTCGACTTCGTCGACCCCCGGGTTCAATTGCCGGCCCGTACGATCACGGTCAAGGCGGTGGTGCCGAACCCGGGTCAGGTGCTCCAGTCGGGGATGTTCATCGAGGTCAGGCTCGAGACCACCCGCCGCACCGACGCCGTGGTGGTGCCCGAGGAGGCCGTCCTTCAGTTGCCGGCCGGCAACGTGATCTGGGTGCTCAAGGGAGACGCGGTCGAACCGCACCCGGTCGAACTGGGCGTTCGGGAGCCGGGCCAGGTGGAGATCCTCCAGGGCATCGCGGCCGGCGACATGGTCGTCATCGGCGGCGCGGAGCGGCTGACGCCCCAGTCCAAAGTGGTGGTGGCCAACCCGGCGCCCTAGCCGCGACTTCCTTGACTTCGTCGGTTCGGTGAACGAACCTTCCTTCAGATTGTCTGAAGGAAGGGCCCATGACCGACGACCGCAACGAACTGCTCCAGGGGACCCTCGACCTCCTGGTCCTCAAGACGCTGTCCCTCGAACCCCTCCACGGCTGGGGCATCAGCCAGCGGATTCGCCGGATGTCCCGGGAGATCCTCGAGGTCTCCCAGGGCTCGCTCTACCCGGCTCTCGTCCGGATGAAACGGCGCGGCTGGATCAAGTCCGAATGGCGGACGACCGAAAACAGCCGGCGGGCCCGCTACTACCTGCTGACCGCAGAGGGCCGCCGGGAACTCGACCGGGCCCGGGAGAGCTGGACCCGTTCCTCGAGTGCGGTGAACTGGGTCCTCGCGAGCGAGGGGGCCCCATGAGCCGGTGGAGCGACCTCGTCGAACGCGTCCGCTCCCTCGTGTTCCGGGCTCGGGAGGAGCGGGAACTCCGTGAGGAACTCGACTTCCATCTGGACATGGAGCAGGCCGACCTCGAGCGGAGCGGCCTGCCGGCCGCCGAGGCGCGGCGCCGGGCCCGGCTCGACTTCGGCGGCAGGACGCAGGTGCAGGAGGAGGTGCGGGACGCCCGCGGCACGGGGTTCGTCGACCGCCTTCGCCAGGATCTCCGGTATGCGTTTCGCGGCATCGTCCGGTCTCCCGCCTTCGCCGCCACCGTCATCCTGACCCTCGGCCTCGGCATCGGCGCCAACACCGCGATGTTCGGGGTCGTCGACCGCCTCCTCTTCAAGCCGTTCCCGTATCTCCGGGATCCGGACGCGGTGCACAAGGTGTACCTCCGGTCGTTCGTCCGGAACGGGTTCCGCATTCACGGTGTCAGCGAGTACACCCGGTTTCTCGATCTGAGCCGCAACACCTCGAGCTTTTCGCAGGTGGCCGGCTACACCAACATCACGGCCGCCGTGGGGTCGGGCGAGGCCGCGCGGGAACGGCAGGTCGGCGTCGTCAGCGCCTCCTTCTTCGCCTTCTTCGATGCCCCGCCGGCCCTCGGGCGCTACTTCACTTCCGCGGAAGACCAGACGCCGCGCGGTGCGGACGTGGCGGTGATCACCTGGGAAATGTGGCAGACGGAACTGGGCGGCCGGCGCGACGTCATCGGCCAGCCGCTGCAGGTTCACAACCTTGCGTGTCTGATCATCGGGGTCCTGCCGCGTGGTTTCGTCGGCATCTGGGATGGGAACCCGCCGGTCGTCTATGTGCCGATCACCACCTACGCCGGGTCCAACCCCTACGAGGAAGATCGGACCACGTATTACACCCAGTACAACTGGGGCTGGATGGACATGATGGTCCGGCGCCGCCCCGACGTGTCCGTCGCCGCGGCCTCGGCCGATCTGAGCCAGGCTTCCGTGACGAGTTGGGAGTCGGCGGTGGCGCTCAATCCTCGGTGGGCGCCGGTGGCGGTCGCACAGCCGTCGGCGATCGCGGCGCCGCTCAAAGCGGCGGCCGGTCCCGATCCCTCGGTCGAGACCAGGACGCTCTGGTGGGTGTCGGGCATCGCGGTGATCGTGCTGCTGATCGCCTGTTCCAACGTGGCCAACCTGCTCCTGGCGCGCGCGCTCCGCCGCCGCCGGGAAACGGCGGTTCGCCTGGCGCTCGGCGTGTCGCGGCGGCGCCTCGCCGGCCAATGGTTCACGGAAACCATGGTCCTCGCGCTGGGTGGCGGCGTGGCCGGTATCGCCATCGCGCAGTTCGGCGGGGGCGCGCTCCGCCGCCTGTTCGTCGGGGCCGACGGCGCGCCGATCCCGGTGGCGGGGGACGGCCGCACGCTCCTCGTGACGTTCGGGCTGGCCGTGGCGGCGGCACTGCTCACCGGCCTGGTGCCGGCCCTCGCGGCCACCCGATTCCCGATCGGCGAGGCCATCAAGGTCGGCGTGCGCGAGGGGACCTACCAGCGCTCGCCGCTCCGGACCGCCCTGCTCGGCATTCAGGTGACCCTCTCGGTGATGCTGCTGATCGGTGCCGGGCTCTTCGTCCGGAGCTTCGTGAACGTTCAGGGCCTCCGGCTCGGCTACGATGTGGAGCAGGTCGTCCTGGTCCAGCAGAGTCACCGCGGCGTGCCGGTATCGGACAGTCAGGTGGTGACGTTGAGCCGGGCCATGCTGGAGCGCACGGCGTCGCTGCCCGGCGTGACCCGGGCCGCCCTGATGAGCAGCATCCCCTTCTGGAGCACGTCGAGCACCACGTTGATCGTACCCGGGATCGACTCCACGGAGGCGCTTGGCCAATTCAGCTATCAGGTAACGACCGCCGACTATTTCGCGACCATGGACACCCGGATCCTGGCCGGACGGGCCTACGACGAGCGCGACCGCGCGGGGACCGAGCGGGTCGCGGTGGTCAGCGAGGCGATGGCCGCCGCGCTCTGGCCCGGCGAAAACCCGATCGGCAAGCTGATGCGGGTCGGGGATGCCGACGCGCCGTTCACGACGGTGATCGGCGTGGCGGAAAACGCCGCGCAGCGCCAGCTCGAGGGCGACGACCGGTTCCGCTATTACCTCCCCATGGAACAGTTCCGGCCCGGCCGGGCCAGTCGCCTCGTCGCCCTCGTCCGGGGCGACCCGGCCGTCATGGGAGAGACCCTTCGCAAGGCGCTCCAACCTCTGATGCCGGGCGAGTCCTACGTGACGAGCGTTCCGATGCGGCAGATCATCTCCCAGCAGCAACGGGCCTGGCGGTTCGGGGCGACGATGTTCGTCGCGTTCGGCGGTCTCGCGCTGCTGGTCGCGGCGATCGGCCTGTACGGCGTCATCGGCTACAACGTGGCCCAGCGGCTCCACGAACTCGGCGTTCGGGCCGCCCTCGGCGCCCAGCGCCGCGATCTGATCCGGCTGGTCATGACGGAAACGCTGCAGGTGGCGGGCGCCGGTCTGGTCATCGGGGTGCTGATCGCCTGGGCAGCCGGCGGCCGGATTCAGCCATTGTTGTTCCGGCAGTCCGCGCGCGATCCGGCGGTGTTCGCCCTCGTCGCGGTGACCCTCGCCGCGGTGGCGGCGCTCGCGGGGCTAGGTCCGGCCCGGCGGGCGGCGCGGGTCGATCCGAACACTGCGCTCCGGACCGACTAGCGGCGCGGGTCCATCCGAACACTGCGCTCCGGACCGACTAGCGGCGCGGGTCCATCCGAACACCGCGCTCCGGACTGACTCGCGGCGCAGGTCGTCCCGAACCCGGTGCTTCGGAGCGTCGCGCGGCTTTTCCGGGCGGTACGGCCTGGCCGGGCGCCGGCAGGCCCTCGCCGGCCGGGCTACCGCCGGAGTTCGAGTTCGACGAGCATCGGCCGATGGTCCGACCCGAAATCCGGGAGGATTTCGGCTCGCTTCACGCTCCACCGGTCGTCGACCAGGACGTGGTCGATTCGCAGGCCGAACAGGCGGGTGAATTTCGAGTGCCCGAATCCGAAGCCCGCCCGGTCGAACGCCTCCGTCAGATCACCCCAGTGGCGCCGGAAGATGACGCTTTCCTTCGGCGTGTTGAAATCCCCCGCGACGATGAGCGGGGGCGGCGCCGAGTCCGCCCAGGCGCGGGCCCGGCCGGATTCGATGTTCCGGAGCGTCGTTTCCTCGTCGATCAGATCCGGGGCCCGGGCGCTGCGGCCGAGGAGTGCCTCGAGGCCATCCCGCGGCGTTTCGAGGTGCAGGTTGACCAGGCTGAAGGGGCCACCGGGCCCCGAGATCAGGTACCGGATCACCTGTCCGGAGCCTCCGATCTGCTCGATGTCGCGGCGCGGCTGCACCAGCATCGTGTCGACCGGGAAGCGGGACAGCAGGCAGAGTGAGGATCGGCGAAACTGATAGCCGGTGAGGAGCGGGGCCGCCTGGATGACGGCCTCGCCGCATTCCTGGATGGCGAGCACGTCCGGCTGGTACCGCTCGACCAGATCCATCAGTCCGGCGAGGCTCATGGCCCGGCCGTCGACGTTGTAGGTGATCAACCGGATTCTGGTGGCCGGGTCGCCGCCGCCGAGCCAGCGGCCCACACCAAGGGTGGCCCCCATCACGAAGGCGAGCGTGGTGGCGAGGGCCGCCGCGGCGAGTCCGGCTGCCCGCCACTGCCGGAGCAGCAGGCCGAGGACCAGGAGGAAACCGGCGGGCACCATCCAGGGCCAGCGGCCCGCAAACAGGACCGCCGTGGCGGGCCACCACGCGTCTCCGAGGGTTCGAAGCCCGAGCCCCAGGGCGCCGGCTCCGGCGATGGCGGCCAGGCCCAGCAGTTCGAGTGGGCTGACCCGGATGCCGGCCGGAAGGGCGAGCCCGGCGCGGGGTCCGGCCCCACCGAGCCAGGCTGCCGCCCGGCGGACCCGGAACGGGTCGACCGCCGTGCGGCAGACCGGGCATCCGGCCGGGGCCCAGAATCGGGCGGGGTCGAGGGCGACCTGATGGCGGCCCGACCGGCACCGGATCAGGACGCGGTCGGTGGGCTGGGGGGGCCGGGCGGGGGGCATGGGCGCTAAGGATAGCCGGGGCCCCCGTCACGGGGCGCGGGGGCCGTCTCGGGTGACAAGCATTGCACTTCATGTATTATTTGTGAGTCTTTTTAGTATAAATATTCGTATCTTTACATTATCCAGAAGCTATTTTACCTTATGCGCCATCCCGGAACCGGCGCCCCGCCGCTCCGCCCTCGGACCCCGAACACCGGACCGCCATGACCAGCCCGCTGCGCGACTTTCTCGAGATTCCCTATGACGAACTCGAGGTGATGAACCTCGAAGCCAAGACCGAACGGCTCAACCGGGTCAGCTTCGACAAGATCCGCGACAAGCGGATCAAGTATCTCGAGGGGGAAAAGCGGATCAAGGCGGTCACGGTCTGCTTCGCCGACCTCGAGGGCCGGCTCCACATGCTCGACTACGACAAGAAGTTCCTCCTCAAGTCGGCCGACAACCTGACGTTCGACGGGTCGTCGATCCGCGGGTTCTCCGCGCAGCAGGAGTCGGACCTCCGCCTGGCCATCGACTGGCCGGCTTTCTACTGGCTGCCGAGCGACATCTTCGGGCCCGGCAAGGTCCTCGTGTTCGGCGACGTCCTCGAAAAGGACGGCACCCCGTACGTCGCGGACATGCGGGCCAAGCTCAAAGCCTATCTCGAGAAGCTCTACAAGAAGGACGGCTTCGTCTGCAACGCGGCCAACGAGATCGAGGGCTTCCTCTTCAAGGGCCGTGACGCCGAGCGTCACTACCACGAAGCCGGCCGATTCGAGTACGTCTCCACCGGCGGCTACTACCACTCGCTCCCGGGCGATTCGCTCCGGATGTTCATCGATACCGCGGCCGAAGTGCAGCGGGCGATGGGTTTCGCGAACGAGAAGGACCACCCGGAGGTGGCCCCGTCCCAGTTCGAGATGAACTACAGCTACACCGAGGCGAGCATCGCCGCGGACCAGGTGCTGCTGTACAAGCTCATCTGCCGCCAGGTGGCCGCCAAGTTCGACATGACGGCGAGCTTCCTGCCCAAGCCCGTGACCGGGATCAACGGGTCGGGCATGCACACCAACATCTCGGTGAGCCAGAAGGGCAAGAACCTCTTCTTCGACGTCAAGGGCCAGGACAAGCTTTCGAAGCTCGGCTGGAAGTTCATCGACCGGATCCTCTCGAGCGGCCAGGACGTCTGTCTGGTGCTCAACCCGAGCGTCAACGCCTACCGCCGGCTCGATCCGCACTTCGAGGCGCCGAACCAGATCAAGGCGTCGGCGGTCGACCGCGGTTCGATGGTGCGCATCCCCCTCGGCAACGAGAAGTCGGCCCGGATCGAGGTCCGCTCGATCGCCCCGGACGCCAATCCGTACCTCGCGCTCTACACGATTCTCCGCACCGGCTTCGAAGGACCGGTCGACTCGGGGAACGGCGACAAGAAGCGGGACCGCACCAAGTTCCTGCCGGACAACATTTATGACGCCATCCGGCTCTTCAAGGGATCGAAGTACGTGGCGGACCTCCTGACCGAGCAGGTCCACAAGAAGTACGCCGATCTCAAGCTCGCCTCGGCGGAACGCTGTCCGAAGGCGCTCGGGGCCACGATCAAGATTCCCGAGATCCAGTATCACCACGAGGTGACCAACCAGTACCTCTGGTCGATGTTCTAGGATCCGCTCCGGCGGATTCGGAACGGGGCGGTGCCGGGACCGGCGCCGCCCCGCTTACTTTGCCCCTCCACCACCCGCCTGCCCACGCCATGAACCAGCCGCCGGACCCGACTGCCGACCTGCTCGACCGGATCGCCCACCTGGAACGGCGGGCGCGGCCCCTCGAGCCGGGAACCGGGCGGCGGAAGCAGCTCCGCCGCGCCGCCGCGGCGGCCGGTGAACGGTTCCTCCGCCAGATCGAACATCTCAAGGCGTTCGAGGACCATGCCGGGTCGGGTCTGGGCCTGCTGGATTCCCCGATCGGCGAGAAGCCGCTCCCGATCGACGCCGTGCTCGACCTGTTCGAACGGGAGGTCGTGCGCCCGGGACTCAACCCGGCCTCGGGCGGTCATCTCGCGTACGTGCCCGGGGGCGGGATCTATCCGGCCGCGCTCGGGGACTACCTCGCCGCGATCACCAACAAGTACGCCGGGATCTTCTTCACCGGGCCCGGCCCGGTGCGGATGGAAAACCAGCTGCTCCGCTGGACGGCCGACCTGGTCGGCTATCCGGCCGGCGCGGCGGGCAACATCGCGTCGGGCGGGAGCATCGCCAACCTGGTTGCGATCGCCACGGCGCGCGATGCCCACGGCATCAAGGCGGCCGACGTGCCCCGCGCCGTGGTGTATCTCACGACCCAGGCGCATCACTGCCTCGAAAAGGCACTTCGGATCGCCGGACTGGGCGAGGTGACGGTCCGCCACGTTCCGATCGACGACCGGTTCCGGATGCGGCCCGACGCGCTGGCCGCGGCTGTTGCCGCCGATCGCGCCGCCGGCCTCAAGCCCTGGCTCGTCATCGCCACGGCGGGCACGACCGACACCGGGGCGGTCGATCCCCTCGAAACGATCGGTGACCTCGCCCGGCGCGAGGGGTGCTGGTTCCACGTCGACGCCGCGTACGGCGGCTTCTTCCTGCTGACCGAGCACGGCCGCCGGGTGTTTCGCGGGATCGAAGCCTCGGACTCGGTCGTGCTCGATCCCCACAAGAGTCTCTTCCTGCCGTACGGCTGCGGCATCGTACTGGTGCGGGATGCCCGGCCGATGCTCGATACCCACCACTATTTCGGCAACTACATGCAGGACGCCGCGGCGGCGGTGGACGAGATCTCCCCGGCCGACGTGAGCCCGGAACTCACCAAGCACTTCCGGGCGGTCCGGATGTGGCTCCCGCTCAAACTGCTCGGCGTCGAACCGTTCCGGGCGGGCCTGGATGAGAAGCTGCTGTTGGCGAGGTACTTCCGCACCAGGGTGGCGGACCTCGGCTACGAAGTGGGGCCGGAGCCGGAGTTGTCGATCGTGACCTACCGCCTCGTGCCGGCCGGACTCGATCCGGAGGAGGTCAACCGGGTCAATCAGCGTATCGTCGAGTTCGTCCGCCAGGACGGACGGGTCTTCATCTCCTCGACGACCATCGACGGCACGTTTACCCTGCGGCTGGTGGCCCTCGCTTTCCGAACCCACCGCCGCACCATCGATCTGGCCCTTACGGTTCTCGACGCGGCGCGGCGGGCGGTGAGCTCGTGAGGGTCTTGAGGTAGGCGGCGAGGTTGTCCCCCAGGCGGGTCGGGCCGGGGCGGGCGTTGTAGAGATCGAACCGCACGCAGGCCAGGATCATCCGTCCGGTGCCGTAGGTGGCCTCGAGGACCAGGGCGTTCTTGCCCTTCTTGGCATGCCGGGCCAGCACCTTCCATTCCGGCCCCGGCTCGGTGAATGAGCAGTTCCCCACGAACGGCCCGTTCGATTCCGCGAAGTGATCGAGCTTGTCGGAGGTGAATCCGCGGAAGAGCGGGTGCTTCCGGTCGGTGATCTTGCCCTCGATGGCGTATTCCCCGATGTAGACCTCGTAGGGAGACCAGGCCTTGGTGAACCCGTCCGACTGTGGATTGAGAATCACCAGGATCCCGCCCTTTTCGACGAAGGAGCGGAAGGCGGCGGCGTTGAGGTCCTTGAGCCGGAAGAGATTGTCGATGATCAGCACCCGGTAGCGCGCCAGACTGTCGCCGGGAACGTCGTTGGGCACGGCCTCGAACGCCATCTGGTTGGCCCGGAGGATCGGGGCGGCGAAGGAGCCGCTGCTGCTCAGGATGCCGATCCGGGGTCCGGAGGCCTGCGCGGCGGCCCGCGGCGCGAACGCGGTCGCCAGGACGGCGGCGAGCAGGACGCGAATTGTCACGAGGCCCCTCCGGACACGGGAACCGGGAATTTGGGCCGGGGCCCGGCGCCAGCCAAGGCCGTGGGGGTGCGGACCTTGCAGGCCCAGTGGCCTTGCTGTCGTTGAAGGACCGGATACGTTCCAGCATTCGGTAGCCAGCCAACTCTGACGGTGGTGCTCTCGTGGCCGACGGACCGACCGCCATCAATCTGATGCCCGGGGGCGGTGACCCCTTCGATCAACTGCTGAGCCAGGTGCGGGCGGCGGCGGAGGGCGTGTACGACGTTCTTGGCGAGATGGGTCGCAGCAAGAGCGGCAACGTCGTCTATCTGGCCCGCGAGATCGAGTCCGGCAACCTGGTCGCGATGAAGCTGTCCCGAACCGGCGGCAACGACTTCAATCTCGAGGTCGTCCGAACCCTCGACAGCTCGGTGCCGGGACTCGAGAGCACCTGCCCGGAATGCCGCAACGTCCTGCGGGATTGGGACCGATTCTGCTTCAAATGCGGCGCGGACCTCTCGGCCAACCAGTTCAGTACCGAGCCGGACGAAGCGGCCCAGCTCCTCGACGCCGTTCGGGAGGCGACCGCCGGAACCTACGACATCTACGGCAAGATGGACCGGGCGGACGGCGGCGGCGTCGTCTTCTTTGCCCGGGACATCGCCCGCAACAAGGTGGTGGCCCTCCGGCTCAAGCGGGACGCGGCCGATACCACGCAGTCGACCTACTCGATCGGCGAGACGCAGGTCTTCCGCCCGCTCGCCGCCGAGCTCGGGGCGACGCAGGTGCTTTCCTCGGGCCAGTTCCCGCAGCCGCCGCAGCCGCCGCTGCCGCCCCCTCCGGCCGCCGAGGCAACGCCGACCCCGCCGCCGCGCACCGGCCCGGTCGCCGCGCCGCCGCCGCCCGTGGCCCGAACGGCGCCCCGGCTCTCGCCCAAGCTGATCGGTGGCATCGCAGGCGCCGCGCTCCTGGGCCTGATCGGGTACTTCGCGTTTCGAGATCCCGGGACGCCGGTGCCGCCCCCGCCCCCTCCGGAGCCGCCAGTCGAGGTGGCGCAGACGCCGGCGCCGGCCGATACGACGTCTGACGCGACCACCACACCGGAGCCCGAGCCGACCGGTTCGGAAGCCGCGGCGACTGCCGACTCCGGGACCCTGGTCGTGGGGATCACCATTCCGGCGGGAGCGTCGGTGACCCTCGACGGCGCCCGGATCGGACGCCAGGTGCGGACGTCGGCCGGCGTCCACCGGCTCGCGATTGCCGCGGAGGGTTTCCGTCCGGTGAGTGAACGGGTCACCGTCGAGGGCGGCGGGACCGTGACGTGGCGGCCCAAGCTCGTGGTGCAGCAGCGAGAAGTGGCCACCAACACGCCGCCGCCGCCGCCCCCCCCGCCGCCGGCCCCGACCTGCGTCCGGAGCGCTTCGCGGAGCGAGTGGACCGTGGCGTTCGATTTGTGCCGGAAGGACGCCGCCGCCGGCGATGCCCAGGCGCAACGGCTCCTCGCCGCGATGTACGACTATGGCCGAGGTACCACCAAGGATCAGACGCAGGCCGCTCAGTGGTACACCCGGGCCGCCGCGGCCGGTGACCGGGAGTCGCAAGAGCGGCTCGGCTACCTCTACCGCGACGGCCTCGGCGTGAAGAAGGACGAAACCCGGTCCGCGACCTTCTTCCGCCAGGCGGCGGAGGGCGGGCGGCCGGCGGCTCAACTCGAATTGGGCGTCGCGTTCGAGGACGGCAAAGGCGTCAAGGAGGATGACGCGGAAGCGGCCCGCTGGTATGAGCGAGCCTGGAACGGCGGCAGTCCGATCGCGGCGCGGCGGCTGGCGCGCCTCTACGAGCGGGGCCAGGGCGTCAAGAAGGACGAGACCGAAGCGGCCCGTTGGTACCGGCTCGCGGCGGACAAGAAGGACGCGGAGGCCCAGTACCAGCTGGGCCGGATGTACAAGGACGGCAAGGGCGTTCCGAAATCCGAGCCGGAAGCGCTCGAATGGTTCCGGAAGGCGATGCTCCAGGGGCATCGGGACGCCGCGAGCGAAGTGCGGAAACTCGAGCGGCCCTGACGCTGTCGTCCGGGCCCGGCGTCTGACCGGGCTCGCGATCCTGCCCTCGCCGCCCGGCGCCCGGGCCGGCACTCCCTCAATCGGCCGTTCGCGGTCCGCCCGGCCGAATCCAGCAAACAGGTGGTGGCAGATGACCGACAGCCCGGTGCGCGAAATCAAGGATGAGGACGGCGACGTGATCGCCCGCGTCTGGGAGGAGAATCCGGGGACCGTGCTGCGGTGCCTCAAGTGCCAGCTGTCGGACGGAACGAAGGAACTCCTCGAGTATCCGGAAACCTGGCGGCGCCTCTCCGACCGGAAGCTCTACGCTTTGTGCCGGTCGGCGGGAGGGGAGTAGATGGCCGCCCAGCCGCCTCGCTGCCCCGGCTGTCAGGCCTCGCTCGAGGCCGCCGCCGATGCGACGGTCTGTCCCTCCTGCGGCCGCGGCCTGGCGCACTGCATCAACTGCCGGGAGGTGCTGCTGCGGGAGGATCGCTTCTGCGCGGCGTGCGGCAGCCGGCAGACGGTTCCCCCGGTGGCGGCCGGCGGGTCGCAACCGGCCACGCTGCCGGCCGAGGGCGGCCCCGACGTCGTCGAGCGGCTCCGCGACGCTACCACCGGCGAGTACGAGATCGAACGGGAGCTCGGCCGGGGCGGCATGGCGGCCGTCTGCCTGGCCCGCGATCTCGCGCTCAATCGCCGGGTGGCGATCAAGGTCATGTCGCCCGAACTCATGCTCGGGGCGGGGATGATCGAGCGCTTCCGGCAGGAGGCGCAGACGGTGGCGCGGCTCCACCATGCGAACATCGTCACGGTCCACGCGATCCGGGAGCAGGCCGGGCTCTACTTCCTGGTGATGAACTACGTCGAGGGCCGGAGCCTCGAATCGCTGCTCCGCCAGGAAGGCCAGTTGCCGTACGCGCAGGTCCTCCAGGTGCTCCGGCAGGTCGGCGCCGCGCTCGACTACGCTCACCGGAACGGGGTCGTCCACCGCGACGTGAAGCCCGGCAACATTCTGCTCGACGAGAGCGGCAACGCGGTCGTGACCGACTTCGGGATCGCGAAGGTGGCGGCCGGGGCGGCGGTGACCAACCCGGGTGTGCCGGTCGGCACGCCCGCGTACATGAGCCCGGAACAATGTGACGGCGGCGCCGCCACGGCGGCCTCCGATCAGTACGCGCTCGGCGTGGTCGGCTACGAGATGCTGACCGGCCGCCTGCCGTTCGAGGGCACCGCGATGCAGGTGATGCGGGGGCACGCGGACCGGATTCCGGAGTCGATCGCCATGGCCCGGCCGAAATGCCCGGCCGAACTCCGCGAAGCGGTCGAACGGATGATGTCGAAGGCGCCGGCCGAGCGATTCCCGACGCTGGCGGCCGCGACGGACGCGGCGGCCGAGGCGTTCGATCCGCCGGTGTCGCGCACCGACGAGCTGCCCGCCGCACCGGCCGCGCCGGCGCCGGCGATGCCGGACCCGACGCCCGCCCCGGTCGGTGGGCCCGCGCCGGTGATTCCGGTCGAACGTCACTCCGCGCCGCGTGGATCGCCGCCGTGGGGCCGGCTGGCGGGGATCGGCGTCGCGGCCCTGGTCGTGGTCGGCATCCTGTACGTCGCGTTCCGCGAGCCGGCCGTCGACGAATCGCCGCCGCCTGCTATCCCGGCGGCTCGGACCCGGGTGTCCCTGTCCTCGGGCGGCGACCTCGCGGCGGCGCTTCGGGAGGTTGCGCCGGGCGGGACCATCGTGCTCGACTCGGGGGCGTACCAACTCGCCGGCCCGATCCGGATCACGGCGCCGGTCACCATCGTCGGCCAGGGAACCCGGGCCACCCGGATTGCCGCGGCCGCGGGCTCCGGCGCGTTCGCGGTAGGACCCGAGGTGGGGACCTTCGTCATCCGGGCGCTCGAGCTTCACTACAACGCTCCGGGCGCCGACCCGGCCATCGACATCGCCGGCGGGGTGGCCGAGGTGAGCGAACTCCGCCTGCAGGGGACCGGAGTCACTGACGACGATTGCCGCGGAATGGGCGCCGGGATCCGGGTGGCCGGTGCGAGCCGTACGGCGGTCTCCCGGTCCGAAATTCGCGGATTCTGCAACGGGATTCAGGTGGTGGATTCGGCCACCGCCACCGTCAACGGCAACCGAATTGCCAACAACGCCAGCGGGATCCGGTTCCAGGGGACGAGCCGGGGGGACGTGGAGCAGAACCTGATCGAGGACAACGCGGAGGGTGTCACGATCAATGCCGGGAGTCCGATGCTGGATCAGAACCGCCTGGAGCGGAATCACCTCTTCGGCGTTTTCATCAGTTCCCGGGGGTCGCCGGATTTGCGTAACAACAAATACAGCAATAACTTCCAAGACGTTCAACGGGAGAACTGAGATCTCCAGGCCGGCTCTGTTGGGGGTGGCGCTCAGCCTGATCGCCGCCCCGATACTGTTCGGTTCCGACGCTCGGGCGCAGACCAAGAAGGTCACCCAGTGGGAGCAGGGGTGCTCCGGGGGGCGGGCGGCGGACTGCCACGACCTGGCCAAGGCATACCGCCAAGGCAAGGAACGGGTCGTGCCGGATCCCGCCAAAGCCGCGGATTTCTACCGCCGGGCCTGCGAGTTGGACCGCCCGGAGGCCTGTCAGGAGTTCGGTGAGGCCCTGGTGGCCGGGGTCGACGGCTTCGAGCCGGACACGGCGCTGGCCCTGACGGTCCTCCGCCGGGCCTGCTGGACCGATCCCGAGGGCCGCGGTGGCCGGATTGCGGGTCTGATCGGTGGGCGCCGCCGCTGCGAGCCCCTGGTCGATCTCTACGGCGCGACCGCTCCGGACGATCGGGCCGATTCGGTGGACCGGAAGCAGGTCACCATTCGGGCCTGCAACCGCGGGAGCGTCGACGCGGCGTGCGACCTCCTCGCCGGCGGCATGCTGCGGGCCCCCGATTCGCTGCCGCTCGACGACACGGTGAAGGCGAGACTGGCCCGGGAAGAGGCTGCCCGCCTCGCCGCCGCCCAGGCGCGGGCGGATTCGATCCGGGCCGATTCGATGGCCCGGGTGCGTCAACAGGAGGCCGACTCGATTGCCGCGGCCCGCGCGGCGGCCGCCGCGGCGGCGCGCCGGAACCGCCCCCGGGGCCCGACGCCGCAGACCATCGCGCGGCGCACCAGTTTCAAGCGCAGTTGCGAGGCGGATGTGGCCGAGGCCTGCCTCAACTATGCGACGATGCTGGAACGGGGCGAAGGCGGCCCGGTGGACCGCCCGGGTGCCGCGGCGGCGCGGCGGAAGGGCTGCCAGTTGAAGCCGAACCTGCCCGGTTGCACGGGAGAGACCTGAGTCCGATCCGTGGAAGAAGATCTCCTCTCCGTCGTGCGTGAGGTCGCCGCCGACTACTACCACGTCTACGGCGAGCTCGGTCGCGAAGGCGCCGACTTCTGGTACCTGGCCAAGACCCGGTCGGACGGCAAGCTGGTGGCCCTCCGACTCGGGAAGACCGGCACCGGTCCCGCCGGCAAACCCGATTACGAACTCGAGGTTGCCCGCGAGCTCGACAGCCACGTGAGCGTCGGCTACGGCGAGTGCCATGCCTGCCGGGCGCCGCTCCGCCGCTGGGCCCGCTTCTGCACCAGTTGCGGGACCGATCTGTCCGCCGGCGGCCAGAACCCCTCGTCGCCGGCCGCGCGGCACGCCCTGCTCGAACAGGTCAAGCACGCGGCGGAAGGCACCTACGACGTCATCGGCGAGATGCCGTGGGCGGGCGGCGGCGGCGTCGTGTACTTCGCGATCGAGAAGCGCTCGCAGCGGTTGGTCCGCCTGCGCCTCAATGCAGACGAACAGGGCGGCGGCGAGCTGGCGGAGACCCGGGTGCTCCTCCCGCTCTCGCAGCGGCTGGCGGCGTCGTACGTCACCGGGGAATCGGATCCCAGCATCGCGCGGGTGCTCAATACGCCGGCTCCGGCCTCCGCGTCGGCGTCGGCACCGCCGCTCCGTCCGGCGGCGGGCCAGCCGGAGCGCCGGCGGGAGCCGCCGTCGCCCAAAGTCACCGTCGGCGGCTTC
>JBFXAY010000034.1:0-54365 GCA_050183815.1 Gemmatimonadales bacterium | reverse complement strand
TGTCGGCGTACGCCCAGAGCGGCTGGAAACTCGCGATCACGCCGAGTTCCTTGAAGCGCGGAATGTCGGCGGGATCGAAGAGCTGGATGTGCGCGATGATCGGCCGGGCCCCGTGGTCGCCGTTCGTCCGCCGGGCGGTGGCGAGCGCGTCGAGACTCATCCGGATCCCGCGATCGCCGATGGCGTGGATGTGAATCTGGATGCCGGCCTGGTCGAGCGCCGTCACGAGCGAATCCATCTGCCCCTGGCGGAAGTTGGCGACACCGGTGCTGGTGGTGCCGACGTACGGTGCCAGGAGCGCTGCCGTACCGGACTCGATCACACCGTCGGCGAAGAACTTCGCGGCACTCGGGTGGTAGTAGTGCCGGCCGGGCCACCGCTTCCGCCAGGCAAGGAGCGAGTCGACCTGCGAGAAGTCCTTCTCCGGGTCGACGTACTGGGCGACGAACGCCCGCGCGGTGAGGCCCTCTTCCTCGTCCAGGGCCTCGTATGCCTCGAGCATGTCGGGACCGGCCGAAGCGTCGTGCACGGCGGTGATGCCGAACTCGTTGGCCAGGGCGAGCGCCCGCTGCAAGCCGGCCTTCCGCTGTTCGAGGGAATACGCCGGGAGGAACTTCTCGACCAGATCGGTCGCGGTTTCGCGCAGGGTCCCCGAGGGCTCGCCGGTGCGGGGATCGCGTTCGATCCGGCCGTTGACGGGATCCTTCGTGTCCCGGGTGATCCCCGCGACGGCGAGCGCCTTCGAATTGACCCAGGCCGAGTGGCCGTCGGCCGCCGTGAGGTAGACCGGGTTGTTCGGGGCCACGCGGTCGAGCAGTGCCTTGTCGGGATTGGCGCTCGGGAAGATCGGCAGCGCCCAGCCGCGTCCGCGGACCCACTCGCCGGCCGGGGTCGCGGCGGCGCACACCTTCACCGAATCGACGATCGCCTGGGCGGTTTCGAGATCCTCGAAATGGCAGTCGCCCAGGCCGACGCCCGAGGCCGGATGGACGTGGGTATCCCGGAATCCGGGGAGCACCATCCGGCCGCCGAGGTCGATCATCTCCGTCGAGTCGCCCACCAATCGGTCGGCACCCGCGTTGTCGCCCACGTAGACGATCTTGCCGTCCCGCACCGCGATCGCCTCCGCGCGGTCGGGCGTGGCCATCGTGTAGACCGCGGCGTTCCGGAGGACCAGGTCGGCAGGCCGCTGCCGGCAGCCCGGCAGCAGGAGGAGGACCGCGAAGGCCAACGGTCGCCAGCTCGGGGAGTCGGATTGGGGCAGGCGTCGGGTCATGGAATCCTCGGAAGCACGAGGTAGGCGTCGATACCGGGGCCGGAATGGAGGGTGATCCGCGCCGGGCGGGTCTCGGCCGACGTGATTTCGGACCGGCCGGTCTGCAGGTTCCTGGCAAAGTAGGGCATGAACGTCGTCATCACGACCGCCCGGAGCCGGTGCCCGGCCGCGAACTCGTTTCCGGTAAGCAGCTCCGACCACTCGACGACCGTGGGCCGGCCCGGTACCAGCGGCGCGGCCTTCGGGCGGGCCGAGAGGCGGACGGCGTCGAGGCCGGGACTCATCAGGTTCCAGCTGGTGCCGTCAGGTGCCACGTCGAACAGCCGGACCCAGAGGTCCGCATCGGGCGCATCGACGCTCACCGTGAGCCGCACGGTGATGTTGCCGAGAATCCGGAGCGGCGCGGCGAACGGCTCGGTTTCGAACGCGAGGACGTCCGCCCGGTCCGCCAGCGCGCGGTAGTCGTGGGCGCCGGACCGCCCGGCGAACGGATCGACGAACGGCCGCGCCGGGTCCGAGGGGAGCGAGGCGTGTGCTTCGGCTGCGGGACGGGACAGCAGGCGTCCCGGGCCTGTCTCGGCCAGGTGGAACTCGAACCGGGTCGGCTCGGTACCGGGAAGCGGCCACCGGTCGGCGGCGATCCACCGGTTCTCGCCCATGACGAAGGCCCGGACCGCCGGGTCCCGGTCGGCGCCGTTAGGCAGCTCCCGGAGATAGTGGTCCATGAAGCGGAGGATCGTCTCGTCGTAGTCGATCCCCGCCGCCGCGCCGAAGACCCGTTCGCCGCTGTGGGCCTGGGCGGATCGGTCGTTCATGCCCGCCACGCCGTGGACCCAGGGCCCGAGGATCAGCCTGGTCCGCGGGTCGCCGCCGCGGGCCCGGCGCGTGGCGAGGAGGCCGAGGTGGTTGGTGAGGGCGCCCTCGGGTCCGTAGTTGTCGTCGTGCCAGCCGCTGATGTTGAGGACGGCCGCGGTGACCCGGTCATACTTGGTGGTGAGGTCGGCCCAGTCCCACCAGGGATCGTTGGCCGGGTGAGAGAGCCATTCGAGGTACCACGGCGCGATGTCGGCCAACTCCGGCACCCGGTCGAGCGGCAGCCGATGGGTGATTTCCGGCTCGAGGGTGCGCCACGCCTCACGGGCTTCGGCGGCCGTGCGCGGGCCGGGCAGGCCGCCGCGTCGCCGGGCGTCGGGCCCGATGTTGAGCCAGATCCATGCCGGCCACGACAGGTCGGTCAGGCCGCCGGCATACCAGAAGTTGGTCGGCCGGGAGAAAGTCATCGCGGGCACCATCGCCACGAGGTGCGGCGGCGCCTCGATCGCGGCCAACCACTGGACCGCACCGGGATAGGAAAGTCCGAAGGTGCCGACCTTCCCGTCCGACCATGGCTGTGCGGCCGCCCACTCGATGGTGTCGTAGCCGTCGTTGCCTTCCTGGCGGTACGGATCGAAACGGCCGTCCGAGCGATACCGGCCGCGGACATCCTGAGCGATGACCACGTAGCCCCGCTCGGCGGCGCGCCGGAACGTGGTGTAGGCCTCGACCGCAGCCTCCGCGCCGTACGGGGTGCGGTAGACCAGCACCGGGTGACGCGCGGTGTCGTCGGGCCGCAGGATCGTGGCCCGAAGCACCACACCGTCGCGCATCGGGACCGCGACACCGCGCTCGACGATCTGTCCAGCAATCGGACGCCCAAACAAGGAAAACATCGTCACGATACTGATCAGTACCTTCAGTTGGTCCTCCCGCGAGGGGGTCGCTACGGGGGTCGGCGCCGAGTTGGTGATCGGGGGGATGCCCGGTTAAGCTATGGCCCTCCCGTCCCGGCCCGCTACCCCGAAAACCAGGCGAGGTGAGGCCCAGCCGATGGCCTACCGATATCCCGAAACCGCGGTTCTCTACCGCAAGCTCAACCGTTCCTTTCCGCGGATCGTGCGGGGGGAAGGGTCCCGGCTTTACGACCAGGACGGCAAGGAATACCTCGACGGGTCCGGCGGCGCCTATGTCGCCAATCTCGGTCACGGCGTGTCGGAGATCGTCGAGGGCGTCGTGGACCAGATCCGGCGGGTGGCTTACGTCAGCGGCATGGCGTTCACCAACGATGCGGTCGAGGATCTGGCGACCGAACTGGTGCCGTTGATGCCGCCGGGGCTCGACAAGTTCTTTTTCCTCACGAGCGGCTCGGACGCCGTGGAAGCGGCGCTCAAGCTCGCCCGCCAGCATTGGGTGGATTCGGGCCGTCCGGGCAAGCACAAGATTCTCTGCTTTGCTCCGGGCTATCACGGCAACACGATGCTGGCGTTGTCCGCGTCGGCCCGGGAGCACTACCGGAAGACGTTCGCCCCGTGGCTGATCCCCGTGGTGCAGTTGCCGGCGCCCTATGCCTACCGGTGCCGCTGTGACGGGAGTCCGCAGTGTCCCCGCTGCACCGGCCGCCAGCTCGAGGACTACATCGAACGGGAAGGCGCGGACTCGATCGCGGTGCTGATCGGCGAGCCCGTCGGCGGTTCCTCCACCGGCGCGTCGGTGCCGCGGCCCGACTACTGGCGCACCATTCGCGAGATCTGTACCCGTCACGAGATCCTCTGGATTGCCGACGAAGTGCTGGCGGGTGCGGGCCGCACCGGAACCTGGACGGCGGTGGAGCAGTACCGGGCCGTGCCGGACATTCTCACGATGGGCAAGGGAATCAGCGGCGGCTACGCTTCGCTCGCGGCGGTCGCGACGTCGACGGCCGTGCTGGCGCCCGTGGCGGCCCGGTCGGGCGGACTGATCCACCAGCAGACCTTCACCCATACGCCGATGATGTGCGCGGCCGGCCTCGCGGCGGTGCGCTACATCAAGCAGCATGATCTCCTCGCCCGCTGCCGGACGATGGGGGCAAAGCTCCACGCCGGGCTCGAGGCGTTTCGAGCGCATCCCCTCGTGGGCGACGTGCGGGGCCGGGGCCTGCTCGCGGGGATCGAGTTCGTGGAGAACCGGGCCACCCGGGCGCCGTTCGACCGGTCGCGCAAGGTGGCGGAGACGTTCACCGACCTGGCGCAGGAAGGCGGCCTCGTGGTCTGGCCCAACGTCGGCCAGGCGGACGGAACCAACGGCGATCTGGTATGCCTGGCCCCGCCGTTCGTGGTGACCGATGAGGAACTCGGCGAAATGCTCCGGCGGTTCGCGGCGGCCCTCGACGCGACCTGGGCCCGAGTCGGCGCCGGGCGCGACTGAAGGGAGGCGGCGCGATGACGACGATCGGCAAGATCACCTATACCACGGCCAACGTGGACATGGAGGCGTTCCACCGCGAGTTCGACCGGGCGCTGGACGCGATCCGGTCGCGGATGGGCCGTTCCTATCCGCTCGTCATCGGCGGGACGGCGGTCGAATCGCTGGCGGACGCGATCGAGGACCGGTCGCCGATCGACCCGTCCTGGCTGCTGGGGACCTTCTCCGCGGCGACGGTCGATCATGTGGATCAGGCGGTCGGCGCGGCCAAGAAGGCGCAGGCGCCGTGGGGGCGGACGCCCTGGCCGGACCGGCTCGTCGTCATGCGGCGGGCCGCCGGGTTGATCCGGGAGCGGCGGTTCGAGCTGGCCGCCCTGATGAGCCTCGAGGTCGGCAAGAACCGGATGGAGTCGATCGGCGATGCGGAGGAAGCCGCCGACCTGATCGACTACTACGCCGCCCAGATGGAGGAGGCCAACGGTTTCGTGCGGCCGATGCACAACCTGACCTCCACGGAACGGAACACCGACGTCCAGCGGCCCTACGGCGTCTTCGCCTGCATTGCGCCGTTCAATTTCCCGCTGGCGCTCGCGGCCGGGATGTCCGGCGCCGCGCTGATTGCCGGGAACTCGGTGGTGTTCAAACCGGCTGAGGATACCTGCTGGACCGGGTACGAACTCCTCCGGATCTACCAGGACGCCGGCGTGCCGCCGGGCGTGTTCAATTTCCTGACGGGCCACCGCGAAGAGATCGGCGACGCGCTCTGGCAGCATCCGGAAGTGGACGGTGTCGTCTTCACGGGTTCGAAGCAGGTCGGGATGCGAATCTTCCGCGGCCTGTCCGAGGACTTCGTCAAGCCATGCCTCATGGAACTCGGCGGCAAGAACGCCACCGTCGTCATGCCGAGTGCCGATCTCGACGCCGCGGCCGAAGGCGTCATGAAGTCCGCCTTCGGGCTCCAGAACCAGAAGTGCAGCGCCACGTCCCGGGTCTACGTCCACCGCGCGGTGGCCGAGGACTACGTAGCCCGCCTCCTCGAGAAGACCAAAGCCATCACGATGGGTGATCCGACTCGCCGGGACGTCTGGTTCGGGCCCGTCATCAACGAACGCGCCCTCGGCCGCTACCTCGGCGTGGTCGAGGAAGCCCGCGCCGAGGGCGACGTGCTCACCGGCGGGCAACGGCTCACCGGCGGCGAGTTCGACCGGGGCTACTTCGTGGCCCCGACCGTGGCGCGGCTACCGCTCACGAGCCGGCTCTTCTTCGAGGAGTTCTTCGTCCCGTTCCTGGCCGTGGGCGTCGTGGACTCGCTGGACCAGGCCGTCGCCGAGACGAACCTCGCCGAGTACGGCTTGACCGCCGGTCTCTTCTCGAAGGATCAGGCCGAAATCGACCGCTTCCTCGACACGGTCGAGGCCGGCGTCTGCTACGTCAACAAGCGGACCGGCGCCACGACCGGCGCCTGGCCGGGATCGCAGCCCTTCTGCGGTTGGAAGGGCAGCGGATCCTCCGGCAAGGGCGGCTGTGGGCCGTACTATCTGCAGCAGTTCATGCGGGAACAGAGTCGAACCATCATCGTGCAGTAGGCGGGCGATCCCCGCGGAGCATCCGTGAAAGACTATCCGAAGCTGGTTACCGAGATCCCCGGTCCGAAGAGCAAGGCCATCGTCGCCCGGGACGAGACGTGGACATCGACCTGCTACATCAAGGAGTACCCGCTCGTCGTGTCCCGGGCGAGCGGCGCGATGGTCGAGGACGTTGACGGCAACCGTTTTCTCGACTTCATGGCGGGCATCGCCGTGGCATCGACCGGCCACGCGCACCCTGCGGTCGTCAAGGCGATCCAGGAGGCGGCCGGCCGGTTTCTCCACATCTGCGGCTCGGATTTCTACTACGAGAGCATGGCACAACTGGCCGAGAAACTCGCGACCATCGTGCCGGGGCCGTCGAAGAAGCGCGTCTTCCTGTCCAACTCGGGCACCGAAGCCGTCGAAGGCGCCATGAAGCTGGCGCGCTACTACACCGGGCGGACCGACTTCATCGCCTTCAAGGGTGCCTTCCACGGCCGGACCTACGGCGCCGTCAGCATGACCTCGAGCAAGGTCAAACAGCATTCCCGCTTCGGACCGTTCCTGCCCGGCGTCCACCACGTCCCCTTCGGCTACTGCTACCGCTGTGACTACGGAAAGACCTATCCCGCCTGCGGGATGCATTGCGTCAACGTGATCGAGAAGGACCTCTTCGCCCGCCATGTGGATCCGGAGAACGTCGCCGCGATCTTCGTGGAGCCGGTCCAGGGCGAGGGCGGCTACATCGTGCCGCCGAAGGAGTTCCTGCCGCAGCTCCGGGCCCTCTGCGACAAGTATGGCATCCTCCTCGTCTGCGACGAGATCCAGAGCGGGCTGGGCCGCACCGGGGCGATGTTCGCCACCGACCTCGCCGGGATCGAGCCGGACATCATCACCGTCGCCAAGGGCCTGGCCTCGGGGATGCCGATCGGGGCGTTCGTCGCGAAGGAGTCGATCTCGACGTGGGGCTCCGGGTCCCACGGCTCGACCTTCGGGGGCAACCCGGTGTCGTGCGCGGCCGCGCTGGCCACGATCGATCTGGTGGAGGGCCAGTACCTGGCGCACGCGCGGAAGATGGGCAACGTCCTGATGGCGGGCGTTCGCGAACTCGCGGCGGAGTTTCCGGTCATTGGCGAGGTGCGCGGACTCGGTCTCATGATCGGGATCGAGTTCGTGAAGGATCGTACCACCCGGGAGCAGCACCCCGAGCTGGTGCACGAGCTGGTCCAGCGGGCATTCCGGAAGGGCGTGCTGCTGCTCGCGGCGGGGAAGAGTGCGCTCCGCCTGGCGCCACCGCTCGTCATCGACGAAGAGGATGCCGCCACGGCACTCGGCGTGATCCGAGACACTCTTCGAGCGCTCAGCTAGTCGGGGCGCGGGCGCCGGGTCGCGAGGCGGCCCCGGGCCAGGCGGTCAGGGCAGGCTCAGGGCGTAGCGTTCGACGTACTGGAGTCCGTCGTCGGACGTCCGGATCGCATAGAACACCCCGCGCCCGAACGCCGCGATCCGGCGATCGGCCGGCAGCGCCAGGCTTCCGGTTCGGCGCCCCGTGGCGTCGAATCGGTCGTAGCGAGCGGTCCGGGCCCGCGGGGTTACCACGCCGACCCACAGCTGGCCTTCGGCGTCGAGGTGGAGCCGGCCGGGGTAGAAATCCGGATGGGTCGCCGCGAACTCGGTCCCGGCGGCCATCGACGCGGTTTCCGCTTCGCTCATGCCCGGTGAAAAGCCCATACCGCCATCCTCGCCTCGGCCGCTCGTCGGGCTCGTCGCATTGAACTCCTTCACGTACGCGATCCGGTCTTGCGGAGTCACGGGCTGGGTCTCGATCCCGTAGGCCGGCCCAAGCACGGCCGGCTTGTTGGTCGGATGCCATTCGACCCGGTAGTTGTCGCCCCGCACGATCCAGAGCCCGTCGGCCGCGGGGAGCCAGCCGTCCCGGCGGGCGTATCCGACGGTCGGGATTCTGGGCACCCGCGACGGCTTGCGAATGTCGGAGCGCATGCGGTCGCCCTGCACGGTGGCGACCCGGCGTTCGCTGCCCGAGGCCGGCTCCCAGCGAACCAATCGCACCGAGTCGTTCGGCAGCGCCTGGTCGCGCTCGACCCAGCCGGGAATCGTGTAGTACCAGCCGCCGGCGCGGTCGAGCCCGCGCACGCCGAGTTGGCCGGGGCGGTCGCCGGGAATCGTGCGCGCAGGCCGGCCCGCCGGGTCGAGCACGAGGAGGCGCTGGTTGCCGTAGTCCGCCACGATCAGACTGTCGCCCGGCAGCGGCACGAGTGACATCGGGAGCCTGACCTCGGCGGGTCCGCTTCCCGTGCGGGCCGTCACCGTCACGTCCCCGCGGACAAAGTCGCCCACGACGACGCGTTGGTCGCGATAATCCACCACCACGACGCGTCCGCCCGGGATTTCGCGAACGCCGCGGATGTCGGAGAACTCGGTCCGGAGGGTAGCGTCCGGCTGGCCGACGCGGATGACCGGGGTCGGCTGCTGGAGGACGGCAAGGATCAGAGCGGCGATCGGCAGGGCAGTCATTGGCATTTCCCTAGGATGCCCGGTCCGCCGTGAAGGTTGCCGGCGGGCGCGGGCCTTCAGGTCCGGCGCCGGGAACTCCCAGGGAAGCGCGGCGGGCTCAGGTCGGCCTGCGGTCGGCCGCCGCCCGGGAACGCGCGCGCCCGGATGCCCGCCGGCGCCCGGGCGGCCCGCCGGAGGCGGGTGTCGGGTCGCTTCGCCTCCGCCACGTAGGCCGCCCAGGCCCGTCGATGCGCGGGCGGCAAGTCGGCAAAACGCGCCGCCAGGTCCGCGTCGGCCTCCAGGATCCGTCGGAGTTCATCGGGGATGGCAACGACGCGCGGCGCGGCGTCGAGCTCGAGCGCGGCGTCGACTCGATCCCCGCGCGCGAGGCCGGTCTCCTCCAGAAACCCGCGGGGAACCGGGATTCGCAGCTCGCCCTCGCCTCGCGACGCGGTTCCCCGGAACGGATGCCCCGAGATGCTCCCCTCGACTGCCTTCGGTCCGGGGCCCCAGCGATCGGCGAGATCCGCGGGAACGATGATGAAGGTCCAGGATCGGTACGGGTTCTTTTTTCCCGCGACGAGCGTCGTCCGAAACCGGGGCATGGTGGGGGACCCTCAGGGGTTGGCGCGACGACGGCCGGCCGCGGGTTCGGCGGCCAGCAGCTCCCGGAGCGGGACCACGCGGTAGCCGCGACGTTGCAGGCTGTCGAGCAACGGGCCGACGGCCTGCAGGCTGGTGACGCGCGACCGGTACCAGGGGTGCAGGAGGATGATCGATCCCGGCTGCACTCGCCCCAGGATGTGGCGGACGATTCCGGCGGCGCTCACGGCGACGTCCGGGTACGAATCCGGTTCGATGTCCCAGGTGACGCTGGTGCGCTGCTGGCGCGCCAGCTGCCACGGCAGCATCACCAGCTTGGTGCCGTAGGGCGGCCGGAAGTAGATGGGGCCGGCGTGTCCCGCGAGCCGGATCAGCACGCGCCCGATGATCCGGCGCCGGGGCGTCGTCATCGACCTATGCTCCGGCGGGAGAGGAGGCCGCCGCGAACGACCGATACAACGTGTCGAACAGGACCGCGCCCGCTTCGAGCCGTTCCTGATCGGACGCCGACCGCGCGACGATGCCGGCGATCATCCGGGCGACGCCGGCCGCCTCGGGCCGGTTGAAGCGCTCGTCCTTGCAGT
The DNA here is from genome assembly GCA_050183815.1 of Gemmatimonadales bacterium. Classification (GTDB taxonomy): domain Bacteria; phylum Gemmatimonadota; class Gemmatimonadetes; order Gemmatimonadales; family GWC2-71-9; genus SHZU01. Next base: position 44,604 of record JBFXAY010000034.1, on the reverse strand, counting down.
CGAGATCGTGGACGATCTCGCCGAGGGCCACGAGCCCGGTATCGGTCGCGAGGCCGAAGGCGTCGACGAGGACCTCGAACGTGCAGCGGTCCGCGACGTGGGTGAACTCCCCCTCGAACATGTCGAACCTGACCTCGCCCTCGGCCGGGCGTTCCGACTCGGTCACGAACCGGAAGGTCGCCTGCGGGTCGATTCGAGTCCGGATCAGCCAGGCGCTCGCCATTCGATCGACCTTGATACCGGCCCGGGTGGCCCAGGTCCGGCCCCGAAGCGCGCCGACGTCGGGCCGGTGGGCCCGGGGTTCGGTCTCCGGCGCCCACTCCCGTCCCGCGAGTCTCGCCTCGATTTCCGCGCCGCTCGGCCCGTCGAGGATCTCGGCGCGGACGACGATCGCCTGGCCCCCGTCGGTCCGGATCTCCTGCGCCAGCCAGCGGAGATCCTCGCGGGTGTCCGCAGTGTCCGGCAGGAGGTAGACGCTGTTCTTGAGCGCCACGGCGCCCAGCGCCCGCAATCGGCGGCGGACCCGGACCCGGAAGTAGGCCGGCTCCGGCGGAATGGCATGGATGAGGAGGAGGTACTCCAGTTCGGACCTGCTCAGTCGCGGAAACTGAAAGTCTCGCTGCCGGCGCGGAGCCGCGCAAGCGAAACCGCGATCGTGGCGGCCGCCGCGTCCTGGATTGGAAGACCGGTGCTGTCGAACACGATCCGGTCGGAGGCGGCCTGCCGACCCGGGACGACGCCGGCGACGACCTGACCGAGTTCCGCGGCGACCGCTTCGGCCGGCATCAGGCCGGCCGCGAGCGCGTGGTGAAGTTCGCCGATCGCGGCGCACTGCGGGGTGTCGTCCGTGATCACGGTGCTTCGAGCGAGCAGCCGGGGGAACAGCTCCTGCTTGTGCGGATTGTCGGCCCCCACCGCGGCGACCACGGCACCCGGTGCGATGTGGTCGTCGTCGAGGAACGGTTCGCGGGATGTGGTGCAGGTGATGATGAGGGGACTCTGCCGGCAGGCCCGCGCCAGGTCGTCGGCCACGGCGATATCGCCCGGCATCGCGGCCGCGAGGCGGGCGGCGAGGGCGCGCGCGGCGTCGGGGTTGCGGTCGGAGAGCCGAATCTGCCGGAGCGGACGCACCGCGTGGGCAAACCGGACCTGATCGAACGCCTGGGCGCCGCACCCGATCAACGTGAGGCTGTCCGCTTCGGGCAGCGCGAGGTGCCGGAAGGCCACGGCGGTCGCCGCCGCAGTCCGGAGGCGGGTCACGCTGCCGGACTCGAGGAGGGCGAGGGGTTGTCCGTCCGCCACGTCGGCGACGATCACGACGCCCTGGATCGTCGGGAGACCATGCCGGACGGGGTTCGACGGGAAGTTGCCGTTGAGCTTGGCGGCGAACACGCCGGTGTCGGGGGCGGTGGCCGCCGCCTTCACGTGGAAACCGCCGTTGGCCACCTCGACGCCGAGAACTCCCCCTGGCTGGGGGTCTCCGCGACCCATGAGGCGAAAGGCGGCTTCGACGGAGTCGATCAGGGCGTTGGGGTCGAGAATCGCCTCGACATCGGCGGCGGACAGGAGGATGGTGGGGGGCACTTGCGGCGGCCTCGCTGGGGTGACACAATTGAATCAATATATGATTCAGTTGTGATATCATGCAAGGTCTCCTCCTCTATCTCCTTGTTCTCGGCTCGGTTGGCTTCGGCGGCCCGATTGCCCTGGTGGCCCGAATGGAGCGGGACCTCGTCGAGAAACGGGCCTGGTTCACGCTGGAGGAGTTCCGGGCCGGCGTGGCGCTCGCGCAGCTGGCGCCCGGCCCCCTCGCGGCCCAGCTCGCGATGTACCTGGCCTGGCTCCGGGGCGGCTGGCTCGGCTCGCTGGCCGGTGCCGTCGCCTTCGTCCTGCCATCGTTCCTCATCGTGGTCGCCCTCGGCTGGTGGTACTCCACCGGGGCCGGCGGGACGCTGCTGCAGCGGCTCTTCTACGGCTTCGGCGCGGTCGTCATCGCGGTGCTGGCCCGCAGCGCCTATCGGCTCGTCCGCCGGACCGTCGGCCGGGACGTCCTTCTCATCGGCGTCGCCGCCGCGAATGCCGTGGCCGTCGTTGGCCTGGGTCGCGAGTCGATTCCCTTCCTCTTCGTGACGGGAGCGATTCCGTTTGTCTGGGCCCGCCGGAGCAGGTTCACTGCCGGAGCCCCTGTCCTGCTGCCATTCCTGCCGCCCTCTTTCACCGTCGCCGCTCCGACGGTCACGACGCTCGGCGACATCGTGCTCTTCTTTGCGAAGAGCAGTCTGGTCGTCTTCGGCAGCGGTCTCGCCATCGTGCCGTTCCTGCATGCGGAGGTGGTCGGGATGCGCGGCTGGCTCACCGAGGTTCAGTTTCTCGACGCCATCGCGGTGGCCATGCTGACGCCGGGGCCGGTGGTGATCACCGTCGCGTTCATCGGCTGGCTCGTGGCCGGTCTCGGGGGCGCGGCCGCGGCGGCCCTCGGCGTGTTTCTCCCGACCTGGCTCGTGGTCGTCCTGGCGGCGCCAGCCTATGCGCGTCTCAGTCGCTCGGCCACCATCCGGCTTCTGGCGCAGGGCGTCACGGCCGCCGCGACCGGCGGCCTCGTCGGCGCGGTCGTGCTCATTGCGGCCCGGTCGCTCGTCGATCTCCCGGCGGCGTTGCTGGCTGTCGCCGCCATGGTGGTCCTGGCCGCGTGGCCCCGGCTGCCGGAACCGGTGGTCCTCGCGATCGGCGGCGTCCTCGGCCTCGTGGTTTCCGCCGGCCGGTGAACCGAGGCTCGACCCAAACGCTCCGCTCGTTGCCTCGATAAGTTTATGGAATGCCTCGCCTCCCGAAACGATCCCGACGGTACCGCCTCGGCCTGACCCTGGTTGCCACGGGCCTGCTCGCCGCCGCCCCTGGCGCCCGGGCCGCCGCCCAACGCCGAACCGTCCTCGATCAGATCCAGGTCCCTCACAACTACTACTTCCGGGAGATGTACCTCCCGCAGGTCACCACCGGTCCCGGGTGGGTGGCCTGGCACCCAAACGGCCGGACGCTGGTCTACTCGATGGCCGGTTCGCTCTGGCGCCAGACGCTGGGCACCGATGAGGCGGAACAGCTGACCGACGGGCCGGGGTATGACTACCAGCCCGACTGGTCGCCGGACGGGAAATGGATCGTCTACGCCTCGTACCGGAACGGTGCGGTGGAACTCCGAATTCTCGACACCGCTACCGGCGAGGACCGCTCGCTGATCGCCGACCAGACGGTCAACCTGGAGCCGCGCTGGGCACCGGATGGATCGAAGCTGGCATTCGTGTCGACCGCCTATCAGGGTCGCTGGCACATCTTCACGCTCGACATGGCGGGTGGCCAGGCAGTCGGGTCTCCGCGACGCCTGACCGAGGACCGCGACAGCAAGCTGCCCCGTTACTACTACAGCGTCTGGGACCACTACCTCTCGCCGACCTGGTCGCCGGACGGGTCGGAGCTGCTCATGGTGTCCAACGCCGGCCGGATCTGGGGCACCGGCGGCGTCTGGCGGCTTCCGGTCGCCGGCGGTGCACCCCGCCAACTCTACTACGAGGAAACCACGTGGAAGGCCCGGCCCGACTGGTCGCCTGATGGCAAGCGCGTGGTCTACAGTTCCTATCTTGGCCGTCAATGGAACCAGCTCTGGCTGATGACCAGCGAAGGGGGCGACCCGTTCCAGCTCACCTACGGCGATTTCGATGCGACGAACCCGCGCTGGTCTCCCGACGGCGACCGGATCGCGTTCATCAGCAACCGGACCGGGAACACGGAACTCGACGTGGTGTCGGTGCCCGGCGGACGCATCGAGACGGTGCAAGTCACCCGCCGCCGATATCGGACCCCGCGAACCCCGGTGACGATCACCGTTGCCGACGCGGCCGGCCGGCCGCAGCCCGCCCGGATTTCGGTAACCGGTCCCGACGGTCGCGGCTACTTCCCGGCCGACGCCTGGGCCCACGCCGACGACGCCTTCGACCGCGGCGTTCGGTCGTTCGAATACACCTACTTCCACACCGCCGGTACCAGCCGCCTGGCGTTGCCGCCCGGGCGGTACGTGATCGAGGCAACCCGAGGGTACGAGTACACCCGCCGGGTGGACACGCTCACGGTCGGCTCGACGCCCGTCCGCTACCGCGCGGTGGTCCGCCGCCTGGTGAACCTGCCGGCGTCCGGCTGGTTCAGCGGCGATCTCCACGTCCACATGAATTACGGTGGCCACTACCGGAACACGCCCGAGCACCTCCGCTTTCAGGCCCGCGCCGAGGATCTCCATGTGGTGGAGAACCTGGTCGTCAACAAGGAGCAGCGGGTGCCGGACATCGCCTCGTTCAGCGGCGCGCTCGACCCGGTGTCCGATGCGACGACGCTCATCAAGCATGACGAGGAGTATCACACCAGCTACTGGGGCCACACCGGCCTGATCGGCCTCACTCGCTACTTCGTGCTGCCCGGATACGCGTCCTACGTGAACACGGCGGCGGCGAGCCCGTATCCCCACAACGCCCGCATCTTCGAGCTGGCCCATGAGCAGAGCGGTCTCGCCGGCTACGTCCATCCGTTCGACACGTTCCCGGACATCGACGGCGGCGAGAAAACCACCAACGGCCTCCCGATCGAAGCGGCCCTCGGCCGGCTCGACTACTACGAGGTGGTCGGATTCAGCGATCACTTCGCGACGGCCGAAGTGTGGTACCGGCTGCTCAACACCGGGCTCCGGATACCCGCGGGAGCGGGGACCGACGCGATGGCGAACTTCGCCTCGCTTCGAGGGCCGGTCGGGATGGGACGGGTGTATGCGAAGAGCGGCCGGCTCGATTACCGGGCCTGGCTCGCCGCGCTCAAGGCGGGTCGCACCTTCGTCACCAACGGGCCGATCGTCCGGTTCACGCTGGACGGCAAGGACCCGGGCGCGGTGATCGACTTGCCGGCCGGCGGCGGCAGCCTTCGCGCCACGGCCTCGCTCCGGTCGATCGTGGCGGTGGATTCGCTCCAGGTCGTCAGCAATGGCCAGGTCGTTCGGTCGATCCCGGTCTCCGCGGGCGGTACCAGCGCCGATCTGGCGTTCGACCTGCCCCTCGAGCGAAGTGCCTGGGTCACGCTGCGGGCCTTTGCCCGAAGCGCCCGGTATCCGACCCTCGATCTCTATCCCTTCGCGACGACGAGTCCCATCTACGTCACGGTGGGCGGTGCCCCGATCCGGTCTCCCGAGGATGCCCGTTTCTTCGTGCGCTGGCTGGACCAGTTGGCACCGCAGGTGGCCGGCCACGCCGGTTGGAACAACGAGCGGGAGAAGGCCGCAGTGCTCGGCGACATCCGGACGGCTCGCGCGTTCTTCGAGGCTCGCTCCCGGTGACCGGGGCGGCGCTGGAGCAGTCGTCCCTTGCTCCCGGGCGCCGGTTGGCGGGGCTGTTCGCCGCCGCGTTGCTGGCGTCGTCCGGGTGCGGCGGGGCGCGATCCGAGCCAGGCACACTGATCCGCGCGGCGGCCCTCGTCGATACCGACCGCGGCGCGGTGTTGCGTGATGCCCGGATTCTCATCCGGGGCGAGCGGATCGATTCGGTCTGGAGCGGCGGCGATTCGAGCGTGGCGGGTGCCACGGTGATCGACCTCGGCGGCGCCACGGTGTTGCCGGGCCTTGTCGACCTCCACAGCCATTTGGTTGGCGACATCCAGAGCGCGTCGCCCACCGCCCCCCTCGAATCCACGGCCGAGCAGGACCTCGCGCTCGGTGCCCGGCACGCCGAGGCGACGTTGCTGGCGGGGTTCACCACGGTGCGGGATGTGGGCACCTATCGCGGGCTGCTCGACGTCCGGCTGCGGGCGGCCATCGACAGCGGCCGGATTCCCGGTCCGCGGATGTCGGTGGCCGGAGCCTACGTTACGAAGCCGGGCGGCGGCGGCGAAGTCACCGGTCTGCCCGCCGGCCAAGTCCCTCCTCCGGCGTTCCGGATGGGGGTCGTGACGACACCGGAGGAGGCCCGGACGAAGGTGGCCGCCCTGCTCGACGGCGGCGCCGACTTCATCAAGGTGATCGCGACCGGCGCCGTGCTCACGGTCGGGACCGAGCCCGGCGAGATCGAGTTGCCGGAAGCGGTGATCCGGGCCGCAGTCGAAGAAGCGGAGAAACATGGTACCTATGTCACCGCCCATGCGCACGGAGCGGCCGGCATCAAGACGGCGCTTCGGGCAGGCGTCCGGTCGATCGAGCATGGTTCCCTGATCGACGACGAGGGAATTGCGCTCCTCGAGGAGAAGGGTGCCTGGCTGGTGGCCGACATCTATAACGGCGACTACATCGCCGAGGTCGGCCGCCGGGACGGATGGCCCGCGGAGACGCTCCGGAAGAACGACGAAACGACGGAGACCCAGCGCCGGGGCTTCCGCAAGGCCGTGGCGGCGGGGGTTCGTCTCGGCTACGGCACCGACAGCGGCGTCTACCCCCATGGCGACAATGCGAGGCAGTTCGCCTACCTGGTCCGCCATGGGATGACGCCGATGCAGGCGGTGCAGTCGGCGACGATCGAGGCCGCGCGGCTGATGCGGTGGGACGATCGGATCGGCTCGATCGCCCGGGGCAAGCTCGCCGACATCGTGGCCGTTGGTGCCGATCCGCTCGCCGACATCCGGGCCCTGGAGCGGATCCAATTCGTGATGAAGGGCGGCGTCGTCATCCGGCATGAAGGCCCGGGGCGCTGACCGGCGTCCCCGAGGTTGCACCGGTTGGTCGGCACTTGGGTGTCGGGCGAGGGCTACTTCCCCGCGTCGAGCAGCAGCCGGTCGAGTTCGGACCGGGTGTAGAGGCGGCCGGCGGCGATCACCGCCACGATCCGCCGAACGGCGCGAATGTCTTCGAGCGGATTGGCGTCGAGGAGCACGGCGTCGGCCACCCGGCGCGGCGCCAGCAGGCCGCTCCGTTCCCCGAGACCGGCGATATGGGCGGCGTTTGCGGTGGCGGTCTGGAGCGCCTGCGTCGGGGTGAGGTGCGCCTCGTCGACCAGCGCCTCCAGTTCGTCGGCCAGTGAGAACCCCGGAATGAGGGTCGGAATGCCAAGATCGGTTCCGGCTCCGATCGTCACACCCGCCCGGATCATGTCCCCCACCATCGCGGCGCTGGCGCGGTGGATACCCGCCCAGTCGACGTCAGGCGAGGGGTCCGCTCGCTTGAGCGCCAGCTGGCTCCGCCATTCCTCGCGGAGTCCGCGCGGCAGCGACCGGAGGCGCGGGTCGGTTCGCCCCCCGGTATCGGCGATCATCCGCTCCACGACCGAGTCCGGAACCAGCCGGGCGCGCCCCGACCCGAGCGTCGGAACCACGGCAGTACCATTGCGGGCCAGTGCGCCGAGCAGCTCACGCCGGCTGGCGGGTTCCATTCCCGACAACCCCTCGTGGAGGGCGCCGTCTCTGAACTCGAGTATGGCGTGCTCGAGGCTCACGAACCCGGAGTCGGAGATCTGCCGGACGAACCCGAGCGGCGGCGCGTGGCCCTGGATGCCAAGCCCGTGGCGGCGGGCTGCTCGCACCAGCGCGAAGTAGGCGGACGGCGACGGGTAATTCCGGATCTTCACGAAATCGGCCCCGATGCGGCGAAGCGAATCCACCGCGCGCTCCGCATCCTCCGGCGTACCCACGGACAGGCGGCGTTCGAGATCGGCGAGCAGGTCGGGCCGGCCGAGTGGCCTGGTCAGGTCGATCACGGCGGTGAGCCAGCGGGCGCTCTCCACGATCAGGCCGGCGCTCCGGATTCTCGGGCCGGTGAGGCGCCCGGCCCGGACGCTGTCGCGCCACGCGAGCACGACCGGGTCGCCGCCCATGTCGCGGATGCCGGTGACGCCGTTCGCGAGCAGTGCGGCCAGCGAGCCGCGGCCCGCCATCGACACGTGGGTATGGAGATCCCAGAGCCCGGGGATGAGAAATCGCCCGGTTCCCGGCACCGACCGGGCTCCCCGGGGCACCGGGGTCGAGCGGCTCGGTCCGACGGCGACGATGGTGTCGCCGTCCATCACCACGGTCTGCCCTGGCGTCACAGTGCCCCGAATCGGATCGATGACGGCGACGTCGACGACGGCGACGGGACCCTGGGCCAGGGCGGCGGGTGACCGGGTCGACAGCAACGCCGCGACGGCAAGCAGCGCGGGCCAACGCCGGGCCAGCAGGTTCAGATCAATGGGCATGGTGGCAGGCCTTCGAGGAAGTCTACAATGTAGACGCGCCGCCGGCGGGCCGCGTTGCAACGCCGTCGCCGCCTGACCAATCTCACATGCTCGGCCGGCCGGCGGCGCCGCGCCGCTCCGGCAAAGGGCCCCGATCGCGGCGCTAGATTCCGGCAAGGATTGGCGCCGGTGTCCTCGGGGCGGAGGGTGAGGCGAATGAAGCGCTTCGGTGGTCAGACGATGTGGGAGCCGCTCCGGCGGGTCATGGTTCGCCGTCCGGATCGGTCGTTCGGCGACGCCGACCCGGCGCGGTGGCACTACACCGGGCAGCCGGCGCTGGCGGAGGCGGCGGCCGAGCACGAGGCCTTCGTGGCCTTGCTCGAGGATGCCGGGGCCGAGGTGTCCGTCCATGACGAGCCACTGGCGGACCACGCCGACGCGATCTTCTGCCACGATCCGGTTCTCGTGACCGACGCCGGCGCCATTCTCCTCCGGATGGGCAAACCGCTCCGCCGCGGTGAGGAGGCCGCCCTCGGCCGCGCGCTGGAGCGGGCGGGCGTCCCGACGGCCGCGCGAATCGAGGGCGACGGCCTTGCCGAGAGCGGCGATCTCATGTGGCTCGATCCGGCGACGTTGGCGGTCGGCATCGGGTTCCGGACCAACCGGGAAGGGATGGCGCAGCTGGCGCGGGCGCTTCCCGGAGTCGAGACCGTCCCGGTGGAGCTCCCCTATTTCACCGGCCCGGACGCCTGCCTGCACCTCATGTCGCTCATCAGCATGGTCGACCGCGATCTCGCGGTCGCCTATCCGGCGCTCCTGCCGGTGTCGTTCATGCAGCGGCTCGAGCGGATGGGGATCGCGTTGGTCGAGGTGCCGGAAGCGGAATTCGCGACGATGGGAACGAACGTGCTCGCCACCGGCCCGCGCCGCTGTGTCATGCTGGAGGGAAACCCGATCACCCGCGCCCGGCTCGAGGCCGCCGGGTGCACCGTGGCGACCTACCGCGGCCGGGAGCTCTCGCTCAAGGCCGAGGGCGGGGCCACCTGTCTGACCCGCCCGATTCTCCGCGCCTGAGAGCCACCGTGCTCCGTGGGTCCGGTGCCGCCGGCTAGAGTGCCGGCCGCTTGAGATGGATGTCGGTGGCCGCCTGGAACTGGTGGGCCACCGAAAGAATCCGGTCGTCCGCGTAGAGCGCGCCCACGATGGTGGCACAGATCGGCTGCGGCTTGAGGTCGAGCGCCGGCCCGGCGTTCGGTCCGCGGCCCTGCTGCGGGACGTCGAACTTGTAGGGCACCACCACGCACGGATGTCCCGTCTGCGCCGTCGGACCCACGTCCACGGTCGGGGCCGCGATGAACATGTCGAGGTCCGCGAGGTACTCCGCCCATCTGGCGATCAACGCGTAGCGCCGCCGTTGCGACTGGACGAAGTCGAACGCCCGGACCGTGCGGCCGTTCACGAACCGGGGATTCCAGTCGGCCGGGGCCATCGGGTTGGTCGGCGCGGCCCGGGGTCCGGCCGGCGCCCGCCCGGCGTTCGGATCCGGCTCGGGCAGATTCGCCAGATCGAGTCCGATCTCCTTCGCCTTGCGCTGCACGTAGGCGTCGAACGCGGCCGCATCCTCCACGGCAAGGCCGCTCACCGCGCCCGGTATCGTGGGCCGGGGCCCCACGTCGCGGGGCCGCATGCCGAGGTCGCGAAGCCGGTTCACGAACTCCGGCGGCGCAGCCGGGTCGACGCCGATGCGGAGCGAGTCGAGCCGGACGCTGCGGTCGAACCGGAACGGCATCGTGATGGTCGACGGGTCCTTCCCATCGACCCCGTGGATCACGCTGAACACCATCGCGCAGTCCTCGACCGTGCGGCACATCGGCCCGACCCGGTCCATCGACCAGGCCAGCACCATCCCGCCGTGCCGGCTCACCCGGCCGAAGGTAGGGCGGAGGGCGCTGATCCCGTTGCGGACGCTCGGACTCACGATCGATCCCTGCGTCTCCGTCCCGATGCTGAAGGCCACGCAGGCGGCCGCCGTGGCCGATCCGGGCCCCGCCGACGAGCCGCTCGAACCCTGTTCGAGATTCCAGGGATTGTTGGTCCGCCCCCGGAACCACTGGTCGTTCTGGGCGAACAACCCGGTCGAGAGTTTGGCAATCAGTACCGCCCCCGCCTCCCGGAGCCGGACGGCGACCTCGGCGTCCTCGTCGATGACCCGGTCCTCGAAGTCTTTCGCTCCCCAGGTGGTGGGCGCGCCCTTCACGCTGAAGAGGTCCTTGAGCCCGTAGGGGAGTCCGTGCAGCGGCCCACGATACCGGCCCGCCGCGATCTCGGCGTCCGCCCGCGCTGCTTCGGCCCGGGCCTCGGATTCCAGGATCGTCACCGCGCAGTTGAGGGTCGGGTTCAGCCGCTTGAGGCGGGTGAGGTAGATGTCGGTGAGCCGGGCCGATGAGATCCGGCGGCCACGGATCAGGGCCGAGAGACGGTGGGCCGGGAGGAAGGCCAGATCGTCCGGATCGGTCGGGACCGCACCGGTCCACGCCTCCGCCTCGAAGGGCACCCGGTCGAAGGCGGCCGCGCCGCGTTCGCGCACGGTCTGCTCGAGCAGCGCGCCGGTGCCCGCCGGATAGGGCTGGAACTGGAGGGCCGGCGGCTCGCCGTTGCCTAACGGCAGGGGCGGCTGCTGCGGCGTCTGCGCGGCCGGGCGGCCCTGGGCGCGGGCCACCCGCGCGGTGCCGAACGTCGTCGCGGCCGCGGACACCAGCGACAGGAACATGAAGTGGCGCCGGTCGAGCCCGGCCGAACGCTCCGGTTCGGCGTCGAGGCCGGCGAGTTCGACGTGGAGCTGATCGAGAAAGTCCTGAGGATCCGTCATCGCGGCTCCATTGGGATCGGTGGCGTCAGTGGGAGCATGAAGACATCAACATAGCGCGCGACCGGGTTCGCGGCAGGGTGCCGGGCCCCGGGTAACGCCGCGACCCGTGCCTGCCTCGTCGCGGGTCGCCCTGGCTCGTTTCGGGACGACCGCCGTTCGCGAGCTCCGGTCGCCGGGCACGGGTGAAGTCGTTGTCCGGCGGATGCTTCGGGAGGTCGGAGCCGGCCTGGTCGGGACGGCGCCCTCCTTGCCCTTCGATCAGTGGCCGAGCCGTCTCGCACGCGCGAGAACCGGCGCCGGCTCCGAACCCAGTTCAAGGAGATTCTTCATGAAGCACTCGTTCCTGGCTCTCGGGAGCCTTGTCGCGATCACGGCGATTGCCGCCTGCGCCGGCGATGGCGCGAGCCCGATTACCGCGCCGGCCGAGGCGCCGAGTCTGGCGAGCGGGCGTGGCGGCGGTGCGCCGCGCAACGCGATGTCCTGCTCGGTAACGGTCGACTTCGTCTGGACCGATCAGGCCGGTGCCGTCCTGTCGAGCCAGACCTATCAGCGGGACTTTTCGGTGGCACCGGATGCGGCCTTCTTCGAGGATTTCTCGACCGCGACCCGGCAGCGGGACTTCCGGGCGAGCGTCGCGGAGGTGGGGCAGGACGCCGTCGTCACCTTCAGCTATTTCAACGACGTGAGCGTCCTGAACTCGGTCGACTTCACGGCGGACCTGTCCATGGCGAAGGGTGTCGGCACGGGAAGCACCACCGGTCGCAGCGGGTTTCACACGACGGCCACCGGTGCGAGCGGCCACCATCGGACCAGCTACTCGTTGACCTGCACCCGCGCCTAAGCCGCCCACCCCAGCGGGCGGCCGAACGGCTGCAGGTATGCCAGGTCGTCCGCGTCCCGGCGGGCGGTAGCTCCAGGCCCGGTCGAAGCCGACCGGCCGGGGCCCGCCGGGAACGCCGCCCTCCTCTCAGGATCGGCGGGACGCGCATGGCGATCCGGAGGTAGATTGGCAGAGCCTCGGGCTCTCCAGCGCAACCTCCAACTCAGCACGAACGATGACCAGCCTCGCTCGCCGATCCGCCGTTCTGATCCTTTCCGGCCTCGCCGTCGCGACGTCTGCCGCGGCCCAGCGACGTCCGGCCCCATCGGCCGCCCCGGCGCCGGTGGAGCAGCCGCCCGCGTTCGCCGGTCTCAAATACCGTCTCGTCGGCCCGTACGACGGCGGACGCGCGTCGCGGGCGACCGGCGTCCCGGGCGACCCGGCCACCTACTACCTGGCGACGGCGTCCGGCGGCGTCTGGAAGTCGACTGACGGCGGCGTCCGGTGGAATCCGATCTTCGACGATCAGCCGATCGCGTCGATCGGGTCGATTGCGGTCGCCCCCTCCGACCCGAACGTGGTCTACGTCGGCAGCGGCGAGGCCAACATCCGCGGGAACGTCCAGCCCGGCAACGGGATCTACAAATCCACCGACGCCGGCAAGACCTGGAGCCACGTCTGGACCCAGGAGGGCCAGATCGGCACCATGATCGTCCATCCGAAGAATCCGGACGTTGCGTTCGCGGCCGTCCTGGGCCGTGCCTTCGCGCCGAATCCGGAGCGCGGGGTCTACCGCACGACGGACGGCGGCAAGTCCTGGACTCAGGTGCTCAAGAAGGACGACAAGGCCGGCGCGTCGGACGTGGCGCTCGATCCCAACAATCCGCGCATCGTCTTTGCCGGCTTCTGGGAGACCCGGCGCTATCCGTGGGACCTGGTGAGCGGCGGCCCGGGCAGCGGCCTTTATCGCTCGCGGGACGGCGGCGATACCTGGACGCAGCTTGCCGGCCGCGGCCTTCCCCGCGGGATCTGGGGCAAGGTCGGCGTGGCGGTCGCGCCCTCCAACGGCAGCCGGGTGTACGCCTTGATCGAGGCGGACAGCGGCGGGCTGTTTCGCTCCGAGGACGGCGGCGATTCGTGGACCCTGATCAACGACTCGCGCCTCGTGCGCCAGCGCGCCTGGTACTACACGACGATGACCGTGAACCCGGCCAACCAGGACGAGGTCTGGTTCCCCCAGGTGCCGATGCTCAGGACGATCGACGGCGGGAAGACGCTCACCTTCGTCCAGAACGTGCCGCACGGCGACAATCACGACGTCTGGTTCGACCCGGCGAACCCCAAACGGATGATCGTGGCGAACGACGGCGGCGGTGCCGTGACCGTGAACGGCGGCGAGAGCTGGCTTGCGGCCCGGCCGCCGATCGGGCAGTGCTACCACATCGCCGCCGACAACCGGACGCCGTACCACGTTGCGTGCGCCGAGCAGGATCTCGGGACCGCGCAGGGGCCGAGCCACAGCCTGACCCGCGGCGGCATCGGTGCAAGCCTCTGGATCGATGTCGGCGGCGGCGAGGCCGGCCACATCGTCTCGCGCGCCGACGATCCGAACATCGTCTTCGCCGGCGAGTATCTCGGCATCATCACCCGCTACGACGACCGGACCGGGCAGACCCGCAACGTCAGCGCCTATCCGGAAAACCCGAGCGGCCACGGCGCCGAAGACGCCAAGTACCGGTTTCAGTGGACGGCGCCGATCGCCGCCTCGCCGCACGATCCGAACGTCATCTACCACGCGGCCCAGGTGCTCTTCAAGACGACCGACGGCGGCCAGTCCTGGACCGCGATCAGCGGTGACCTGACCCGGAACGACAAAGCCAAGCAGCGCTGGGCCGGTGGGCCGATCACGGGCGACAACACCGGCGTCGAGTTCTATGCCACGATCTTTGCCGTGGCGGAGTCGCCGAAACAGGCGGGGGTGATCTGGACCGGCAGCGACGACGGTCTCGTGCAGGTCACCCGGGACGGCGGCCGGACCTGGACCAACGTCACCAGTGCCATGCCCGGCTTCCCGGAGTGGGGCACGGTCAGCCTCATCGAGGCCTCGCCTCACGATGCCGCCACGGCCTACGTCGTGGTCAAGAACTACCGATTGGGCGACAACGCGCCGTACCTCTACCGTACCACCGATTTCGGAGCTACTTGGAAACGCCTCGACGCCGGCCTCCCCCGGGATGTCTGGCTCCACGCCGTCCGGGAAGACCCGATCCGACGCGGGCTCCTCTACGTTGGAACCCAGCTCGGTGTCGTGTTTTCACCGGACGACGGGACGACCTGGCGGAAGCTCCAGCTCAATCTGCCACCGGTGCAGGTGGCCGATCTCATCGTGAAGGAGAATGACCTGGTCCTCGGCACTCACGGCCGGAGCATCTGGATCCTCGACGACCTGACGCCGGTCCGGGAATGGTCGGACGCGATTGCGGCGAAGCCGCTGCACCTCTTCGCGCCCGAGGCGGCCACGGCCTGGATCTACCGGAGCAGCACCGGCGATGCCCAGACGGGCCAGAATCCGCCCTATGGCGCCAACCTCAACTACTACCTGCGTGATTCGGTGCCGGGGGAGCTGACCCTCGACGTGCTCGATCCGGCCGGCGCCGTGGTACGCCGGTTCTCGAGCACGGCCCGCCCCCCGGACGGACACTCCGAATACGAAGAGCCGCCGGAGCCCGATCTCGTCCGGACGCCGGGAATCCACCGGATGGCGTGGGACCTTCAGGCCGAGGGCGCCAAGCGGATTCCGGGCGGCATGATCGACACCGGCGATCCCGCGGAAGGCCCGCGGGTTCCGCCGGGGCGCTACCGGCTCCGCCTCGCGACGACGACCGATACCACGGTCGCGACGGTCGACGTCCGGCTCGACCCGCGGGCCTCCGTTCCGGCCGCCGACCTCGCCGCGCAGGCCGCGTTCACCGCGGAACTCCGCGACGCGCTCGACCGCCTCGCCGACGGCGTGGCCCGGCTCCGCGACATCCGGAAGCAGCTGGACGAACGAAACACGGCCCTCGCCGGCAACAACGCGGCGCGCGACCTCGTGGCCCAGTCGAAAGCGCTGATCGTCAAACTCGACACCCTCGAAACCCGGTTCCACAATCCGGACGCGAAGGTCACCTACGACATTCTCGCCTTCCGGGGAGGGTCCAGGCTGTACAGCCGCCTCACGCCGCTCTACAACTGGGCCTCGGAGGGGCGTGGCGCGCCGACCCAGGGCATGCGGGACGCCTGGGCCGGGCAGCGGCAGGAACTCGATCAATACCTCGGCGAACTCCGGGTCCTGATCGATCGCGACCTCGCCGCCATCAACTCGGCGGCAGGACGACTCGGCCTGGGCCATGTGATCGTGCCGGCCCCGGGCCAGGTGCCCTGACCGCCACCAATACGGCGGCGACCGGTTTCGTGCGACGACGGGCAGAAAGGATTCGACGATGACCTGGATCAAGACGATCAGCCTCGATGCCGGCGGCGAGGAACTCCGGCGCGCGGTGGAGGGCCAGATGGGGCTCTACCCCGCCGAGTACAACCAGCCGGTGCATCCCACCGGCGACGGGGCGTCCGGCATCGTCTCGTCGCACAGCCTCATGCCGAAGGCGCTCTTCCACGCCTTCTCGGCCTTTGGCGCCATGATGGATCCGGATCTGCCCCTCGGCCGCCGGCAGCACGAGCTGCTGGCCACCGTCGTCTCGGTGACCAACCGGTGCCGTTATTGAATTGACTCTCACGCAGAGTTTCTGCGTCGGGTCACCCTGGATCAGCAGCTGATCGCCGCCGTCGAGGCGGACTACACGACGGCTCCCCTCACCGGGGCCGAGCGGGTGATGCTGGACTACGCCGTGAAGCTCACCCGCGATGCGACCAAGGTGTCGCCCGCGGACCACGAGCGGCTCCGCTCGGTGGGGTTCGACGACCGGGGGATTCTCCAGATCACGCTGATCGCATCGTGGTTCAACTACATCAACCGGGTTGCGGACGCGCTGGGCGTGGGAAGGGACGAGCCGGACTCGCCGTGAGCCCGCCGGCCGCGAGATCGGTCCGGTGCCGCGCGGGCCGTGCCGCTACTCGCCGCGCAGCACCGTGGCCGGATCCACGCGGGCCGCCCGCCGTGCGGGCATCCAGGTCGCCACGACCGCCACGAGGAAAAGGACTGCGGCGCTCCCGAAAAGACTGAGCGGATCGGCGCTCGACACGCCCAGCAGCAGCCGCCCCAGCGCCCGCCCGCCGGCCACCGCGAGACCGAGACCCGCCACGACCCCGATCACCGCCAGCAGGACACCGCGAAACAGGACCATGCCGGCGAGGGCCCCCGGCCGGGCCCCGAGCGCCATGCGCAGCCCGAACTCCCGGGTGCGCCAGGCCGCCGTGAATGAGGCCAGCCCGTAGAGTCCGACCGTGGCGAGCGCCAGGGCGAGCAGCGCGAAGCCGGCCATCAGCAGGCCGAGGCGCCGGGTTTCGCTCAGCGATTCGTCGAGGGCGCTTCGGAGCCCGAACACCCGGGACAGCGGCAGGGCCGGGTCCACGTCGGCCACGGCGCGGATCAGCGGATCGCTCAGATCGCGCGCGGACGCCCGGCTCCGGATCACGAGCGCGAGCCGCGGCGTCCAGGCCTGATGGAGCGGATAGAACACCGCGGGGCGGGGGTCCGCCTGAAGGGACCGGAAGTTGACGTCGCCCGCTACTCCGACGACGCGCACCGCTCCGGGCCCGCTGCCAAGACGGCGGCCGACCGCCAGGCCGTCGGGCCAGAACAGCCGGACCAGGGCCCGGCTGACCACCACCACCGGTTCCGGTTCGTCCCGCACGCTGCCTAACGCCCGGCCTTCGACGATCGGGATGCCCATGGTCGCGAAGTAGTCGGGCCCGACGGCGACGTATTCGGCCTCGTAGCCCCGGTCGCTCGACTGCTCCAGCGGCCAGACCGAGCGGCGGCTGTGCCCGCCGGCGATCGGGACCTGGTTGGCCAGCGTGGCGCCGTCGACGCCGGGCAGGGTCCGGACGGCCGCCAGGATCCGGGCGGCCGCGTCGGGGCCCGTCGTGGCGTCGTAGCGGCCGGTCGACTCGAGATCGGCGAAGGTCGCCGACAGTTCGTCCGGCGCGAAGCCGGCCGCGGCCCGGTGGGCGTTGCGGACACTGCGGGTCAGCAACGCCGTGCCGGCGACGAGTCCCACGGACAACGCCAGTTGCACGACGACCAGGGTGTTCCGGATCCGGGTCCGGGGCTGGCCCGTCGTGGTCCGGGCGCCGCGGAGCACCCGGGACGGCGCCCCGGAGGCCACCGCCCACGCGGGTGCCGCCCCGAACAGCAGTCCGGCGCCGAGTCCCACGGCGAGGAGGGCGCCGAAGACCCGCCCATCCGGCCGGAGCGAAACGGCGACGGAGACGGGCACGACCGCCGGGAGAATCCGCTCCGCGGCGGCGACGAGCGGCAGCGACAGGACGGTGGCCAAGGCGGCGAGGACCAGACTCTCGATCATCACCTGACGGGCCAGCCGGCCGCGGCCGGCGCCGAGGGCCATGCGGACGCCGATTTCCGGGGTGCGCGCGGCGCTCCGGGCGAGCAGCAGGTTGGCCACACTCAGGCAGGCGAGCAGCAGCACCAGACCGACGACTCCGGTGAGCAACAGCGAGGTCTGCCGTGCCTCCGCGCGCGACTCCGGGTCCAGTCCGATGCCGGCGGCGAGCAGGACCCGAATCGACGGCTGTTCGGGGAGAAGGGTGCGGAGCCGATCGGTCATCACGCTCATGGCGGTCCGGGCCCGCTCGAGCGACACCTTCGGCGCAAGGCGTCCGACGCCGTCGAGCCAACTCGTGCTCCAGTCGGCCAGCGACGCCCGGGTCTCGGGGCGCTGGATCAACTCGCCGACCGGGAGCCAGAGCGCCGGGGGTGTCCCGATGGCATCCGGACCGGCGAAGTCGGGCGCCGCGACGCCGATCACCTCGTACGGCCGGTTCCCGATCGTCACGCTGGTGCCGACAATCCGGGCGTCGGACGCGAACCGGCGATTCCAGAGGCCGTAGCTCAGCACCACGACGGAGAGGCCCTCACGATCGTCCGCTTCGGCAATCAGCCTGCCAAGGAACGGCCGGACGCCGAGCACGTCGAAATACCGCCCGGTGACGACGTGCCCCGGGACCGCCTCGGTCTCGCGGCCGGTGCCGAGGACCAGCGGAGCCGAGGTGTATCCGGCCACGCTCCGGAACGTCGCCCGGTCCTCGGCGATCGCCCGGATGGCCGGGAGCGACCAGCTGTCCCAGCGGGGCGCGTCGTCGTAGCTGCGCCCGATGCGGACGACCTCGTCGGGTGCCGGAATGCCGCCCGGTGGCCGCAGCAGCAGCCCGTTGACGAGGGAGAAGATGAGACCGTTCGCGGCGATGCCGAGGGTCAGGGTGAGCGATGCGGCCAGGGTGAATCCCGGCGCGCGGCGGAGCGCCCGGGTGGCGCTTCGGAGGTCGGCACCGAGTCCGGCGAGGGACCAGTGACGGAAACGCTGCCACACGGCGTGGCGCACCGCGCCGGCGGCGAACCCGACGGGGGAGGGAACCCGGGCCGCCGGATCGGCGCGCCGGGCGGC
This sequence comes from Gemmatimonadales bacterium, assembly GCA_050183815.1. Classification (GTDB taxonomy): domain Bacteria; phylum Gemmatimonadota; class Gemmatimonadetes; order Gemmatimonadales; family GWC2-71-9; genus SHZU01. The sequence continues at coordinate 26,130 of JBFXAY010000034.1, read as the reverse complement.
GGCCAGCGCTTCGAGCTCGCCGTGCCATTCCGCGAGCCATTCGGCGCGTTCGTCGCGGGTTACGAGCCGGCTCGCGGCAGCGACGATCCGGCGGGCCCAGGCGAGGGCGGCCGTCATGACCGGGATCCGCCGAGGGCCCGCAGCGTTGCCGCCATCGCCCCGAGACGCTGGGCTCCCTCGGCCAGAGACGCGCGACCGGCCGGGGTCAGCCGGTAGTAGCGGCGCCGGGGGCGGCCCTCCCGGTCGGCATCCCGCTGGTCTTCCCAGTGGGCGGTGACGAGTCCGGCGTCCTTGAGTCTGCCCAGGGCGGGGTAGACGGTTCCGGTCGGGAGGCCGGTGCGGGCGACGATGTCGAGGCCATAGCCCGTTTCGGCACGGATCGCGGCGAGAATCTGGAGCGAGGTGACACCGAGGGATCGGGGCATGGGTCGACTCAGTAGAAGTGCAAGATATATTGCACATCTATGCGCCGCCGCGCAAGGCCGGGCGGCCGGAGCGGAGCCCGCCCGCAACGGCTTGCGTTTCGGCGTGAAGCGGCGGAGGTTCCGGTCATGAGCGCTGCCGGATCCTCGCGCCTTCGCCGCGTCATCGACCTGCTCCGGCAGGATCCCGAGGTGCCCGGGCTCGAGGAGCACGTCCGCCGGGGCATCCCGGTTCTGGTGTCGAACACCCGGCCCGACATCAGCACCGAGGCCGCGCTGGCACGGCTGGACGAGGCCCTTCGGTTGATCGAGGCCTACACGCCGGAACGATTCGCGGTCGTGGCGGCGGAGTTCAGCGCCATTCTGGTGCGCCGCTACCCCTGCCGGGCCGCCTACTATCCCAACTTGGGCGTGTGCCTGATCGAACTCACGTTCCTGGTGCACCGGGACATCACGGCGGCGCAGGTCGCCGCGTCGATCGTCCATGAGTCGGTCCACGCCGCATCCCGGGCTGAAGGGGTCCAGCCCGATTCGCTGCCGGCGGCGGCCGCGGAGGAGCGCCGGTGCCGGCAGGCGGAGATCGACTTCGGCCTCAAGGTGCCGGGCGGCGAGGCGGTGGTGGAACGGGCCCGGGCCGCGCTGCAACTCGCCGACCCCGACGTCGCGCCGGTCATCGATTGGCAGCTGGCCGCCGAGCGAGTGGCGGAGGCGGATCGGCGGGGATCGGACGGATCGCCGTAGCAGGGCCGAACGGCCCTGTCGACTTCGCCCCCCACAATTGCTACCGTCCTAGTCTCAAAATCAGCGCCAACCCTCCGACTGAGAGCCGCCTCTGCAGCTGGCCCGTCGAGTCATGCCGGTCATCGTCCTGTCTTCGCTGCTCACGGCGGCGCTGGCGGGGTGGCTGGTCCGGTTCCGGCTGACGGCATTGACGGTGCCCCGCGAGCTGTCCCGGATGCGGGGCCACGCGGAGGGGCTGGCCCGGTCGGTCGACGCCTACCTTACCCGGTCGCGGGAAGTCGTGGTCGGCACCGCCGGGTTTCCGGAGGTCGCCGAGGTGATCGCCGCGCCGCGGGGGCCGGCGCGGGAGCGCCTGGCGCAGATCTTTCGCGCCCAACTCACCGCCCGGGCATGGCTGCTGCAGCTCCGCCTTCTCGATGCGCAGGGGCAGGAACTCGTGCGGGCCGAGCGCTCGAGTGGCGCGGTCGACATCAGGATCGCTCCGGACTCGTTGCTGCAGGACAAGGGGGACCGCCCGTACTTCCGCGAGGGCCTGACGGCGCCGGCCGGCGAGGCGCTGGTGTCGCCGATCGAGCCGAACCAGGAGTTCGGCCGCTATCAGGAGCCGGTGGTGCCCGTGTTTCGGGCGGTGGCTGCCGTGCGGGCGGCCGACGGCCCCGCCGCGGGCGTCATCGTCGCGAACGTCGACGCCAAGCCGCTGTTCGCCGGCCTCACCTCACCGCTCTATCAGTCGAGTCAGGTCTACCTCGTATCCGGTACCGGCGAGTTCGTGGCCAATCGCCTACGGCCGGAAACGCTGTTCGAACGGACCCTCGCCGGCGACACCACCTCTCGGCCGTGGCCCGAGGCCTTTCCCGCGGAGTCCCCCTTCCGCCGGCTGACGGAGGCCGGCGGGCTCACCGGCCGGGGGGACGACGCGCTGGGCGTCGTGGCGGTACCCACCGCGCTCCGGCCCGCGGTCGTGGTCGTCGAGTCGGCCTCCCTGGCGGACCTCAACGCCGCGGCCCGAAGCGTGGACGGAGTCAGTTGGGTGGTGGCGGCCCTCGCCGCGTTGGGCTCGCTCGTGGCGGGCCTCATCCTCACCGCCTGGCTCGGCCGGCCGCTCGACGACGTTCGCCGGGCCGTGGAAGCGTTCCGCGGCAACGAGGAGGTCGCCCAGCTGCTGCCGGGCGGCGGCAACTACGACCAGCTCTCGGCCGCGGTGGCCCGGATGGCGGTGGAGGTGCGCGATCGAACCCGCGCCCTCGAGAGTGAGATCGAGGCCCGCGATCGGATCGCCACCGAGCTTCGGGCGGAACAGGAGCGCACGCTCAAGTATCAGGCCGTCGTCGAAGGGACGGTGGATGCCGTGGTGACCGTCGACCCGGATGGAACGGTCACGTCATGGAACCGCGGGGCGGAGGAGCTCTACGGCTACCCCGCGGCCGACGCGGTCGGTCGCTCGATCGACCAGATCGTCCCGCCGACCCGCCGGCCCGAAGCCGCGGATCTCCGCCGCCGGGCGCTGGCCGGCGAGCGGGTGGCCCGTCACGAAACGATCCGGCTCCACCGCACCGGCCGGCTGATCGACGTGTCCCTGAGTGTGTCGCCGATTCGCGATCGGGACGGGGCGATCGTGGGCTTCGCCAAGGTGGCGAGCGATCTGTCGCCGGTGCAGCAGGCGGAGGCCCGATTCCGGGCAGTCGTGGAGCAGACGCCCTCCGGGGTCTGCGTGGTCGGGCCGGACGGCAGGATCGTGCTGGTCAACGCCGAGATGGAACGCCTGTTCGGCTACCGCCGGGACCAGCTCGCGGGCATGACGGTCGATCAGCTGGTGCCGGCCGGCCGCCGCGCCGAGCACCGGGGGAACCGGGCGGGCTACCTGGCCGAGCCGACGTCCCGGCGAATGGGCCAGGGGCGGGACCTCTTCGCGGTGCGGCAGGATGGCAGCGAGGTGGCCGTCGAAATCGGTCTCACGCCGATCAACATCGGGGGGCAGCTCTACACGCTGTGCCTGGTGGCGGACATCACCGCCAGAAAAGCGGCGGAGAGCCGGGTGGCCGACTACGCGGCCCGCCTCGAACGGAGCAACGCGGACCTGGAGCAGTTCGCCCACGTCGTGTCGCACGACCTCAAGGCCCCGCTGCGCGGGATCGCGATCGTGGCCGATTGGCTGGAGCGCGACTTCGGTCCGGTGGTCGACGAGGACGGCCGGGACAACGTCCGGCTGATGCGGCAACGGGTGGCCCGGCTCGCCGGCCTGATCGACGGGATCCTCGCCTATTCGCGAGTCAGCCGCGCTCCGGTGGCCAACACGCCCGTGGCGGTGGGAGACCTTCTGGCCGATGTCGTGGCCTCGATCGAACGACCGCCCGGGATCGCCATCGAGCTGCTCGGACCGTTCCCGGAGGTGGAGTACGACGCCACCCAGCTGCGGCAGGTGTTCCAGAACCTGATCGTGAACGCCCTGGCGCACGGCGGGCCGGACCTCCGCCGGGTGGAGGTGTCGTCGCAGCGAACCGGCGGCGGGGTCCGGTTCGCGGTTCGGGACGACGGCGTCGGCATCGATCCGCGGCATTTCGGCCGGATCTTCGATCTGTTCCAGACGCTCCGGCCCAAGGACGACGTCCGGACCTCAGGCGTGGGGCTGGCGATCGTGAAGCGGATCGTCGAACTCAATGGCGGGACGGTGACGGTCGAGTCGACGCCGGGGTCCGGGACGACGTTTTCCTTCCTGGTGCCGCCGACCCGGGTCCTTCCGGCGCCGGCGCTGGCGGAGACCGCATGACGCGTCCCGTTCTGGTGGTCGACGACGACGAGCTCGACGCCAAGAGCGTGGCTCGCGCCCTCGCGACCCTCGGCCTCTCGGCGCGGGCCCGCTTCGTGACCGACGGCGAACAGGCGCTCGACTATCTCCGTAACCGGGGCCAGTTCGCCGAGGCCGAGCGGTACCCGCGGCCCGCGCTGGTTCTCCTCGACCTCAACATGCCGAGGATGAACGGGTACGAGCTGCTGTCGGCGATCCGCGCCGAACCCGAGTTCGCCGACGTTCCGGTCGTGGTCATGAGCACCTCGAGCCGGGGGTTGGACCAGGACCGCTGCCGGGAACTTGGCGCCGCCGACTATCTGGTCAAGCCGGACAACTTCGAGGACCTCGTCGCCGGCCTGCGCCATTGCGGCCGACACCTTGCGCCGGAGGAGCGCTGGGACATGCCCGGATCCAAACCGTCGTTCCCCGCCCCGCCCGAGTCCGGTGGTGCCGCGGCCGTCCGAAGTCCCTCGCTGGTCTGCGTCGGGGCCTCGGCGGGCGGTCTCGAGGCCCTCGAGGTGTTCTTCGAGCGGGTCCCGGCTGACCTGGGCGTGGCCTTCCTGGTCGTCGTCCACCTGTCGCCCGAATTCAAGAGCCTGATGCCGGAATTGATCGGTCGGCGGACCTCGATGCCGGTCCTGACGATCGACGACGGCATGGTGCCGGAGGCGAACGCGGTCTACTTCATTCCGCCCAGCAAGAACGTCGTGTGGCAGGAGGGCCGCCTCCGCCTCCAGTCCCAGGACCGGACCACGCACACCGTCCAGCTGCCGATCGACGTTCTGCTCCGGTCGGTCGCCGCTTCCCCGGGAGCGCCCTCGGCAACCGCGGTGATCCTGTCGGGGTCCGGCACCGACGGATCCCGCGGGGTCCGGGACCTCAAGGATGCCGGCGGCACCGTCCTGGTGCAGAGCCCGGAATCGGCCCGGTTCGACGGGATGCCCCGGTCGGCACTCGACACCGGATCGGCCGACGGCCAGGGCGACCCGGCCGACCTGGCCGCGATGCTGAAGCGGGTCACCACCGATCGCAGCGCCCTCCTCGACGGGGATGCGGCCGGCGACGACGTCCGCCAGGTCGTCGACGTGCTCCTGGCGCATCAGCACGTTGACCTGGGCTACCTGCGATCGTCGATGCTCCGCCGGCGGATCCTCCGGCGGATGACGCTCCTGGGCGAGGACTCCGTGTCCCGCTACGTCGAACGTCTCGAACTCGACCCCCTCGAGGCCCGCGCCCTGATCCACGACACCATGATCGGCGTCACGGGCTTCTTCCGGGATCCCGCGGCGTTCGACCTGCTCCAGGCCCAGCTCGCGGCCGGCCTGCTGCGGTGCCCGGAGGACGAACAGTTCCGGGTCTGGGTGCCGGCCTGCGCCACCGGCGAAGAGGTGTACACGATCGGGATGCTGATCCTCGAGGCGCTGCAGGTCAACGGCCTGAAGCGGGACGTGAAGATCTTCGCGACCGACATCGACGAGGAATCCCTGGCATTGGCCGGCCGGGGCACGTATCCGATCTCGGTGACCCACGACATCGGCCCGGCCCGGGCCAGCCGGTACTTCACGCTCGGGAGCCATACGGTCGCCGCCCGTCAGGAGCTGCGGGAGATGATCGTCTTCGCCCGCCACAATCTCGTGAAGGACCCGCCCTTCACCCGGATCGACCTGGTAAGCTGCCGGAACCTGCTCATCTATCTCAACCCGGAAGCCCATCACGTCGCGCTGGTCACCCTGCACTTCGCGCTGAAACGGGGCGGGCTGCTGCTCCTCGGTACGGCGGAGAACCTCGGCGATCTGGAGTCCGAGTTCGAGGTGCTCGACGCCCGGAACAAGCTTTTCCGCCGGACCGGTACCGCCTCCTTCGCCGGCGTGCGAACGCGCGGGGTCACCCGGGATCCGCCCTTCGTCGTCCCGCGCCGGAACCCGGGCTCCCGTGATCACGCCGACGGCACCCGGAGCGTGCTCCAGGCGCTCGCGGCCGCCGACGGCCGGACGATCGCGGTGCTGAGTCCGGACGGCGCCCTGCTCGAGCTGATCGCCGACGGCCTGGGTCTCTTCCGGATCCCGGTCGGTCGGCCCAGTACCGATGCGCTGCGGCTCCTCGCCGAGTCGCACACGGTCGGCCTGACCACCGGCCTCCAACGGCTCCGTCGGGGCGAAGACGACATTCGCTATCTGGTACCGCCCGGGGCGGACGACACGCCGGCGACGACCCTGCTGGTGCGCCGGATCCCGCCGGGCAGTCTGCACCCCGAACGGGTGCTGTTCGTCGCGGGGCGCGATCCGTCGGCCACCGCGTCCGCCGACCTGGCCAGCCTCCCGGAGGCATCGTCGGCCCGGCTGGCGGAGCTCCACTCGGAGCTGCTCCAGACCCGGGAAAGCCTCCAGGCCTCGATCGAGGAACTCCAGAGCGCCAACGAGGAGCAGCAGAGCACGAACGAGGAGCTGATCGCCTCGAACGAGGAACTCCAGAGCACCAACGAGGAGCTCCAGTCGGTCAACGAGGAGCTCTTCACGGTCAACATCGAGTACCAGAAGAAGCACCAGGAACTCGCCGTGCTGGCCGCGGACCTCCACAACCTCCTTCACAACATCCACGTCGGGGTGCTGTTTCTGAGCTCCGACCTGACGATCCGCCGGTTCACGCCGGCCATCGAGCCGATCGTGCCGCTCCGCGAACAGGACGTGGGCCGGTCGATCGAGCACTTCGCCCACAACCTCGGTCCGGAGTTCGTGACGGACGTGCGGACCGTGGTGGAGACCGGGCAGCTCATCGAGCGGGAAACCCGGAGCCTCGACGGCGCCTGGCTGCTGCTCCGGATCCGGCCCTATCTCGCCGGACCGGATCAGCCGCAAGGCGTGGTGGCCACCTTCTTCGACGTGACGGCGCTCAAGAACGCGCATGAGCTGGCCCGGGCCGGCAGCCTCCAACTGGCGGCGATCAACCAGGAGCTCACCGGCCGCCGCGAAGAGCTGGAAGAAATGTTCTCGATCGTGGCGCACGATCTCAAGCGGCCGGTCCTGGCCCTCGACGGCCTGCTCTGGCTCATGGCGGACGGCGCCAGCGACCCCGACCAGACCGGCGACCTGCTGGCGCGCGCCCAGGCCGAGTGCTCGCGGATGCGGCAGATGCTGTTCGACCTGGCCAGCATCGCCGGGATCCGGCAGCGGGATCTCACCGTCGAGACGGTGTCGCTTCAGCCATGGATCGATGAACTGGTCGAGCGGTTCCAGCCGGAGGCCGAACGCCGCGGCGTGCGGGTCAACTGCACCAGCGATACGGGACGCTACGCGATTCCGACGACCTTCCTCGGCGAGATCCTCGGCAACCTGATCGAGAACGCCCTGAAGTACGGGTCGACCGGCGACCAGCCGCGTCTCGACCTGTCGTGCCGCGTGATCGACGACATGCTCGAGGTGTCGGTGGCGGACAACGGCGCCGGCATCGCGCCCGAGAACCAGAACCGGGTGTTCGAGCCGTTCCGGCGGCTCAATCCGGCGGTGGCCGACGGGTCCGGCATCGGGCTCCTCGCGGTCAAGCGGCTCCTCCAGCGCCTCGGCGGCAGCATCGTCCTCACCTCCCAGCCCGGCGAGGGGGCCAAGTTCACCGCGCGGGTCCCGTTGCCCCGGGCGACCGGCGGCGAGGCGAATGCCGCCGTGCGACAACCCCGGGTGCTGCTGGTCGAGGACGACGATCTGGACGCCAAGGTCATTGCCCGCCATCTCGGCACCGACTACGTGCTGACCCGGTGCCAGACGATGGCCCAGGCCGAGACCGAGTTGCGCCAGACCCACTTCGACCTGGTGCTGCTCGATCTCTCGCTCCCGGACGGCCACGGTCTCGAGCTGATTTCGCGGGTGCGGGAACTCCTCGGGCGATCGGTCGGCATCGTGGTCATTTCGGGGCACGGGGACGGCGTGGATCGGAGCAACTACCGCGGGCTGATCGGCGGTTATCTTTCCAAATCGGATTTGACGCCCGAGGGGTTGCTCGACGAAGTGAGCCGGGCGACCCGCAGTCTCGCCGCCTCATCATGAGGAGCAACGCCTGCCGATGGACAGTCGGACCCCGCTCCGGATTCTTCACGCCGACGACGACGAGTCGTTCCATCTCCTGGTCCGACACGCCTTCGGCGCCCAGAGCCTCGACCAGAAATGCACGATCTATTCGGTGTCGGACGGCACCGAGGCGGTCGACTTCGTGGCGGGCAAGGGGAAGTACGCCGACCGGCAGGCCTTCCCGGTTCCGGATCTGATTCTGCTGGACCAGCGGATGCAGGCGATGGACGGGATCGACGCGCTCCGGCTGCTGCGGGCCGACCGGGTCGGCCGGCGCCTGCCGGTGGTCATCTTCAGTACCGCGGTGAGCGAGCAGCTGATCGAGCGATGCTACGCCAGCGGGGCGACGCTGCTGGTCGAGAAGCCGATGGACTATACCCGCCTCGGGCCGGTCCTCCGGCTCCTCGTCGACTTCGCCCTCGATGTGTTGCGCCTGCCCGAGTTCCGTTCCTGAGGGCTAGGCCGGAACGATTTCGTCGAGGAGCGGCAGGATGTCCGCCTCGATGGCCTCCGGGGTGTCCTTCGGCGCGAACCGCTCGACCACCTGGCCGCGCCGATCCACCAGGAACTTCGTGAAGTTCCACTTGATGCTCTCGGTTCCGAGGACCCCGCGCTGGCGGGTCTTGAGGTACTGATAGAGCGGGTGGGCCCCGTCGCCGTTGACCTCGATCTTGGCGAACATCGGGAACGTGACGTCGTACTTCACGCCGCAGAAGCGGGCGATCTCCTCCTCGGTCCCGGGTTCCTGGTGGCCGAACTGGTCGCACGGGAAGCCGAGGATCGCGAAGCCCCGATCCCGCTGACGGCGGTACAGGGCCTCGAGCCCTTTGTACTGCACCGTGTAACCGCAGCGGCTCGCCACGTTCACGATGAGGAGTACCTGGCCGCGGTAGTCGGCCAGCGATTGCTCGGTGCCGTCGATCCGGCGGGCGGAGATGTCGTAGAGGGTCACCAGGAGGCCGTCCGCATCAGTGGTAGAGGTCGTCGGGATCCGCGGCGGCCAGGTCGGCGAGGAACCGGCCGACCTTCTCCGCTACGGCGCCGAGGAAACTAGCACCTTTCGCGGCGGTGGCGGCCCGGGGGTCGCCGACACCGGTGTCCTCGGTCACGCTGGTCCACCGGCGGGGCGCCCAGGCGGTGCCATCAGCCAGTCCCTCGACCCGAAATCGCCGCGCGGATCCGGGGCCGGCCGTCTCGAGCGGCGCGACCAGCCCCGGCGCCACGTGAAGCATCACGCTGGTCTCCAGCTCTCCCGCGTGATCCCCCGGCGTCTCGAAATACCCCGCCGGATTCACCGCCGTGTACCAGTTCAGCTGGCAGAGAAACAGGCTGGTTCGGGGCGAGAGTTCCCGGATCATCTGGCGAAAGTCGTTGCCGCCGTGCCCGTTGAGGATCACGAGCTTCCGGACCCCGGTCGGGCCGAGGCTCGCGGCCAGATCGGCGAGCACCGCCAGCTGGGTGCTCGGATTGAGATTGAGGCAGCCGGGAATGTCGAGCTGGCCGGTCTGGACCCCGAACGGCACGGTGGGAAGCACCAGCACCTTCGCACCGGCGGCCCAGGCGATCTCCGCCGCCGCGGCCGCCACGGCATCGCACTGGATCGTGTCGGTGGCGCACGGCAAATGGCGGTTGTGCGCCTCGGTGGCTCCCCACGGCAGCACCGCGACCTCATACCGGTGCCGGCGGAGCGTTTCCCAGGTGGATTCTGCCAGCAGGTAGGGTTTGGTCATCGGGCGGCGGGGGCGGGAGGAGACCCGTACCGAAGCGGGGCGGGTCGTGAGGAGTCGATCAAAAGTAGCCCTGGGAGGCGGTGTCGTCAGGACGGCCGCCGCCCGGGAGCTCGTCGCACCGCGGGCTCGGGTCCGGGCGGACGTGGCTCTCGCGGCCGGCGGGCGACGCTGCCGCTTCACGGTGTCGCGCGACGGACCCTAGCTGCAGTACGCCCGCGACCAGTCGCCCTCGTCCGGATAGAGGCGGATCGCCGGTCCGATCAGTGCCGGCGGGGCGGCCCCGGCGACATGGAGGTCGATGGAAGTCATCGAGTCGCGCAGGAGGGCGAACAGGTAGCGGAACTCCGTGGAACCGTCATACGGTTCGCGCGTGTAGGTGTTGGTGATGACGCTTTCGACGTTCCCCGGCACCAGCGGAAACTCGTAGAGCACCTCGCCGGCGCCGGCCGGCGAGCCGCGGTGCAGGTGGATCGCCGTCACCGTCGTCCGATCCAGCGAACCGATGGCCGAATACACGACCGACTGTTCGCTGCTGGTGTGGCCTTCGCCGCGGCGGGCCTCGAAGAGCGAAAGATAGACCCGGCCGGTGTCCGTCCCGGCGACAGCGGTGAGCGTGGCGTCCACGGTGATGGCTCGGGTCTCGTCGCGACAGAGCCCGGTCGGAAAGAGACAACCTCCCGCGCCGGCAAGGAGCAGCAACGAGGCCAGGGCGAATCGGCGTGACATGGAACACCTCCACCGGAATCCTGCTCCAAGTTGGCCTCCGGACGTGACTCGGACGTGACCGGGGCCGCAACCCTTCTTCATGCCGGCTTCAGGCGGGAACCTCGGGCCGACCGACGCTCTGGTCAGGCGGCCTCCGGGGCTCCAGATTTCCATCGAATCTCTCCCAGCTCCGGATGAAATACGACACCGCAGTCAACGTGGTCGGCGGGCGGCGCCTCGAACCGGCCGGTTCGACCATCGCCGTACTCGACCCGCGCACCGGCACCGAGATCAGCCGCGTCGCGCTGTCCACCGCCGCGGAGGTCGATCACGCGGCGCAGACGGCTCGCCTGGCCCAGGCAGCCTGGGCCGCCACGCCGATCAAGGACCGGGTCCAGGTCTTCTTCCGCTACAAGGCGCTGCTCGAGCGCGACGTGGACGACCTGGCCGCCCTGATCACCGAGGAAAACGGCAAGATCCACTCGGAAGCCCGGGCGGAAGTCGAACGGGCCATCGAATGCGCCGAGTTCGCGTGTTCGCTGCCGCAGGTGGCGCACGGCGAGATCCTCGAGGTGAGCCGCGGCGTGGACTGCCGGATCGATCGCTGGCCGGTCGGTGTGGTGGCATCGATCACCCCGTTCAACTTCCCCAACATGGTGCCCAACTGGACCATCCCGAACGCGCTGGCGCTCGGCAACGCGATGCTCCTCAAGCCGTCGGAGCTGGTGCCGCTGTCCGCGAACCGGATTGCCGACCTGTTGGCGGAGGCCGGCCTGCCGGCGGGCGTGTTCAACGTGGTGCACGGCGGGCGGGACGCGGTCGAGGCCATCTGCGACCATCCCGACATCGAGGCGGTCTCGTTCGTGGGGAGCACGGCCGTGGCCAAGGCCGTGTACCGGCGGGGGACGGCCAATCTCAAGCGAGTGCTGGCCCTGGGCGGAGCCAAGAACCATCTGATCGTGATGCCCGATGCGGACCGCGAGATGGCGGCGGCGAACATCGTGGCCTCGATGGCGGGCTGCGCCGGCCAGCGGTGCATGGCGGCATCCGTCATGGTCGCGGTGGCGGCCACCGACCCCGTCATCCAGCGGCTGGTCGATGTGGCCCGCGAACTGGTTCCCGGCAAGACCCTGGGCCCCGTGATCTCCGCGGCGGCCAAGGAGCGGATCGAGCGCTACATCACCGAGGCCGAAGCGGCGGGTGCCCGGGTCCTGCTCGACGGGCGTGGCGTGACCGTACCCGGCCACGAGAACGGCTTCTACGTCGGCCCGACCGTCATCGACGGCGTCCGGCCCGACATGCGGATCGCCCAGGAAGAGGTGTTCGGCCCGGTGCTGGCGATCGTCCGGGCCGCCGACGTGGACGAGGCGCTGGCGGTCGAGAACGCCTCACCGTACGGCAACGCGGCGTCGATCTATACCGAAAGCGGCGGAGTGGCGAAGTACGTGGCGGCCAAGGCGCACGCGGGGATGATCGGGGTGAACGTGGGGGTCCCGGTGCCGCGCGAGCCGTTCTCCTTCGGCGGGTGGAACGAGTCGAAGTTCGGCGTGGGCGACATCACCGGCACCGGATCGATCGAATTCTGGACCCGAAGCCGGAAGACCACGATCAAGTGGCACCGCGAGGCCGGCACGAACTGGATGTCCTAGCCGCGGGCCCGCCAGGCGGCCAGGAGTTCGGCCTCGCGTTCGGCGGTGATCACCCAGCGGGCGGCGGCCCGGCGGTCGGCCGGCAGCCCGTCGAACCAGGCAGCCGTGTCGCGAACCGTCTCCGCGACCGGCCGGGGCGCTAATCCCCGGTCCCAGGACCGGGTCGACACGATCGACGTGTGGCCAAGGTCGTTGCCCGCCGGCAGGATCCACGGGACCATGCCTTCGATGCCGTTGGTGGCCAGGAACTGGTGATCCTCGACCCAGACCAGGTTGGGTCGAACGTCCAGCGCCGCGGCCGCTTCCGTCAGAAACCGCTCGATCCCCATCGGTTCGCGCGGTCCCACCGCGTTGTAGATCCCGCCCGCGTCTCCCTCGACCAGGCCGAGCATGAACGCCGCGAGGTCCCGCACGTCGATGAATTGCACGGGGTCGCGCCGGCCGCCGGGCGCGAGGATCTCGCCCCCTCGCCGAAGCCGCACCGGCCAGTAGGTGAACCGGTCGGTGTAGTCGCCGGGCCCGACGATATAGGTAGGCCGGACCACCGTTCCCCGGTCGCCGAACGTGTCCCCGACGATGGCTTCGCACTGCGCTTTCCTGGTGCCGAAGCTTTCGGACCCGTCCTTCGGATCCCGGAGCTCGGTATGGACGGCGTCCGCCTCGGCGAGCCCCTTCCGCAGGTACGGGTAGTAGACGCCGGTCGACGAGGTGAACAGGTAGCGCCCCGTGGCCGGTGCGAGCAGGGCGGCGGACAGCCGGACCCAGTCCGGATTGGTGGCGGAATCGTCGACCACGGCGTCCCACCGCCGATCCCGAAGGGCGTCGAGCTGGCCGTTTCGGTCGCCGGTCAGGCGTTCGACCTGGTCCGGCAGATCGGCCTCCCGGCGGCCCCGGGTAAAGGTCGTAACCCGGTGTCCGCGGTCCACGGCCAGCCACACCAGGTGCGGCCCGATGAACCCGGTGCCGCCGAGGATCAGGATCGATCGGGGGGCCGGCCGCTGAAGCAGCCACGATCCGGTCCGGGCCGCGGCGGCAGCGGCGGCTCCGGTGACGAGAAAACGGCGGCGCGACCAGTTGTCCATGACAGGCTCCAGAGGGGGGCTGGGCAGAATCATACCGCGCCGCCGCCCGCGGCGCGCATCGGCCGAACCCAGCCCGTCCCTACGACTTAGGGGCCCCGGAAGTGACGCATTTGTGCCTCATTCGTCACCTCCGGCGCCTCCGTTACATCACGGTGACAAGTCCTTGACCGGATCGAAGGCGGCGAACCTTCGATTTAATCGGCTGCGCCCCGTCCATTCGGCCGGGTCGCGTAGGTCGATCCGGTACAGCGAGGACAGGTTGCGAAAGACGATCGGAGTGATCGCCGGCCTGATGGCGGCGACGTTGATGGCGGGTTCGGCGGCGGCTCAAACGGGCAGGATCGTCGGCCGGGTGGTCGACGGCGAGACCGGCCAGCCGGTGGCCGGCGCCATCCTCAGCGTGGTCGGCGCCCAGGCGCGGGCTCAGTCCGGCGTCGACGGCCGCTACGTGCTGGCCGACGTTCCCGCCGGTCCGCAGTCGGTTCGGGTGACCTTCATCGGCTACACCGCGAAGACAGTGTCGGGGGTCAAGGTCCCGGACGGCGGCACGGTGCAGCAGGACCTCTCGCTCACCCATTCGGTGATCGAGATCGCCGAACTCAAGGTGACGGCGGAACTCGAGAAGGGCAGCGTGGCCGCCGCCCTCGACGAACAGCGGAGCGCGGTTGGCGTTACCAACACCACGACGGCCGAGCAGATCGACAAGAGCCCCGACAGCGACGCCGCCCAGGCCGTCCAGCGGGTGAGCGGTGTGACGGTCAACGACGGCAAGTACGTCTTCGTCCGCGGCCTGGGCGAGCGCTACACCACGACGTCGCTCAACGGCGCCCGGGTCCCGAGCCCGGAACCGGAAAAGAAAGTCGTGCCGCTCGACCTGTTCCCGTCCGGCCTCCTGGACGCGATCACGGTGTCGAAGACCTTCACGCCGGACCTGCCGGGCGATTTCAGCGGCGCCGAGGTGAACCTCCGGACCCGCTCGTTCCCGGCGGAACGGATCTTCAAGGCATCGCTCTCGACCGGATTCAACACCGCGGTAACCGGCAAGAACCTGGTCGGGGCACCGACGGCCGGGAACGAATGGCTCGCCCTGGCGGCCTCGAACCGGTCGCTGCCGACCGCACTGACCGGCGTCACCGACTTCACCAAGCTCACCAGCGCCGACATCAACAGCCTGATCCGGCAGCTGCCGAACGACTGGAGCTTCCGGGAGGTGAACGGGGCCCCGAACGTGTCCGGCGGCGTGTCCCTGGGCGGCGAGAGCCCGGTCTTCGGGCAGCGGATCGGCTACGTCGGGTCGTTCTCCTACTCGCGGAGCCAGGAACAGCACACCGATGAGGTGCGGGCCCGCGCGGTCCCGGCCGATACGGCCGGCACGCCGAAGCCGTACAACGCGTTCACCGGCAGCACCGGCCTGAGCAGCGTCCTCTGGGGCGGCCTGCTCAACCTGAGCACCTGGGTCGGTCAGAGCACCAAGCTCGAACTCAACAACACCTACAACCGGACCGCGGACAACAACGCCCACCTCGACTGGGGCACCCTGGAGGAGTTCCAGCAGGTCGACAGCGTGCGGCGCACCTCGCTCCAGTACGTGGAGCGCACGGTCCGTTCGAACCAGATCAAGGCGGAGCACCAGATCTCCGACCATCACCGGGTCAACTGGTCGGTCACCTCGTCCGGCGTGAGCCGGCAGGAGCCGGACCGGGCCGACCTGGCGTACGGCTACGAGTTCGCGGCCACCGGCGAACGCCTCCCGCTGGCCTGGCTCGGCTTCATTCCCGAGGCGGCCAAGCGGACGGCCTCGGACCTGACCGAGAACGCCCTCAACGGCTCGCTGGCCTACACCCTCACGGTGGGCCGCCGCGACCTGCCGACGACGATCCAGTTCGGCGGCGCGTACCGGCGCACGACCCGGGATGCCCAGACGGCCTCCTACAACCTCCGGGCGATCGGGCTTGGTCCCGCCCAGCGGGTCGGCACGCCGGAGGAGTTGTTCAACGGGCCCTACACCGAGGGCAGCAACACCAAGATCACCATCGAGCCGAACACGGCGGGCGGTTCGTACAACGCGGTCGACAAGGTCACCGCCGGCTACGCCATGGCCGAGGTGCCTCTCGGCCGGAGCCTCCGGGTCGTGGGCGGCGCCCGGGTCGAGCAGTGGGATCTCGACATGCAGGCCGATCCGGTGGCGGCCGCGGTGGTCGACATCACCCGGAAGAACACCGACGTCCTCTACTCGCTGGCGCTCAACGCCAACCTGACCGAGGCGCAGACACTCCGGATCTCGGCATCGCAGACGCTGGCGCGGCCGGAGTACCGCGAGCTGGCGCCAATCAGCTATCGCGACATGCTGGGCGAGCGTGAGGTTTTCGGCGACTCGAGTCTGGTCCGGACCCTGGTCCAGAACTTCGACGCCCGCTGGGAGTGGTATCCGAGCTTCGGCGAACTGGTCAGCGTGGCGCTGTTCGCCAAGCACTTCGACCGGCCGATCGAGCAGGTGGACGTCGCGACGTCGGGCGTGTCGCAGCTCAGCTTCATCAACGCCGAGTCGGCGTTCAACTACGGCGTGGAGATCGAGATCCGGAAGGGCCTCGGCTTCCTGGCGCAGAGCCTCCAGCCGTTCGGGTTCTTCAGCAACGTCACCTTGATGAAGAGCCGGATCAACACCAGCAACAGCCAGCTGTCGGCGCTGACCAACGACAACCGGCCGATGGTGGGCCAGGCGCCCTACGTCGTGAACACCGGCCTGACCTACTCGAGCCTGGGCGGGACCAGCGCCACGCTGTTGTTCAACGTCGTCGGCAAGCGAATCAGCTCGGCCGCGGTGACGCCGCTCAAGGTGGACACCTACGAGCGGCCCCGGCCCCGGCTCGACTTTTCGGTGCGGCTCCCCGTCTCGGGCAGCCTCGATGCCAAGCTCGACGCCACCAACCTGCTCAACTCGGCCTACGAGGAACGCCAGGGTGACGTGGTCCGATATCGTTACCTGACGGGCCGCGGGGTCGGGGTCGGCTTCAGCTGGAGTCTCCGCTAGGAGGCCGGCCGTCGGAAGCACCGATCCCCCAAGCGAATACGGGCTCCGGAACCGCGGTTCCGGAGCCCGTTTCTCATTGGCCCATGCGACCCAATCGTTACCTCAAGTTGGCCGTTCGTGTACAAACGAAGGTGTTCTTCCAGCTGCTGGCAGAAGGTATCCCAATGTCCCGCTTGCCCCAGATGGAGAACTGCCCCGTGTCCTTTGCATCAGGTCGCTTCCTTCGCCTTGGCGGTGTGTTGCTGCTGGGCGCCGCTTTCGCTGCGTGCGGCAGTGATACGACCGAGCCCGATCCGGTGACCGTTGCCGCGCCGACCGGTGTGGCGGCGGCTTCGCTGTCCACCACCTCGATCCAGGTCACCTGGAACCAGGTGTCCAACGCGACCGGCTACGCGGTCGATCGGTCCAGCGGCGCCGGCGGCAACTTCACCACGGTCGGCACCGGGTTGACGTCCACGGCCTACACGGACGCCGGCCTGTCGCCCTCGACCCAGTACACCTACCAGGTGCGGGCGGTCAACGGCACCGTCAAGAGCTCCAACAGCTCGAGCGCCTCGGCGACGACCGGCCAGGAGGGCCCGAAGACCGCGACGATCACGGGCGTCACGCTGAGCCGCACGCTCTATTCGGACACGACCTACACCTTGAGCGGCTTCGTGAAGGTGAGCAACGGTGCCACCCTGACCATTCAGGCCGGGACCACCATCATCGGCGACACCCTGGTGCCGGGCAGCTCGCTCTGGATCCTCCGGGGCTCGAAGCTCGTCGCGAACGGCACCGCCACCGCACCGGTCGTCTTCACCTCGGCCCGGTCGGCCGGGAATCGCGCGCCCGGCGACTGGGGCGGCATCGTGATCGTCGGCAACGCGCCGATCAACCGCACGGCCAACCCGATCTTCACAGAGGGTCCGACCGGCGCGGCCGAGAACTACGCCGGCGGCACCAACTTCAACGACGATTCGGGCTCGCTCACCTACGTCCGGATCGAGTTCGCCGGGTTCGACGTCTCAAACGGCGGCGGCCAGGAACTCAACTCGATCTCGAGCTACGCGGTTGGGCGCACCACCAAGTACGACTATGTGCAGTCGGTCGCCGGTCTCGACGACAGCTTCGAGTTCTTCGGCGGCGGTCCGGACGTCCGCCACATGGTGTCGTTCGAGTCGGGTGACGACCACTTCGACTGGACGGAAGGCACCCGGGTCCGGGGGCAGTACCTGATCGCCCTGCAGACCTCGGTGCTCACGCCGCGGCCCGGCACCGGCACCACCTCGAGCGACCCCCGCGGCTTCGAGGGCGACGGCTGCGAGAACGACAAGGCCGGCTGTACCTATGCGAACGCCCCGTACTCCCAGCCGGTGTGGGCGAACTTCACCATCGTCGGCCCGGGCACCGGGGTTTTCTCGGCCACGGACGGCAACGCGGCGGTGGTCCGGCGCGGCTCCGGCGGCAACTTCGTGAACGGCATTCTGGCGCGGTGGCCCGGCGTCGGCTTCAGCATCCGCGACGCCGAGAGCAAGACCCTGATGGATGCGGACTCGCTCTACATCCGGAACGTCTACCTGGTCGAGAACGGTGCGAACTTCGAGGCGGCGGCGAGCGGGCGCTTCGGATTCGTGGTCGGAGACAGCGCCGCGCAGTGGAGCGTGAGCACCGCCACGATGGCGGCCGTCTTCGCCGGCGCGCTGCCGGGCTCCGCCACCGCGGTCACCGAAGCCAATCTGAACCTTGGCCTCGCCACGGGCGCGGCGGCCCGGACCGGCGGCAAGAACTCGTTCGCCGGCACTCCGCTTGCCGCGCGGGTCACGAACTACTTTGGCGGGGACATGCCGGCCACGGCCTATGTAGGCGCTCTCGATCCCGCCGCGGCGACGCCGTGGTACGCCGGCTGGACGCGCTGGTACCGGAACTAGGGCAGGATTGATCCGGGGGCGCGAGACCATTCTCGCGACCTCCGGTCTCGGCCGGTCCGAGTACGTTCTCTCGGGCCGGCCCTTCTGTTGGCGGGACTTCCTCGATCGGATGGGGTATGCGCAGCAACCGTTCTTTGCTGGTGTTGCTCGGGGTACTGCTCGGGGCCTGCGGGCGGCGCGGGGATGCCGAATCCGCTGCCGCGCCCGCCGGCGATTCCGCCGCGGCCGGCGTGGTCGACAGCGTTTTCCCGATGCCGGTGATGCTCGAACGCTTCCGGGCGGGGCTCACCGAGCCGGCGGCCCTGCGGGGTACCGCGGCCTCGGTGGAAGTCCTGGCTCGGGGCGTGTTGGCGGCACTCGCCGCCGGCGACACGACGGCGTTCGAACCACTGGCACTCAACCAGGCCGAGTTCGCCTGGCTGTACTATCCGTCCACGGCAACGGCTCAGCCGCCGTACGAACTGCCGCCGGGTCTGGCCTGGTTCCAGCTTCAGGAGAAGAGCCGGCGCGGCGTCCTGCGCGCATTTCGCGAGCTGGGGGGCCACCGGCTGGAGTATCGCGGCCACCAGTGCGATGCCGAGCCGAAAACCGAGGGAGAGAACCGGATCTGGACCGGTTGCCGGGTGAGTCTCGTCCGGGACGGCCAGGCCGTGACCCTGCGGCTGTTCGGCGCCGTCATCGAACGCGGCGGCCGATTCGAAATCGTCAGCTTCGACAACGATTTCTGAACCGGGCTCGTCTCGCCCGAGGTCCGGTGCGGTGCCAAGCCGGGCTCACCCGCCGGCGTCGGGCCGTCAGCGATGGGCCGGGAGCAACTCCAGATCCTGGAAGTCGTAACTGAAGTCCACCAGCGGGGAGGCCGGCAGCATTCTGGCGCGTTCGACCGAACCATCCGGCCCGAGCGCGAACGTGAGATAGGCATCCGCCCGGAGTTCCCGGTTCCGCCACTTCACGAGAAAGCTGTCGTACTGCCAGTGCTCGAGGTCGCCCACCAGGTCCGGTGAGTGGGAGAACCGGATCACCAGACGGCCACCCTCCAGGCCGATGCCGATGTCGCCATACCAGCGATCCTCGTAGTTCCCCGCGTAGCGCTCGAGCGGCAGCGACGGCCGGCTGGCGGCGTTGCGATCGGTCGCCGCTTTCCGTTCGATGGCGGCCACCTGTTCGGCGGCCCGGGCGGTGACGGCCTGGTAGCCGGCCAGCCAGTCGAACGCGGGCGCCTTGAGGTAGTGATCGAACACCCGGTTGACGATCGCGTCGAACGCGGCGGTCGCCTCCTGGTTGGTGAGTACCACCACGCCGAGGCGGTGCTCCGGGAGCATGGCGACCCGGGAGACGAAGCCCGGCAGGCCGCCGGTGTGGGTCACCAGCTTGGTGCCGCGGTAGTCGAGAATCCCTTCGCCGAGGCCGTAGCCCTGGAACGAGTGTTTCAGTGGAGCGAGCTCCGGGGGCGGATTGCCGAATGGAATCGGGGTCACGATCGACTGGATCTGGCGGGTGAGGCCGGAGCGGAAGAGCCGGCTGCCGTCGACGGTCCGGCCGGAGTCGAGCTGGACGATGACCCACTTCGCCATTTCCACCGCGTTCGAGTTGATGCCGCCGGCCGGGTTGACGTTGTCGCCGCCGAACGGCTCCACCGGCCGGACGGCTCCCTCCACGGGTGCGTGCGGGGAGGCGACGTTGCCGCCGTTGGCGGACCCGGAGTGCCGGACGCTGCTCTCGGTCATGCCGATCTTCCGGAGGATTCGCTGTTCGACGAAGGTCTCCCAGCTCTGGCCGCTCACGGCCTCGATCACCTCGCCGGCCACCGAGTAGAGCACGTTGTCGTAGGCGTAGGCGCTCCGGAAGCTCGTGGCGAGCGGGAGATACTGGAGGCGCCGGACGATCTCCTTGCGATCGTAGGTACTCGGCGGCCACCAGAGGAGGTCGCCCGCGCCGAGGCCGAGGCCGCTCCGGTGGACGAGGAGGTCGCGGACGGTGAGCTGCGCCGTGACGTACGGGTCGGAGAGCCGGAACGAGGGCAGGTAGCGGATGACCGGCGCATCCCACTCGATGCGGCCCTCCTCCACCAGCAGGCCCAGCGCGGTGGCGGTAAAGACCTTGGTGTTCGAGGCGATGCCGAAGAGGGTATGGGCGTCCACCGGCTCGGGGGTGCCCAGGCGGCGCACTCCGTAGCCCTTCGTCACCACCACCTGGCCGTCCTTCACGATGGCCAGGGATACCCCGGGCACGTCGAACGCTTTCATGACCCGGCCGACGTAGGCATCGAGGTCCGGCGGCGCAGCCGTCTGGGCGGCAGCCGGCGCGGTGAGCAGCAGGATCGGCAGGGCGGCGAATCGCATGAGACGTCCGGGTGGGGATGGATGCCTCAATCATACCGCGGGCCTCCGCCGGCCGTGACCCGGGCTCGGTCGGCGTGCGTTCGGGCGGCCCCGGTTTGGGCGGCCGGGAGCCCGTGACCGCGGTGGATTACCTTGCGACCATGCCGAAACGCTCACCGAAAACGGGCTCGAAGCCCGTGGTCCGGGCCAAGGCCGGGCCCGCCAGCGCCGCGCCGCGGACCCGCCCCGATCCGGTCGTGGCGGATCGCCTTCGCAAGATGGCCATGGCCCTGCCGGGCACCGTCGAGAAACTGGCCCACGGCGAGCCGACGTTCCGGACCGCGGACCGGATGTTCGCCATGTATGCGAGTCCGGACTCCCACCACGGCAACGGGCGGACCGCCGTCTGGGTGAAATCCACCCTCGAGAACCAGGAGTTCATGATCCGCGCCCGGCCGGACCGGTTCTTCGTGCCGCCCTACGTCGGACCGAGCGGCTGGGTCGGGATGTGGCTCGACCGGCGGGTCTCCTGGAAGGAAGTGGCGCAGGTCCTCGCGGATGGGCATCTTCTAGCGGAGCAGGCGGGGCGGCGCCGGAAACCGGCCCCCGGATCCCGCCGCCGGCCGCGCTAGACCCGCGGCGCCCTCGCAGCGCACCAGAACCCCAACGGTCGAGACCTGCCATGACCGCCACCGAACATCTGATCATGCCGCCCACCTCGCACGTGCCCCGGAAGTACACCGGGCCCTCGCGCGCGGATGTGCTGGCGATGCGGAAGCAGTACCTCCACCCGTCGCTCTTCATGCTCTACAGCGAACCGCTGATGATCGTGGAGGGCCACATGCAATTCGTCTGGGACGACGCCGGGAAGCGGTATCTCGATTTCTTCGCCGGGATCGTGACCGTCGGCTGCGGGCACTGCAATCCGAAGATCACGGCCCGGGTGAAGGAACAGATCGACACGCTCCAGCACACGACGACCGTGTACCTCAACCCGAATCTGCCGATGCTGGCCAAGCGGCTGGCGGGCAAGATGCCGCCGGGGCTCGAGGTGACCTACTTCGTCAACAGCGGGAGCGAGGCGAACGACCTCGCGGTCACGATGGCCCGGCTCTATACCGGGAACTACGACATGATCGCCGTCCGGAATGCCTACCACGGTACCTCGCCGTCGACGACCGGGCTCACCTCGCATCAGACGTGGAAGCCGCCGGTGCCGCAGGCGTTCGGGATCCATCACACTGTCAATCCGGATCCCTATCGCAGTCTCTTCCGCGGCACGCCGGAGGACATCGCCTCTCAGTGCATCGGGGAAATGAAGAACCTGATCCGGTTCTCCACGCCCGGGCGGGTCGCCGGATTCATTTGCGAACCGCTCATGGGCGTCGGCGGTGTGACCGGCAGCGCGCCGAACTATCTCCGCGAGGCCTACGAGACGGTCCGGGCCCACGGCGGTCTGGCGATCGCCGACGAAGTCCAGACCGGCTTCGGCCGGACCGGCAATCACTACTGGGGCTTCGAGAACTGGGGCGTGGTGCCGGACATCGTCACCATGGCCAAGAGCCTCGGCAACGGCCAGACGATCGCCGCGGTGACGACCCGGGCCGAGATCGCCAAGGCGCTGACCCAGCGGCTCCATCTCAACACCTTCGGCGGCAATCCCGTGTCGGCGGCGGCGGGCCTCGCGGTGCTCGATGTGATCGACGAAGACGGCTTGCAGGAGAACAGCCGGGTCATCGGTGGGCGGCTCAAGGCCGGGCTCGAGAAGCTCAAGGAGTCCCACCCGCTGGTCGGTGACGTGCGCGGCATGGGCCTGATGCTCGGCGTGGAACTCGTCCGGGACCGGGCCACGAAGGAGCCGGCCACCAAGGAGACCGGTGCGGTGCTGGACGCCACCAAGGAGATGGGCCTCCTCGTCGGAAAAGGCGGGATCGACGGCAACGTCCTCCGGATCAAGCCGCCGATGATCATCACGGCCGAGGACGTCGATTTTGCGCTCGACGTGCTGGACCGGGCGCTGACGCAGGTCGAGGGCCGGGGCTGATCCGGCGCCCGGAGCCGGGGCCGGTCGCCGGCCGGGACCGTGACTGACGCCCTGCACCGGGACGTCGAGTGGCTCCACGGGCTGCTCGACGCGGTGCTGCCGGCACCTCCGGAGGAAGAACGGGTCCGGTCGGTGGCCCGGGCCGTCCTCGCGGGCGACCTCGCGGACCGGCCGCTGGCCGATCTGCCCCTGCCGACGATCCAGCGCATTCTCAAGCGCCTCGCCATCCGGTTTCACCTCCGCAACAAGGCCGAGCAGCTCCAGATCGCCCGGGTGAACCGCCGGCGCGAGCGTTCCGGCGCGCCCCGCCCCGAGTCGATTCGAGAAGCGGTGCTGGCGCTTGCCGCCCGGGGTCTCACGGCCGAGGCCACGCTCGAGCTGCTGGGCGGGCTCGACATCCAGCCGACCCTCACCGCCCACCCGACCGAGACCCGCCGGCGTACCGTGCTCGAGATCCAGCGGGTTCTGGCCGACTGCGTGGCCGTGCGCGATTCGGCGGACGCCACCCCGCTCGAGCTCGACCGCAACGAGAGCCGGGCGCGGCAGACGCTGGCACTGCTCGCCGCGACCGACGAGATCCGCTCCCGCCGGGTCGACGTGCTCGACGAGGTCCGGAACGGGCTTCATCACCTGAACGGGGTGATCTGGGACGTCGTGCCGTTGATTCACCGCGACCTCGCCGACGCGATGACCGAGGCCTTCGGGCGGCGGCCGGTGGTGCCGCCGGTGGTCCGGTATCGCTCCTGGATCGGCGGCGACCGCGACGGCAATCCCAACGTGACGGCGGCCGTCACCCGCGAAACGTTCGGGCTCCTCGAAACGGCGGCCCGGGCGCTCTGGGCCGACGCGATCGACGGTCTCCGCCGGGAACTGTCGCTCTCGGACCGGCGGGTGGCGGTGCTGCCGGACCTGCTTGCCGATCTCGCCCGCGAGGCGGCGAGTCCGCCGGCGACCGGTGTGCCGGCGGAATCGCCGCGGGAGCCGTTCCGGATCAAGCTGGCCTTCATGCGGGAACGGATTCGGGCGGACGCCGCCTACGGAACGAAGCAACTCATCGCGGATCTCGATCTCATCGGCCGGGCCCTTCGCCACGCGGACCTGGCGGAGGTCGCCGAACGCGGCACCCTGGCCGATCTGGCGATCCGGGCCCGGGTCTTCGGCTTCCACCTGGCGGCGCTCGACGCCCGGCAGCACAGCCGGGTGCATGCCGCCGCGGTAGCCGAGATGCTGCGCCTGGCGGGCGTGGCCGCCGACTACGGATCCCTGCCGGAGGCCGAGCGCGCCGCGCTGCTCCAGCGGGAGCTGCTGCTCGAACGGCCGCTCCTCTCGCGGCGGGCCGAGACCAGTGCGGCCACCCGGGAAGTACTCGAACTCTTCGACCTGCTCGCCGAGACCGTGGCGCGGCGGCCGGAGGCGGTCGGGTCCTATGTGATCAGCATGACCCACCAGGTCTCGAACCTGCTCGAGATCCTGGTGCTGATGCGCGAGGTCGGGCTCTGGCGGCGGCGGGACGGCGTCGTCGAAAGCGATCTCGACGTGACACCGCTCTTCGAGACGGTCGCCGACCTGGCCCGGGCGGGCGAACTCCTCGGCGCGATGTTCGCCGATCCGGCGTACCGGGCGCATCTCGAGGCGCGGGGGCGGTCGCAGGAGATCATGCTGGGCTACTCCGACAGCAACAAGGACGGCGGCTACTGGACCGCGAGCTGGCGCTTGCGGCAGGCCCAGGCCGGCCTCACGGAGGTGGCTCGCGCGGCCGGAGTCGAGTTGCGCCTCTTTCACGGCCGGGGCGGCACCGTGGCGCGGGGCGGCGGCCGGGCCCACCGGGCGATCCTCACCGCGCCGCCGTCGAGCCGGAGCGGCCGCTTCCGGTTCACCGAGCAGGGCGAGGTCATCACCTTTCGCTACACGGTGCCGGCGCTGGCCCGGCGGCATCTCGAGCAGATCGTCAACGCCGCACTGCTGGCCACGGGAACCGGCCCCGCCGGCGCCGAGGATCCTGCCGCGCTCGACGAACTCCTCGAGGCGCTGAGTGTCCGCTCGATGGCGGCCTACCGCGCGCTGGTCGAACGGGACGATTTCTGGGCCTGGTTCATGGACTCGGCCCCGGTCCGCTTCATCGGCAGCCTGCCGATCGCGTCCCGCCCGGTGAGCCGCGCGGGAGCGGCGGTGACCTTCGAGACGATCCGGGCGATTCCCTGGGTCTTTTCCTGGACGCAGATGCGGCTCAACGTCCCCGGCTGGTACGGCCTCGGCTCGGCGTTCGAGGAGGTGGTGCTGTCCGATCCCGCCCGCCTCGAGCGCTGCCGCGAGGCGTACCGGACCGGCACCTTCTTCGCCACGTTCATCGACAACGCCCAGCAGGAAATGGCGCGGGCCCGGCCGCCGATCTCGGCGATCTACGGCACCCGCGGGGCGGCGGTCCACCGGTTGGTCGACGCGGAGTTTGCCCGGGCCCGCCGGGCGGTGCTCGCGGTAACGGGGCAGGACGAACTGCTCGACAACAACCGGGTCATCCAGGCATCGATCGCCGAGCGGAATCCGGATACCGATCTGATCAACGTGCTGCAGGTGGAACTGATCCGGCGGGCCGCCGAGGCGCCGGAGGGCGAGGAACGTCAGGCGGTCGAGCTGCTGGCCCAGCTGAGCGTCAATGCGCTCGCGGCGGCGATGCAGAGCACCGGTTAGGCGGCCATCCGGGTCGTCGCCGCCCCGAGGCCCGGTCAGGCCGCCCGCCGCCGACGGCCGCCGAGGCTATCGGGTCCAGAGGACGATCGCGGCGCAGCTGTTGTCGCGGAACTCCGGCGGAATGGCGCTCTGGCGCTGGTAGACTTCCATCGTTTCCACGTCCGACGGGGTGATCAGCGGCAGGATCTCCGTGACATCGCCCGTCATCTTCTGGCCGTCGATCCAGACACTCACGTTGTATCCGGGGCAGGTGAGGAAGGCAATGTCCTCGGTCTGGCCGGGGGCGGTGAACGCCACCCGGATGCCGGGTACTGCCTTGAGCAGGTCGGAGATCTTGCCGGCCGCCTGTTTGTCGATCTCCTCCCGGGTCATGAAGCGGCCCTGGCCGTTGGCCCGCCGCCGGTAGAAGTCGTCGTACTTCGAGGTGTTGGCGTACTGGGCCGGCTTGCCCCATTTCCCGACCACCACGATCTCGCCGAGGGTCTGGGGCAGCTTTTCGATCGCCACCCGGCCGTCCCATTCCTGCCCGCCGGCGAGCCGGATGACGAAGTACTGCGGCTTGTAGCCGACCTTGCGGACCTGGACGATCTGGCCGCCTAACGGCAGGCCCGCCATGGTGAACCGTCCGGCGGTGTCGCTCTGGGCCCGGAACTCGGTCCCCATCACGAAGACCTCGGCATCGCGGACCGGGTAGCCGAGGGTGTCGACCACGGTGCCGCTCACCTTGGCCACCTGCGCCTGGCCGATCGCCTGCTGCTGGGCGAGCGCCAGCGTCGTGATGACGCGGTCGGTGGTGTCGATGGCCGGGGTGATGGTCATCACCTCGCCGCCGAGTTCGAGATAGCCGCGCAGCCGTTCCCGGGCGCCGCTCACCTCGAGCCGGGGCACCCGGTCGTACCAGAACCGGGTGATCCAGAAGCCGGGGTCGGCCCGGTGGAACTCGAGGGTGCCGCCGAAACGG
>JBFXAY010000033.1:0-54624 GCA_050183815.1 Gemmatimonadales bacterium | reverse complement strand
GTCGGCCCGCCGGTGACGCGAGACGGAGTCCTGAAGCCAGACCACTTTCCCGTTGGCGCCGACCATCCGGTAGGTGGTCTGGCCTCCCAGACCCGAGCGGGCCTTCCGGTGATAGTGGTCGTCGTAGGCGGGGAGGTCGGCCGGATGGATCCGGGCGCGGCGGAACTCGGGCGAACTCAGCTCCTCGGCCCGGTGTCCGATGATCGCTTCCGCGAGCGGCCCGACGTACTCGTAGCGCAGGGTGGTTTCGTTCAGCTCGTAGAGAATGCCCCGGACGTGCTCGGCCAGCTTGGTGAGCCGCTCGTCGGTGGACCGGTGGCGGATTTCCACCGCTTCATGGCGCGCCCGGCGGTCCAGTTCCCGGACGATTTCGACGGGAAGCCGATCGAGGCGGTCGGGCGAGATGACCGCTCGGACGCCGGCCCCGAGGAAACGGGCCTCCGTGGCGGCCGGCAGTTCGGCCACCAGGTAGACGGGCACGTCGGGCCGGGCCGTGAGCAGCCGCGCCAGGGCGTCGGGGCGGGGGTCGCTGAGACAGATCACCGCGTCGGTGGACGGGGCGAGAACCTCGGCCGCTGCGTCGGGGTCCGGGGCGGCGGTGATCTGCGTCTGCAGGCCGATTCCCTGGCAGGCCCGGCGCAGGGCGTCTTCCGCCCGGGGGCCACCGATCACGACGAAGTCGAGTGATCCTGTCAGCATCGATTCGAGAGGAGGAGGAGCCGGGGCCGGTGGTCGGCACCGTTGGGGAAACCTAGTCCGGTGAGCCCGGATATTTGAGTGGGGTTGCTGGCGACCGGATCGGCCCCGGGCTAGCTTGACGTGCCTCGCATCCCGGAATCGGCCCATGGCTACCGATGGTCTCTCGGGGAAGGGTTTCCTCTCGCGCCTCGTCGCGTCCCTGATCCTGGTGTACGGGACCTTCAACCCGGAGGGGTACTCGTTCTTCCACTGGGCCGTGAACCCCCTCGTTCGGGGCGACGGCGCGGCGGCCCGAACGAACCTGCCGGTCAAACTTCTGGTTGGGCTGCTGCTGGTCGGGATCTGGGCCTTCTTCCTCCAGGCCACCCGGCGGTCGATCGGCTGGAAGGGCGGCGTGCTGGTGCTCGCGATTCTCGGGGCCCTGGTGTGGGCCCTGATCGACTGGCACGTCCTCAACCCGGACAGCAGCCGGGCCATCGGGCACGTCGTGCTGGTGGCGCTGGCGGCGGTGCTGGCGCTGGGGATGAGCTGGTCCCACCTGAGCCGCCGGATGAGCGGCCAGGTGGATACCGACGACGTGAACTAGGACCCGGAGCCGTGCTCCGGCGGGCCGTGGGCATGGCTCAGCCGGATCGCGCCGGCTACGAGCGCCGTTCCGAGTGCCAGGTAGAGCAGATCGAGGGGATCCTTGAAGGTCGTCTGGAGCGCGTAGGCGAAGAACTTCACCACCAGGATCAGCAGGACCACCTTGGCGAGCCGGTCCTTGAGATCGTCGAGGCTCCGGATCAGGAGCAGCCGGGACGCGAATTCGGATCCTTCCGCTGCGTCGATCCGGCTCACGAACAACTCGTAGAGACCCAGCGCGAAGATCAGCATGATGGCGGCCAGCAGGTAGCCGTCCACCACTTCGACGACCGCCCGGATGATGGTGGCCCGCTGGTAGTCGAGATCCGCGGCCGACGAATAGGCCAGCACCTTGCCGACGATGGCCACCACGTCGACCGTGGCGATGTAGAACATCGCCACCGAGACCACCAGGCTCGCCACCACGGCGACGATCACCACCAGCCGGCTGCTCCAGAGAATCCGCTCGAACCAGCGCTCCAGCATCGGGCCTCCTTCCGGGGATCGGCGTCAGGGACCGGACGAAAATACTACCGGGCCGGAATCCGGTCGACCGCGTTGTCTCTCCTCCTTCGCACGGTATGTTACCCGGATCGCCGTTCCCGCTGGCCGGACCGGCGTTCCCATTCCGTCAACTCAGCGAGGAGGGTTCCATGAGTGTCGCCAAGGTCGTCGAGATCACCGCCACGTCCAAGAAGAGCTTCGAGGACGCCATCGAGTCGGGCATCGGCCGGGCGTCGAAGACCCTCAACGATGTGAAGGGTGCCTGGGTCAAGGGCATGAAGGTGGAGGTGAAGAACGGCAAGATCGTGGAGTACCGGGTGGCGCTGAAGGTCACCTTCGTCCTCAACGGCTGAGGTCCCGGGCTTCGCGTTCGAAACGGTTGTCCCGGTAGTAGTGGCCGCCGCGGGCCGCCGCGGTGAGGCTCGCCAGCCCGTAGAGCAGCGGAAAGAGCGGCCCCCAGCGTTCGTACTGCCGAACGTGCACGCGCTCGTGGTCGCGGGTGACCATGAGCGCGTGTTCGTCGGTGCCCAGCACCACGTGGCCCAGGGTCACCGCGGCGGCACCGCCGGGCAGCAGCCGGGCAAGGACCCGCGGCACCACCGGCCCGCCGCCGATTTCGACGACCCCGCGCCGAAGC
This sequence comes from Gemmatimonadales bacterium, assembly GCA_050183815.1. Lineage (GTDB taxonomy): Bacteria > Gemmatimonadota > Gemmatimonadetes > Gemmatimonadales > GWC2-71-9 > SHZU01. The sequence continues at coordinate 52,160 of JBFXAY010000033.1, read as the reverse complement.
CGGACGACGCCGCCGGCGCCGGCGGTGAACGGCGCGAACAGGAGCCCCACGGCCGACCAGGGCGCCGCCCAGGCGTAGGCCAGGACCCGGATCACGGATCGTTGGCCGTGCTCTTCGAATTCCGGATGACTGCGCGGATGGCTCGGGTCCAGGCGTCGGCGCTGTCGGGCGGGACGAACGACCAGACTTCCCGGGACTTGCCCGACCCCGCATTGATCCGGACCCGGTCGCCTTCGCGGTGGACCTCGTAGAACCGGCGGCTCGAGGGCGTGATCTCGATTCCGACCTTCTCGTTCTTGTGGATCAGCACCGACTGGGCGGTGACGACGATCGAGGCGTCGCGATCCTCCCAGCCGGCTTCCCGGCCGCCGGCGTCGTGGGTGTAACGGAACACCTGATTGTCGGCCCGGAACAGCACGCCCTCGGTGGCAAACCGGGTCTCCTGGTCCGCGGACAGGCGCCCGGTTTCGGCCGGGGCGCACGCGAGCGCGAGGGTCGCCATTGCGAGGAGGACCCACCGTCCGGTATGCTCAGTCGCCATGCTTGAACGTATCTCGTCGGGAGCACGAATGCGAAGACTTTTCATCCTGCTCGGCGCCGTCCTCGCCGCCGGGCTGCCCGGATCCGCGGTGCGGGCGCAGGAAGCCGCCAGCCGCTGGGATTCGGTGGAGGTGCTGGTTCCTTCCCGCGGTCTGGATTCGATCCGGACCGACCGGGAAGCCTACGCCCGCCTTCGGGGGGAGGCCGACGCGCGGGCGGGTACCGCCCGCCTCCGGCTCGCCGAGGTCGAGGATCTCCTGGAACAGATCAAGGGAGAGTTCCAGTCCGTCGACGGCCGGATCAAGGCGGCCAAGGACGCCAAGAACGAGCCGGACAAGACGGTGGCGGAAGCCGAGAAAAAACGCCTCGAACGCCAGCGGACCGTGCTCGAACGGCGGCGCGATCTCCGCTCGGCGGAAATGGACGAGGCCCGGGCCGAGAGTGAGTATGCAGCGGCCGCGGTCAGGGCGCTGGACCTCGAGTACCAGCTCGAGCGGCGCCGCCAGGACGGGGCCGAACCCGCGGTGCGGAGCGAACTCGAGAAGAAGACGCTCGAGGCCGAGAACGACATGGCCTCGCGGGCGGAATCCCTGGCCGGCCGCCGGACCCGGATCGCCGAGCGGCGCCGGGCTCTGAGCGAGGCGCAGTACGAGCTGATCCGGATCCGGCGCGGGTGACATGAAGGCCCAGCGGGCCGGGCAGCCGCATCTCCAGGTCGTGAAACCGAAGCCGGTCGGGGATTGGGAGACCCCGGCCGGCTATCCGTTCACGGTCCCCTCGATCGCGAGCCTCGGGGAACTCGACCTCGACCGGCCGATCACCTTCTTCGTCGGCGAGAACGGCTCGGGCAAGTCGACGCTGCTCGAAGCGATTGCCCTCGCGGCGGGTCTGCCGACCGTGGGCTCGGCGGATGGATCCCGGGACCCGTCGCTCACCGATCAGCGGCGTCTCGCCCGGGCTCTCGGCCTCGGCTGGCGACTGCGAACCCGGCGGGGGTTCTTTCTCCGGGCGGAGGATTTCTTCGGGTTCCAGAAGCGGCTGGCCCGCGAGCGGGTGGAGTTGGAGGATCGGCTCCGGGAGATCGACGACGACTACGCCGAGCGGTCGGCCAAGGCCCGGGCGCTGGCCCGTGGCCCCGTCACCTCGTCGATTGCGGACATGGACCGCCGCTACGGCGCCAACCCCGACGCCCGCTCCCACGGCGAAGCGTTCCTCAACCTGTTCCAGAGCCGGTTCGTGCCGGACAGCCTGATCCTGCTGGACGAGCCGGAAGCGGCGCTCTCGCCCCAGAACCAGCTGGGGCTCGTGGCGCTGCTGATGTCGATGACGGATGCGGGAGCCCAGTTCATCGTGGCGACCCACTCCCCGATCGTGCTGGCGGCGCCGGGAGCCGCGATCCTGAGCTTCGACGGTGGCCGGATCGGCCCCGTCGCGTACGGGGACCTGCCGCACGTCCAGCTGACCCGGGACTTCCTCAACGATCCGGGCCGCTACCTCCGGCGGCTCACGAATCCGACGGCATGAAACTCAACAGCTCCTTCGGCCGCTCGGCCGGGAGCAGCGCCCCGAACCGGCAGGCATCGGCGTACTCGGCCGGGCTCCGGGCGCACTGCGCCTCCCGCTGGGCCGGCTCCTTGTAGAGCACGCCCATTTCCTCGCCGATGGCGTGGTAGCACGCCACAGCGTAGCGGCGCTCTCCCGCCAGGCGCTGGCAGAACGCCAGCGCATCGTCGGCGCTGGCCGTCACATCCACGAAGTTCTTGACCACGCCGACGTAGCACCAGGTCTGGAGCGTCTTGTCGCCGAGGCCGCAGAATTCGATCGACTTGGCCGGATCCCGGACCGTGTACCCGCTCACGTAGGTACCCACGCCCTGGTAACACGCCGCCTGCATCGCCACGGGGGCGTCGTCGCAGGCGTGCGAGATCTTGCCGAAGTCGGCGCCCACGATCTCGATGATGATGCCGGCCTGCATCATGTAGCAGGCAACCTGGTACCGGGTGTTGATCGCGCTGCAGGGGTAGAGGGGATCGCTTCGGTCGCGGACGGCGAACTCCGCCGGCACCTCGTGGTCGTGGGCGGCCGCCTCGGCACCGTGCTCGTCGTGGCCCGCGTGCTCCGAGGCCCCGGCCGCGGCCACCGCCCGCTTGGCGGGGTGATGGGACTGGCCCCGGCCGCCCACGATGAATTCCATGAAGGCGCCGCCGTAGCACGACTGGGCGTCCCAGTCGTTCACCATCCAGTCACATCCCGCCAGTGCGCGGGGCAGGTTCATCGTGAACGAGGCCACCAGTCCGTGCCCAATGCCATGGGCGCACTGGAACCGGAGCCACATGTTGGTGTTCGTGACCACCATGTTGTTGCAGAGACCGTAGACGGTCGTGCTGTCGGTTCCCGTCGCGTCGAGGTAGGCCTGGACCACGCCGTGGTAGCAGCCGGACTGAAAGAGGCCGGTACAGGACTCGTACACCGTGCCCACGTCTTTGCCGGGGACCCAGGCGTTGATGCCGACCACGTGGGTGTAGTCGTGTCCGTGCCGGTTGATGGCCGGATCGAGTCGGCTCAGTACCGAGAGCGCGTCCATCGCGAGGCGCACCTCGCCCCGCTCGACGGTGGCGAGGAGGATCTCCTCGTAGCAGTGCTGCCGGTCGGTGCCGCTGAGCAGCCGGCAGCGGCTCCGGGCGAACTCGGCCAGGGCGAGCGAATCCCGCGGGGCGAGTCCGCGGTCGATGACCTCGGCCAGGGGTTTGGCGCCCAGGAGCGGAACGGCCACGCCCCGCGAGCGGGAATAGGCGGCGCCGACCGAGGTGACGAGGATCAGACCGACGAGGACGGCCAGAGTTTTCTTGAGCATCGGGACCACCGTGCTGCGGAGACTCCGGAAAAATAGGCGCGGGCGGCGGAAAGCAAACCGGCCGCGGCGCGATCGAAATCGGGCCGCGGCCGGGGGTGGATCCGGGTCGGCTATTTCTTCTTCGGCGGCCGGCCGGTGCGCTGCACGGTCTTCATCCAGGCCACGGCGCGCTCGAACGCCTTCTTCTTGCCGCCGTTGCTGGCATCGCCGAAAAACGCGGTGAACTTCGGCCGCGTGCCGCTCGGCGTGGGCCGATAGCCGACCCGGCAGAACCACCCGAACGTCCGCGTACTCGCCTGGTCGATGCGGGAAATCCCCGGCACCTTCGAGGTCGATCGCGAACGAGTCTTGGTGGTCCGAGACCGGGTCGTGGTTCGACGTGTCGCCATGGTCGGGCTGGTCCAGAATTACGGTTAGGTGTGGGAGGGTCCCTCTTCCGGCCCTATTATGCGCCCAATTCCGGGATTGCGGAAGGGGGCCGATTTTCCGAGGAGAATCAGCGTACCCTAACGCCGGAAAATCGCAAGGGGGCGGTTTTCATCTGGCCGCGGCGGGGGACATCGTCCATCGTCAGGCAGCGCGGGACCGCGCGGCGAACCGGGCGACGAACCAGCCGCCGAGGGTGTAGGCCAGGCCCAGGGCGACGAGCGAGAACTTCACGGTGGCGGCCACCATGGCGAACCGGGCCAGCCCGTCGGTGGCGCCGAGCTGGAGGATGCGCCACAGGGCCGCGTTCTCGGCCGCGTCGAGCGCCACGCAGAGCGGGAGGGCGAGCGAGAGCCCGATGCCGGTCAGCGCGAGCCGCGGAAACCGCGGCGCCAGCCGGTCGGCCACGAGCCGGGCCCCGAGCGAGATCGCTACCGGATAGAGAAACAGGAACAGGAAATCGAGGCCGAGCCCGAAGGCGGCGGCCTCCCGCTGCGGCGGCCCCCAGCCGGCCACGATCTCCGTGGCCCGCGCCGCTGTCCCCGCCAATTCGAACGAAATGATGCCCGCGGGCGCCGCCGCCGTACGCAGCGGTGCATTCGCCACGCTCAGGACCACCCAGACCAGCAGGCTCAACGCCGTAGCCACGGCGAACGCCGCCCCGCGCCGGCTGCCGCCCGCCGCCGAGACGGGTCGCGTGCCGCGGTTCGGTCCGCCGGTCATGCGGTCAGCGCCTCGCGAAGGTCAGGGTCGCCCACTTCGACTCGTGGGTGTAGCCCTCGGGATTGGCGGGGAGCCGGACCATGCTGATGTACTTGAGATACCACACGCCCCGGCTCGTGACCCGGAACTGGCCCACGCCGTCGGCGTCCGTGCGGGTCCCGAGTTCCGCGATCCGGCCGCCGGACGGCGTGGTACCGCCGTAGAGAACGTAGGCGTTCGGAACCGGCGCTCCGTCGACGAGCACCCGGAACCGAAACCGGCCGCCCAGGGCCGAACGGTAGGGATTGTCGATCGGCACGATCTCGGCCGGGTATCCGAGGACCGTGGTGAAGTCTTCGCTCATCCGTTCGCCCACCTGCACGATCGACTTGACGTGCTTGGAATACCGCTCGTGCGCGTCGCGCTGCAGTTCCCCCGCGCGGCGCCGGCGGGCCAGCTCGTCGGGGAGCCCGTCGGTCCGGAGATACTCGTTGAAGTCCCGCGCCTCCAGCTCGATGTGGGTCGGCTGGGTGGAGACGCCGAGGACGTAGGTCCCGGCCGACCCCGCATGGTAGGTGATCCGGCTGGTGTCGCCCTCGGCGGACCACTCCATGGTGTCGAGCGAGACCCGCCCCGCCGGCGACACGATGCTCAGGTCTGCGAGACGGTTCCGCTCGATCGAGTTCGAACTGAGCGTAAAGGTGCCGTTGAGCAGCACCGCGGGAATGTCCCCGTTCTCGGCCACGAAGTAGGTGGTCGGCTTGAGGAACATGTCGTGCGCCAGGGCCAGTCCGGCGGTGGCCAGGCCGGCGAGGACGAGTGGAACGATACGGCGGATCTTCATGAGCCCCCCGTGGGCGTGCGAATGGCCAGCGAGAACCCGTTGGTGCCGAGTGCGGCGCGGGCCCGGTCGTTGATGCGATAGCGGGCCCGGATCGTGTCGAGCGGTTCCGCGGAATCGATCAGGCCGAGCGTGCGGGCCACGTCGTCGGCGTAGCCCGGGAAGAGGAGTTTCACGCCGGAGGGAATCCGGCCGGGCACCACCCGGTTGACGCTCGCCACCAGGTTCGAGGTGCAGTTGTTCGCGAGCGTGTTGTAGAACTCGGGGTGCTGCTCGAGGGCCTGGGCCCGGGTCAGCAGGTCGACGAACACGGCGCGGGCCCGGTCCGGCGTGGTCCGGATCGGGTAGAGGTAGACGTCGAAATCGCCGAACGCCGCACGCTTCCCGATCAGGTCTTCCTCGGCGCCGACCACGTAGATCAACTCGAAGTTCCGTCCCAGACCGCGGAGGAGTCCGTATTCCTCCCCCGCCTCGCGCCGGGCCTCGACCGAGATGGACACGAACGCGGAGTCGTGGAAGCCGAAGGTGACAAAGCTGTGGGCCGGGCCCCGCCACGCCTTCGAAAACGGGGTCAGGACCAGCCAGACGGAGTCGAGGGCCCGGAGATCGACGGTCCGGTTCTCGTACGCCGGGACCAGCGAGTCGCCGCCCTCGTAGCGGAAATCCCGGAAGTCCCGGATGGTCACCAGCGAGTCGGCGAAGGTTATCCGCGGCAGCCGGGCGTGATCGGCCGCCCAGTGGCGGTCGTTCGAGGGCCTGCGGGAGAAGACGATCGAGCCGAACCCGGCGGCCGAGAAGAACACCACGAAGAAGATCATTCTCCAGGTGGCGGGACGGCGGCTTGGCGCGGGCATGCCGGAAGCTACCTTACCGATCCATCCGTCAGGAGCCCTTCGATGACTCCGTCCGCCATCGGCCGCCGGTTCGCGCTGGCCGTCGCCGCCTTCCTTGCCGGAGCCGCGTCACCGGGCCGAGCCTGGAGCCAGGAACCGGTGCTCTGGGGTACCGGCCCCGACGCCCGGTTCTCGACCTTCTCGATCGTGGCCCTGGATCCGCGCACCGGGGAAACCGGTGTCGCGGTGACCACCCGCGTTCCCTGTGTCGGGAACGGCGTGCCCTGGGTCCGGGCCGGCGTGGGTGCGGTGGCAACGCAGTCGAACACCAGAACCGCCTACGGCACGGAGCTGCTCGACCTGATCGCAGGCGGGATGACACCGGCCGAGGCCCTCGCGAAGGCGGTCGGCGCGGATACCGGTCGGGAGAGCCGCCAGGTGGGCGTCATCGACCGGAACGGGCTCACCGCCCAGCATACCGGTTCGGGGGCCAATCCGTGGGCAGGCCACCGGGCCGGCCGGAACTACGCAACCCAGGGCAACCTCCTGGTCGGGCCCCAGGTGCTCGAGGCGGTGGCGCGCACCTTCGAAGCGAGTGAGGGATCGCCCCGCCATCTGGCGGACCGGCTCATCGAGGCGCTGGCCGCGGGGCACGCGCAGGGCGGCGACGGCCGGCACGGCCGGAAGCAGTCCGCCGCGGTCGTCGTCACGGATCCGCGGCCGGGCCGTTCCCGCCGCGCGGATGGGATGACGGCCAACATCAACGTCTGCGAACACCCCGAACCGGTCGGCGAACTGCGCCGGATCTACGACACGATCAGCCAGACCCTCGGCTTCCGGACGCTCGAGTCACTCGCCGGCAACGACGTCTGGCAGCTCAAGGTCATGCTGCAGGAGCTCGGCTATCTCGCGGGTCCGGTGCCGGAGCTCGACGATGCCGGCCGCCAGTACGATGCCGCCACGGTGGATGCGGTCGAGCGGTTCCGGGCCGCGCGCGGGCTCGCGACGGCCGCGCAAGGCTCGCCGGCGGGACTGGTCGATGCCGAGACCGTGAGCCACCTCTGGGCGGCGCTCACCGCAAAGGGCGGCGCGGACGAGGTGCGCCGGCGGATGCTCGACGCCGTCGCCGTCCGGCGGTGATGGCGCCGTCGAGGTTGCGAACCGGGTGACGGCCGGCGCGGCGTGGCCGCCGGCCGCGCCGCTATCGCAACCGCGGATCTGTCCGGAGCCGGCGCCACTCCCGCAACAGGCCGTCCAGCGCGGCGAGCCGATCGGTTACGGCCGCCATCAGCTGCGTCGTCGGGGCGACATCCGCTTCCTGCAGCGCGTCGAACAGCTGCTGGAGCTGCCCGCGAACGCCCGCGAGACTCGGCGGCCCCGCCGGCCGGCCGAAACCGCCGCCACCGCCGAGCAGTCGGCCAAGCTGCTGGTCGAGTGCTGCGTCACCACCCTTGAGGCGTTCCCGCGCGGCTCGCACCTCCCGGTCGGCAGCGGCGAGCGCGGCTGCCGCCGAGTCGATCCGGCGGGACAGGGTGAACTGCTGCCGCAGGCCGATCGCCGGGGTCTTCACCCGTGGATCCATCCGCACCGAAAACGACTTCGTCACCGACCGCCCGCCGACCGTGAGCCGAGCCTGGTAGCGTCCCGGCAGGACCCAGACGCCGTCGGGATCCCGCTCCGTCTGGCCGACCACCGCGGCGATCGGGAACGACCGGCTGAACCCGGCGGGCGGCTCGTGTTTCAGGTCCCACAGGAACCGATGGGCTCCCGCATCGGCGGAGAGGATGGATACGGGCCGCTGCCAGTATTTGGGGACGTTTCCTTCGTCCGTGATCGGCGGCGCGACTTCGTCGCTCCGGTAGGTCCGGATGGTTCTGCCGGCGGCGTCGAGGATCTCGAGTGTTACGACGCCCGACGCCCGGCCGGCAAGCCAGTATTCGATGACGGCACCGTCCGGCGGATTCGGACTCGCTGGTTCCTCGGGCGGCAGCGGCGTGTCGGTGTTGAGGTTCCAGCGAACCCGGGTGGCCGTCTGGGGGGTGAACAGGACCACCGGCTCCGCGGTCATGGCGGGGCGCAGTTCCCGAAGGCGGACGAGGTCGTCGAGAATCCAGAAGCCGCGCCCGTGGGTGCCGAGGACGAGGTCGTCGTCCTTGATGACGAGGTCGCGGATCGACGTGGCCGGCAGGTTGAGGCGGAGCGACTGCCAGTGATCACCGTCGTCGAACGACACGTAGACTGTCTGCTCGCTGCCGGCGTAGAGGAGGCCGCGGCGCTTCGGATCCTCGCGGACGGCGTTGATGATCCCCCCGTCCGGGATGCCGTTGGTGATGTGGGTCCAGCTCCGGCCGCCGTCGTGCGTCCGGTAGATGTGGGGCCGGAGGTCGTCGATCCGGAGGGTGTTGACCGCGGCGTAGGCCGTCAGCGTGTCGAACCGACCGGCGTCGATGAGCGAGATCTTCGACCACGGTTCGAGTCCCGGGGGGGTCACGTTCCGCCAGGTGCGGCCGCCGTTCATCGTGATGTGAATCAGGCCGTCGTCGGATCCTGCCCAGATGACGTTCTCGCGACGGTACGAGGGGGCGACCGTGTAGACGACACCGGGATGGCGGGCCCGCGCCGTGGCCTCGTCGCGATACTTGCCGACGCTCGCGGGCAGCAGCGAATCGGTCCGGGTGAGATCGGGACTGATCCGGGTCCAGCTCTGTCCGCCGCTGACCGTCCGCCACACCGTATTGGTGGCGAAGTAGAGCGCTTTCGGGTTCACCGGTGAGAAGAGCACCGGCGCCGTCCGGACCGCCCGGTAGTCGGCCGAGCGGAAGAGCTGCGGGGCCACGTTCTGGACCTGGCCGGTGCGCCGGTCGTAGCGGGTCACCTTGCCGCCGTAGACGAGGTCCGGGTCGAGCGGATCGGCGGCTACGTAGCCGTATTCCTCGACGCCGACCGGATGCCATTCCCGGAAGGTGATCTGGCCGTTGTTGCCGCGGCTCGCTACGCAGGCGGAGCCGGATTCCTGCTGGCCGCCGCAGACCCGGTACGGAAACGCGTTGTCGGTGGAGACGTGATAGAACTGCGCCGTGGACTGGTTGTACCACGAACTCCAGGTCTGGCCGCCGTTGACGGTGACGATGGCCCCCTGGTCCGCGGCGATGAGGATCACTTCGGGGTTGAGCGGATTGATCCAGATCCGGTGGTAGTCGTCGCCGCCGGGCGCGCCCTTGAGCGCCGTGAAGTTCCGGCCGCCGTCGGTGGACTTCCAGACCACGATGCTCGCCGTGAAGACGATGTCCGGATTGGTCGGGTGCACCTTGACCTCGGCGAAGTCCGAGGCGCGGGACACGATCCGGGGATCCTCGCTCACCCGAAACCAGCTGGCCCCCGCGTCGTCGGAGCGATAGAGGAATCCGCCGCTCGAGAGATCCGCGGTCAGATAGAGCCGGTTCGGGTCACTCGGTGCCACGGTCAGCCCGATCCGGCCGAGGCCGTCCTGTTCGAAGGTCGGCAGGCCATTGGTGAGCTGGTGCCAGGTGGTGCCGCCGTCCGTCGACTTGAACAGACCGGTGCCCGGCCCGCTGAACTGTCCGTTCTCCCAGGGGCCCTGCCGGGCTTCCCAGAGGGCCGCGTAGATGACGTCCGGATTCGTCGGATCGAGGACGACGTCGATCGCCCCGGTGTTTTCGTCGCGGTAGAGCACCTTGCGGAACGATTCGCCCCCGTCCGTCGAGAGGAACAGGCCCCGTTCCTCGTTCGGGCCATACGGGTGGCCGAGGACGGCCACGAAGAGGCGGTTGGGATCGCGCGGGTCGACGACGATCTGGGGAATCTGCTGCCCGTCGCGGAGGCCGAGGTGCCGCCAGGTGGCGCCGCCGTCGGTGGACTTGTAGATCCCGTCACCCGTCGAGAGGTCGGGCCGCTGGAGGCCTTCGCCGCTGCCGACGTAGATGATGTCGGGATTCGACGGTGCGATCGCGATCGCGCCGATGGACCCGGTGGGCTGGTCGTCGAAGATCGGATGCCAGGTGTGGCCGTAGTCGGTCGTCTTCCAGACACCGCCGTTCACCACGCCGATATAGAATATGTTCGGCCGGTTCGGGATGCCGACGGCGGACTTGGTCCGGCCGCCTCGGAGCGGGCCGATGTTGCGCCACGCGAGGCCGCCGAACAGGGCAGGGTCGACGGACTGGGCGGAAACGGCCGAAACGCCTGCCAGGCTTGCCGCCAGCAGGCAGAGTGGGATGCGGGAGCGGGCCATGCCGGACTCGGTTGGGAGAGGAGAGAGCCGTAATCTATGCGCATGGGACACGCCGGCCGATGAGTGACGCGGCGGCCATCGGGCGCCGGGCCCGGCTGGCCTTGACCGTCACGCTGGCGCTCTACGGTTTCTGGATCATGCGGACCGTGGACGGCTATCACTTTCTCGACGACGTGGACTTGGCCATCCACGAAACCGGCCATCTCGTCTTCGGCTGGGGCGGCGAGGTGGTGACGGCACTCGGCGGAACGCTCTTCCAGCTCATCGTGCCACTGTTGTTCGTCGGCTATTTCGTTCGCCAGCGGGACTGGCACGCCGCCTCGGTGCCGCTTTGGTGGGTGGGGCAGAATGGGTGGAACATTGCCAGGTACGTGGCGGACGCCCGGGCGCAGGAACTGCCGCTGGTTGGCGGCGGCGAGCACGACTGGGCGTTTCTGCTCGGTCACTGGAATGCGTTGCATCTTGATCTGGCCGTTGCCCGGGCGATCCGGGTGGTGGCGTTCGGTCTGATGATGGGGTCGTGTGTGTGGGGGTGGCTGGCGCTGGCTCGGAAGGGAGGTACCGCGGAATGAGCGATCGACGGTCCAGGTCGGGCGCGCGATGGTTGGGCACTATCGGGCTCCTCGTCGCCCTGACTCCGAACCTCGTCCTGGCTCAGGGGGCCGGGGCCGTGTCGGGCCGGGTGGTGGACAGCGCGGGCAAACGGCCGGTGCGGGACGCCGAGATCATGACCGCGGGCGCGGTGATCGCCCGGACCGATTCCGCCGGCCGGTTCCGGGTGTTGTTGGCGCCGGGCGTCCACGACCTGGCTGCCCGCGCGATCGGCTTCCAGCCCGCCGGCAAGACGGTTCGGGTCCTCGAGGCCGAGACGACCGAACTCACCTTGGAAGTCGTCGGTGCTCAGCGGTTGCCCACTCTCACGGCCGAGGGGGCACGTCCGGCCCTTGGCGGCCTGGCCGGGTTCGCGAGCCGCCGGGCCGGCGAGATCGGGGCGTTTCTGGACGACGAGGTGTTCCGCAAGCAGGAGCACCGGCCGCTGAGCGGGATCATGAAGGAGCATGCCGCCGGGGTCCGTTTCATTCACTACGAACATGAGACCATCGCGGTCGGCCGGGGGGGCTGCGCGATGGCGATCTGGGTCGATGGGCTCCGGGTCTACGCCGGGGAGGCCCAGAAGCTGTCGGCGAACTCGGTTGGCCGCCTCCGGCCGAACTCGGGTCTGTCGACCGGTGGAGCCGCCGACGACGGCCCACCCAACATCGACAAGTGGCGGGCCGAGGAGATCACCGCGATGGAGATCTATGTGGGACCCGGGCGGACGCCGATCCAGTATCAGATGACCGGGTCCGCGTGCGGGACGATCCTGATCTGGACCCGGATGGGTCGTCCCTGACCAGTCGCCCGGCTCCGGCCGGCGTGAGCCCTACCGCAACCGGTCGGGGCGGCTCATGACGCCGCCTGCCGGAACGCCGCGGGCGACAACCCCGTCCGACGGCGGAAGAAGCGGGCGAAGTAACTCGGATCCTTGAAGCCCAGCTGACGGGCAATCGCGCCGGCGGCCAGGTCCGAGTACAGCAGCAGGCGGCGGGCGCTGACCTCCAGCCGTTCCTGAATCACTTCCTTGGCCGAGCTGCCGAGATGGCGGCGGCAGAGCAGATTGAGATGGCCGGCGCTCACGGCGAGCTCGCGCGCGTAGCGGGCCACGCCGTGGCCGGCGCTCGCCTGCTGCTCCACCAGGTCCCGGTAGCGGAGCGCGATCCGGTTCGGGTTTCGTTCCGCGGCCGTGCGCTGCCCGCCGGCGTAGTCCCGCGCCAGGGTCACTAGTTCTTCGTAGAGGCTCGCGCGAAGCAGGTGATCGCTGTCCGCCTGGTAGGTCCGGAGCTCGCGCCGCATCCGGGAGAGGCGCCGCTGCAGTGCGGCCGCCCGGGCCGGCGTGAGCCGGACCGCTGCTGCATTGCCGGGGACGTGGAAATACGGCAACCGGTGGAGAAAGAGCCGGTCGGCGAAGAACTCTTCCAGGAACGGGGCCGGAAAGAACAGGCAGAGCCCCTCCAGTCCCCGCACCTGCCAGTCCCGGACCTGGCCCGGCGTCGTGAAGAACACCTGGCGCGGACCGACCCGGTACCGATGCCCGTCCAGAAAGAAATGCCCGGTGCCGCGGGTGACCAGCAGAATGTCGTAGAACGCGAGCCAGTGCGGGCCGGGCCGGATGAAGGTCGGCATCTCCCGGACCCAGGCCACGTCCACGAGGATCTCGGGTCCGTACTTGGTCCGGTGGAAGTCGACCCGGACGGGGCCGGTGTGCTCGGGTGATGCCATGTTCGAAAAGTACCAGAACTCGGTTGATCGGACGACTGTTTCGGGCCGCGCCGGACGGGTAGTGTCCGGGCCCCGATTCTCTTCGAGGCCGTACGATGGTGATGGCGCTGTGGTTGTCGCTGGTGTCGCTGCAGCAGGGTGCCGTGCCCCTCGACCAGGGGTGGGAGCTGTCCGGGAACGGCACCCGGATCGAGACCCACTCGGGCCGCCAGGCGATCCGGATCGTCAACGGCCGGGCGATCCGGCGGGACGTCCGCCTCGAGGACGGCACCATCGAGTACGACATGGAGGTCAGTCCCTACCGGGGCTTTGCCTACGTGCAGTTCCGGATGGAGTCGGACCGGGACTTCGAAGAGATCTATTTCCGCCCCCACAAATCCGGTCTGCCGGACGGGATTCAGTACAACCCCGTCTGGCGGGGCGATTCCTTCTGGCAGCTCTGGCACGGTCCCGACGCCTCGGGGCTCCCGCGCTTCCGCCATCGCGAGTGGATGCACGTTCGCGTCGTGCTTCAGGGCCGCCGTGCGGCGGTCTTCCTCGACCGGTCGCCGACGCCGGTGATGGTCGCGAACCTGGCCCGGGATCCGCGCGGGGGGTACCTGGCGTTGCGGGGTTTCAACGCCGACTCCGATTTCCCGGACGAACCGGTGGCCTGGTAATCCAATGTGGTCGTTCGTCCGGGCGTGGTGGACCACGCGTTCGGTCCGCCGGCGTCCGCCCCGGCATTCGCGCCCGGGACGATCACCTCGTGGCAGATCTCGCCGGCCTTCAAGGCCGACAGCGCGGCGGTCGTGTCGCTGCCGGACAGCCTCCTCACCGGCCGGGATCGCTGGCCGTCATATCCGGTCGAGCGCACCGGCGTCGTCGCCATCGGCCGGCACCAGAACCGGCCCCGGCCCGACGGCGGCGCCGTCGCCCGGCTCCGGATCCGCGCCGATCGGGCCGGACTCCAGCGGCTCTACCTGGGGTACAGCGATTACGTGACGGTCTTCGTCAACGGCACGCCGCTCTTCTCGGGGGACGCGCACTACAGTTTCGACCAGCCGCGCCAGGAAGGTCTGATCGGGCTCTGGCAGGCCACGGTCTGGCTGCCGCTCCGCGCCGGCGAGAACGAGGTGCTGCTCGCGATCGTCGATGGCTTCGGCGGCTGGGGCCTTGCCGGGCGGCTCGAGCCGGCCGACGGGGGTCGCCTGATGCCCTGAGGCGCCGCGCCGGGGCGGCGTCCCGCTGGCCGTCGCCCCGTCGCCGAGTTACGATCCCGGGATTCACTCTCCAATCCGAGGTGTCCCGGTGAATCGTTCCGCGATTCCGACCCTTTTTCTCGTCCTCTCGGCCGCTTCCTCGCTTTCGGCGCAGGGCGCCGACGCCTTCAGCCGGCTCCGGTTCCGTTCGATCGGCCCCGCCACGATGAGCGGCCGGATCGTCGACATCGCGGTGAACGAAGCCAACCCCTACGAGTTCTACGCGGCGAGTGCGACGGGCGGCGTCTGGAAGACCACCGACAACGGCATCACCTGGGCGCCGGTCTTCGACCGGGAGGCTACCCATTCGGTCGGCGCCATCGCGGTGGACCAGGCCCACCCCGAGACGGTCTGGATCGGCACCGGCGAGGCGACCAACCGCCAGAGCTCGGGCTGGGGCGACGGGATCTACCGCTCCGACGACGGCGGAAAGACCTGGACCAACCTCGGCCTCCGGGACAGCCGGCACATCGCCCGGATCGTGGTCTCGCCGGTGAATTCGAACGTCGTCTTCGTGGCGGTGCCGGGCCACCTCTGGGGGCCGAATCCGGACCGGGGTCTCTACCGCACGACGGATCGCGGCCGCACCTGGACCCGGGTGCTCGGCATCGACGACGACACCGGCGTCACCGACGTTGCGGTCGACCCGGTTCTGCCTAACATCGTCTACGCCGCGGCCTACCAGCGGCGCCGGGCCCCGTTCGGGTTCGTGGGCGGCGGCCCCGGGAGCGCCCTCTACAAGTCGGTCGACGGCGGCACCACCTGGCGGCGGCTCACGGTGGGGCTGCCCGAGGGCGTCGTCGGCCGGATCGGGATCTCGATCTACCGGAAGGACCCCACGGTGGTATACGTCAGCGTCGAGCAGGGCCTCCGCTACACCTCGTCGGTGTCCTACGACACGCGGCGCGCCGGCCTCTACCGCTCCCCCGACCGGGGCGAGTCCTGGCGCCACATGGGCGACTGGAACCCCCGGCCCGCCTACAGTTCGAAACTCCAGGTCGATCCGAACGACGAGAGCCGGATCTACATGGTGCAGTACAGCGTCTCCGACGACAGCGGCAAGACGTTCGTCGAACCGCGCCAGTCACTCCACGGCGACGATCGGATCATCTGGGTGGACCCGCGCGACAGCCGCCACCTGATCAAGGGCGACGACGGCGGCGTCGGGATCAGCTATGACCGCGGCCGGAAGTGGCTCTACGTCAGCACCCTGCCGGTCTCCCAGTTCTACCACGTCTCGGTCGGGAAAGGCCGGGGCTACCTCGTCTGCGGCGGGCTCCAGGACAACGGCAGCTTCTGCGCTCCGACCCGGACCGGTTCGAACCAGGGCATCGTCAACGACGACTGGTTCCGGGTCGGTGGCGGTGACGGCTTCAACAACGTGATCGACACCGCCGACGGCCGGACCCTCTACTCCTCATCCCAGTATCTCGGCCTCAACCGGGTCGACCTCCGCACCCTCGAGTCGAAAAGCATCCGACCCACGGTCAAGGAAGGCGAGGGACCCAAACTCGGCAACTGGGGCGCGCCCGATCCGAAGGTGGGCCGGAAGATCCCGCCCGCCGGCTGGAACTCGCCGGTGGCGATCTCCGCCTTCGATGCCCGCACCATTTACGCTGGGATGCGGATCCTCTGGAGTTCGGCCGATAGGGGCGACACCTGGCGCTCCCTCGGCGACCTCACCACGGGCGTGGACCGGCGAACCCTCCCGATCATGGGCCAGCTCCCCGAGGAGACCACGCTCTCGCTCGACGACGGCGTCTCGTACTATCCGACGACCTCGGCCTTCTCCGAATCGCCCCGGGTCCGCGGCCTCCTCTACGCCGGGACCGACGACGGCAACCTCCAGGTGAGCCGCGACGGCGGCCGGCGCTGGACCAACCTCGCGGGGCGCTTTCCGGGATTGCCGAAGGGGACGTGGGTCGCCTGGGTCGAGGCGTCCCGGCACCGGAACGGAACCGTCTACGCGGCGTTCGACGGCCATCAGACCGACGACTACGCGAACTATCTCTACCGCTCGACCGACTTCGGCGAGACCTGGACCTCGATCACCGGCGATCTCCCGGCCGACCGGGTGATCCACGTGATTCGCGAAGACCTCCGGAACCCGGCCCTGCTCTATCTCGGGACGGAGTTCGGCTTGTTCGTGTCGCCGGATGCCGGGATCCACTGGGTCGCGCTCCGCAACAACATGCCGAACGTGCCGATCAACGACCTGGCCCTGCAGCGGGACCAGAACGACCTGGTCCTCGGCACCCACGGCCGGGGCATCTGGATTCTCGACCAGATCAGCTCGCTCCAGGAACTCGATGCGGCGGTGATGGCGAGCCCGGTCCACGTGTTCTCGATCCGGCCGGCGGAGATGACCCGCTACGCGGGCACCGGTGCCCACACCGGTGACATGTACTTCCGGGGTGAGAACCCGCCTAACGGCGCGATTATCGACTTCTGGGCCGGTGCCGGCGTCCCGGCCGGCTCCTCGATCAGCGTCCGGGACGCGCGGGGGAATCAGGTGTTCCGGGCGGCACTCGAGGCCGAGGCGGGCAGCGGAGTCCGGCGGTTCATCTGGAACCTTCGCCTCAACGGTCTGGCGGCGACCCGTTCCGGCGACGACGATGAAGACCGCCCCCGGGGTGGCCTGCCGGGCCGGTACGTCGCGCCGGGCAGCTACCTCGCCCGGATCGATCTCGGCGGCCGGACCGCCGAACGCCGCTTCACCGTGGCGGAGGATCCCCGCGTCGGGTTGACCGCGGCCGACCGGGCCGCCTGGCACCGGGCCCTGGACCAGATCGCCGCCCTGCACCGGTCGGCGAGTGCCGTCGCCGATTCCGCCGCCGCGGAAGCGAACGCGGCGGGAGCACCGGCGGCCCGGCGCGAGCGGGCCGATACGGCCCGGGAACTGGTGGCTCGGATCGGCTCGCTCTACGGTGCGGTGCTCCGGGCGAGTTCACCGCCGACGGCGGATCAACGAGCCCAGATGGCCTACTTTCCCACCGTGCTGGCGGAGCTGCGGCGGCGGCGCTGAGCTGACGCTCAATACCAGAAGGGCGCCCGCCAGCCAGGCGCCGCCGATCGAGTGATGGACGAACCCCGCGGCCGGGTGCCGGCCGGGATCTCAGAAGAGGCGGCGCACCTCGGCTTTGGTCACCTTGCCCATCGCGTTGCGGGGCAGGTCGGTCACCGTCAGGAAGGCGCGCGGCACTTTGTAGGGCGCGAGCCGTTCCTTGAGCCAGGCGCGGAGCTCGGCGTCGCTGGGCGGGTCCGCGCCCTCGCGCCCGATCAGGGCGGCGCCGATTCGCTCGCCCAGGTCCGGGTCCGCGATTCCGACCACGGCGCAATCGCGGATGGCGGGGTGCTCGCGGAGGACCTCCTCGATCTCGAGCGCCGAAATCTTGTACCCCGCCGATTTGATGATGTCGACGCTCTGACGCCCGAGAATCCGGTAGTAGCCGTCAGTGAGCATCCCGACGTCGCCGGTGAGGAACCAGCCGTCGCGAAACGCCTTGCGGCTTTCCTCGGGCCGATCCCAGTACTCCCGGAACACCTGAGGCCCGCGAATTTCGATCTGGCCCTGCTGACCCTCCGCGACCGTCCGCCCGTCCTCGTCGGACAGCCGGACGTCGACGCCGGGCAACGGCTGGCCCACGGTGCCGGCCCGCCGTTCGCCCCGGTAGGGGTTCGACAGGCCCATGCCGATTTCGGTCATGCCGTAGCGTTCCAGCAGGCGCTGCCCGGTCATCGCCTCCCACCGGGTCAGCGTTGCCACCGGCAACGCGGCCGAGCCCGAGCACATCAGGCGGAGCCGCGCGGCTCCAGCGGACCACCGCTCGCGGGTGGCGCCGTCGGCGGCCTCCCACTCGGCGATCAGGCGAGCATAGACCGTCGGCACCGCGGTGAAGAAGGTGATCTCGCCCGAAGCGAACCGGTTCCACACCGCGGCCGGGTCGAAGGCCGGCAGGAACTCGACGGTGGCCCCGACCGCGAGGGCGCACGACTGGGCGTTGATGATGCCGTGAATGTGGTGAAGCGGCAGGACGTGCAGGCTCCGGTCCGGGTCGGCCCAGCCCCAGGCCTCGACCATGGCGGCCACCTGCGCCGCGATCATTCCGTGGGTGGTGACCACGCCTTTGGGCCGCCCGGTCGTGCCGCTCGTGTACACCATCAGCGCGCGGCGTTCCGGATCGGGCGGCGGCAGCCGGCTCGGTGCGGCGCGCAGGAGTTCCCCGGTCTCGACGAAACGAATCCCGCGCGCCCGCGCCAGCGGGGCCAGCCGGTCGCCGGTGGGTCCGGCGCTCGCCACCGCGGCGACGGCGCGGCTGTCGTCGAGCAGGTACTCGAGTTCCCGATCCGGGTGCGAACCCGCGGCCGGCACGGCAATGCCTCCGGCCGCCCAGATCCCCCACTGCACCGCGACATGGTCGAAGCCGGGCGGCACCAGGTAGACCACCCGGCCCTCGTCGAGTGAGGCCGCGCCGGCCAGGAGCCCGGAAGCCACGGCCCCGCTGGCGGCGCCCAGGTCGGCGTAGCTGTGGTGCCCGGCCAGATCGACGATGGCGAGCCGGTCGGGGTGCCGGTGCCACGACAGGAACAAGGGATCGGCGGTCATCGGAACGCCCAAGCTGCCGGAGCGGCCAACCCCGCGCAAGAGCGGTCGCGCCCGCTGCTGCGACCGGTCCTTCCGATGTAAATTGCCGGTTCTCCCCTCACCGACTTCGTCGGCGGCCCATGAATCCAACTCCGGTGGTCCTCTACGGCGAACACGCGCGGCTCGAGCCTCTCGACCACCGCCACGCCGAGCAGTTGTGGGAGGCGGCGCAGGCGGACGAGATCTGGCGGTTCATGCCGGTGCCCCGTCCCCGGACCAAAGACGACGTCGTCGCGATCATCGACAAGGCCTGGAAGACTGCGTCCTCGGGCACCGAGGTCCCCTTCGCGATCATCGCCGACAGCGTCGACCGCGCCGTCGGCTCGACCCGGTTTCTCGACATTCGCCGGCCCGACCGGGGCCTCGAGATCGGCTGGACCTGGCTGGGTCAGCCGTACCAGCGCACCCCGATCAATACCGAAGTCAAATACCTTCTTCTCCGGCACGCGTTCGATGATCTCGGCGCCATCCGGGTTCAGCTCAAGACGGATGGCCGCAATGAGCAGTCCCAGCGGGCCATCGAGCGGATCGGCGCGGTCCGGGAAGGTGTCCTCCGCCAGCAGCGTCTGACCTGGGACGGAGTCTACCGGGACACCGTCTACTACAGCGTCCTTGCCCCGGAGTGGCCCGGGGTCAAATCCCGTCTCGAAGGACGCCTTGGTCGTTGAGGCCGCGCTGGCCGGGGTCCTCCGATCGGCCCACCGGGTCGCGGTCCTGACCGGCGCCGGCGTCTCGGCCGAAAGCGGGATTCCCACCTTTCGCGATGCGCTCTCCGGCCTCTGGAGCAACTACCGGCCGGAAGAACTCGCCACACCCGAAGGCTTCCGCCGCGATCCCGAACTCGTGTGGCGCTGGTACCGTTCCCGGCGTCTCGCCATCGGGGCGGCGGAACCGAACCCGGCGCACCGGGCGCTCGCGCGGCTGGCCGGCCTGGTGCCGGAACTCACCCTCGTCACCCAGAACGTCGACGGTCTCCATCAGCGGGCCGGGAGCCCGGAGGTGGTCGAGTTGCATGGGAACATCGGCCGGGTGAAATGCGCCGACTGCCACCAGGTGGCCGCGACGTTCCCGGACGGTGACGACGTGCCGGCCTGCCCGGCCTGCGGGGGCCTGCTTCGACCGGACGTGGTCTGGTTCGGGGAGCTCCTGCCGATGGAGGCGCTGGGCCGCGCCACGGCGGCGGCCCGCCGCGCCGAAGTCTTCCTGTCGGTCGGGACCTCGAATCTGGTCGAGCCGGCCGCGTCGCTCCCGTGGCTCGCCGCGAGTCACGGGGCCACCGTCATCGTGATCAACCCGACGCCGGACGGTCAGCGCACCGGCCCCCGAATCCACCACCTCGCCGGTCCGGCTGGCACGGTCGTACCGGCGCTGCTGGCCGCGGCCTGGCCCGGAGCCGCCGAGCCGCCAGGCTAGATTGCGCCGATCATGACGTCACGTCCCTCCCCGTCGCCCGTACCCGCTCCGCCGGCGGCACGCCGGCTCCCGGTCACCATCGAGATGCATGGGGAACGGCTGACCGACGACTATGCCTGGCTCCGCGATCGCGACGATCCGGCCGTGCTCGCCTACCTCACCGACGAGAACCGGTACGCCGAAGGCGTACTCGGGCCGCTGGCCGGCCTCGAAGATTCCCTCTACCACGAGATGCTCGGCCGGATCAAGCAGACCGATCTGTCGGTGCCGTACCTCGACGACGGCTACTGGTACTACAGCCGGACCGAAGAGGGGCAACAGTATCCGACCTATTGCCGGAAGCCCGGCAGCCTCGAGGCGGAGGAAGAAGTCCTTCTCGACCTCAACGTGATGGCGGTCGGCCACAGCTTCATGGCGGTCGGTGCGTTCGCGGTGAGCCCGGGTGGCCGCTATCTGGCGTATTCGACCGATCCGACCGGGTTTCGGGAATACACGCTTCACATCAAGGACCTCGAGACCGGCCTGCCGGTGATCGAGCCGGTTTTCCGGGTCGGCTCCGTCGTCTGGGACGCCGACGCGACGACGTTCTACTACTCGCTCGAGGACGAAACCACCAAGCGGGATTACCAGCTCCACCGCGGCTCGCTGGCCGGCGGTGACCATCGATTGCTGTTCGAAGAGCCCGACGAACGATTCCGGGTGTTCGTGACCCGGACCCGGAGCCGGCGGTTCGCGGTGATGTACGTGGCCAGCCACTTCACCTCCGAGGCCCACCTCCTCGATTTCACCCGCCCGGCACTCGGCTGGCGATTGATGCGGGCCCGGATCCAGGATCAGGAATACGATCTCGACCATCAGGGCGACCGGCTCCTCATCCGGACCAACGACCGCGGCGACAACTTCCGCGTGGTGTCCGTGCCGGCGGACGACCCGACCGCCGAATGGACGGAAGTGCTGGCCCACCGGGATGACATGATGGTGGAGGGGATCGAGGGCTTTGCCCGGCATTGGATCGTCTGGGAACGGCGCGGCGGGTTGCCGGGGATCCGGATCATCGCGCCGGACCAGGGCGGCGACCGCCAGGTGTCGTTCGCCGAGGAGGTCTACGACGCGAGCCCCGATTTCAACCGGAACTGGGATGCGACGACCTTCCGGTATCGGTACGAGTCGTTCGTCACCGCGCTGTCCGTCTACGAGCACGACCTCGCCTCCGACCGCTCCATCCTGCTCAAGCGCAAGGAAGTCCTGGGCGAGTACGACCCGACGGCCTATCGGAGCGAGCGGCTCACGGTCATCGCCCCCGACGGCACCGCGATCCCGGTCTCGGTGGTGCACCGCCGCGACGCGGTCGGCCCGCTGCCGACGTACCTGACCGGGTACGGCGCCTACGGGATCCCGTATCCCGTGTCCTTCACCTCGAACCGGCTCTCGCTTCTCGACCGGGGCGTGGCGTTCGCCGTGGCGCACATCCGCGGCGGCGGGGAAATGGGCCGCTCCTGGCACGACCGGGGCCGGCTGGCGGAGAAACACAACACCTTCGACGATTTCATCGCCGTGGCCGATCATCTCGCGGCGGCCGGCCGAACCACGCCCGACCGCCTGGTGATCGAGGGCGGCAGCGCCGGCGGCCTGCTGATCGGCGCCGTCCTCAACCAGCGGCCGGACCTCTGCGGTGCCGCACTGCTGGAAGTTCCCTTCGTGGACGTGATCAACACGATGCGGGACGCCACGCTGCCGCTCACGGTCGGGGAGTACGAGGAATGGGGCAATCCGGAGGTGCCGGAGCAGTATGCCTGGCTCCGCGCCTATTGTCCCTATACCAACCTCGCGGCCCGCCCCTACCCGGCGATCCTGGTTCGAACGTCCCTCAACGACAGCCAGGTCATGTACTGGGAGCCGGCCAAGTATGTCGCCCGGCTGCGAACGCTCAAGACCGACCCGAATCCGCTCGTCATGCTGACCAATCTCGGCGCCGGCCACGGCGGGGCGTCGGGTCGGTATGACCGCCTCCGGGAAATCGCCGGCGACTACGCGTTCGTGCTCTGGCGACTCGGACTGGCGCAGACCTGACCCGGCGAAGCACTTTCAGAGCCACTCCACCTCAACTCGAGTTTCCCGATGCCAGGACCGCTGCTGATTCTGCAGGTAGTGCTGGGTCTGTTTGCCCTGGCACTGATCGTGGCCTGGGTCCGCCTGGGCCGGCCGGCGGACGACGCCGACCGCGGCCTGCCCACGCCGGGCGAACTGGCGGTCGGCTTCGGGACCAACTTCTTCGATACCCTGGGCATCGGGTCATTTGCCCCGACCACCTCGCTCTACCGGCTGTTCAAGATGGTGCCGGACGAGCGCATTCCGGGGACGATGAACGTGGGCCACACCCTCGCCACGATCACCCAGGCCTTCGTCTTTACGACCCTCGTGCAGGTGGACTTCACCACCCTGGCCACGTTGATCGGCGCGTCGGTGATCGGCGCCTGGCTCGGGGCCGGCGTCGTGGCCGGATGGCCGCGCCGGAAGATCCAGATCGGGATGGGTGTCGCTCTCGTGGTGGCGGCGGCACTCTTCACCCTCACCAACCTCGGCGTCGTGGCCGGCGGCGGGGAGGCAACCGGCCTGTCCGGCGGGAAGCTCGCCCTCGCGGCCGCGGGGAACTTCGGGCTGGGTGCCCTGATGACCCTCGGGATCGGCCTCTACGGGCCGTGCCTCATCATGATCAGTCTGCTCGGCATGAACCCCGCCGTCGCCTTCCCGATCATGATGGGATCCTGTGCCTTCCTCATGGTCGTTGCCGGGATCCGCTTTCTCCGGGCCGGGGCCTATCGCCAGCGTCCCGCCCTGGGTCTCACCCTCGCCGGCATTCCCGCGGTGCTGATCGCCGCGTTCATCGTCAAGAAGCTCGACCTGGTACAGCTCCGCTGGCTGGTGGCCATCGTGGTACTCTACACCGGTGTCACCATGTTGCGAGCCGCGCTCCGGCGCGCCTGATTTCGGCCGACGCTGAACCGGCGGCCGGCTCCGCCGCTGAAGGAGGAGGACCTCATGACCCAGGCGCCCTCGATCGGGGTTCCGGAACTCGCGGGCCTCGGCAGCTATGCCGCCGCCGCCCGGCCCGGGTTCTCCGTGGACGATACAGTGGCCCGGCTGCTCCGGTACCAGTGGCTGGAGCGAACCCTGGTGCGCGTGGTGGCGGCCCATTTCGCGGCGACGCCCGAGTGGGAAGTGAAATGCGGACTCGCGCTCCTGGCCTGGCAGTGCGCCGAGCACGTGGAAACCTTTCGCCAGCGCATCGGCGAAATGCGGCATCCGGTGCCGGCGCTCGACACCCCGCCGGACGCCGAGATCGAACGCTTCGGCGACGAACTGCTCCACAGTCACGACACCGTCGAGCTCCTTGCCGGGATCTACGATGTCGTGGTGCCGGGACTGGTGGCCACCTATCGGGACCATCTCGACCGGGGCAATCTGCTGGTTGACCACCCGACTCGCCGGCCGCTCCGGTTCGCGCTGCTCGAGCTGGAGGAAGCACTGGCGTGGGGCGGGGCGGCCGGCGCCGCTCTGTCCGCCGGGCGGCCGAACCCGGAACGCCGCACCGCCCGCGCGGAGGAACTCGGTCGGTTCCTCACGGCCGCGGGCGGGATTGCGGGAGAAGGTCCCCGAACGACACGCCCGCCCGCCCGAAGCGGAATACCGTACGCTCCCGATTTCACCCCCCGGCGGGACGGTCGCTTTGCCGGTCTCCATCGTTTCGATTTTCCGCCCCACCTGATCTACAATCACCCGGCCGTTCCGGTCGCCGAACGCAACCTGGCTCTCCTCGCCAAACGGACGCTCGAGATGGACGTCCCCGAGATGATGGCCTCGGTCATGTTCGAGCGGACCGACCTGCCGTGGGAATTCCAGCGCGACTACGCCCGCCAACTCTGGGACGAGACCCGGCACGCGATGATGGGTACGGTGGCGTTCGAGGCGCGCGGGATCGACTGGACCACGCTTCCGCTCAACGTCGGCTTCTCGCTGCGGCTCAATCGCCACGCGACCGCCCTCGAACGCCAGGCACTCCTGTTCGCGATCGAGCAGTCGCTCATGCCCGGCGAAACCGGCAAGCGGTTCGAGCATCGCACCGCGGTCGAGGCCGGCGACGAACTCTCGGCCCATTTCCACGACTACGACTGGGCCGACGAAGTGCTGCACGCCCAGATCGGCCGTCGCTGGCTCAAGCGGGACGGCCTCTCGCCGGAGGCGGCCTCGAGTCTCGGGGCCCAGGTCCACGAGCGGACCTGGAAGGAACTCGACCGCTATCGCGATGAGCCGGAACCCGAGTGGTGGGACGGCTTCGTGCAACAGGCCCTCGGCCGGCCGACGGCGCTGCCGCCCGAGGCGCGCCCCGAACTGCGGATCATGGCGGAGTGACCGTGAAGACCTTTCATCTGATCCCGCACGTGCACTGGGACCGGGAGTGGTACCTCTCCCGGGCCGGCTTCCTGGCCCGGCTCGTCCCGATGATGGACGGGCTCCTCGAGCTCCTCGAATCCGATCCCGCCCTGCGGTTCCACCTCGACGGCCAGATGGTGCTGGTCGAGGACTACCTCGGTGTGGTTCCCGATGCGCGCGGCACCATCGAAGCGCTGGTCCGCCGCGGGCAGTTGGCGGTGGGACCGTGGTATGTGCTTGCGGATGAGCTGATTCCCTCCGGCGCGTCGCTCCGCCGGAATCTCGAGATCGGCATCCGGATGGCCCGCGAGTTGGGCGGCGAGTGCCCGGTGCTCTACAGCCCGGATGCGTTCGGCCACCCGGCCTCGCTGCCGAGCCTCGCGGCGGACTTCGGCATCGGCTCGGCGGTCGTGTGGCGCGGGCTGGGGCGGCCGGGTGGGCGAGAACGGGATCTCTATCGCTGGGTCGGGCCGGATGACCGGGCCGTGACCACCTATCACCTGCCGCCGTCGGGTTATGAAACCGGGATCGGCCTCGTCGACGCCGGCGACGCCCTGGAGGAACGGTGGCTCGCCCTGCGGACGGAACTCGTTGGCCGGGCCGTGACCGATCAGATCGCCGTGTTCGTGGGGGCCGATCATCATGCGCCGGAGCCCGCGCTCGGCCTGCTGGCGCGGCGAATCGCGGCGCTCGAGCCGGAGGCCCGGGTTCGCTTCAGTTCGCTCGCCGAGTACTTCGCCGCCGTGGCCAAGGCGGCACCCGCGCTCGAAGAGATTCGCGGCGAGTTGCGTCACTCCCCCGGCTACGTCTGGTCGCTCCAGGGCGTGCACGCGAGCCGGGCGCGCCAGAAGCGGCGGCACGGCCAGGTGGAACGGTTCCTCCATCAGGTCGCGGCACCGCTCGACCGGCTGGCCGGCGGCCGCCACCACCGGCTTCTCGACGTGGCGCGGCGCCAGCTGCTTCAGTGCCAGTTTCACGACACCCTCGCCGGGACCGTGGCGGACGAGGTCGCGGCGGAACAGGACGTCCGGCTCGAGAGCGTCGTGGCCATCGGAGAACAGCTGGCCCGGGACGGCCTGCATCATCTGATCGGGCACGATCCCGATCAGGCCCGGCAGGCGCCGGACGCGACCGGGCCGGTGCTGGCGGTCTGGAATCCCAACCGGGCGGCGCATGAGGGTGTCGTCGTGGCCGAAACGACCTGGTTCGACGGCGACGTCCTCGTCGGGCCGCCGGATGGCCGGGAGGCGCGGGAAGGTCTGGGCTACCGGGCCTTCCATCTGGTCGGTCCCGCGGGCACGCCGATTCCCGTGCAGATCCTCCGGGTGGAACCCGGCTTCGAACGGGTGGACGCGCCCCGCCATTATCCCGACCTCGACCAGGTGGACCGGGTGTGGATCGCGGCGTGGCTCGATGAAGTGAATGGGCGCGAGGCGGTTCGGCTCGAGGCGGTCGAAGGGGCGCTCGCGTTCGACGGGAGCATCGCCGGGGTCTCACCGCATGGCGCCGGGTTCACCAACGGGTTCGTGTCGCTGGCCATCGGCCCGGACGGCTTCCCCGCCGTGGTCGACGAACTCCGCGGGACCCGGTGCTCCCGCCTCTTCGGCATCGAGACCGAGGCGGATCTCGGCGACCTCTACACGCCGGACATCCGGCCCGGTTCGATGCGGCCGGCCCGGATTCTTGGCGTCCGGACCCTCGCCGAAGGACCGCTGGTCGCGGCGATCGAGTGGGTCTGGCAGGTCTCGCCCGCCACCGGGGGCTGGGTGGCCGGCCGGACCGTCGTGTCGCTTCGGGCCGGCGAGCCGATGGTGCGGATCCGCGTCGAACTGGACAATCAGGCTGCCAACCACCGGCTTCGGATCCGCCTTCCGCTCGGTCTCCAGGAAGTGGACGTCGGCACGCCGCTCGGCACGGTCCGCCGCGGTCCAGGCCGGCTCGATCGCTCGTGGACCGCCGAGGCCGTGCTCCCGACGGCGCCGGCATCCGAGTTCATCGCGTCGCCTGACGCCGACCGGCCGCTTCGGGTCGAGGCCAGCGGTTTCCTCGAGTACGAACTCGACAGCCGGGGCGAAGTCCATCTCACGATGCTGCGGGCCGTCGGCGAACTGTCGGTTCCGGCCGGCAGCTGCCGTCGGGGCAACGCGGGCTGGGCGCTCCCCACGCCGGCGGCCCAGGAACCGGGGCACCACGTGATGGAGTTCCGGCTTCGCTTCGAATCCGGTCCGGGGCCGCTCGACGTGCTGCCGTTGTACCTGAGGAACGCCACGCCGCCCGCGCGCTGAGGCGCCGGTTCAGAACGCCTTCATCCGGCGTTCAACGCCGGGCCCGTACCGTGGAATTGCGGAGGTGCCCATGCGAGCACCCGATGGCGTTGCCGTCAGCGCGGCCGCTCGCCGTGCGATCGGCCGGGCGGTGTGGGAGTTTCGCACGGCGCGGCGGGCAGTCGAGCGCCGGCCCGGCCGGGGTGCGCTCCATGCCCTCCGCACCGCCTGCCGCCGCCTCGATGCCGCAATCGCGGTCTATCGACCGGCGGTGGTCCTCCCCGCTGCCGCCGACGGCGCGGCCATCGCGGGCCTGGCCCGGGGAACCGGCCTCATCCGCGACCTCGATGTCGCCCGGCGCTTGATCGAGCGCAGTTCCGCGCCTCGGCCGGAGTGGAAACCGCTCCGGCGGTGGATCCGCCGGGCCCGCCGCGAGCGGCTCCGCGCGCTCGGCAAGCGGCTCACGCGGCGCTCCCGGCGCAAACTCGTGACGGCGCTCCGGCGCTGGGTCGACGAGCCCGAGTTTTCCCGGCATGCCGGACTGCCGCTAGCCAGGATCGGGCACGTGCTTCTTCGGGCGCGAGCGGAGCGCGTGGCGCGGCATCCCGCCTGGCGCCTGGACGGGGCCGAGCCGCCGGATGCCGCTGCCCGGCGGGAGATTCACGCCTTCCGGAACGAGGCCCGCCTGCTTCGCTACCAGCTCGAGGCCCTCGAGCCGGAACAGCCCGGCCGCCACGACGATCGCATCGAGGACTTGCGGGCTCTGCAGGATACCCTCGGCGGGTTCCATGACGTGGACCTCGTCGAGGCCCTGGCCGACCGGGCGGGGATTCCGCTCGGCCCGGCGACCGCGCTCGACCTCGACCGGCGGCGCCGGGACCGGTGGAGTGACTGGCTGCTGCTCCGGCGGCGGCTGTTTCCCGCCGGAACCCGGCCGTCCTGGTGGACGGGCCTGCCTAACGAAGCGCCCGGCGGAGCAGCGCGATCTGCCCGGCATGGTACCCGTCGTGAACGGCGAGACCGAGGAGTTCGTCCGCCAGCGTAAGCCCGTGGGCGTGCCGGGACGCCCGAAGCCGCCGCTCCGGCGTTGCGGCGATCGCCTCGAGGAGCCGGGCGTGTTCCCGTTCGAGCAGTGCCCGGTCCTCGTTCCAGCCCTTCGGGCCGGGGGCTGTTTCGGGCCACCACTGCTTTCGCAGGCGACGCTCGAACCGCTCTCCCCGCTCTCCTGCCAGGCGGTCGATCAACACGTGGCGCCCATAGGCCAGGTGGACGACGATCTCCTGGATCGTCGGCCGTCGCGGCGCGATTCGGCGCGCCGCGACGGCACTCGGCACACCCCGGATGGACGCCCTGACGGCGGGCCCATGCCACGCCGGTCCGCGGTAGACCGACTCGAGGAGACGGCGGGCAACATGCCGGTCGGCTGGGCCTTTCATCGGGTCAGCGCTCCGGTCGAGTGGATCAGTTGATAGTGACTGGTGTGGAGGTCCCGGGAGACGAGAAACCGGTCGTCCTCCGGGTAGAACACGGCCCGCTCGGGATCGGGCCCGCTGAAACGGCGGATGTCGCCCATCGAATCCCAGAACGACACGAGCAGGAACTCGGTGACCGCATCGGCCGGCCCAGCCAGCTCGCGGCTCAGGCCCAGGACGGCCCGGTTGCCCGGCGTGGCGGCGTACGCGGACAGGCCGGTGGCCCGGAGGTATTCGAGGTAGGCTGCGGCATCGGCGGTGCGGGTGGCGCCCCGCCAGGTACGAGCGATCATCGGAGGTTCTCCAGTCGAGCCGGCCGGGCGGCGGGTCGGGCGGGGACCGGTGGCCGGCCGGCCGGGCGCCCGTCCTCGAGCACCAGTAAAGATGCGAATACCGGTGCATGGTAGCGCTCTCCCGGGCACCGGTCAAGCGGCGTATACTGGTGCATGTCCGTGTCCGCCGACCGCCAGACGCCCTTTTCCGACGCGCCGTTCAAGTACGTCGGCGGCGATCCGGCCCTCGATCTGGTGAACACGGTCGACTGGACGGCACGGGGTCTCGAACACGATCGCTTGTCGGGCTATCCGCGGCTGGTCGAGTGGGCCGTCGGGGCCGGCGTCCTGGAGGCCGAGGCCGGCCGCCGGCTGCTTCACCGGGCCCGGCGGGAATCGGCCGCGGCGGGGCGAACCCTCGCCCGCGCCCGGACGCTTCGGGCCGTGCTGCACGACGCCGTTCTCGCCTCGGCAACCCACGGGAACCTCGCCGGCCCGCTCGCCCGGCTGCGGCCCTGGATCGACGACGTTCACCGTCGGCTCCAGCTCACCCCCGGGCAGGACGGGAGCGCGGTCTGGTCCTGGCGGGACGACCACCGGTTCGATGCGATGCTCTGGCCCGTCGTCCGGTCCGCCGCCGCGCTCCTGAGCGGGCAGGAGGCCGACCGCCTCCGGGTCTGCGGCGGCATCGATTGCGGCTGGATGTACGTCGACCGGAGCCGCAACGGGCTCAGGCGCTGGTGCGAGATGGAAACCTGCGGGACCCGGGAGAAATCCCGTCGCCGGGCTCGGCCGGGAGGTGGCTGATGGGCTGGGGCTGGTCGATTCTGGTGGGTCTCGTCAACGCCGCGCTTTGTACCGCAGTCGGCGCCTTCGCCGCGGACCGCGGCACCCAGTGGCACGGCGTCTCCAACATGGAGGGCGGCCGGGGCATGTTCATCGTGTTCGTGTTCATGCCGCTGGCGTTCGTCGGCGGCCTCGCGATCGGGCTCTGGGTGGCCCGCCATCGCGAGGTCAGCGACTTCGTCGGCGGCCTGGCCCGGCTGGGTCTGGCCGCCGCGGTGTCCCTCGGCCTCATCGCCGTGCTGACCGGCTTCGCCTGGATCACGGCCGACCATCCGCCGACGATCGACGACCGCGAACTGGACCTGGTGTTCGAGGTGCGGCTCCCTGCCGACTATCCCGTGCCCGCCGACAGCCTCCGCGATCACGACTTCCGGGTATCGGTGGTGGTGTCGAACTCGGACCGGGCGTATGCTCAACTGGAGCTCGACAGCGTTCGCGTCGACGCGGATCGGACGATCGTGCCGGGGCATTCGTTCCTGCGGTCCCGCGGCATCCGCACGGTCGCCGTGACGACGGGGAATACCACCTCCAGCCGCCAGTCGCTCGACTTGCCGCTGGCGCCGAGTCCCAAGGCGGCGGATCTCGAATGGACCGATTGGATGCCGCTTCGACCCGGCGGGCCGGACCCGCCCGGGTTCGGCACGATCGAAGTGCGTTATCGCGTTCGGCAGTACTGACCACGACCGAGTTCCGACCAACCCCGCTCGGGGAGGTTCTCTTGGCGCCCCGCCTGTTTCGCCTGTTGCCGCGAGCCATCCCGCTCGCCGCCGTCCTCGTCGCTCCAGCGGCCGCGCAGAATCGGTCGGCCGACGAGTACACCCGGTACGAGCTCCTGGCGCCCGAGTCGGCCCAGTTCCTCATCGTCTACGACGTCACGGCGGTGAGCCCGGGAGCGCGGTACTACTTCAACCCGATTCGCCGGGGCAGCGAAGCCAGCGACGAATCGGTGATCGATCCCGCCACCGGTGCCGCGCTGCCGTTCGAGGTGGTGAGCGGCCGCGTTGCCCGAACCCAGGGATTCGCCAACGCCGACACGGCCGGCGACTACATCCGGGTCACCCTGCCGCGGCCGGTGCCGGCCAACGGCGAGGTCCGGATGCGGATCGTCAAGACCTACCGTGATCCGAAGAGCTACTACCGGGATGGCGACCTGATCGTCTTCGATCGGTCCCTCGGCATCAAGCGAAACGCCGTGGTGCTGCCGGCAGGGTACGAGCTGGTCGGCCTCAACGTCCCCTCGCAGGTCCTGCGCGAACCGGACGGCCGGATCCTCATCAGTTTCATCAACCCCAGTGCCGGCGCGGCGCCGCTCATCGTTCGCGCGAGGAGATTGCCGTGAACCGCACCGTGCGCGCCGCCGGCCTCCTCCTCGCGACAGCGGGTCCGATGCTGGGCATTTCGCCGGCCGCCGGGCAGAGCGGCTCGGCCGCGCTGGGCAACCGCCTGGCCGAGCGGGCGGCCCAGACCCGGGACATCGTCTACTTCCTCCAGCAACCGGAAACCCATTCGTTCGATCTCTATCACGATTACACCGAAACCCGCCCCGGCGTGGATCGCTATCTCAACGTCGTCCGCGCCGGCAGCAAGGTCTCCAATCCGTCGGCCCTCATCCTCGACACCGGAGAGCGGCTCGAAACGCGGACCTACCGGGGAGCGGACATCACCCGCGAGGGGATCGAGATCGGCGGCCCGGTCACGGCCGAAAGTGAAGTGGCGGTCGTCCGGTTTCCGGCGGTCCAGCCCGGACACTCGGTGCGGCTCCGGATCTCGGAGACGTACACCGACCCCGAGCGCTACCGGGTGGAAGGTGACGAGTTGATCTGGGATCGGGCGTTCGGCCGGCCGGCCAACGCGGTGGTGCTGCCCGCCGGCTGGTACCTCACCCACTCCGCCGTGCCGGCCACGGTCTCACTGACGGAGGATGGTCGGGTCCGGCTCGATTTCGTCAACCCCCGGCTCGACGAGATTCAGGTCCTGATCGTCGCCCGGCGGCGACCGGCCGGCCGCTAGGGTCGCCGACCTCCGGGGCCCGCCGCGTCACGGGCCCCGCCGTCCCGGTCGGGCGGCAGTCTCAGCCGTCGCCCTCGGGCTTCCACTGCCCCGAGAGTTCCTGCCACATCCGGTCCATCGCCAGGCCCATCATGTAGTCGAGGTTGAGCCGGATGAACGCATCGCCGTGGGCGAAGCGTTCGGCCAGGGCGCTCAAGTCGATTTTCGCCTTGAGCTCGTCCACGGTCATCCCGGCATGCCACGCGGCCTTGCCCTGTCGCGAGATCGACTCGAGGATCTCGGCGACGTCAGCGACATAGCGCCCGTCGCGCGTGACCGCCCCATGACCCGGCACGATGGCCGTCAGGTCCATTCCGCCGATCCGCCGGAGCACGGCCGCCCATTCCGTGACATAGCTCTGGGTCGCGAACGGGAAGGGGCGGACGACCAGATCGCCGGTGAGGAGGACCCGGTCCTCGGGCAGGTAGGCGACGAGGTCGCCGGCGGTGTTGCCGCGGCCGAGGAACATCAGCCGAACCGTACGCCCGCCGAGATCGAAGGTCTCCTCCCGGTCGATCGTGCGATCCACGCCCCGGTACCGCATCTCCTCGCACTGCGCCGCCTGTTCGTCCGCGGCGGCGACGAAGTCGCGCAGCCGGGTCATCGACGCCTCCGGAATCGGGTCGCCGTTGGGACGTTTGCCGGAGGCGAGCTGCTCTCTGAGCGGGCGGGAATCGTTCGCGAGGTCAGTCCGGCATCGCTCGCCCCGGAAGGTCTCCTGCCGATCCTTCATGATCTTCGCGGTGAACGGGTGTGCAATCACCTGAAGCCCCGGCCAGGCATCGGCGAACTCCGCGTTGCCGACCCAATGGTCGTCATGCCAATGAGATACGACGACCCACCGCACCGGCCGGTCGGTGCGCTCTTTCAACTCCGCCACGATCCGCCGCGCCGTCCGCGGATGATGGCCGGTGTCGAACACCAGCACCGCATCGCGGCCGGTGATCGCCACCACGGTTCCGCTGACGATGGCGTTGAGCTTTCGCTCGACGAACGCCTGGACCCCCGGGGCGACGTCAACGACATCGTAGGCGAACGGATCGGGGGCCTCCGGGGGCGCGGCGGCGAGCAGCAGGGTCAGCGGTCCGAAAAGCACGGCGGAAACTCCGTCAGGGGGTGGCCGGGATGGAATCGTCCAGGGGGCCGGCGAGTTCCTGCCAGGCGCGGCGGACGAACCAGTCCACGAGATAGAGGTCGAAGGCCGGATCCATTCGGGCATCACCACCGGTAATGATCCCGCGAAGCCGGCGGACCGCCGAGTCGGCGAGGACGGTCGCGCGGGCCTGATCGACGGTGCCGCCGCCGCCTCGGGTGTCGCGCACGACCGCGTACTCGCGCCGGAGCAGGTCGGTCGTCGCGGCGAGCAGGGTCCGATCGCGCAGCGGCGCGCCGTGGCCCGGGATCAACGTGGCGAAGTCGAGCCGGGCGATCTGGTCGAGGGTGGCAATCCAGCCCGCCGGGTAACAGAACAGGGCAAACGTGATCGGATTGATCAGCAAGTCGCCGGTGATCACGACCCGATCGTTGGGCAAGTACAGATAGGTGTCACCCGGGGTGATGGCCCGGTCGTGATGCCGCAGCCTGATTTCCCGCTCGCCGAGATGAATGGTGAGCGAGTCGGTAAAGGTGAGAGTGGCGAGCGTGTGGTGGACGCTTCGTTTCTGCGCCAGGAACCAGCGGTCGGCCGCAACGTGCCGTTCCAGCCGGGCGGCGGACGTATCGGACGCCTTGGCCCGCGCCGCGTCGACCTCGTCGATATGGCCGGGGAGCTGGACGTCGAGCCCGGGCTGGTTGAAGGCGATGGCCGGCCCCGCCATCAGCACCCGGGTCTTCTCCTGGCTGACGATGACCAGATTCGGGAACGCCTCGCGGTAGACTTCCGCTCCGTACCAATGGTCCCAATGCCAGTGCGACAGGACCAGGTACCGCACCGGCTGGTCGGTGATTCTCCGGATTTCGGCCAGCACGGCGGCCGCCGCGGCCGGAGTGCCGTTGGCGTCGAACACCAGGACGCCGTCGGTGGAGACGATCGCGACGGAGTTGCCGTCGAGCCCGGCATCGCCATAAGGCTCGGTCTGAAACAAGTGGATGCCCGGTGCAACCTCGATCCGGGTCGGCGCCGGCCGGGACTGGGCGGCGGCCGGCAGCACGAGTCCGGCAAGGAACAACGGGATCGGGAACCGGAGCATCGGCCGCACGCGTCGGGGAATCTGTCCGTACGACACGGCGCTCGGCGCCGGTTTCAGGCGCACGCCGGCCGCCCAGCCGGGTGGCGGGTACGTCGCCGGAGGGCCCGCCGGCCGGCCGCTCCGGCTGGTTCGCTACTGCGCCGGCGTACTCACCACCGGCAGGATGATCCTCGAGGTATGAGCTGCATCCCGGTACACCCCGACCCGGGGCGGTCGCTTCTGCGGCAGTGCGAGGTGGGTCTCGCGATCCGTACCCTGGATCGTGAGCCGGATCCGATGTCCCGCGCGGAACCGCTTGGCCGTGGGCAGCAGATCGAACACGAGTTCCGTCGGTTCCGCCGGCAGCGGGCTCACGTCCTCGGCGAAGCTCCGCGGCCACGGCAGGCCGAAATTCTTGAACGGGGGCTCCGCGAGTTTCCGGTGGGAGGCCCGGAGCACGCCTTCCGTCACATAGGTCGACCGGCCGGTCGAATCGACGTCCTCGAGATAGGCCATCGCATCGAAATCGCCGGCGGACGAGGTGACCCAGAGATGCATGACCGGATGGCCCACGACCTCGACCGGTCCGGCCAGCGGAGCGGTGGTGTAGGTGAAGCCCTTGGCATCGTTGCCGGCGAGGTCGGGGTATCCCACCGCGCCACCATACGTGTTGGCCCAGCGGTTGCCGGGGCCGAGGGTGGCGGTCGTGTCGATGACGCGGGCGTCGGCAGCGGAGGTGTCCTCCGGTGCGATGCGGAGCAGGCGGCCATCGTTGAACGAACCGGCGCTCGCGGCTTTCCCTTCCCGAAGGAAGAACTCGGTCGGGACGGCCTCCGGAATCGGCCAGGTCGTCGCGGAGCGCCAGGCCGATTCCGCCGGCGCGTCGATGACGAAGTAGCGAATCGGCGGTTCCCGCTCGATGCCGTTGTCGACGCCCTTGAGCCAGTGGTCATACCACCGGAGCCGCTCGACGGTCAGATCGAACCCGTCGGTCTGGCCATGGAACCACGGTCCGATCACGAGCTTTTGCGGCACCGTCAGATTCGCGTACCAGAGCAGCGCGTCCCGGGGAAACGCATCGTACCAGCCGGCGAGGCCGTACACCGGCACTCCCGATGCATTGATCTGGGCCAGGTAGGTATCCGGGCCCCGCTCGGCGTAGATCTCCTTGCCCGAGACAGGATCGATGCTGTTGCGGAAAGGCACCCCCTGCCACATCTCGAGCATGTTCCGGTTGACCGCGTGCCCGGCAATGGCCGAGTCCCGCTGCGCCGGCCCCGCGGGCCCGTCTACCGGTGCCACGCCCCCGAAGGACAGCGGACCCCAGGTGAAATGCACCGAGTTGTCGAGCTGATGGGTGAGGAACTCCCATTTCCCGAAGAAGTCGTCGCGGAAGACACCGCCCGGCCGGATCATCGGATACCACTCGAAGACGTACATCTCGGGGAAGATCGCCTTGAGGTGGGGCGGCGCCTGGCTGGCCGCGAACAACTGGGTGATGCCGAGATAGGACCGGCCCGTCATGCCGATGTTGCCGGTGGACCATGGCTGAGCCGCCAGCCACTCGGTCACCTCGTAGGCGTCGCGGGTCTCGTCCGGCGAGAAGAACCCGGGCTGGGTCCCGAACGACGCCCCGCCGCCCCGGGTATCGACCGCGGCGACCACGTACCCATGATGGAGCAGCACGTCCATCCCGCGCCCGAACCCGCCGACGTAGTCCACCAGGCTGTCGTTCTGAAACGACGCCCGGTTGTACCGATGGTGGGTCCAGACCACCGGGAGCGGTTCGTCGTGCACGACCCCGGCCTTGGTGGGCCGGTAGATATCGGCGGCGAGCCGGATGCCGTCCCGCATGGTGAGGTACTGGGAGGTTCGGACGTAGCCGTCGTATTCCGCCTCGCCGTAGCCCTGGTAGACCCCGGGCTCGGAGACACGGTTGGCGGTATCGGCCCGGCCGCACCCGGCGACCAGGAGCAGGACCGGCAGGATCAGTCGGCGCATGAGGACCTCCGAGGGGAACCGGATCTTATCGCCCGCCCGCGCGGACGGCCAACCGCGTCGGGGTAATGGCTCGCCGGCCCCGAACCCGGGGAACCCGGTACTGGCGCTGCCGGGGATTCCCGGAGAAGTTGACCGAAACCGCTACGCGTCCGCCGCCCGGCGGACCGGATCCCCCTCGGAGGTGCCGATGTCGTCCATTCGGTTGCTGGTGACCCGTTTTCTCGCCCTCATGCTGGCGAGTGCCGCGGCGGCCGGTGTCCTCGCGGCGCAGGCCCGCACCCAGGCCACCAAGGATCTTCCGCTCGAACCGACCCGGACGATTCACATCGACACCGAGGAAGGGAGCTGGATTTCGCTCGACGTGAGCCCGGACGGCTCCACCCTCGTCTTCGACCTCCTTGGCGATCTCTACACCATGCCGTTCGCGGGCGGAACCGCCACGCAGCTGACCCGCGGCCTCCCATTCGACGCCCAGCCCCGGTTCAGTCCGGACGGCAAGGCGATCACCTATACGTCGGACAAGGACGGCGGCGAGAACATCTGGATCATGGATCTCGCCACCAAGACCGCCCGGGCCATCACCAAGGGCAAGGACAACCGCTATCAGTCGCCCGAGTGGACGCCGGACGGCAACTACGTCGTCGCGTCGCGAACGGGCATTCGCGGGCCCGTCGTCCAGCTCTGGATGTTCCACAAGGACGGCGGCAACGGCATCCAGCTCATCAAGGAACCGGCCAACCGGATGACCACCGGCGCCGCCTTCGGCGCCGACGGCCGGTATCTCTGGTTCGCGCAGCGCACCGGGAACTGGCAGTACAACGCGGTGTTTCCGCAGTACCAGCTGGCCGTGTACGACCGGGAGACGGGCCAGGTGAGCGTCCGGAGCAGTCGCAATGGATCCGGCATCCGGCCGACGCTTTCGCCCGACGGGAAGTGGCTCGTCTACGGGACTCGCTTCGAGAACCAGACCGGACTCCGAATCCGGGATCTGGCCTCAGGGGACGAGCGGTGGCTGGCGTTCCCGGTCCAGCGCGACGACCAGGAGGCTCGTTCCAGCCGGGACGCGCTCCCCGGTATGAGCTTCACACCGGATTCGCGCGAGGTCGTGGCGTCCTACGGCGGCAAGATCT
Source organism: Gemmatimonadales bacterium (assembly GCA_050183815.1). GTDB lineage: Bacteria > Gemmatimonadota > Gemmatimonadetes > Gemmatimonadales > GWC2-71-9 > SHZU01. The sequence continues at coordinate 15,461 of JBFXAY010000033.1, read as the reverse complement.
GGCGGATTCCGGCCGACGGCGCGGCACCGATCCAAATCCCGTTCCGGGTCACGACCGACATCGACCTGGGGCCCAAACTTGCCTTCAACTATCCGGTGAGCGACGAGCCCGAGTTCACCGTGAAGCAGATTCGCGACGCCGTCCCCTCACCGGACGGGACGAAGCTTGCTTTTGCCGCCCTCGACCGACTCTACCTCGTCGATCTTCCGGGCGGAACGCCGCGCCGGCTCACCACGATGAATCAGACCGAAGCCGAGCCCGCGTGGTCGCCGGATGGGCAGTGGCTCGCGTTCGTGACCTGGTCCGATTCGGCCGGTGGCCGCGTGCTCAAGGTCCGGGTCGGGGCGCCGGATCGCCGGGCCGGCCGCGGGGCGGCGAACCAGGGCCCGGTCGTGGTCAGCACCGAGGCGGCGATCTATCGCTCGCCGGTGTTCTCGCCCGATGGTGGGCGGATCGTGGCCGTGCGGGGGCCGGCCGAGGCGTATCGCGAGGGCGTTGGCCCGCAGGCGCCCGGGTCGGCCACCGACCTGGTCTGGTTTCCCGCTGCGGGCGGCGCGGCCCGGTTGATCGCGCCGACCGGCAACCGCGGTTCGCCGCATTTCACCCAGGACACCGGCCGGATCTTCCTCTCGGGCAACGACGGCCTGGTGTCGATCCGGTTCGACGGCACTGACGAGAAGAAGCACGTGAAGGTGACGGCCCCGCCGCTCCTGAGCCAGGAACGCCCGGCCCCGGCCGATCTCATCCTGATGGCGCCTCGCGGCGACCAGGCGCTGGTCCAGACCGGATTCGACTTCTACGTCGTGACCGTGCCGCAGATCGGGGCGGAGCCCGCCACCGTGGCCCTCGCCAACCCGGCCAACGCGGCGGTACCGGTGCGCCGGCTCTCCGAAGTCGGCGGCGAGTTCCCCGCCTGGAGCGCCGACGGCCGCAAGGTTCACTGGTCACTCGGCAACGGTCACTTCGTGTACGATCTCGACCGGGCCCGGGCGTTCGACGACTCCGTCAAGCGGATCCCGCGGGACTCCACCGCCCGGTCCGACTCCACCAAGGCACCCACCTACCAGCCGGCCGAAACCCGGATCGTCGTCAAGGCCACCCGCGACACGCCGAGCGGCACGCTGGTGCTCCGGGGCGGCCGGATCGTGACGATGCAGGGCGACCGTATCATCGAACGCGGCGACGTCGTCGTCACCAACAACCGGATCGTGGCCGTCGGGGAAACCGGCCAGGTCACGGCCCCGGCCGGCGCGCGGGTGATCGATGTGACGGGCAAGACCATCACGCCGGGATTCGTCGACACCCACGCCCACATGTGGCCCCGCTGGGAGATTCACTGGCCCCAGCCATGGATGTATCTGGCCAACCTCGCCTACGGTGTCACGACCACGCGAGACCCGCAGACCGGCCAGAGCGACGTCGTTACCTACGGCGACATGGTGGATGCCGGCCTGGCCATCGGGCCGCGGATCTATTCGACGAGCACCGGGGTCGGCTACTGGTTGGAGCCGATCAAGGACCTCGACCACGCCCGCCGGGTGCTCAAGCGGTACAGCGACTACTACGACACCAAGACGATCAAGATGTACGTGAAGGGCGGCCGTCAGGTCCGGCAGTGGGTGATCATGGCCGCGCGGGAATTGAACCTGATGCCCACGACCGAGGGGTCGCTCGATCTCAAGTTCGACCTCACCATGGTGCTCGACGGCTATCCCGGGCAGGAGCACGCCCTGCCGATCTACCCGCTGTATCAGGACGTGATCCAGCTGATGGCGCAGTCGGGCATCGCCTACACACCGACGCTGATCGTGGCCTACGGCGGGCCGTGGGCCGAGAACTATTACTACACCCACGACGCGCCGTACAACGACCCCAAGCTCCGGCGCTTCACCCCGTACGAGGAACTCGCCGCCAAGACCCGGCGGCGGGCCCAGAGCCTGGGCGGCTGGTTCATGGACGAGGAGCAGTCGTTCCCGGCGCTCGCGGGCGTCGCGAATCAGATCGTCAAGGCGGGCGGCCTCGTCGGCGTCGGCAGCCACGGCCAGCTCCAGGGCCTCGGCTATCACTGGGAGCTCTGGTCGCTCGCGAGCGGCGGGATGTCGAACTTCGAGGTGCTCCGGGCTGCCACGATCCAGGGTGCCCTGGCCCTCGGCCTCTCCCGGGATCTCGGCTCGATCGAAACCGGGAAGCTCGCCGACCTCGTGATCCTCGACCGGAACCCGCTCGACGACATCCGGAACAGCAACTCGGTCAGGTACGTGATGCGGAACGGCCGTCTCTACGAGGGCGACACCCTGGCCGAGGTCTGGCCCACGGCCAAGCCGGGTCCCAAGGTCGAGGGATTGGCCGAGCGGCCGGTCACCAACGCCGGGGTGCACTGAGCCGATGAAGGTCCACTTGGTCGACGGTACCTACGAACTGTTCCGGCACTACTTCGCGGTGCCGAAGCAGGCCGACCGGAGCGGGCGTGAGGTCGGCGCCCTCCTCGGCGTGGTTCGGTCGATGCTGATGATGCTGGAGGATGGTGCGACGCATCTGGGCGTGGCGACCGACCACGTGGTCGAGTCGTTCCGCAACGCGATGTGGCAGGGCTACAAGACGGGCGAGTGGCTCGAGCCCGAGCTGCACCAGCAGTTCCATCCGCTGGAGGAGGCGCTGGCGGCCCTCGGTGTCGTCGTCTGGCCGATGAAGGAGTTCGAGGCGGACGACGGCCTCGCCTCGGCGGCGTTCCTCGCGGCCGGGGACACCCGGGTGGAGGAGATCCTGATCTGCAGTCCCGACAAGGATCTCGCCCAGTGTGTCGTGGGCGACCGGATCATCCAGTTCGACCGCCGGAAGCGCGAACCGCGGAACGAAGCCGGTGTGGTCGCCAAGTTCGGCGTGCCGCCGGTTTCGATTCCCGACTACCTGGCGCTCGTGGGTGATACCGCGGACGGCTATCCGGGCATTGCGGGGTGGGGAGCCAAATCGGCGTCGGCGGTGCTGGCTCGCTACCACCACCTCGAACGGATCCCCACCGACGCCGGCGACTGGGACGCGAAGGTCCGCGGGGCGGCGCGATTGGCCGAACAGCTCGCGGCCGATCGGGAGCAGGCCTTCCTGTTCCGGACGCTGGCGACGCTCCGGATCGATGCCCCGCTGTTCGGCTCGGTCGACGAGTTGCGGTGGGCCGGCCCGACGGCCGGCTTCGAGGTGCTTGCGGCGGACCTCGGCGCGCCGGCGTTGTGGGACCGGGCCCGCCGGATCGCGAACCGCTGACCGGACCACCGCGCAGCCTCGCTGCTCGCTCGGCGCGGCGTCGGGACCCCACCTTGGCGACCGACGGGTCACTGGATCCGCTGGCGTGCCGGTTCCACGGCGTTTCGCCGGTCAAGGGATCCGGCGAAATACGGTTGTCGCGTTCATTTCCCCACCGGGCCCGCGTGGTACCCAACCGCGGGGCTCGCGGGTGACTCGCATCGTGCCGTCCGGCTGGATCTCGCCCTTGAGGACGAGCAGCGCGGCGATACCCCGAAACCAGGGCAGGCCCCATTCGAGGGTACCCCGCGGGGTCACCTGAATCACCGGGTGGTCTCCCGCATCCCAACTGCCGTCGGGGAACTGGATTCGGTCGTGCACGACGATGGTGTCACCCGAGGCCGAGACGGTGATTTCGTGGCCCCGGTCCGCGCCGCCGCCAACCTTCGTCCAGCGGCCCAGGAACTTCGCCGCCTCCACCGAGGTGGGACGGTGGCTGGGAATCTCGAGCGGGATGAGCCCAGTCGGCGCCGGTGTCGCCCGTTCTTCGGCGAGCAGCGCCCGCAAGTCGCCCGACGCCGAAGTGCCGTAGGCCTGCTCCATTCGCGCAAGCATGCGCTCCGCATCCTCCCAGTGACGGGCATGGATCGACATTCGGATCGTCTGCTGGTAGGCGCTCTGCGGAATTGGGAAGGCAAAGCCCAGGCGCTCTCCGAGTGAGTCGAAGTGCTCAAGCATCGCCACTGGGCGGGTACCCGGCCGCCACTCCGTCGGCCGGAAGTCGGCAAACATCGTGCGCAAGGAGAGCAACACGCCGCTCGCGGCCATGCTCTCGTGCGTTTCTCCTGGTGCCGAGAGCTGTCGCACCATGGGCGCGCTCCCGCCCCACTGCGTTGTGTCCACCCCGAGCTGGGGCGTGTTCACCAGGATCACCCGGGCGCGTCGGGCCGCCGGCAGCGACAGCACCTCGCGGGCGCGGCGCCACTCCCACTCATTGTTCCACCAGATCGCAGGCTCCATCACGACGTACCCGGTGAATAGATCCGGCTGCGCGCCGAGTGCGTGAAGCGCGAAGAGCCCGCCGAGGGAATGGCCGACCAGCACCCGCATGGGGGCGGTCCGGTAATCGCGGTCGATCCGAGGCAGCAGCTCCCCGGTGATGAACGAGAGGAAGCGATCCGCGCCGCCCACGCTCGTGCCGGCATCCGGGGGAGGTCGGAACCCGTCTCGGGACGGCGGTGTCAAATCGCGAGTTCGATCGGTGTTCCGAATCCCGACGACGATGGCCGGCGGCATGGCGCCGGTCGAGCCGTAGAAACGCGCGGCGGCGGCGACGACCTCGTGCTGGGATTCGGCGTCGAGGACCACGATCACCGGAAACCGCCCGGGGTTGGCCTGGTATCCGCGCGGCAGCGTGACGTCGATCGTGCGCTCCTCGGAGAGCAGCCGCGATGTCATCTTGAACGTCTGGCCAAGCTCGAGAGGTACCGTCGCGGTCTGCGCCGGCGAGGGGGCCGCCCCGGCCAGCATCCCGAGTGACAGCAGGTTCAGCGCGCGGCGGGCAACCATACGGGCTCCGGGCAGGGTTCCCAAGTTCTACGAGCGACGGGGGTCAAAAGCCGTTGCGGCGAGGGTACCACCCGTGGCCGCAGCCAGCACAATTTGCGCCGGTCAAGAGGGACCTTCTTGAACGAAGTTGCCGCCCGATCAGCCTGACGATTGGGGAAGGCATCGTTCAGGGCCCGGGAGCGCTTCTGCCTCCGTTACCGGCAAAGAGGTCGCGACCCTCGGCGGCAGACCTCGGCGCTGCTGGAGCCGTCAGGGCATCAGCACGCCGCCCGGCTCGTGACGGCGCTATCGGAGCGGCCGATGGACTTTGCGGACGCCACCCTCGTGGTGGTGGCGGACGCGTCGCTGACCCGGCGGGTGTCGGCGCTGGATCGGCGGGGGCTCCGGACGTATCGGCGCCGGGATGGCAAGTCCTTCGACCTCTTGCCCTGAACGCGGCCACGCCGAAGGGCCCTCAGCTCAGGGGATCACGAACACCGGCTGAATCCAGGCGTGCCGCCCGCCGGAGTCATCCACTCGCGCGCGCACATATCGGAGCCCGCGGGCCTCAGCCGCGGTGAGCCGGAATTCCGGGTTCCGCCCGCCCCGAACCGCCAGCACCCGGCCCGAATCCCCGATGAACGTGGTGGTGAACTTGAAGTCCCGATCGGCGGCAATCGTGATCGCGAGCCGGTTCGGCTCGACCGTCACCCGTTCGAGTGCCACACCGGTGCTCGCGTAGAACCGTCCCCGTTCGAGCCCGCTCATGAGCAGGACCGGATCGAGCCGTTCCGCCTGGATCGCGATCCAGCCCCGGCCGGGATTGGCCCGGTTCGCCGCGAACTCGCCCTGGAAGTGATGGGCGTCGTCCACCGCGATTCCGTAGATCCGCTTTCCGGCCGTCAGCAGTTCGTCCCACACCTCCTCGAGGCCGGGCGAATCGTCACCACCCTCGTTGTGGACGGTCGGGTGGCCGTTCCAGATCTCGATCAGCGGATCGTTCCGGATCTGGAGCAATTCCCTGGTACTGAACGCCCAGCCGAAGTTGGGATGGTTGATGTGCGGCGTACCCCTGACTTCTCGCACCGCATCCACGTTCCGCTGAATCGTGCCGATCAAGGTGCTGTCCCGGCGCGGGGCGATGACGGCCGAGAGATTGAGACCGTTGACGTGCACCGGGCGGTTCTGAAACGCCGACGTCAGCTCCTCGCCGCCGATCAGGATGAAGCTCGTGTCCACCAGGCCGCCCAGCCGTTTCGGGTCGGTGAACACGTTGTGATCGGACAGGACCAGGAACTGATAGCCGTGGTCGCGATACCAGCGCACCACCACTTCGGGCGGCGAATCGCCGTCGCTCTCGAGGGTATGGGTGTGGGTGTTGCCCTTGAAGTACCGGAGGCTCTGGCCCGCGGGCACCTCGAACCGCTGCGCGGTCAGCTGGCCGGCCAGCACGGAGTGCAGGAGCAGCAGGGCCCGGTTCGATCGTGAAGTCAGGTTCATTCTGTCTTTTCTCCCGGACACGGGGTCTGGGCTATCTTGGAGCCGGATCTTGGACACCTGCGCACAGGAGGCTCGATGTTCGTCCGTTCGACCGTTTTCGTGGCCGTGGCCTTGGCCGCCACCGCTCCGTTGGCCGCCCAGCAGCAGCAACAGCATCAACATCGCCAGGGCGGCATGGAGCACGAAGGCCAGGGGATGCAGGGAATGATGGAATCGCCGTGGCGCGAAATGAACGGCTTCCACTCATTGTTACACCTCAGTCACCAGCCCCTCATGAAGTCGAACGACCTCGCACCCGCCCGCCGCAACGCCGGCCTCCTGGCCGATGCCGCCGAGGCGTGGGCCAAGTCGACGCCGCCGGCCGAGTGCAAGGCGCCCGAGGACATCGGCGAGAAGCTGACCGCCTTTGCCACCGATGCCCGGGCCTATGCCGCGCTGGCGGCCGAGAACGGCTCGGACGACGACGTCAAGGACCGGCTCGGCAAGCTGCACGATCAGTTCGAGAAGCTCCACATGGCCTGCATGCCGATGGGCAAGGGCAAGGGGATGGGCGGCATGGGCAAGAAGGGCCCGCCGCCCCGCTGAGACCGCACACCCGCCCTCACCGCAATCTGAATGACCGGCTGGTCGCCTGGCAGCAGGGGAAGGTGACTTGCCGAGAACGGCTCCTGGCCGAGAAGGACGCCGTGGTGCCGCGGGCGGCGCTGGCGCCGATTCGGCCCAAGTCCCCGTGGCCGCCGACATGTCACCGCGCGCAGTTGTGGTTCCTCAACTCCCACTCAGGCGACCCGGGCCCACCCGGGGGCAACAAGCGACGGTTCTGGAGGCCGGCTGCCTCGCAAGGGCCGACCAACCGGCGCCCCTGTCGGCTTCTGACCGACGATTGCAGCTGCGGGCCCTGCCGTTGACAGGCTGCCGGGCTCTTCGTAACCTGATGCTCAGCGTCAACTTGGACCTGGTCCATGAGAGCTCGCGCCGCCTTGATCCGAGGTGCACTCTGCGCCTCCCTCCTTCTTTCCTCATCGGTTCCGGCAGGCGCTCAGGTCCGCCAGCTGTCGGTCACGGCAGTAGACAGCGTCACTGGCACCCCCGCTGCCGGGGCAATCGTCCGCGTCCTTGACCGAAGTGGGCGGGTTCTGGTTCAAGCCCTGACGAATGAGTCTGGACGGGCCGAACTCGCAGCCGCTGTGGGGGAGGGCTTCCGGATACGGGTTGATCGGATCGGATTTGAATCATTCGAGACCCCGTTACCGGCTCGGTCCAAGCCAGGTCCAGTGCGGCTCTTGCTTCCGGCCACTCCGGTGAATCTGCCGGCCCTTCTTGCCGTTGGCGAATCGTTTTGCGGTGATGCCGGCCGGGATGACATGGCCGCCGTCCGGCTTTGGGGCGAGGTCAAGAAGGCGCTCACTGCCACGGTGTTGACCGAGAAGGCGGGCGCTGTCCGTCTCGTCTCGACATTCGAACGAAAAGTCAGTCTCAGTGGCACCCGCGACCGCGAGACGTGGGTCCAGCGATCGCTGGGCCGCGGCCCGGCGTTTGCCGCATTGCCCGCCGCCGAGCTGCTCGACCGCGGTTTTGTCTCCGAGGTGGACGACTCGCTTGCGTTCGCGGCCCCGGATGCAGCCCTACTCCTGTCGGACCAGTTCGCGAGCACTCACTGCTTCTCCATCGTCGAAGGGCCTGGCGAACTCGGACTCTCGTTCTCGCCGGATTCACGCCGCGCCAAAGTCGACGTTTCAGGAGTCCTCTGGGTAGAGGGGCAGACGAGAGAACTTAGGCGCGTTGTCTTCAACTACGCCGGATTGCCCGACCCGCTCGATCGATTCGACCTCGGTGGGGTAGTGCGCTACGCGCGCCTCGCTGGGGGACTCTGGGTGGTCAAGGACTGGTACATTCGAATGCCCCGGCTGAGCCGGTCGGTCGCACGGGGGCGCGAACGGCTCGAGGTCGTCGGCTACCTGGATGTCGGCGGTGTGGTCGGAAGTACGGAGGGCGGCCGCCAGCACCGGGCCATGTTGACAGGCATCGTTCGGGACAACCTGACCGGCCATGGACTCGCCGGCGTCATCGCCCGACTCGACGGTGCGAGGGACTCCGCGGTCACTGATACGGAGGGCCGTTACACGCTGGCTTCCGACAGCGGCGGCGTCCGATCGGTGTCCTTTGATCACCCGCTGTTGGCTGCGTTCGGCCTGACCGGCCCGCGAGACCTGCGATTGTCCGTCGGGGATACGGTTCGCGTCGATCTCTCGACGCCTCGACTGCCGGACATCCAAGGGGCCCTTTGCCCAAGCGGTGGACCGGGCGTCTTTGGTGTGTTGTTCGATCCCGACCGGCCGACTGCCGGCCAGCCGGTCACTGGCACATGGACGTCGCGGTCCGGGTCGGAACAGGCCATTGTTGGCATTGCTGGCGAAGGCGGCCGGTTTGCCCTCTGCGGGCTTCCAAGTGGCCGCCGCGTGGTCCTTGCTGCAGAAGGCCGGGGCTCCCTCGGCAGTGTGCGTCTTGACCGCCAGGGCCTTCGCTGGCTCGGGTTGATCGCGACGATCTCTGGCTCATCGGGGCGCATGTCGGATGTCGGTGGCGTGGTCCGGGGGCGAGTCGTCGACACAAGCGGCCTCCCGGTGAGAGGCGCCGAGGTGCTGAACGGCGGGACGGCGTTGGTCTCGACGACTGACTCGCTCGGCCGCTTCCAAATTGCGGCGGCGCCGGGCCGTCAGTTGTTGCGTGTGCGGCGAATCGGCTTCCTGCCGACGGTCTATACCGACTACGCTGCAGCGGGAGACACGATCGACATCGAGCTCGTGATTAGCCAGACGGCACTGATTCTTGAAGACCTTGAGACGAGCGCGGCCCCGCGCGGCCCTCGCGGAATCGGCCGGGAGGCGCTTGATGAGCGTCGCCGCCTTGGCTTCGGACGCGTGCTTGACTCAGCATATCTTCGCCGCTTCGACGGGCTGCCGCTCTCGGATGTCGTCACGCGAGTTCAGGGCGTGCGGATCTGGTCCCCGCCCCATGGTCCCGATCGGCACATGCGCATTCTCGTCTCCGACAGAGGCGTGTTGAGGATGCGTGGCACTGCTTGCATGCTCAATGTCTGGATCGACGGAGTCATGGTGTTCGGCCATCCGGGCGAACAGGATTCAACATCGAGGGCCTTCGATTTTAGGAGCCTGAACACTGCTGCTGTCGAGTCGGTCGAGATATTCAGGAGTGCGGCTGAAATACCACCTGAATACGGCGGTACGACGGCGCAGTGCGGCGTCGCATTGATCTGGACGCGCCGCGACTAGCTGCCAGTTCAAAGGAGGTTCCTCCCTGAGTTGTCGCTGATGAGAGTGGAGATGCGACCCAACCACCCTCACGCTAGGCGGGACCAGCGAATATCCACCAGCATGCTGGCTAACGGAGTGGAGGCGTGGGAACGCCGTCCGTCGCATCCTCGGCGCTCGCGATCCCATCTTTCCCGTTCCTGGCCCCGCCTGCCGTCGTGCACTGGAGCGCGGCGCTCCGCCGCCGCCCGGGGGGCCGGCCCTGAGGTCGCCGAGCTCCGCGCGACGTCGTCCACCGTTGGACGGGTGCTGCAGAGCTCTTCCACGTCGATTTCAACGGCCTGAGCGCCGTCCAGAGCGTCGGTTGCACCGCATCGACGGCCTGATGGGGCAAGGCCCGCAGGCAGGGCGCCGATCATCTGCGCGTGGCAGTCGGGGATCACATCCGCCTGCATTTCGCTGCCCCTGCCGCCGGGCCAGGATGGACCAGCGTGCGCCGAGTTTCTCGCCCGGCCTGCACTTCGATTGCCACGCTGTGCATCCCGACTTGACAAACAGGGACGGACGCCAGCCGCGGCCGGCCTGTTCAGATCATCCTGCAGCGTGGTAAGCCCGCCATCTCCGCAACCGGTCGTGCGGCCTCGGCACGGCAGTCCATTCCCATGCGAAACCGGCCGTCCGTGCGGAGCTCGCTAGCCCACAGCCTCCTGCCGACGGCGGAGTGTCTCCGGGAGGTACTAACAGGTGGTTTTCAGCGACGACCTGTTTGGTACGACTGGAGGGGTTGGTGTTCCCGGGCGAGCCAAGCACTGCGGCGGCCTGAAGTCGCGCCCGTCGCTACGCCGCCTGACGGGTCCATTCGGCCCTGCCGGCTGCGAAGATCTCGAACCGGCGGATGTCCGAAAACTAACCACTATTGCTGGGTGCGAGTCTTGTCGTTAGCTTGAGCCGAGCGCTTGTGGCGCGCCCCGTTGGTTCCGGTGGAGGTCGACAATGGGCAAGCGAACCGACTCTATTCTCAGCTTGGTACTAACCCTTGCTGCGCTGGTTGTCGCCGGGGCGGTGGCCCGGCGCGAACTCAGCCTCGGTTGATCGAAGGATCAGGCTCGATCCGAATGGCATAAGGACTGGCAGAGGATCAGCGACGTCGGCCGGCCACTGACCGGCAAATCGCTTCCCTCGGCGGCGGGCCGTGGCGCGGTGACCCTCACAATCTTCTCCGACGCGCAGTGCCCCTACTGTCGGAGCTTCCATGCCATCGCCCGCTCGGAATTGGAGCGATTCGACGGCCGCCTCTCTGTCCGGTGTATACACTTCCCGCTGGCGAGCCATCCCTACGCGCTGGGCGCGGCGCAGGCCCTTGAGTGCGCGTTTGATCAGGAGGCGCTCGACGGGTTGATTGACTCCCTGTTCGCCCAGCAGGATCGAATCGGGGAAAAGCCTTGGACGGCCTTCGCTGCGGAGGCTGGCGTCGCCGACGCGGGCGCGTTCACCGAATGCCTGAAGCGGCGGACCTTCGCGGCAATCGACAGCGGCCTGCGGATCGGTCGCGATATCGGGGTTACCGGTACGCCGACAGTACTCCTGAACGGTTGGAAGTTCGGAAGCCCACCCGCGGAATCTACACTAACCAGGGCCATACAGTCGGTCCTAGGGGGACATCAACCCTTCAAGGGGTTCCGCCTCGGAGAGTAGCCAACTCTTGCTTGCGTGGAGGGCAGTCCTTGCGCGGTTGGGTGCGGGATGCCGTCCAGTTGAGGCCATGCCATAAATGGGGTCCTATTGCCCGGCGGGGCCGGACGACGAAGTCACCGACCACCCGATTCGAGAAAGGAAGCACCATGAACTCCACACGCCGCGTTCAACTCAGCGCACTTGCCGTGATTGGCATTGGAGCGGCCGCCCTAGCGGCACCGGAGCCAGCCTCCGCAAAGGAAGTAGACTGCTACTATTGCCTAGCATCATCGGAAACCTGCCTGATGCAAAATCCGCAAGGGTACTGTACCTCGCAGTGCCCTGAAAAGCCGTCGGGCGTCTGCGTCGACGAATTCGTCCTCTGCCCGAGCCAAGGGGCAGCAGTCGTCTGCGATTACGAAACCTGAGGTCCCCCACCCCGCCGGGTTGTGGGCGCAACTGCCCAAGATTGGGAGCCCCGCTCTCTGAGCGGCATTCGCGCTCGGCCCCGCGGCGGGGCAGAGTCCGGGTCTCCATCGGAAGGCTTCCCCTCCGTTTACACCGCACTCACTCGACTAGTCGGGTGACTGCCTTCGCCCTCAACACGCGGGCCTATGCCGCGCTCGCGGCCGAGAACGGCTCGGACGACGACGTCAAGGACCGGCTCGGCAAGCTGCACGATCAGTTCGAGAAGCTCCACATGGCCTGCATGCCGATGGGCATGGGCAAGGGGATGGGCGGCATGGGCAAGAAGGGCCCGTCGCCCCGCTGAGACCCCGCACCCGCCGTCTCCGCCTTCCCGAATGACCGGCCGCTCGGCCGGTCATTTCCGTTTCAGCGCCGCGGCCAGCGAATCCCGGTGCCCGTCGTTAGGCGCCGGCTCGAGGCCGAGGATCCGGCAGATCAACTCGTAGATCTGGACGTTCCGCACCGCGGGCAGGCCCGCGCCGTTCCGGAAGGCGGGGCCCGCGGCCACGAACACGCCGCCCAGGTCGGGGTCCTCGGGATCGAACCCGTGATTGCCGCGATCGGTCGGGGCGCCCCGGGCCCGGAGGCTGATGGTCCACCCCGGATCGGCCATCGCGACGACGGGGGCGATTCGCGGACTGTCGCGATAGTGCAGCCGCTCCGGAATCGCGCCGGCCCGGTAGACGTGAAGATGGGGATGCCGATCCGTCAGCGCGGCCAGCACCTCGGCGTCGCGGCCCTCGGCCGGGACCAGCGCCGCCACCGGATTCAGGTCGGTGATTTCCGCCGCGCCCCCGGGCAGATAGTCGTCCAGGTAGATCACTCGCTCGGGCGCGAGTTCCGCCATGCCGTGGTCCGAGACCACGATCACGTTGACCCGGTCCTCGAGGCCGAGGCTGTCGATGCCGGCCACCAGCAGCGCCACGGCCGAATCCGCGCGGGCGATTGCCGAGTCGACCTGGGGACTCGTGGGCCCGAAGCGATGCCCGGCGGCGTCCACGCCCTCGAGATACAGGGCGGCGAAGCTGGCGTGCTCCGGGCCCGGTCGGCTGATGGCCTCCAGGACAGCCCGGACTCGATCGCCGTAACCCACCGCGGCATCGAACCGCCGCCACCGCTCGGGGTAGATCCCGCCGACCGGCGCCTCCGACCCCGGCCAGAACAGCGCCTCGGCGTGGCGGCCCTGCCGGATGGCGGTGACCCAGATCGGCTCGCCGCCCCACCACCGGCCGTCCTCCACGGAGGCCCGGTCGGACAGGGAGAACCGTCCGAGGACCGGGTCCCGCATGTTGTTCGCGATGATGCCGTGGTGGGCCGGGTAGAGCCCGGTCGCGAGGGTATAGAAGTTCGGGAACGTCTTCGACGGGAATGCCGGCAGGAGCCGCTCGGCGGCCACGCCACGGTCCCGAAGTCGCTGCAGCGCAACGGCTTGCGGTCGTTTGAGATAATCGTGCCGGAACCCGTCGATGCCGACCAGGACCACGATCGGCTCCCGGCCGCAGGCGGCGAGGACCAGAAGAAGCAGCAACCAGCCCGATCGGCGCGGCATGCGGGGAAGCTACTGCCGGCAGGGTATACTCAAAGGGGCGGTTTTCGGGCCTTTCGTGGGGTGGGGTTGCCCGATGGGACGGGTGACGCCGATCACTTTTCCGGGGTTATGCCATCGTGACCGGAGACACGGACGGAGAGCTGATCGCCCGGGTACTGGCTGGGGAGCGGGAGGTCTACAGCCGGCTGGTGGACCGATACCAGGACCGCCTCGGCCGATACGCCCTGCGGATGCTCGGTAACCGGGCCGATGCGGAAGATGCGCTCCAGGATACGTTCGTCCGAGCCTTCCGGTCGCTGGCGAACTGCACCCGGCCGGAGGGGTTCGGTCCCTGGGTTTGGGCGATTCTGGTCAACCGGTGCCGGACTCATGCGTCTCGGCGGGCCCGGGTCGACGGGGTGATGGTCGCTAGCGAGTTGGCCCTGGCGCAGGCGTCGGTCGATCACTCGATCGACCGGGATGCGATCCGGGATGCGATCGACTGGGCGCTGGCGCAGCTGCCGGCGGATCAACGAGAGGCGTTCTTGCTGAAGCACGTCGAGGACCAGAGTTACGACATGATGGAAGAGACGACCGGCGTGCGCGCGGCAACGCTCCGGATGCGGGTCTTCCGGGCGCGCGAGGAGTTGCGCCGTTTGCTGGCGGAGGAAGTGCGTGACTGAACCAGAAGATCCACTGGCGCCCTTCGTGGCCCGGCTCCGGGAGCCCGCCGACCTGTCGCCCGACTTCACGGCGCGGGTCATGGCGGAGATCGACCGGACCACGCCGAGGGAAGCGCCGCCACCGGGTATTCGCTGGTGGCAGCGGCGCTGGACCTTCGAAATCGGCCCGTTGGGCGGGTTGGCGGCCGCGGCCGGTTTGGCCGCGATCGCGTTCCTCGGACATTGGTCCGGGCGTTCGGTCGTTCCTCCGGTTCCGGCGCCGGCGCCGGCGCTCGCTGCCGCGCCGGCCGCGATTCGCACCGCGCAGTTCGTGCTCGTGGCACCCGAAGCGGCATCGGTCACCCTGATCGGTGACTTCAACGACTGGAGTCCGGCCGCCACGCCGCTGGTCAAGTCCACCGGTGCCGACGGCGTCTGGTCCGTCACCATCCCGCTCGATCCCGGCCGCTACCGCTACGCGTTCATGGTGGATGGCGATGTCTGGCGCCCCGATCCCGAGGCCCAGGCCAGCGAAGACGAATTCGGGCGTCCGAGTTCGGTCGTGACGATCGGAGGCGCATGAGAACTCTCACGTCGCGCACCACGCTGGTCGGGGCGGGCACCGCCGTGTTGCTCATCATCGCCTTCATCCTGCTGATGGCGATGGCGCCCGCGCGGGCCGAAGCGCAGGAGGCGCGCCTGGCGCGGTTGCCGGCGGCTGCGCGGGCGCCGATCGAGACGATCCTCGCCGAGTCGGGGGCCGCGGGTCTTCCGACGGAGCCGTTGATCGATCGCGCCCTCGAGGGTGCGGCCAAGGGTGCCGCGCCCGATGTCATCGTCCGGGCCGTGACCCGGCTGCATGACGAGCTGACGAACTCGCGCCAGGCCTTCGGCGCGGGGGCAACGGTGGCGGAACTCACCGCAGGCGCGAGTGCGCTCCGGGCCGGTGCCAAGCCGGCTGATCTGGCCCGGTTGCGGACACTGCGTTCCGATCGACCGCTCACGGTGGCGGCCGGCGTCCTCGCGGACCTCGTGGCCGCCGGCGTTCCCGCGGACACCGCGACGGCGGCAGTGCTGGCGCTCGTGAAGGTCGACGACGCGGACTACATCGCCTTCCGGCGCAACGTGCAGCGCGATGTGGCCCTGGGTGCTTCGCCGGCCGCCGCGCTCGGAGTGCGGCTCCGGTCCTTCGGGAACAGCCTGACGGCCGACGCGCCGGTCGGGGAGGTCGAACCCGGCGCTGTGTCCAAGCGGCCGCGAAAGCCGTAGCCGTCCAACCGATTCCCAACCCACCTCGAAACCGGGGTGGGTCCCCCTCCGAAGTGTCATCAATGCACCACCCGGACCGGTCCGGCCCGGGTGGGTCGTTCCGCCCCGTTTCCCGAACCGCGCCCGATGGTCCCGATGGCAGCCAACTGCCTGCGTTATCATCTATTCCATGGACGGGATCAGCCCGGTTGCGTCAGCCATGGTCGGAGCCGCCCGGTGAGAATCCTGGTGGCTGCGGTCCTGTGCTCGGCCGGTGCCGCGAGCGGTGCGGCGGCCCAGGTCTCGGCGACTGTCGGGATGGCA
>JBFXAY010000032.1:0-54964 GCA_050183815.1 Gemmatimonadales bacterium | reverse complement strand
ACGACCTGATCGGCAAGAACGACTACGACATGCCCTGGGCCGGTCCCGAAGCGGACTTCTACCGCGCCACCGACCGGCGGATCATGGAGACCCGGCAGACGGAAGTGGACATCGTCGAGCCGCAGACCCGCCCCGATGGATCGAACGCCTGGCTCACGACGTCGAAAGTTCCGCTCACCAGCGTCGACGGCCAGGTGATCGGGATCCTCGGCACCTACATGGACATCACCGAGCGGGTCCGGAACGAGGAACAGCTCAAGTGGGCCAACCGGCTCGGCGAAGCCGTTCGCTCGGTCCAGGCCCGGTTCATCGCCGCCGACAACCCGCGCATGGCGTTCGAAGCGATCCTCGACGACATCATCGCGTTGACTGAGAGCGAATTCGGCTTCATCGCCGAGGTTCTGAACGACGAGAACGGCAGCCCCTACCAGCGCACCTACGCGATCTCGAACATCGCCTGGAACGACGAGACCCGCGCCCACTACGCCGAGTTCCGCGACGTCGGCCTCGAGTTCCGCAACCCCAACACCCTGCTCGGTCAGGTCGTGACCACCGCGGAGGCGGTCGTCGCCAACGCGCCGGCGAGCGATCCCCGCCGGGGCGGGATGCCGTTCGGTCATCCGGAGATCAACGCGTTCCTCGGACTGCCATTGCGAATCGGTCCGGAACTGGTGGGAACGATCGGCCTGGCCAACCGCTCGGGCGGGTATTCCGAGGACCTGCCGAGTCAGCTCGAGCCGCTCACCACGGCCATGGCCCGGATGATCCGCTCCTGGCAGTCGGACACCGCCCGGCGCGAGGCCGAGTCCGAACTCCAGGAGAAGAAGGCCGAACTGGAGTACCTGTTCGATTCGAGCCTGGATCTCATCATCGTCGGCAGCGCCGACGGCCGGGCCCGGCGGATCAACCAGGCGTGGACCGCCACCCTCGGCTACCAGCCTGCCGACCTCGTCGATACGCCGATGCTCGACCTCGTCCATCCTGAGGACCGGGCCGAGGCTGCCTCACGCCTGGAGATGGTCACCGGCCGGGCCACCGTCATCGAAGCGTTTCCGATCCGGCTCCGGCATAAGGACGGCAGCTATCGATGGGTGGAATGGCGCGGCGTCCCGGCCGCCGAAGGCGCGTTCTTCGGCACCGGGCGGGACGTCACCGATCGGAAGCGCGACGAGGCGGAACTCGTGGCGGCCCGGCAACGGGCCGAAGCGGCGACCCACGCCAAGAGCATGTTCCTCGCCACCATGAGCCATGAGATCCGGACGCCGATGAACGGCGTCCTCGGCATGACCTCGCTGCTCCGGGACACCGCGCTCACCACCGAGCAGCAGGACTACGTCGACACCATTCACCGGTCCGGCGAGAGCCTGCTCGCGATCATCAACGACATTCTCGACTTCTCCAAGATCGAGGCCGGCCGCGTCGAGTTGGACATCGCGCCCTTCGAGACCGGAACCCTGGGTCACGACGTCCGCTCCCTCCTCGGGGCCGCGGCGGCCGCCAAGGGCCTCGAGCTCCGGATCGAAATCGACGAGGCCGTCCCCCAGTGGGCCCGGGCCGATGGCGGCCGGATCCGCCAGGTGCTCCTCAATCTCACCGGCAA
Organism: Gemmatimonadales bacterium; assembly: GCA_050183815.1. Classification (GTDB taxonomy): domain Bacteria; phylum Gemmatimonadota; class Gemmatimonadetes; order Gemmatimonadales; family GWC2-71-9; genus SHZU01. The sequence goes on along the minus strand of JBFXAY010000032.1, from coordinate 53,364 downwards.
CGCGATCAAGTTCACCACCAGGGGAGCCGTCACGGTCCGGCTGGTGATCGCGTCGTCGGACCGTGGCCCGCTGCTGCGCTGCGAGGTTCGCGATACCGGCATTGGCATGACCCGCGACGCCATCGACCGCCTGTTCGTCCCCTTCACCCAGGGGGACCCTGGCATGAGTCGGCGGTTCGGGGGCACCGGACTCGGGCTGGCGATCTCGAAACGGCTGGTGGAACTCATGGGCGGCTCCATCGGCGCCGCCAGCGTGCCCGGGGAGGGCTCGACCTTCTGGTTCACCGCCCTGATCACGCCCGTCGCCGAACCGGCCTATCGCCCCGCCGGCGCCAGGGCGGCCGAACCCATCGCGCCGCTGCCCGACCTCCGGGTCCTGCTGGCCGAAGACAACGTGGTGAACCAGAAGGTGGCCGGGAAGATTCTTCAGAAACTGGGCTGCCGGGTCGAGATCGCCGCGAACGGGCGGGAGGCGATCGAGATGCACCGTCGGGAGCCCTACGACCTGATTCTGATGGACTGGCAAATGCCCGAACTCGACGGCGTCGAAGCGACCCGCGCCATTCGGGCCGACCCCACGCTCCGGCAGGTGCCGATCATCGCCATGACGGCCAACGCCATGCGCGGCGACCGGGAAGAATGCCTCCGCGCCGGCATGGACGACTATCTCGCGAAGCCGATCGACGCCGGCCGGCTCCGCGAGACCCTCGCCCGCTGGGCCCGCCGGCCGACGATCGGGGGCACTCAGGGAATCAGCGCCCGCTCCTGCTTCCTGACGAGGAACAAACCTTCCTGAATGCTGGTGACCACCAGCGTCCCGCTCTTGAAATACGGGTAGTTGCTCCAGGATCCCTCGAACCCGGGAGCATCGGCTCCGACCGGATCGGTATCGAAGAACCCGACCGGCTTCGGATTCTTCGGATCGCTGATGTCGAGGATCCGGAGCCCGGCCGAGTAGTTCGACTGGTACATCAGGTTGCCCTTGACGTAGAGATTGTGATCGCTGGCTTTGTTCTCGGAGATGTACTGGCCCGCGAGCACCGGATCGTCGAGATCGCTCACGTCCCAGATCAGGGTCCGGGTGCCCTGTACGAGGCCCTGGACTTCGTCGCCTTCGTCGTTGACGTAGAAGAACCGCTGGTCCTCGCTCAGCCACCCCTGGTGGGTGTAGCCCACGTCCGGGTACGCGGCCCGGGACAGGGCCTTCGGATTCGCCTTGTCGGTCACGTCGGCGATGCCGATCGCGTTCTCCGAGGCGTTGAGGCAGATCTGCCGGCCGCGATGCGCCTCGTCGGGCCCCTGGTACACGACGCACTGGGCATCGTGGGTGTATCCGGTCCGCTGGTTGCCGGTGCTCGGGTCGGCGAAGCAACCGGCGAATCGCGGCTGCTTCGGCTCCCGGATGTCGATCATGTGGAGCGCGCCGCCGCAGGTCTCGCCGCCGCCGTTGACCCCCACGGCGAAGGCGTACCCGCTCGTGGTGTCGATCACGATGTTGTGGGCGCTCGCCAGCTTGTCGTACCAGACGTCCGGGGCAAAATGGCGGGCGGCCCGAACCCCGCGGAGGTGGGTCAGGTCGAACACCTGCATGCCGTGGTTGCCGGAGCCGTCGGCCACGATGAAGGCGTGATCCTTGTAGACCTTGATGTCGCGCCACGCCCCGGCCGGCACGCCCTCGGTCTTGGGCAGATCGCCGAGATACTGCGGGGCCGACGGATCGGTGATGTCCACGAATGCGGTCCCGTCGATCCGGCCCACGAGCGCGTACTCCCGGCCCGACTGCGGGTCGGTCCAGCCCCAGACGTCGTTCAGCCGGACCCCGCGTCCGCCGCCGATGGCCGGAATCGGGAGAAACGCCATCAGGTCCACGCCGTCACAGCCGAATCCGCCGACTTCCTTGGCGGTGCCGCACTCGCGCTTCGAGCCGGTGAGGGCCGCGAGCGTCTTCTCCTCGGTGAACACCTTGGGCCCGCCGGTCCAGCCGGACGTCCCCCGCGACAGGATCGCCGCGGTGCCGGCGCCGAAGTCGTCGCCGGGCATGCCGACGACCGCGACGGTGCCGGCCACCGCGAAGGCGGATCCGAACTGGTCACCCGCGTCGGTGTCGTCCCGGCCCAGTTTGGTGACCCCGCTCAGCGTGCCATCGGTACCCTGCGCCAGGCGATAAACCCGTCCCCGGCTGTCTGCCCCCGGGGCGCCGATCCAGATTTCCCGGTCCACCTTCTGGATCACCGAGCCGAAGCCCGCCCGCTGCGCCCCGTCGAACGGCCCGAACCGGTTGGTCTGGGCCCACCCGTCGCCCTGCCGGCGGTAGACCAGGACCGCCCCCATGCCGCCGTCGAGGCCGGGGGCGCCGACCAGGATCGCGTCGCCGTCGATCAGCACCGCCGCGCCGAACCGGGCAAAGCGGGCCAGACCCTCGGCGGGCAGCTGGCCGGCTTCCTTCCAGGCGCCGGCGCCGTCCCGCTGGAAGAGGTAGACCCCGCCCTTGGCGGTGTCGCGCTGGGCGGCCCCGACCACCATGAGGTCACCGGCGACCGAAAACGACGAGCCGAAGAAGTCGTTCTCAGCGCCATTGGCGGCGGTCACCACTCCGCGCTCCACCCAACGGCCGCCGTCCGGCTGCCAGACCGAGATCGCCCCCCGGCCGCCCTTGGCCCCCCAAGCCGCGACATAGGCCGCATCCGCCGTCAACAGGACCTGACGACCCCAGGAATCACCGTTCTCGGCCGAGGCGGGCACCAGCTTGGCCCGCTCGGTCCAGGTGCCGGCTCGATCGCGTTCGAAGACGTAGCCCGCCCCTTTGCTCGAGTCGATCGAGGTGGCGCCAACCAGGACCCGATCCCCGGCGAGGGAGAGGCTCCGGCCGAACCGGTCGAGGGCGGTCCCGCCGCGAGCCTGGAATTGGGCGGCGTGCTGCCAGGCGCCGCTGGCGCCCCGCCGGTAGACGTGCACCAGCCCGGGACTGTACTGGTTGATCGGCTCGCCGATCAGGATGTCCCGGGCGCCGGCGGCCACGGCGCTGCCGTACTGTTGGGCGGCCGCCGGAGCGGCCAACATGGCGAACCCGAGGGTCGCAGTGAGGAATCGGCCCATTGCTATCCTGCCTGAGTAATGGAAGACGGTCGCCCCGTTGGATGCGGCGACCGCCTGGATGGTTGCTTCGGATGACAGGACGAAAAGACCCCGGGCGCGGTTTCCGCCCAGGGTCTCAGAGGCTGGCTGTTCTGCCGGGGGCAGCGTCCTCGGTCAGACCTCCGGCGCCGGCGGGCTGCCCGGGCGGCCGGGTCGAAGGTCGGGCGGCAGAACCTGGCCGGGCCGCCCTGGCCGAACCTGGCCGCCCTGCCCCCGGCGGTCGGGATCCCGGTTGAACCCGCCGGGCCCCTGGCGAACCCGCCCCCCGTCGAACCCTCGGGGCCCCGGGCCCACCCGCCCCTGGTCGAACCCACCGCGGGGCGCGAATCGGGCCCCGCGCCGCTGCATCGCCCGCATCCGGCCCCGCTCGGCGGTGCGCAACTGCCGCAGCTTGCCCTGCTGGTCCTCGGTCAGGATCCGGCTTCGGTCCGGACGGGTGGGCCGATCCCGCCGCATCCGCTGGACCTCGGCCCGGAACTTGTCCTGGGTGATTTCGCCCGCCCGACGGCGCGACTGCAGCTCCATCAGGGTGCCCATCCGCTCGCGCCGGGCCGAGACGCCCGACGCCCGGGCGGCCCGCAGTTGCTCGACCTGCTGGTCGGTGAGCCCGAGCTGTTCCCGCCTCCGCAGCAACTCTTCCGGGCCTCCCGGCCGGCGGCCCGCCTGGCCCGCGAGCGGCCCGGCCGCCGCCATCAGGGTCAAGGCCCCCAAGATCGATACCCGCATTGTTTCCTCCGTCCTGTCTGGTAGCGGCCGAGCCCAGGCCGCGTGGGGGTCCCTCCGGCCCTCCAGACGACCCGGCCCACCCGCTGTTAAGCCGCGGCAGGAACCGGACTTCCGCTCAACGCCGGGACGGGCCGGCCCGTAGCACCTTGGATATCCGTTCTCATCGGACCCGGCGCCCGGGTCCTTGTGGCAGTCCCCGCCCGGGAGGCACATTTGCCTCTTCGCGCCCCATTCCCCGGAGGATCGATGCACCCCGTTCGGTTCCGCCGTCCCGGCTCCGCTCTGATCGCCGCGCTCGTGGTCCTGACGGCTTCGGCCGCGGCCCAGAACGCCGCCGCTCCCGTCAGCGCCGTTGACCGGACGATCCGGTCGGAAGCGTTCGTCACCCCACCCGATCCGATCGCGAGCGCCGTGCTGGCGCCCCGCTACCTGAACGTCACGCTGTCCGACGCGAGCCCCGACGGGCGCTCGTTCCTGAACGAAGTCGGCGACGGACCGGTGACCATGGACCGGTTCTCGAAACCGTTCCACGAGCTTGGCGGCTTGTTCGTGGACTTCCGGGCCAACCGGGACCGAGTGCTCACCATCCGGAGCAATGTCGGGCTCGAGATCGTGTCCGGCGCGGACGGTCACCGGACCACCGTGGCGATTCCGCGGGGCAGCCGGATCTCGAACGCAACCTGGAGTCCGGACGGCAAGAGTGTCGCCTACTACGTCCACTCCGACGACGCGACTCACATCTGGGTGGCGGACGCCGCAAGCGGCAAGGCGCGCCAGCTCACCCGGACCCCGGTGCTGGCCACCCTGTGGACCAGCTTCGGGTGGAGCAAGGACAGCAAGCGGATCGTGACCGTGCTCGTGCCGGATGGCCGCGCCGCGATGCCGACCCCACCGGCGGTTCCGCCCGGCCCGCGGGTCAAGCTGGCGGAGGAATCGGACAAGAACCGGCTCCGGACCTACGCGAGCCTGATGTCCACGCCCTATGACCAGGAACTGCTCGAATACCATGCCACCGGCCAGCTCGCGTTGATCGACGCGGCCCGCGGCACCGTGACCAAGGTCGGCGCCCCGACGATGATCGATGAGGTGGACCTGGCGCCCTCCGGCAACCACCTGCTGGTGACCCGGATGGTCAAGCCGTTCGCCTACGTCGTGCCGGTATCGAGCTTCGGCCGGATCGAGGAAATCTGGGATCTCAGCGGCAAGGCGCTCGCCCAGGTCGATGACCGGCCGCTCAATCTCGGCGTCGATACGACCAGAACCCCCTCGGCGCCCGGCGTCGGCGGCGGCGAGGGCTCGGCCCGGCGGCGCGAGATCGTCTGGCGGCCCGATGGGCAGGGCCTGAGCTTCCTCGAGCAGGAGCCGGCGCGTCCCGGGGACACCACCGCCGCGGACGCCGGGGCCGGCACGGGCAATGGCAACGCCCGCAACCGCCGGAAGGACCGGCTGATGCAGTGGCTGCCCCCGTTCGACTCCGGCAGTGCCAAGGTGGTTTTCGAGTCCGACACCCGGATGTCGAACCACCGGTTCTCTCCCGATGCCGGCACGGTGTTCCTGTCGGAGCGCACCGGCCAGAACCAGCACGAATACGCCGTCATCCTCAGCGACCCGACCAAGAAGCTCACGCTGGCGCGCTACCGCGCCGACGACCTGTACGCCAATCCGGGAAGCCTCATCCTCCGGGGCGAGCCGCTCCCGGGCGGCGGCGGTTTCGGCGGCGGGTTCGGCCGGCGCTCGAACGCTGGTGCCATCGTCGAGGTGTCGGCGGACGGCCAGTCGGCCTATCTGTACGGCACGGCGTACGACAAGAACCCGCTCGCCGCGGGGCCCCGGACCTTCGTCGACCGGGTGAACATCCGGAACGGCCAGAAGACCCGGATCTACGAAAGCGACAACAACAACGTCTACGAGCGGGTGCTGGCGTACCAGGATCTCGACACCAAGAAGCTGGTGGTCTCCCGCGAGTCGGAAACCGACGTGCCGCAGTCGTACCTCCGCGACGGCGACCGGCTCACCCAGCTGACCCAGAACCAGGACTACACGCCGGACCTGACCAAGGCCCCCAAGGAACGGTTCATCGTCGAGCGGCCGGACGGCTTCAAGTTCCTGGTGAACGTCACCTTGCCGCCCGGTTATCAGCAGGGCACCCGCCTGCCGGCGATGTTCTGGTTCTATCCGCGCGAGTACGCCGGGCAGGAGGAATACGACCGCGGCGCCCGGACCTTCAACAAGAACGCCTTCCCGAACTTCGGCACCCGGTCGATGGAGTACCTGGTCCGCCTCGGGTACGCGGTGGTCGAGCCCGATTCACCGATCATCGGACCGCAGGGCCTCTGGAACAACAACTACGAGGCCGACCTCCGCAACAACCTCGCGGCGGTGATCGACGAAGTTGACCGCCGGGGACTCGTGGACCGGACCCGGATCGGCATCGGCGGGCACAGCTACGGGGCGTTCTCGACGGTGAACGCGATGGTCCACACGCCGTTCTTCAAGGCGGGCATCGCGGGCGACGGCAATTACAACCGGACCCTGACGCCGCTCAACTTCCAGAACGAGCGCCGGGACATCTGGGAGGCGCGGGAGACCTACCTGTCGATGTCGCCGCTCCTGTACGCCAACAACCTGACCGGGGCGCTGCTCATGTACCACGGCCTCGGTGACCAGAACGTCGGCACCGACCCGACCAACTCCCCGCGGTTGTTCCACGCCCTGAACGGCCTCGGGAAGACGACGTCGATGTACCTTTATCCCTTCGAGGATCACGGGCCGGCAACGAAGGAAACCCTCCTCGACCTCTGGGCCCGCTGGTCGGCGTGGCTCGACAAGTACGTGCGGACCGCCGGTCAGAAGGAGAAGCCGATCAGTTGAGCAGCACGAACCTGTGGCGCGCGGCCGCTCTCGTCACCCTGGTGGCGGGAGCGGCCTGCGGCGGAACCGACCCGGTCGAGCCGCCGAAGATCGAGGAGACCCAATTTGCCTCGTCTCTCGGCATTGACCTCAGCCTGATGACCAAGACGGCGTCGGGGCTCTACTACCGTGATCTGACGACCGGATCGGGGGCCACGGCCACCGTGGGCAAACGAGTCGCGATCCACTACAACGGCTTTCTGCCTGATGGCACCCAGTTCGACTCGAATACGGGAAACCAGACACCGTTCCAGTTCACCCTCGGCTCGGGCCAGGTCATCGGGGGTTTCGACGAGGGCGTCCGCGGGATGGCGCCGGGCGGCATCCGGCAGCTGATCATCCCTCCCAACCTGGGCTACGGCGCGGCCGGCAGCGGCCCGATTCCGCCCAACTCGATTCTGGTGTTCCGGATCGAACTGGTCTCGATCCTCTGATCCTTCGAAGCATCCTTCCGAATGACGAAACGCCGGCGAAGGTCGCCGGCGTTTGTCGTTCGAGGGGGACCGTCCGGACGGCCGCGAGACTATTCGCCGGCGGGGCGGAAGATGTCGTCGATCGAGCCCTGCGCCGAGGCCCGGGCCCCGGCGTCGCCGAAGATCTTCTCGCCGTCGAAGCGGCCGTTCTCGATGAACACCTCCGAGATCTTTCGTCCGGCCGTGAGACTCCCCGCGAGGTAGACCCCGGACACATTGGTTTCGAGGGTGGCCGGATCGTGGGTCGGGCGGCCGCTCGCCTCGTCCACCTCGATCCCGACTGATCGGAGCAGGGCGAAGTCCGGCTGGTAGCCGGTAAGGAGGAACACCCGGTCCGCCGGCAGCCGGGTGACGCCGTCGGGGCCCCGAATCACGACCTCGTCCGCTTCGATCGATTCCACTACCGTCGACCACCGGGCCGCGATCTCTCCGGCCTTGACCCGGTTGTCGAAGTCCGGCTTGAGCCAGTATTTCACGGTCGGCTTCATCGTGGGTGCCCGGTGGACCAGGGTGACCCGGGCCCCGGCCCGGAACGCCCCGAGGGCCAGCTCCACGGCGGAGTTCTTGGCCCCGACGATGACCACGTCGAGCCCGCCAAGACGGTGGGGTTCCTCGGAGTAGTGCGACACGTGGGGCCGGTCCTCGCCGGGAACGCCGAGCCGGTTCGGCTGCCCGAAGTAGCCGGTCGCCAGCACCAGGCGGTCGGCGACCACGAGTTCCTCCCGCCGGCTGCCTAACGCTCCCTCCAGGCGGCATTCGATCCCGTCGCCCACCCGTCGCCCCCCGAGGAAGCGGACGTAGGGTCGCACCCTGAGCCGCTCGGTCCGGGCCACGCCCCGGTAGTACATCATGGCCTCCTCCCGGGTGGCTTTCTGGCCGGCGCACACGAGGGGGTGGTCGCCGATCTCGAGCCGGTCCGGCGTGGTGAAGAAGGTCATGCCGACGGGATATCGGACGATCGACTCGGCGATGGCACCCTGATCGATGACGAGCGGCGAGATGCCCCGCCGCCGCGCGGCGATCGCGCAGGCCAGGCCGATGGGGCCGGCACCGACGATCAGAACGGCTTCCCGGGATTGGGTCATGCCGGAAGTTAAGCCTGGTTAAGGTGGCCACCGCCACCTTGGGAACCGGCAGCCGGGATGAGGCGTTTCGTAGTCCGTCGGGAGCGGCCGTTCGGCGCTCCAGTCCCCTGAACCAGCCCGGTGGTGCCTGATGATGACACGGACCCTGGCAGCGCATGGCACCACCCGGGAGGCCACTGACCGGCCCGACACGGCGATTCCCTGCCGCTTCGTTGCGGAGCGAAACCGGGTCCTGGCGATTCTCGCCCGGTGGACCGCCGAGGCGGAGGCCGCCTTCATTCCGGCCGCTGAGCCGGGGGCGTGATGCGGGTCCTGATGTTCGGCTGGGAGTTTCCGCCTCATCAGGCGGGCGGTCTCGCGACCGCGACCGTCGGGTTGGTGAAGGGCCTCGTCGGGAACGGCACCGACGTGGTGCTGACGGTGCCCTTCCCCGTCGACGTGAATCCGGTCCCCGGACTCCGCCTGCTGGGCGCGCCCGGCGAACCCTCCGTGGCCACCCACCGGGTGGCCTCGCCGCTCGAACCGTATGCGTCCGCCGAGCGGTATCAGGAGGTGTTCCGTCGGACCGTGGCCGCCCAGCCGGGCAACCGCGCCGTCTACGGGCGGGATCTCTTTGCCGAGGTGGACCGGTTCGCCGCGGCGGCGCGGCAGCTCGCCTCCCGCGAGCGGCATGACGTCATCGACGCGCACGACTGGATCACCTTTCCGGCCGGCATCGCCGCGCGGGCGGTGTCGGGCCGGCCCTTCGTCGCCCACCTCCATGCCACCGAGTACGACCGCACCGGCGGCCCGGGCAACCCGGCGATCCGCGAACGGGAAGGTGCCGGCCTGCTCGCCGCGGACCGGGTGATCTGCAACAGCCGCCGGCTCGCCGAGCAGTGCGTCCAGCTCTTCGGCGTCGATCCGGCTCGGGTCGACGTGGTGCACTGGGGCATCGATGCAGCCCCTGCACCCGACGCAGCGGACCCGACACCTCCCGGCCGCGGACCGGTGGTCCTGTTTCTCGGCAGAGTCACCAGCCAGAAGGGCCCCGACTACTTCATCGAGATGGCCGCCCGGGTCGTCCCGTTGGTGCCCGACTGCCGGTTCGTCGTGGCGGGCGGTGGGGACATGCTCCCCGGTCTGATGGAGCAGGTCGCCGCCCTCGGCCTCACCCACCGGGTCCGGTTCGCCGGCGGCCTCGCCGGACCGGAGGTCACCCGGGCCTTTCGGAGTGCCGACGTCTGCGTCATGCCGAGCCGAAGCGAGCCGTTCGGGCTGGTGGCACTGGAGAGCCTCCTCGCCGGGACCCCTTGCATCATGCCGCGCCAGGCCGGGGTCGCCGAGGTAGTCCGCAATGCCTTCAAGGTCGACCACTGGGACGTCGACGACATCGCCAACAAGGTCGTCGCGCTCCTCCGGCACCGGGTCCTCCGCCAGGAGTTGAGCGCCCGCGGCCGCGAGGAACTCGCCCTGCCCCGCTTCGGCCTGGCGGAACCCGCCCGGCTGACCGAGACCAGCTATCGCCGCGCCCTCGCCGGCGCGAGGAGGCTCCATGCCTGACATCTGCCTGTACGCCCAGGTACACCAGCCCTATCGCCTCGCCCGCTATCGGGTCTTCGACGTCGGGAGCGGCCGGGACTATTTCGACGCCGAGGCCAACGCCGGGATCCTCCGCCGGGTGGCCGACAAGTGCTATCTCCCGGCCAACGCCCTCCTCACCGATCTGATCGAACGGAGCGGCGGCCGGTTCAAGCTCGCCCTCAGCCTGAGCGGGGTCCTGCTCGAGCAGCTCGAGGCGTACGCTCCGGACGTGCTGGCCAGCTTCCAGCGCCTCGTGGATACCGGCGGTGTCGAGCTGCTCGGCGAGACCTACCACCACAGCCTGGCCTCACTGGCCGATCCGGAGGAATTCGAACGCCAGGTGGCAATGCACCGGCAGCTGATCCTCCGGCTGTTCCGGCGCCGACCGCAGGTGTTCCGCAACACCGAACTCATCTTCTGGGACGACCTCGCACCCCGGGTCGCCCGGCTCGGGTTCCGCGCCGTGCTGGCCGAGGGGGCGGATCACGTGCTGCGAGGCCGGTCGCCGAATCAGGTGTACGCGTCGGCCCGGGCCCCGGCCCTCCGGATTCTGCCCCGCAACTACTCGCTCAGCGACGACGTCGGGTTCCGATTTTCCCGCCGCGACTGGGACGGCTGGCCGCTGACCGCGGAGAAATACGGCAGCTGGCTGGCCCAGAGCCCGGGCGAGTCGGTCCACCTGTTCCTCGACTACGAGACGTTCGGCGAACACCAGTGGGATGCCACCGGCATCTTCCCGTTTCTCGACCGGCTGCCGGCCGAGTGCCTGGCCCGGGGCCTGCGCTTCGTGCATCCCTCCGAGGCGGCGCGCCAGGCGCCGCGCGAGACCTTGAGCTATCCCCGCCCCACCTCCTGGGCCGACCAGGAGCGGGACACGACGGCCTGGCTCGGGAACCGGATGCAGCAGTCCGCCCACGAGTGGCTCTATCAGGTCGGCCGGCGGATCCGGAACCTCGGCGACCCGGCCTTGCTCGCGGCGTGGCGGCGGCTCACGACCAGCGACCACGTCTATTACATGTGCACCAAGTGGTTCGCCGACGGCGACGTGCACGCATACTTCAGCCCGTATGAATCGCCCTACGACGCGTTCGTCGCGTTCGGGAACGTCCTCGACGACCTCGAGCGGCGGACGGATGTCGCGGTTGCCGAGCGGCAGGGACGCGGCGACCATTCGGGATCCGCCGGCAGGGAGGAAGCGGTCGCATGAGCGATGACGACGCCGCCGTAGCCGTCCAGGCACCGGACGACTTCGAGGCGCTGCTCCTGCCCCAGCTGGACAGCGCCTACGGCCTGGCCCGGCGCCTGACCCGCAACAGCGCCGACGCGGAGGACCTGGTCCAGGAAGCCGCGCTCCTGGCGTGTCGCGGGTTCCGGTCGTTCGTGCCGGGAACGAGTTTCCGGGCGTGGTTCTTCCGGATCCTCACGAATTGCTTCTACAGCAAGTACCGGAAGCGGAAGCGGGAGGGCGTTCAGGTCGAACTCGAGGACACGCCCAACCTGTTCCTCTATTGCCAGACCGCCGTCGCCGGCCTCCACGCCCGGAGCGAGGATCCGGCCGCCGCCTTCATGGACCGGCTCGATGCCGAGGCGGTCGCGGCGGCGCTCGAGCGCCTGCCGGACGAATACCGGGTGGCGTGCACCCTTTATTTCATTCAGGACATGGCCTACCACGAAATCGCCGAAACGCTCGAGGTGCCGGTCGGCACCGTCCGCTCCCGGCTCCATCGGGGTCGTCGGCTGCTGCAGCGGGCCCTCTGGAACGTCGGCGAGGATCGCGGCCTGGCGGGTTCGCTCACGGAGGGATCCGACCGATGAACACGCCTGGACACCACTACACCTGCGAGGACGTCTTCCGGCGCCTCGACGACTATCTCGACCGGGAACTCTCGGCCGAGGAGATGCGGCTCGTCCGGGAGCATCTCGATGCCTGCGCCCAATGCGCCAGCGAGCATCGCTTCGAAAGCCGGGTCCTGGCCGACGTCCGGGAGAAGCTCACCCGGATCCGGGCCCCGGAGGGCCTCATCACCCGGGTCCGCAACGCCATCCACGACGACCAGGGAGGGAACCAGGATCACCAGCGCGGCGTTTGATCCGGCAGTTTCCTTCACGACGAGTCGACGGGTGCGGAAAATCCGACGAACTGCCGAGGGGCGGCGCCTGGCCGCCACGAGTCCGACGACCCCCTGGAAGCGCTGGGGCCCCTACCTCTCCGAGCGGCAATGGGGCACGGTGCGCGAGGATTACAGCGCCGACGGCGCCGCCTGGGATTACCTGCCGCACGACCACGCCCGAAGCCGGGCGTACCGCTGGGGCGAGGACGGCCTGGCGGGTTGGTCCGACGATGCGCAGCGGCTCTGCCTGGCAATCGGCCTGTGGAACGGGCGCGATCCGATTCTCAAGGAGCGCCTCTTCGGCCTGACCAACTCGCAGGGCAACCACGGCGAGGACGTCAAGGAGCTCTACTACTTCCAGGACGCGACCCCGACCCACTCGTACCTGCGAATGGGGTACAAGTACCCCCAGGCGGCCTTTCCATACGCCCGTCTCGAGGAAGAGAACCGCCGGCGCGGCATCGGCGAGCCCGAGTTCGAACTGCTCGACACCGGCATCTTCGATGAGGATCGCTACTTCGACGTAACGGTGGAGTACGCCAAGGCGGATCCGGGCGACGTTGTGCTCCGGATCACCGTGGACAACCGGGGACCGGACGAGGCCCAGATCCATCTGCTGCCGCAGCTCTGGTTCCGGAACACCTGGAGTTGGACCGCCGAAGCCGAGCGCCCGGCGCTGCACGCCACCGGGGGCAACCGGATCGAAGTCAGGCACCCGACCCTCGGCAGCATGCAGGCGGCCTTCGAAGGCGCTCCCGAGCTGCTGTTCACGGACAACGAGAGCAACAGCGACCGGCTCTGGGGCACCCCGGGACCGGCCTTCTCCAAGGACGCCTTCCACCGGCGGATCGTCGAGGGCCGGACGGACGCCGTGAACCCGGCCCGGACCGGCACGAAAGCGGCCGCGTGGTACCGGCTGTCGGTTCCGGCCGGCGGGCAGGTTTCGGTCCGCCTCCGGCTCGCCGCGGACCTCGGGCCCGACCCGGTCGCCGATGCCGACCGGATCGTGGCCCTCCGCCAGTCCGAGGCCGACGAGTTCTACGAGGCGTTGCAGGAGAACCTGACCGACGCGGACGCCCGGCTGGTCCAGCGTCAGGCGTTTGCCGGCATGATCTGGTGCAAGCAGTACTACGGGTACGACGTCCCCCGCTGGATCGAGGGCGACCCGGCCGAACCCACCCCGCCGGCTTCGCGCCGCCATGGCCGAAACGCCGACTGGGAGCACGTCAACAACGCCGACATCCTCTCGATGCCGGACACCTGGGAATACCCCTGGTTCGCCGCCTGGGATCTGGCGTTCCACACGATCCCGTTCGCGCTGATCGACCCCGCCTTCGCCAAGCATCAGCTCGTACTGCTGACCCGGGAGTGGTACATGCATCCCAACGGTCAGTTGCCGGCCTACGAATGGGCGTTCGGGGACGTCAATCCGCCGGTGCACGCCTGGGCGGCCTGGCGGGTCTTCCAGATCGACCGGAAGCAGCGGGGTGACGCGGGCGACCTCGCGTTCCTCGAGCGGGTCTTCCACAAGCTGATGCTCAACTTCACCTGGTGGGTGAACCGGAAGGACGCCCAGGGTCGCAACGTCTTCCAGGGCGGCTTCCTCGGCCTCGACAACATCGGCGTCTTCGACCGGAGCGCCCCGCTGCCGACCGGCGGCTTCATCAACCAGGCCGACGGCACCGCCTGGATGGCGATGTACTCGCTCAACCTGATGCGAATCGCGCTCGAGCTCTCGAAGCACAATCCGGTCTACCAGGACATCGCCACCAAGTTCTTCGAGCACTTCCTCCACATCGCGGAGGCCATGACCCGGATGGGGGGCGAGGGCCCCGGCCTCTGGGACGAAGCGGACCGGTTCTACTACGACGTCCTCCAGGCGCCGGGGCTGATGACGCCGCTTCGGGTCCGTTCGATGGTCGGCCTGATTCCGCTCTTTGCCGTCGACACGCTCGATCAGGAGCTCCTGGCCGCCGCACCCGAGTTCGCCAAGCGTCTCGACTGGTACCTCAACTACCGGCCCGACCTCGCCGCGCTGGTCGGCCGCTGGAACGTACCCGGCGCCGGCGACCGGCGGCTCCTCTCACTCGTCCCGGGCGAGCGGATCAAGCCGATCCTGCAGCGGCTGCTCGACGAGACCGAGTTCCTCTCGCCCTTCGGGGTTCGGGCGCTGTCGCGCTTCCATCACGACAACCCCTACTCGTTCCGCGTCGGCGATCACGAGCTGACCGTCACGTACCAGCCCGCCGAGTCCGACTCGGGGCTCTTCGGCGGTAATTCCAACTGGCGCGGGCCGATCTGGATGCCGGTGAACTACCTGCTGATCGAGTCGCTCCAGAAATTCCATCACTACTACGGCGACAGCCTGACGGTCGAATGTCCGACGGGATCCGGCCGCCACCTGACGCTCGACCAGGTCGCCGCCGAACTGACCCGGCGCCTGGCCGCGATCTTCCTCAAGGATGCGGCGGGCCGCCGTCCGGTACTCGCCTATCATCCGAAGCTCGAGCGCGACCCCCGGTTCCGCGACCAGGTCCTGTTCCACGAGTACTTCCACGGCGACACCGGGCGGGGCGTCGGCGCCTCGCACCAGACCGGGTGGACCGGCCTGATCGCCAAGCTCCTGATGCCCCGCGCTGCCGCCCCCACGGGACGACCCCGGACCCGGCGCGCCGAGACCCTTGCCAAGGCCACCCCATGACCGCTCGACTGACCGACTCGCTCCCGCACCTCGAGGATGTACCCGTCCGGCCCATCCCCCGGCTCCTCGAGGGCCAGAAGGCTCTCGTGACCGGGGCGAGTTCGGGAATCGGCCGCTCCGTGGCCATGGCCCTGGCCGCGGCCGGCGCCGACGTGTGCGTCAACTATCCTGTCGAGGCCGAGATGGACAAGGCTGCGATGGAAGTCGACGAGATCATGGCGCACGGCGGCCACGCCTTTGCTCACCAGTGCGATGTCTCGAAAGAGGCGGAGGTCGCCGCGATGTTCGACCGGATCCGCGAGGAGATGGGAACGGTCGACATCGTCGTGGCCAATGCCGGCATCCAGCGGGATGCACCGCTCCACGAGATGACGCTGGCCCAATGGAACCGGGTCCTCGACGTCAACCTGACCGGACAGTTCCTCTGCGCCCGCGAGGCGGTCCGCGAGTTCCGCCGCCGGGGGCTGCGACCCGATGTGTCGCGATCCCTGGGCAAGATCATCTGCATGAGTTCGGTGCATGAGGTGATCCCGTGGGCCGGCCACGTCAACTATGCAGCTTCCAAGGGCGGGGTGATGCTGATGATGAAGAGCATCGCCCAGGAGGTGGCGCCCATGAAGATCCGGGTGCTCAGCATCGCCCCGGGCGCCATCCGGACGCCGATCAACCGCGAGGCCTGGGAAACGCCCGAGGCGTATCAGTCGTTGATGCACCTGATTCCCGCCAAGCGGATCGGGGAGACCGACGACATCGCCCGGGCGGCCGTCTGGCTCGCCTCCGACGAGGCCGACTACGTGACGGGGACGACGCTCTTCGTCGACGGCGGGATGACGCTCTATCCGGGGTTCGAGGCCGGGGGCTGATCCCCGGTCCAGTCGTCGGGCACGCCCGTTCGGCTGACCGGATCGAGCAGCACCGGCCCGGAGAGGTTGGCGCGGTCGAGATGGCGAGCAGTGGCAAGCGATGGGCAGAGCGCGAACACGGTCTTGCGGAGCGCCACGCGGTCGAAGTCGGCGCCCGCCAGGCCGATTTCGCGAAGGAACGCAAACCCGAGATCGGCTTCGCGGAAGTCCGCGCCATCGAACCGGCTCGCCGACAGCGCGGCGCCCGCGAGCGTGGCCCCCCGAAGGCGGGCGCCGGTGAAGTCGGCGTGACCGACGAGGGCTTCGCTCAAATCGGCCCCGGACAGGTCGACCCCGGGGAACTGGACCGAGACGAAGTGACCGCGGGACAGGTTGGCGCTGACGAACCGGGTGGCCTGGTCCGCCACGGCCAGCTGAAACGAAGCCCGGGTGAGGTCCGCCCCCTCGAGATCGGCGCCCCGGAAGTTCACGGCCAGCACCTTGGCATCCACGAACACCGCCTGCCGGGCCGAGGCGCCGGCCAGCCGCGCGGCGCAGAGATCGACGCCGGTGAGATTTGCCCCGTCCAGCCGGCTGCCGCCGAGGTCGGCGTTGGCGAGGTCCGCCCCGGCCAAACAGGCGCCCCGCAGGTCGAGCCCGTTGAGATCGGCGTAACGCAACACCGACCGTCGGAGATCAGCCCCCGCCAGCGAATCCAGGTCGAAGCGCTGCAGCAGTTCACCGTGCTGCCGGTGCCGGATCTCGATCATCACCACCTCCCGAGGCGCCCGATTGTACGGACGGTCCGGGCGCCCGACAAGGGTGGAACCCACCGCGCCGGCGCGGCGTTCTCCCCCGGGGCCCACACCGGGCCGCCACCACCGGCCCAAGCGATGCGGGCGACGGAGCGCCGATGATCCAGGACGGCTATCTGAGCTGCGAAGAGGCGCTCCAGCGTCTGCCCGCCTTCCTCGACCGGGAACACGACCCGGCCGACGACGCCCTCATCCGCGCCCATCTCGATCACTGCGAAACGTGCGTCCGGAAGTACCGGTTCGAGCGATCCCTGCTCGACGGTGTCCGCCGGGCGCTCCGCGCCACTTCACTCCCCCCCGGCCTGGCGGCCCGCATCTCCTCGATGCTGGCAGCCCGATCCGGTTCCTCACGCTTCTCGATGGAGTCCGAGCATGACTGACCAGTTGCCGCCCCTCGACGCCGAGTGGCTCGAGACCGACGGTCTCGGCGGGTTCGCCTCCGGCACCGTGGCCGGCTTCCGCACCCGGCGCTACCATGCGGTACTGATGGCGGCCACCACCCCGCCGACCGGCCGGATCGTGCTGGTCCCGGGGTTCGACGCCTGGCTCGAGGAGTCCGACGGCCGGCGCCACGAGCTCACGCTCCAGCGCTACGCACCCGACCACGCCAGCGGAACGGCCGATCACATCGCCGCCTTCTCCGTGCTGCCGTGGCCGACCTGGGTCTACCGGGCCGGGCCGGCGCGGATCACCCAGGAGTTGATCGCGGTGGACGGACAGCCCACGGTCCTGCTCCGGTGGACCGGCCTGGGCGTTCCCCAGGGCGCGCGGCTGGTGGTCCGCCCGTTCCTTGCCCCCCGCGATCTCCACGCGCTGCATGCCGAGAACCCGGCCTTTCGCTTCGACGCGGACACCGGGCCGGGATTGGTGCGGTGGCAGCCCTATCCGGGCCTGCCGGCCGTGACCTGCCGTCACGACGGCGAATACCGGCACGACCCGGTGTGGTACCGCCGGTTCCAGCTGGACGAGGAGCGCGCCCGCGGGTTCGACTGCATCGAGGACGCCGGCGCCCCCGGTGCCTTCGCATGGGATTTCGGGAGCCGTAGCGAGGCCGTGATGGTCCTGTCCGCCGCGGACGATCGG
Source organism: Gemmatimonadales bacterium (assembly GCA_050183815.1). Taxonomy (GTDB): domain Bacteria; phylum Gemmatimonadota; class Gemmatimonadetes; order Gemmatimonadales; family GWC2-71-9; genus SHZU01. The sequence goes on along the minus strand of JBFXAY010000032.1, from coordinate 35,920 downwards.
ACGCCGGCCGCGGCCGCCGACCTGGCGATCCGGGACGCCGAAGCGCGGCGCCGAGCCGGATTTGCCACCCGCCTGCACCGTGCCGCCGATCAGTATCTGGTTCGCCGGGGGACGGGTCGGACCATCGTGGCGGGCTATCCGTGGTTCACCGACTGGGGCCGGGACACCTTCATCGCCATGCGCGGGCTCTGCCTCGCCACCGGCCGGCTCGACGATGCGGGCGCGATTCTGACGCAGTGGGCCGGCGCGGTGTCCGATGGGATGCTGCCCAACCGGTTCGTCGACCAGGGCGACGAGCCCGAGTTCAACTCGGTCGACGCGTCACTCTGGTACATCGTGGCAGCAGGCGAGTATCTCGATCGGTGCCGCGCCGAGCGCCGGCGCCTGCGACGCGGTGAGCGGGCCGCCATCGAAGCCGCCATCGTCGCCATCCTGGAGGGGTACTCGGCCGGAACCCGGTTCGGGATCCGCCAGGACACCGACGGCCTGTTGGCCTGCGGGGTACGGGGCCAGCAGCTCACCTGGATGGACGCGCGCATCGGCGACTGGGTGGTGACGCCGCGCATCGGCAAGCCGGTCGAGGTCCAGGCACTCTGGATCAACGCCCTCCGGATCGGGGCCCGAATCCAGCGCCGCTGGGGCCCGGTCGCCGACCTCGCCCACGCCTCGTTCCAGCAACGTTTCTGGAACGGCGACACCGGCATGCTCAACGACATCGTGGATGTCGATCACCGCCCCGGCCTGGTGGACCCGACGGTCCGGCCGAACCAGATCTTCGCGATCGGCGGCCTGCCGATCCAGCTGATCGAGGGGGCCCGAGCGGCCCGGGTCGTGGGCGTGGTGACGTCGCACCTTCTCACCCGGATCGGGCTCCGCTCCCTCGCTCCGCGCGACCCGGCCTACGCGCCGCACTACGAGGGCGGCCCGCGGGAACGGGATGCTGCGTATCACCAGGGCACCGTCTGGCCCTGGCTCCTGGGACCGTTCGTCGAAGCCTGGCTCCGCACCAGCGGCGACACCGACGCGAACCGGGCCATCGCCCGGCACCGCTTCCTCGAGCCACTCGAGGCCCACCTCGACCAGGCCGGACTCGGCCACGTCTCGGAGATTGCCGACGCCGATCCGCCGTACCAGCCGCGGGGCTGCCCGTTCCAGGCCTGGTCGGTCGGCGAGATGCTGCGGATCATCGAAATGACCCGCCCGCTGCCTCCGGCCGGCGGCTTCCCGGCCGGCGACCTCGCCGCGCCGGCTGTGCCGGCGCGCCCGTGACGGCGGAGGCGCCCGGAGGCCGCACCGGCCGCTGGCATCCGGTCGAGTACCTCGCGGAGGCCTGGGCCCTCGGGCTCTTCATGGTTGCCGCGTGCGGGTTCGGGGTCCTGCTCTTTCACCCCGCGTCGCCGGTGGTGGCCCTGCTGCCGGCCGCGGCGTCGCGCCGGATCCTCATGGGATGCGCCATGGGTCTCACGGCGGCGCTGAACATCTACTCGCCCTGGGGCCGCCGGTCCGGGGCCCACATGAACCCGGCCGTGACCCTCACCTTCTACCGGCTCGGCAAAGTGAGGCCGCCGGACCTGGCCGGATACGTTCTGGCGCAATTCGCCGGCGGCGCGCTCGGAATGGCGGCCGGTCTCGCCCTGTTCGGTCGCGCGGTTGCGGATCCCTCGGTGAACTACGTCCTCACCTTGCCCGGCCGCTTCGGTCCCTGGGTCGCGGTGGTCGCCGAAGCGGGCATCGCGGCGTGGCTGCTGGCCGTTGTCCTGTGGCTGTCGTCCCGACCCCGCTGGGCACCCTGGACCGGCGTGGCGGCCGCGGTCCTCGTCGCCTGCTACATCGCGGTCGAGGAGCCCCTGTCCGGGATGAGCATGAACCCGGCCCGGAGCCTCGGTTCGGCGGCCGCCGCCGGCTACTGGACCCATCTCTGGATCTACTTCGTCGCCCCGCCGATCGGCATGCTCGCGACCGTGGCGATCCGCCGCCGCCTCGGCGCCCGCGCGGAACACTGCGCCAAGTACCACCACGACGCCGCCTACCGCTGCATTTTCTGCGGGCACCGCCCCGGCAACGCCTAACGTTCGTTCCGGGCGGCCGCGTCATTCAGGCGGCCACCGGATTGACCAGACCGTTCCCCCCGCGCCGCCTCCCGGGAACCCGCCGCCACCCTCCGACGTTCTCCACCGCGACCGGCGTGATCGTCACGCCGCCCGAGACGAGCGTGCTCGTCGAGACTCACCGCACCGAGGAGAACCCCATGCGCAGTATCCGCACCCTGTTCGCCGCGCTGGCGCTGGCCGGCATCACCGGCGGCACCGCCGCCTTCGCGACCTCCGCCCCGCCGAAACCCGTCGTCAAGGTCAGCTCGACGTTCTCCGGCGCGAAGGTCAACGCCGGCAACGTCACCATGACGATGGAGGGCGGGAAGATCATGCTGACCCTGTCCGACGACGTGCCGGACCCGAAGACCCCCGATCCGCACTGGCTGGTCATCGACCGGAAGGGCCAGACCTACCTGCTCGACCGGCTGATGATCAAGGACGACAAGCTGAACAAGACCATCACGCTCCCGGCCTACATCAAGGACGTGGCCAAGGTGCAGGTGTTCTGCGCCTGGGCGGTGGCCAATCTCGGCGAGGCGTCGTTCTAACCTCGCCACCGACGACCGTCCTCCATACCAGGACTTGACCGGCCGTCCGCCCGAATGGACGTGGCGCACCTGATAAGCGCCAGCATCCGGGAGTGGACGGCCGGTCCGTCACTTTCACAAGGAGTCAGGCAATGACGCGCAGCACCCTGATCGCAATGACTGCCCTCCTCGCCGGCGCGCCCCTCGCCGCCCAGCAGGTCGCTTCCCGGCCGAGCCTCACCATGGCCGGCGCCCGGACCGTGGCCGATGCCGTGGTGGCCGAGGCCCACCGGCTCGGCACGACCGGCGTCGTGGCCGTGGTCGACGACGGCGGCAATCTCATGTATCTCGCCCGGATCGACGGCACGTTCGCCGCGGGCGCCCTCGTGTCCTACGGCAAGGCCCGGACGGCCGCCCTCTTCAAGAAGCCGACCGCGTTCTTCGAGACGCTGATCAAGAACGGGCGCACCCCGATGATCGCGCTCGACGACTTCACACCGCTCCAGGGCGGCGTACCGCTCGAGTCCAGCGGCCAGATCGTCGGGGCCGTAGGCGTCAGCGGCGCCGCGAGCGCCGCACAGGACGAGGAACTCGCCATGGCCGGCGCGCGGTCCCTCGGCGCGATGACCGGCGCCCTCGCCCCGGTTCAGGTCTTCCCGCGGACGGAGGTGGAGAACTCGTTCGCCAAGGGCGGCGTCCTGATCGGCGACGAGGCCCATCAGTCCTACCAGGTCCACACCAGCAAGCGGGACAAGCCCGGGCTGGCGGAAGTCCACACGACCGATACCGACGTCTTCTACGTCCTCTCCGGCGCCGCGACCCTCGTCACCGGCGGCACCGTGGTCGGCAGCCGGGAAACCGGACCGAACGAGTTCCGGGGCGACCGGATCGACGGCGGCGCCGAGCGGCGGATCGCCCGCGGCGACGTCGTCGTGATCCCGGCCGGAACGCCGCATTGGTTCAAGGCCGTCGACGGACCGGTCACCTACTACACCGTCAAGACCAGGTGAGGCCGACGATGCTCCGTCTGCGACTGTGGCAATGCCGGCGGTTCATCCTCCGGCACAGCGGCCCGGCCACCGGCGCCGCCCTGCTGCTGGGCGCCGGGCCGACGGCCGCCCAGGTGACCGGGAACGTGCCGGCCCCCCGCCCCCAGGCGATCGTCGATCTCACGACGGACGCCGGCACTGCCCTGGTTGGGGCCCGGTGGCGCTACGCCGACGCCCGGATCGTCGAGGTCGACCACCGGGAACCGGGTGCCGACCTCCGGGCCTCCGGCGCCCCGAACCGGACCCGCGACATCGAACCGAAGGCCGGCGCCGCCGAGTTCGACGACCGCCAGTGGGAAGCCGTCGCCCCGGCCGATCTCGAACGCCGCCGGACCCATGGACGCCTCGCCTTCGGCTGGTACCGGACGGTCGTCACGATTCCCGACCGGATCGGTGACTTCGACCCGGCGGGCAGCACGGTGGTCTTCGAGATCACCGTGGACGACTACGCCGAGATCTGGGTGGACGGGCGGTTGGAACCGGTCCTCGGCCAGACCGGCGGGAGGGTAGTGGGCGGCTTCAACGCGCCGAACCGCGTGGTGATCGCCCGGAACGCCCGGGCCGGCCAGCGGATCCAGTTGGCCGTGTTCGGGATCAACGGACCGCTCTCGTTGCCGCCGCCCAACTTCGTCTGGGTGCGCTCGGCGACGCTCGACTTCTACCGGGCCGAAACGCTCGCCCCGCCGGCCATCGCGGCCCGGGTGGACCGGCGCGACCCGCAACTCGACGGGATCGTTCCCCCCGGGGCGCAGTTCGAGAAGCTCGGCAGCGGCTTCGGCTTCGTCGAAGGTCCGGTCTGGCTCCCGAAGGAGGGCCAGCTGCTCTTCAGCGATCCCAACGAAAACCGGATCTACCGATGGACGCCGGACGGCGAGATCTCGGTGTTCCGGAGCAAGAGCGGCTACCGCGGCATCGACATCGCCCGGTACCGGCAGCCGGGTTCGAACGGCCTGGCGCTCGACAGCGCCGGCCGGGTAACCGTGAACGAGCACGGCAACCGCCGGGTGGTCCGGATCGAGAAGACCGGCGCCATCACCGTGCTTGCCGACCGCTACCGGGGCCGGCGCCTCAACAGCCCGAACGACCTCGTCTACAAGTCGGACGGCTCGCTCTACTTCACCGACCCCCCGTTCGGACTGCCGGGCGCGTTCGGCGATCCGGCCAAGGAAACGCCGTTCTCCGGCGTCTACCGCTGGCAGGACGGCAACGTGACGCTGCTCACGACGGACCTGGCCGGTCCGAACGGGATCGCGTTCTCGCCGGACGAGAAGTTCCTCTACGTGGACAACTGGGATCCGGCCCGCAAGGTCATCATGCGGTATCCGGTCCGTCCCGACGGCTCCCTCGGCCCCGGGATCGTGTTCTTCGACATCACCCGGACCGTGCCGGGTGACGACGCCTGGGACGGCATCAAGGTAGACCGTGAAGGCCACGTGTTCGCGGCCGGCCCCGAGGGGATCTACGTCCTCGACCCGTCCGGCCGGCATCTCGGCACGATTGCGACGCCGGAACACGTCGCGAACTTCGCCTGGGGCGACGCGGACGGCCGGAGTCTCTACGTCACCGCCTCGAGCGGTCTCTACCGGATCCGGCTCTCGGTTACGGGCACCGGACCGTTCCCGTCGCAGTCGGCCAGTACCGGGAACCTTCGGTGAATCCCCGCCGTTCTCCCACCGACCCTGACGCCCTGGAGCCTTCCATGCCGCGGCACCCGCTCGACGACTTCCTCCTGTTCGGCTCGATCCGCGACGGCGAACGGTTCTACGTCTGCCGCCACGGCGACGGCCGCAACACCTGGGTGGCCTATGACGTCGAGGCGGGCGGTCGCCTCACCAACCCTCGGGTCGTCTTCGGCGAGGCGGCGGACGCGAGCTGGCGCGGGCTTCCGCTCGCCGCGGAAGGAGCCGGCCGGTGAGCGCCGATCGATACGACGTGATCGTCATCGGCTCGGGGGCGGGTGGCGGCACCCTGGTGCACCGGCTCGCGCCCACGGGCAAGCGGATCCTCCTCCTCGAGCGGGGCGACTACGTGGCCCGCGAAAAGGACAACTGGAGCTCCCAGGCGGTGAACGTCGACGCCAAGTACAACACCCGGGAGGTGTGGTACGACGGCAAGGGCAAACCGCTCCATCCGCACACGAACTACTACGTCGGCGGCAACACCAAGTTCTACGGCGCAGCATTGTTCCGGCTGCGGGAACGCGACTTCGGCGAGCTCCGCCATCACGGCGGTGTCTCCCCCGCGTGGCCGATCGACTACGGCGACCTCGAGCCGTATTACACCGAAGCCGAGCGGCTCTATCAGGTCCACGGCGAGCGAGGCAGCGATCCGACCGAGCCGCCGGCCGGGGCACCCTACCCGCATCCCGCGGTGAGTCACGAACCGCGGATCCAGCACCTGCACGACGACTTCGCGCGACAGGGGCTCCGGCCGTTCCCGGTGCCGCTCGGCATCCGGCTCGACGAAAAGCGACCGCACACGAGTCCGTGCATCCGCTGCAACACCTGCGACGGCTTCGCCTGCCTGCTGCAGGCCAAGTCGGACGCCCAGGTCATGTGCGTGGACCCGGCTCTGCAGCATCCCAACGTCACGCTCCTCACGGGTGCCCTGGTCACCCGGCTCGAGACCTCGCCGTCGGGCCGCGAGGTCACGGCGGTGCACGTGAGCCGCAACGGCATCCCGGAGACCTACCGTGCCGACCTGATCGTCGTCTCCGCCGGGGCCATCAACTCCGCGGCGCTCCTCCTCCGCTCGGCCACCGAGCGACACCCCCGGGGGCTCGCGAACGGGTCCGACGTCGTGGGGCGCCACTACATGGGCCATGTGAACTCGGTGCTGCTCGCGCTGTCGAAGTGCCCGAACCCGACGGTGTTCCAGAAGACGCTCGCGCTGAACGACTTCTACTTCGGCGCCGAGGACTTCCCCTATCCGATGGGACACATCTCGTTCGTCGGGAAGCTCGACGCGGTGGCCCTGTCCGCCGGCGCGCCGGCGATTGCGCCCGGATGGACGCTGGACCTGATGGCAAAGCACTCCCTCGACTTCTGGCTCACGTCGGAGGACCTCCCCGATCCCGACAACCGGGTGACCCTCGACCGGTCGGGCAACATCGTCCTTGCGTACCAGCCGAACAACGAAGAGGGCCACCGCCAGCTGACCCGCAAGCTCGAGCACCTGCTCCAGGATCAGACGGCCTGCCGCGAACACGGCCATCGATGCCACCAGGGGCTCTTCGCGCGGCATCTCTTTCTCGGCCAGCGGATCCCGCTCGCCGGCGTAGCGCACCAGAACGGCACGATCCGGTTCGGCACGAACCCGCGCACTTCGGCGCTCGACCCGATGTGCCGGGCTCACGAGGTCGACAACCTCTACGTGGTCGACGGCAGCTTCTTTCCGTCGAGCGGCGCGGTCAATCCGGCGCTGACGATCATGGCCAATGCGCTTCGAGTCGGGGACCACCTCGCGGAGCGCCTTCGGTGACGATCGGATCGCTCCGCCGCGCCCCCGCCGCGATCACGGGGCTTGCCGCCCGGCTTCGGGCCGTGGCCGCCCTGACCGCCTTCATCGCCCTCCCCGGGCCGGCGACCGCCCAGCGCGCTCCCACGAACCAGCCCGTAGGAGCGGAGGCGGTCGTCTCCATCGGACTCACGGTTTCGGACCTCGATCGCTCGGTGGCCTTCTTCACCGAGGTGCTCGATTTCCGGGTCGTGCGGTCGGCGGAAACGGCCGGCGACGACCTCGAAGCCCTCAACGGCGTCTTCGGCGGCCGGATCCGCACCGCGGAACTGGCCCTCGGCGACGAACGAATCGAGCTGACCCAGTACCTGGTGCCCGAGGGCCGTCCCCTCCCGGCCGACTCCCGCAGCAACGATCGGTGGTTCCAGCACGTCGCGATCGTGGTGAGCGACATGGACCGGGCGTACGCCGCGCTCCGCCGCCACCGAATCCGGTTCGCCTCGACCGGACCGCAGCTGCTGCCCGCGAGCAATCCGAACGCCGGGAACATCCGGGCGTTCTACTTCAAGGACCCCGACGGCCACGCGCTCGAGGCGATCTGGTTCCCCCCCGGCAAGGGTGACCCCCGCTGGCAACGCCCGGCCGGCCGGCTCTTCCTGGGCATCGACCACACGGCCATCGTCGTCACGAGTACCGAGCGGAGCCTTGCGTTCTACCGGGACCTCCTCGGGTTCACGGTCGCGGGCCAGAGCCGCAACTACGGAATCGAGCAGGCGCGTCTCAACAACGTCGAAGGCGCCAGTCTCCTGATCACCGGGCTCCGGCTTCCGGCCGGACCGGGAGTCGAGTTTCTCGAGTACCTGACGCCGGCCGACGGGCGCCCTTACCCGGCCGATGCCCGCGCCAACGACCTGGTGCACTGGCAGACGACGTTGCTGACCCGGCGCGGCGACGGCGTCGATCTCCTCGCGACTTCGGGAGTGCCGCTGGTCTCGCGGACCCCCGTCACCCTCGCCGACACCGCCTTCGCGGCCCGCCGCGCCGTGGTGGTCCGCGACCCCGACGGCCACGCCGTTCGGCTCATCGCCCGCTGATCCGTGCGGCTGATTCGCCGGCTGGCCACCCGTCGTGTCATCGAAGCCGGCCGGGAACGCCGCGCCACCTGGCTCGAGCTGTTCTTCGACCTGGTGTTCGCGGCGGCCATCGCCGAAACCGCCGGACTGATGCGGGGCCATTTCGACCCGGCGGGGCTCCTCGCCTTCCTGCCGTTCTTCCTGCTGATCTGGTGGGCGTGGGTCGGCCACACGGTGTTCTCCACGCGGTTCGACTCGGACGACACGGTGCAGCGGCTGCTCACCGCGGGCCAGATGTTTCTGGTGGCCGTCATGGCGGCCAACGCCCATGACGATCTGAGCGGCCGGGAGGCCGCCGGATTCGCCGCGGCCTTCGGCGGCATGCGACTGCTGCTCGCGCTTCAGTACCTTCGGTGCACCGGGGTGGACGCGAGCGGCGGTCTGGCCGGGCGGGAGGCCGTCCGCGTCGGCTCGGCGGCCGCGCTCTGGATCGGATCGAGTCTGCTGCCGGCACCGGCCCGCAGCCTGACGATCGGCGCCGCGATCCTCGTCGACCTCCTTGGCGGGCACTGGGCCGACCGGGGGCACCGCCTGCCGTTGCACGAGTCGCACCTGCCCGAACGATTCGGGCTGTTCATTCTCATCGTCCTGGGCCAGCTCGTCGCTTCGGTCATGAATGGGATGCGGCACCAGCCCGACTGGGCGCCGGGCGCCGCCGCGGCCGCCGTGCTGGGCCTCGGGCTCGCCCTCACTCTCTGGTGGCTCTACTTCGGTGTCCTCCGGGTACCCGATCCGGCCGACGGCGCCGAGCCGCTGTCCGGTCTTCGCCTCGCCGCCCACCTCCCGCTGTGCCTGGGCATCGTGGTTGCCTCGTCCGGCATCGAGTGGGTCGTCACCACGGGCGGTACCGCGCCGGCCGGTCCCGCGGCCGCCGCCCTCCTGGCCGGCAGCCTCCTCGCGATCGCCGCCCCGCTTGCGCTCTTCACCCGGCGGCGGCAAGTCTTCGAGCGGGAGCCGGCCGGCCGCCCGCTCGATCCCGCCGTCGTTATGCTCGCGGGCGTCGGCGCGGCGGCCGCCGGCCTGGCCCTCAACCGAACGGGAGCCGTCTGGGTCCTGGCTGCGCTGACGATGGCCCCGCTGGCCACCCTCGCGCTCCTGGTCCGGGGCGCCCGGAACCGGCCCTGACCGGCCGGCGATCGAACCGAAACCAGGATGATGTTCCGATGAACGACCGATTCGCAGGCCACGTGGTGATTACCGGAGGACTCGGCGGGCTTGGCAGCGCCGTCGTAGAGGCCTTCGCCGTCGCCGGCGCCACCTGTCATCTGCCGGTCCTGGAGCCGCCCCGCGGGCCGCTGCCCGGGCCGGCGGGGCAGGTGCACGCGGCCGTCGTCGACCTCACCGACGAGAGTGCGGTGGCCCGGTTCTACGACTCGGTTCCGGCCCTGACCGCGTCGGTCCATCTGGCGGGCGGATTCCACGGCGGCCCGATCACGGAGACCACCCGGGCCGATCTCGAGCGCCTCGTCTCCCTCAACCTGATCACCACGTTTCTCTGCTGCCGGGAGGCGGTGCGACGGATGCGGAGCCACGGCGGCGGTCGCATCGTGAATGTCGGCGCCCGGGTGTCGGAGGTGGCCGTCGGCAAGTTGGCGGCGTACACGGCCACCAAGGCCGCGGTGGCGGGGCTGACGCGGTCGCTGGCGGAGGAAGTCCGGGCCGAGGGAATTCAGGTCAACGCGGTCCTGCCCTCGATCATCGACACACCGGGAAACCGGGCGGCCATGCCTAACGCGGACTTCTCGGCCTGGCCGAAACCTGCCGAAATCGCGGCAGCGATTCTCTGGCTCGCGTCGCCCGCGAATGCCTTGGTGTCGGGAGCGCTGGTGCCGGTCTCCGGCCGGGCGGGCTAGCCGGCCCCTACAGCCGCCGGAGAATCGCGCCGCCCAGCAGGAGGATCGGCCCCTCGCCGACGGCCGGGCCGCGGGTCCGAACGTTGATTTCGGCGCCCAGGGCCAGGCTGAGCTCGAGCAGCGTGGCCCCGCCGAGACCGGCGCGGTAGCCGAGGCGGGCGGTCGGCTGAAGGACCGTGATGTCCGTCGTCCCGACCGCCACCGGGTTCCGGTCGGACCAGTCGATGCCAAGCCACCAGACGTCGGCCCGGGCGCCGACCAGGAAGCGGCCGAACCGGAGCGCCGCACCCAGCCCGCCTCCCGGCCCCCCGCCGCGTTCGTCGTCGTGCCGGCCGAAGTCACCGCGGCGGGCGCGGTCGTAGCCGGCGTACGCCGAGAGCAGGAGATCGCGTTGGAGGGGGACGTCGAGCCGGACGGCGCCGATCTGGCCGGCCGGATAGACCTGCACCTCGAAACCCGCCGCCCGGGGAACCGGCTCCTGCGCCCGGACCTGGCCGGCGCCCACCGCCGCCGCCAGCCCGACGAACACGGCCAGCCTAGATCGCGATCCCAGGATGCCGGGCTCCGAGCACGACCACCGTGACGTTGTCGCTGCCCCCGCCGTCGAGCGCATCCTGCACCAGCTTGCGACAGGCCGTCTCCGACCCGGCCCGCTCGCCGAGGCGTTCGGCGATCTGGGCCGGGGTCACATGCTTGGTCAGCCCGTCGGTGCAGAGCATCAGCACGTCGCCCGGCAGCATTTCATGGGCGCTGACGACCGGCTGGCTCGCCTGGCCGCCGATCGAACTCGAGAGCACGTGCGCGTACCGGGTCCGGTCCGCCCGCTCGGCGGGGAGGATCCCGAGATCGACCAGGTCCTGGGCCATGGTCTGGTCGCGAGTCAACTGCTGGAGCTGACCGTTGCGGAAGCGATAGCACCTGCTGTCGCCCACCTGCAGCAGATACAGCATCGGCCAGACCGCAAGGAGGCCCGTGAGGGTCGTCGCGATCGCGTGACCGGGCCCCCGCTCGGCGGCCCGCGACGAGACGGCTTCGTGCGTTCGGACCGCACCCGCCCGCAACGCCTCGAGGAAAGTCGTCTGGTTGGTCGTGTCGGCGGTGTAGAAGCACCGCATCGAGTTGGTGACGTAATCCGCGATCGTTTCCAGGGCCGCCCGGCTCGCCGTCTCGCCATCGGCGGAGCCACCCACCCCGTCCGCCACGAGCGCGAACGACGCCAGTCGCTCGCTCGGCAGTTCCAGCAGCTCCCGGTTCGGCAGGCTGGTGCCACCCACCCGCATCAGCTTGTGCAACGTGGCGTAGAGGAAATGGTCCTGATTTTCCTGGCGGACCCGGCCCTGGTCGGTAAGGCCGAAGAAATCGAGATCGCTGTCGCGAGGTTTGGGGGCGGAACCCACCGGGATCTGGGGACTGGCGCCGGACATTGACGGAACGACGGACCGGCCGGCTACTTCACCGTGAGCGGCGCCGACCCGCAGGTCCGGCTGAACTCGTCCGCGCAGGCCGAAATGATCACGTCGCCAGGGGCGAGCGCCCGGACCAGACCGTTGGGATCGATCGAGGCCGCGAAGCCGTTGGAAATCGACCAGCGCCAGGTGGGGGTTTCGCCGGGCAGGACGGCCTTCATCTGCAGGCTGTCCCCGACCGGAATCGTCATCCCGTCCGGGGTGAGTGCCACGATCGCCTGCCGGGCATCCGGCTGGTCGGCGCCCTCCGGCGCGGCGGCGGCGCATCCGGCCAGCAACGGCAGCGCGATGAACAGTCCGTCGAGTTTCCCCATGGCGATGGCCTCCATCTCCTTCATGGTACCGGACCGCCCGGGCGGGGGCAAGCCAGCCCCGGATGTGCCAACAAAACGGCCCATCCCGGCGTATCTTGAAACGGGGTCACCGCCCCACCCTGCCCGATCATTTCCAGACGCATCCTGCGACCGAGGAGTACCGATGTCTCCGTTGCGGCACCTCTTCTTCCCGTTGGCCCTGTCGGCCAGCCTGGCCGCCGTGGCCGGACCCCGCACCCTGGCGGCCCAGACCAACGACGCCGAGTACGGCCGGAAGATCAAGGAATACCTGCGGGATCCCCGCATCACGACCGAACTGGTCGACCACCTGCCGGCCTCGAGCACGGTGCCCTCGCCGCTGAAATTCCTGGGCCGGATCATCGGCACCCCGGGCGAGCTGACCTACGCGAAGGACATCCAGCGCTATTTCGAGGCGCTCGACAAGGCGAGCGACCGGATCTCGACCTGGACGATCGGCAAGACCGAGGAAGGCCGCGACATGGTCGTCCTCGCCGTGGCCGACCCGGCCACGATCCGGCAGCTCGAACGGTACCGCGGGATGCTTGGTGCCCTGACCGACCCGCGCAAGACCTCCGAAGCGGAGGCCCGGCGCCTCATCGGGACCGCCAAGCCGATCTACTGGATCACCAGCGGCATGCATTCGCCGGAGACCGGCGGCCCCGAAATGCTGATGGAGCTGGCCTACCGGCTCGCCGTCGAGGAGACGCCCTTCATTCAGCAGATCCGCACCAACGTCATCACCTTCATTACGCCGGTCATCGAAGTCGACGGCCGGGAGAAGCAGGTCGACACCTACTACTTCAACAAGAGCCGGCCGCGAGACGCCGCCCGGCTTCCCCTCATGTACTGGGGCAAATACGTCGCCCACGACAACAACCGCGACGGGATGGGGCAGTTCCTGGCACTGACCCGGAACGTCACCAAGTTCTTCGTGCAGTGGACCCCGACCGTCATGCACGATCTCCACGAGGCCCAGACCTACCTGTACACCTCGACGGGCACCGGCCCGTACAACGAGGCGCTCGACCCGATCACGATCGACGAGTGGTGGCTCCTGGCCAAGACCGAGGTCATGGAAATGACCAAGCGCGGGGTGCCCGGCGTCTGGACCTACGGGTTCTACGACGGCTGGGTCCCGAACTACATGTTCTTCATCGCCCATACCCACAACGCCATCGGGCGGTTCTACGAGGTCCAGAGCTACGGCCCCGACACCACCACGGTCCGGCCCGGTGCAACGACCACCAGCCGCGAGTGGTTCCGGCCCAATCCGCCGCTGCCCTCGATCGCCTGGGGCCCGCGGAACAACACCAACATCCAGCAGTCCGCGCTCCTCATCGCCCTCAACCACGTGGCGAAGAACAAGGAGCTCTACCTCGAAAACTACTGGCTCAAGAACAAGCGAGCGGTGGACAAGGGCCAGAACGGCCCGACCTACGCCTGGGTGATCCCCGCCGGCCAGCGCCGCAAGGCCGACGCCGCCGACGCCGTCAACGAACTGCGCCGACAGGGTCTCGAAGTGCACGTGGCGTCCGCGCCGTTCTCGGCCGGCGCCCTCTCGGTGGCCGCCGGTGACTGGGTGGTCCGCGGCGACCAGCCGTACCGGACCCTGGCCGACATGTACTTCGCGGTCCAGAACTATCCGCCGGCGAACCCGCGCCCCTACGACGATACCGGGTGGACCTTCCCCCTGATGCGGAACGTCCGGGTCGTCCCGGTGACCGACAAGGGCATCCTCGATCAGAAGATGACCCTGGTCACCGCGGAAGCCCGCGCCACGGGCGGGATCGAGGGATCGGGCAGCGTGGTGGTGATCGACCACACCACGGACAACAACCTGATGGCGTTCCGGTACCGGTTCCCGAGCGTCCGGATGCTCGCGGCCGAGGACGGCTTCAAGGCCGGCAACCGCGACTTCCGGCCGGGCGCGTTCATCATTCCCGACGCCGACCGCGGCCGGCTCGAGCCGGTCCTGAAGGAACTCGGGCTCACCGGTGTCGCATTGGCCGCCGCCCCCGCCGTGGCGACCCACGACCTCGACCTGCCGCGGATCGGCTACGTCCACTCGTGGCAGCGCACCCAGGACGAGGGCTGGGTCCGGGCCGCGCTCGACACCTACGGCGTTCCCTATACCTACTTCGCCGACCAGAAACTCAAGGAGGGCAACCTCCGGTCGAAGTACGACGTGATCATCTTCCCGCACGTCGGCGGCAGCGCCACGGCCCAGGTGAACGGCATTGCCCGGACCGGCGATCTCCCGCTCCCCTATCGCAAGACCGACAAGACCCCCAACCTCGGCGCGCTCGACCAGAGCGACGACATCCGCGGCGGCATGGGTCTCGACGGCCTGCTCGAGCTGGCCAAGTTCGTTCAGCAGGGCGGCACCCTGATCGTCGAAGGCGCCACCAGCACCATCTTCCCGGAATACGGACTCACCGGCGGCGTCACGGTCGAGGAGCCGGAAGATCTCTTCGTCCGCGGATCGGTGATGCGCGGCATCGTCTCCGACCGGAAGAGTCCGATCGCGTACGGGTTCGACGCCCAGGTGCCGGTGTACTTCAACCAGGCCCCGGTGTTGAGCGCCGGCGGCGGGTTCCGCGGCTTCGGCGGCGGCTTCGGCGGCGGCGGTGGCGGCCCGGGCCAGAACACCACCCCGATGGCCAGCCGCCTCCAGCTCTCGCCATGGGAGGTCGATTCCTCGGCGCCTCGCGGGCGCCGCGGCGGCGCCGCGGCCGGCGCCAATGCCGAGGCGGCCCAGTTCCGCCAGCTAGCCCGGCAGTTCGGCCTTGCCCTCGACGAGTCCCGTCCCCGGGTGGTCATGTCGTTCCCGACCAATCCGGCGGACATGCTGCTGTCGGGTACCCTCGACAACGGCCAGGGTCTTTCGGGGCGGGCGCAGGTCGTCGACGCCACGGTTGGTGACGGCCATGTCGTGATGTTCGCGATCCGGCCGTTCTGGCGGTGGCAGACCCAGGGCACCTTCTTCCTCGGCTTCAACGCCATCCTCAACTGGAACGACCTCGGCGCCGGCCGCGCGTCGGGCGAGGAGGCGTCCTCGAACGGGCGCTGAATCTCCCTCATTCCCGAACGGGGATCCGGCCTGGCCGGGTCCCCGTTCGCGTTTCCATCCGGGCGGCGGGGCGGTTCGATCGGCCGCGGATGTCGGCCTGGCCGCCGCCGACGGTATCTTGGGAGATGGACTCCGCGCGCCTGCTTCGGTGGCTGTGCCCGGTCGCCATCCTCGCGGCGACGGGCACCGGATGCCTCCGCTACCAGATCCGCGTCGACCCGCCGCCGTTGGGCGCCCAGGCGATCTCCCTGGTGGGCGATACCCTCTGGGCCGTGCGGTTCTCGACCTCGGAGGGGCAGGAGCGGGTTCGGCTGCTGGTGGATGCGCAACGGCGGGCCCGGGCCCAACCCGGCAACGACGGCGCCCAGATGCTGCTGGCGCGGCGCACCGCCGACATCGGTCGTTTCCGCGAGGCGCTCGAGATCTACAACGAACTGGTCGTCGAGCTCGCCGCCGATCCCCGGGTCCGACGGCGGCGGGGGGAACTCCTCCTCCTGCTCCGCGAACCCGACAAGGCGGTCAAGGAGCTCACCGGCGCCACCGAGCTGGCCCGGCGGCGGTTCGCCGTTGAGCGGGAGTACGTCGAAGGAGAAAACGGCCAGTTGATCGGTACCGGCGTTGCCTTCGGTGCGGAGTGGCTCCTCGGCGTCGCTCACTACGTCCGCGGGGACTTCCCCCGGGCCGTCGAGTCGCTGAGCCAGGCCGTGCGGCTCGCGGCCGATCCGGACGAAACGGTGCTCTCGGCCGTCTGGCTCTACTTTGCGCTCCGCCAGTCCGGCAACGCCGCCGGTGCCGCCACCATCGCCCGGGCCGTCCCCGCGGATGCAGCCGTCACCACTCGCCGGGCGGAACTCAACCTCCTGCTCGCACTCCGCGGGGCAATTCCGCTGGACTCGCTCCGCCGCGAGTCGCGCTTCGCGCCGTCCGAAACCGGCAACCTCTATCGCTATGGCGTGGCCGTGGGCCTCCTGACCGGTGACCAGCGGGAGGCGGCCGTCCAGGCGCTCGAGGACATCCGCCTCATCGGTGCCTGGGGCGACCTCGCCGCCCTCGCGGCGGAAGCGGACCTGGCCCGCGAGCTGGCCGCCTGCCCAGGCCCCTTGCCGAGGCTGCCGAACGAGCGGCGCTGGGACCGATGCCGTGCCTCGCGGGCCCGCCGCTGATCCCGCGCCCCCTTGCCCTGTCTCCCCCGGGGCGAGACCATTCGAACCGCCCCGTTTGAGAGACCACCGATGCGCCGCTTGCTCGCTCCGCTGCTCGCCGTCACGGCCGCCACGGCTGCTTCCGGGCAGGCCGCCCGCAACTACCCGGACCCGCAGGAGGGCGACTACGTCGTCCGCGACTTCCGGTTCGGCACCGGCGAGACGCTCCCGGAATTGCGCCTCCACTACACGACGATCGGGACGCCGCGCCGCAACGCCGCGGGCCGGGTGACCAATGCGGTCCTCATCATGCACGGAACCACGGGATCCGGCCGCGGCTTCCTCTCCCCGACGTTCGCGGGCCGCCTGTTCGGACCGGGGCAGCTGCTGGACGCCACGAGCCATTTCATCATCCTGCCCGACGGCATCGGCCACGGTCGCTCCAGCAAGCCGAGCGACGGGCTTCGAATGGCGTTCCCGAAGTACACCTACGACGATATGGTGGAGGCCCACCACCGCCTCCTGACCGAGCACCTCGGGGTGAACCACCTCCGGCTCGTCATGGGCACGTCGATGGGCGGGATGCAGACCTGGGTCTGGGGCTACAAGTATCCCGATTTCATGGACGCGCTGATGCCGCTCGCCAGCCAGCCGGTGGAGATCGCCGGCCGGAACCGGATGATGCGGAAGATGATCATCGACGCCATCGAGACCGACCCGGAATGGCAGGGTGGGGACTACCCCAGCCAGCCGCACGGCCTCGTCCCGGCCATCCACATGCTCATCATGATGGTGAGCGTCCCGAAGCAGTGGCAGACCGACGCGCCCACGCGGGAAACCGCCGAGAACTTTCTGGCCGACCGGGTCAAGCGCTACGCCGCAAGCCTCGACGCCAACGACATGATCTACGCCTTCGAGGCCTCCCGCGACTACAACCCGGCGCCGTACCTCGAACGGATCCGCGCCCCCCTCGTGGCGATCAACTCAGCCGACGATCAGGTGAATCCGCCGGAGCTTGGGATTCTGGAGCGGGAGATCCGCCGGGTGAAGGGCGGCCGGGCCATCGTCCTGCCCATCACCGACCAGACCCGGGGGCACGGCACCCACTCCCTGCCGGCGATCTGGGGCCGGTATCTGGAAGAACTGCTTCGCGCCACGGACGCGGGCCCCCGTCCGTGATGACAGGCTAGCGATCGGGCACGGTGGCAATCCGGAACGCTTCGGAACCGACCAGGAAGAATCCGAGCGCCCGATGCTGCGGATTCGTGAGATTCGCTACGTTGCCGCGGACCGACGCAGGCGGCGTGGCGAAGGGCCCCCCTCCGGAGGTCGTCTGCTCGAAGAGCACGAAGAAGTACCGGTAGGCCTCCTCGGACATTGACAGCTGGCGGACCTCCACGAGGGACCCCGGCTCGACGACGTCCTCGTCGAAGGGCTGGTATCCGATCACCTCGCCGCCATCGTAGAACCGGTCCTCGCTGATCAACCGGAACCGGTTCCCCGGGTCGATCCGGAACTGCTGAACCCCGTCGACGAACAACTCCCAGAGGTAGAAATTCTTGACGCCGGCCGGGTCGGAGTAATCGATCACGGCCCGGAACCCCGAGTCGCCCTGCGAGATGCCCTTCCCTTCGAACTTGAAATACAGCGAATCGATCGGGGGCACCGGTTCGAGTGTCGCGCTCGCCTGGTAGCGCTCGCCCTGGTAGTCGATGGTGAGCGTATAGGTCACCCCGGCGGCCGGCTCGAGGGTGCCCGGGAGGTCGCACCGATAGGTGCCTTTCGGCGGTCCAACGAGCGGGCACTCGAACCGCCCCCCGAGGTCGTCGGTAATGGCGACGACGGCATCCTCCACCGGCGGCGGGAGGTCGCTGCTGGAGTAGGCAGCGGTGGTACTCAGGACGACCCGGGAAACCCCGCCGGCCAGCACCCGGGCGTCGACCACGAGCCGGACCGGTCCCTCGTCCACGTCGACGGTGACGACCCGGGTACAGGAGGCCACCGCCCCAAGCGCCAGGCCGGCAAGTGCGCCGCGGCCGACGCGGCCCCGGATCGAACGCCCGGGCCCGGCCCTCGGTCCGGTCACCGGGATCTCAGAAACGGAATGAGTAGCTGACACTGGGCACGATCCCGAAAATCGAGGTTTGCACGGCCTGGACCAGCAGCGGATTGTCCTCCGCCTGCTCGAAGCTGATCGACTGGGCGTTGAACCGGTTATAGAGATTGAACACGCCGAACTGCCATTGGCCGCGGCGGCCGTTGCGGGTCACCGTCAGATCGAGCCGGTGATACGACGGCAGCCGGGCGGCATTCCGGGGCCCGTACTCGACGATCACCTGCCCGTTGTACTGGTACCGGGACTCCGGATAGGTCGCGGGCAATCCGGTCGCGAACACGAACGTGCCGCTCAGCGTCCACTTCTCCCCGAGCGGATAGAAGCCGACCAGCGACACGTCGTGCGTCTTGTCATAGGGCGAAGGGTAGTACTTCCCGCCGTTGATCCCGGGATCCTCGGCGCTGATCCCCGGCACCCTCCGCTCGGAACGGCCGAGCGTATAGCTCAACCACCCGGTGAGCCGGCCGACTTGCTTGCGGGCGTAGACCTCGAACCCCCAGGCGCGGCCCTCGCCCTGGAGCATCTCGGTCTCGAGCCGGTCGTTGATGGCAATGTCCGCTCCATCGATGAAGTCGGTGACGTGGGTGAGCCACTTGTAGTAGGCCTCGACCGACAGCTCGTAGTCGGTGCCGCCCCAGGTGGCGGTGTACCCGACCGCCACCTGATCCGATCGCTGCGGCCCGAGATAGGGGCCGATCGGTTCCCAGATGTCGATCGGCGTCGGCGAATTGGTGTTCGAGATCAGATGAAGGAACTGGCGGGTCCGGGAATAGCCGAACTTGAGGCTGGCCGACGGCGAGAGCCCGACCCGGAGCGACGCCCGCGGCTCGAGGCTCGTTGCCGTGGTGACCGTCTCGCCGTCGGCATAGCGAACGCTGTCCGCGACCTCGCCGCGCTCGTGGCGGCCGAGGACGGGGTTGTAGATGACCGGCGCATCGTTCAGGTACCGGTAGACCGTCGCAGGGCCGCGGCGCTGGAAGCCGGCAAGGCGGAACCCGTAGCGGAGCGACAGCCGGCTGCCCAGCTCCACCTCGTGGCTCACATGCACGGCGGGCGCCAATCCGAAGCGCCGCTGGAGGTCGAGCGCCAGCACCGGGGAATCGCCCACGGGGCGGATGCTCCCCGGCCGGATGTCGTGCCAGGTGAGTTCTCCGCCGAACTCGAGGAGGTTGCCGTTCGCGATGTGAAAGGCCTCGTCCACCTTGAAGTCGGCCCCGCCGATCCGCGAGGTCCAGCTCAGATCGCGGCCGCTGCCCAGGAATTCGAGGCCGTAGTCGTAGTCGCTCACCGTGAAGGTGGCCTTGGAGAAGAGCCGGTCACCGAAGGCCTGGTTCCACCGGAGCGTCCCTGCCTTGTTGCCCCAGCTGGCCGCGAACCGGTCCTCGATCTTGAACCGGTCCCGGCCGAAATACCCGGAGAGCAGCAGGGCCCCCGTGGCGCCAAGGCGGACGTTGGTCTTGGCGTTGAGGTCGTAGAAGTACGCCACGTTCTGGTTGAGATCGGGGTTGCTCGACAACTTGAGAAACAGGTCGGCGTAGGTACGCCGGCCGGCCACGAGCCACGAACCGACCCGGCCCGGCAGGGGACCCTCCGTCGACACCCGGCTTGCCAGGAGACCGATGGTACCCTGGCCCACGAATTCGTTAGCATTGCCTTCCCGCTGCCGGACGTCGAGGACCGACGACAGCCGGCCCCCGAACCGGGCGGGAATCGCGCCCTTGTAGAGCTTGACGTCGTCCACGGCATCGCCGTTGAAGACGGAGAAGAACCCGAAGACGTGCGACGGGTTGTAGATGGTCGACTCGTCGAGCAGGATCAGATTCTGATCGGCCCCGCCGCCGCGGACGCTGAACCCGGTCGAAAAGTCGCTGATGGTGCTCACCCCGGGCAACAGCGTGAGCGTCCGGATCGGGTCGAGTTCGCCCAGCACGACCGGCACCAGGCGGACCGTCTTGAGGTCGAGCCGAAGGGTGCTCATCTCGGGAGTGCCGGGATCGATGTCCGAGGTGTCCCGAGCCCCCTCTACCCGGACCTCTTCGAGGGTGAAGGGCCGACTCTCGAGCAGGAAATCCCGGGTTTCCGACCGGGCCAGGTCGACCTCGACCGAATACGGATCGAAACCCACGGCCCGGACCCGGATCGTGTGCCGGCCGGCCGGGAGCGCCAGGACGTAGAAGCCGTCCTGGTTGCTCTCCGTCCGATTCGGGAGCCCCTCGACCCAGAGCTGGGCGTACCGGATGACCTCGCCGCTGGCGGCCGCACGGACGTACCCGCTCACCCGCACGGCGGCCTCCTGCCCTTGCGCCACCCTTGGCGATCCCAGCGAGGCCAGCACGACCCCCACCATCCCCACCAGACCCCGGATCCTCGCCTGCCAAGACGCCGGGACGGCGGCGATCCGCCTCCACCACTGCCACAAAACTGCCATAATGGCGCATATCCTCGGTACGGGCGTTGCTCAATGCAGAACTGAATAGCCGAACGGCTTCAGAGACAACCCTTTAGACCCAAGAGTGACACATGGCCTCCAAAATCATCGGCATCGACCTCGGCACGACGAACTCCGTCGTCTCCGTCATGGAGGGCGGCGACCCGGTCGTCATCCCCAACGCCGAGGGCGGCCGCACCACCCCGTCGGTGGTCGCCTTCACCAAGGACGGTGAACGGCTCGTCGGCCAGGTCGCCAAGCGCCAGGCCGTCACCAACCCCAAGCAGACCATCTTCTCGATCAAGCGGTTCATGGGCCGCCGGATGAACGAGGTGACCGAGGAGAGCAAGCGGGTCCCCTACAAGGTCGACGCCGGGCAGAACAACCTGGCCGCCGTCGAGATCGCCGGGAAGAAGTACACGCCACCCGAGATCTCCGCGATGATCCTCCAGAAGATGAAGCAGACCGCCGAGGACTATCTCGGGCACTCGGTCGACAAGGCGGTCATCACCGTCCCGGCTTATTTCAATGACGCTCAGCGGCAGGCCACCAAGGACGCGGGCAAGATCGCCGGCCTCGAGGTGCTCCGGATCATCAACGAGCCCACGGCCGCGGCCCTCGCGTACGGCACCGAGAAGAAGAAGGACGAGAAGGTGGCGGTGTTCGACCTGGGCGGCGGCACCTACGACATCTCGGTCCTCGAACTGGCCGACGGCGTCTTCGAGGTCAAGAGCACCAACGGCGACACCCACCTCGGCGGCGACGACTTCGACCAGCGGCTGATCGACTGGCTGGTCACCGAGTTCAAGAAGGACCAGGGGATCGACCTCTCCAAGGATCCGATGGCGCTCCAGCGGCTCAAGGAAGCCGCCGAGAAGGCCAAGTGCGAGCTGTCGAGCACCCAGCAGACCGACATCAACCTGCCGTTCATCACGGCGGACCAGTCCGGTCCGAAGCACCTCAACATGAGCCTCACCCGGGCCAAGTTCGAGCAGCTGGTGGACGACCTGATCCAGCGGACCATTCCGCCGATGCAGCAGGCGCTCAAGGACGCCGGCCTCGACCCGAAGGAAGTCGACGAGGTCATCCTCGTCGGCGGCTCGACCCGGATTCCGAAGATCCAGGAGATCGTCAAGAGTTTCTTCGGCAAGGAGCCGAACAAGTCGGTGAATCCCGATGAGGTCGTCGGCATCGGTGCCGCGATCCAGGGCGGCGTGCTGGGCGGCGAGGTGAAGGACGTCCTCCTCCTCGACGTGACCCCGCTCTCCCTCGGTATCGAGACCCTGGGCGGCGTCACCACGGTTCTGATCCCTCGGAACACCACGATCCCGACCAAGAAGTCGGAGGTCTTCTCCACGGCCGAGGACAATCAGACCACGGTCGAGATCCACGTCCTTCAGGGTGAGCGCCAGATGGCCCAGGACAACCGGACCATCGGCAAGTTCCAGCTGACGGGGATCCCGCCGGCACCGCGGGGCATGCCGCAGGTCGAGGTCACCTTCGACATCGACGCCAACGGCATCCTCCACGTGTCCGCCAAGGACAAGGCGACCAACAAGGAGCAGAAGATCCGGATCGAGGCCTCGAGCGGGCTCTCGGACACCGAGATCGACAAGATGGTCAAGAGTGCCGAGGCCAACGCCGCTGCCGACAAGGACCGGCGGGACGCGATCGAGGCCCGGAACCAGCTCGACGGCCTGGTCTACAAGGTCGAAAAGGACTCGAAGGAGTGGGTCGATCGGCTGACGCCCGAGGTGAAGGGCAAGCTCGACGAGGCCGTCGAGGCCGGCAAGCAGGCCCTCAAGGCCGGCGATACGGCGGGCATCAAGACCGCCCTGGACAACCTCAACTCGGCCTATTCGGCGGCCGGCGCGTCGCTCTACCAGGCGGCCAGCCAGACCTCCGAGGCCTCCGAAGGCGCCCCCACCGGGGAGCCGGCGGGTGGGGCCGAGAAGCCGGAGGAGGTCGTCGAGGCGGACTACGAGATCGTCGACGACAACAAGAAGTAGGCGGGCCCCGGGCCCGGACGCGACGGCAAGGCGCGTCCGGGCATCCGTCGTATATTGAGAGGTTCCCTGCCGGGCAGATTGGGCGCCGAGGCCGCTCGGCAGGGAACCTCTGGTTTTCGAGCAACCCTGCGCCTCGGCGGAGATTCCACATCAGCCTATGTCTGTGCGTTCCTTGAATTGGTTGAAGTTCGGTGGGTTGGTCGGCGTTGCCTTCGCTCTCGGGCTCCTGTTCGCCGGCCTGCTCGATGTCCCCGCCGCCAGCCTGGCCCAGACCCGGAAACCGGTCACGATCGAAGCGGTACCGGCCTCGAACCAGGTCTCCCACGCCGCCGTCACCACCTCGGCCCTGCCGCTCGCAGCCCTGTCCGACGCCTTCGCCAACGTGGCGGAATCGGTCCGGCCCAGCGTGGTCTATATCGTTTCCAGGCGGACCGAGCGGCAGGCCAGCCGGTCGGCGGTGCCGCGCGGTTTCGAGGACTTCTTCGGCACGCCCCGGAACGGCCGGAGCCAGGAACCCGAGGTCGAAACCGGCGCGGGGTCGGGCTTCCTCGTGTCGCCGGACGGCTACATCCTGACCAACAACCACGTCGTTGACGGCGCCGACCAGGTCACGGTCCGGCTTCTCGACCGGCATGAATTCACCGCCAAGGTGGTCGGCACCGACCCGAACACCGACATCGCGGTCATCAAGATCGAGCCCAAGCGGGGCGTCGAACTCAAACCCGCCGTCCTGGGCAGCAGCAGCGCCACCCGGGTCGGGGAATGGGTGCTCGCGGTCGGCAACCCGCTGTCCGAGTCGCTCAGCTTCACCGTCACCCAGGGCATCATCAGCGCCAAGGGCCGCGGCCAGCTCCGGCTGCCGGGCCTCCAGACGCTGTCGATCCAGGACTATCTCCAGACCGACGCGGCCATCAACCGGGGCAACTCGGGCGGCCCGCTGCTCAACGTGCAGGGCCAGGTCGTCGGCATCAACTCGGCGATCTTCAGCCCGACCGGGGTCAGCGCCGGCTATGCCTTCGCGATCCCGATCGACCTGGCTCGCCAGGTCATGGAGCAGTTGATCACCAAGGGCAAGGTCGAGCGTGCCGCGCTCGGCGTGCTGGTGCGGGACGCCACCTCCGAGGACGCGGAGTACGTCGGCCTCGAGGGGATCTACGGGGTCAAGATCGACGAGTTCACCGACGGCTCGCCGGCCCGGACTGCCGGCCTGCAGTCGGGCGACGTGGTGGTGTCGATCGACGGCGAGCGGGTCGACTACACGGCCCAGCTCCAGCAGCTGGTCGGCTTCAAGAAGGCGGGATCGTCCGTCAAGGTCGAGGTGGCCCGCAAGGGTGGCGCCCGGAAGGTCTACAACGTCCGCCTGGTGGCCCAGGGCGACCCGCAGGAACTCGCCGCCCGGGATGACGAGCCAACGAGCGAACCGAAGAGCCCGCCCAGTGTCGCGAAGGAGCGCCTCGGCATCACCGTCGATGTGATCGACGCCGAGGCGGCCGCCCGGCTCAACCTCCCCCGGAGCACCCAGGGCATCCTGGTGACGTCCGTGGACCCGTACGGCCCGGCCGACCAGTTGCTGGTCGCCGAGAGCTATCCGGTGATCACCGCCGTCGAAGGCACCGCCGTCAAGAACGAGGCGGATCTCCGCGCCGCACTCCGGTCGGCCCGGGCCGGCGAAGTCGTCTCGCTCACCGTGCTCCAGCCGCAGCAGCAGGGTGCGCCGCGGACGACGGTCGTGCGAATCAAGCTGAACTGACCGGGTACCGCCGGCATGCGAAACGGGGCGCCCTTGGGCGCCCCGTTCTCGTTCCGGCCGGAGGCCTGCGCCTAGCGATCCGGCGCGACCTCGATGTGCGACGCAGCGGCGGTCGAATCCCAGAACGCCCAGCCCCACCCCTGCAGGGTGCCGTCGATCACCACCACGGGCGACATCTTCCGGTCGCCGAGAATTTCGGCCTTGTCCTTGCCGGCGGGCCGGAAGTACATCGCCTCGATGTAGCGGCCCTGGTAGAGATACGGATCGGTCCGGTCCGGACCGGTCCCCATCACCGCCAGGACGCTGTCCTTGGCCATCCCCACTCGGAGGCCCTCGAGCCGACGGTCAGCACCCTCGCAGGCGGCCAGCAACAGCCCCCCTCCAACCACGGTCAGGACGGCCAACCCCTTGGCGGACAATCGCATGGGAACAAATCCTCTGATCGGTTCAAGCCGGTGAATACTGGCGGAAAAGTAACACCGGCCTCAAGGTCTCCCCCCCCGGTGCCGATCCCTAGAGGAGGCACCACAGACGAGCGCGACATGGAAGTGGGAACCAAGGTGGTCATCGACGAGGGCATACTGGAGAGCTATCGGGCGCTCCAGGAGGACGGCCAACCCGACGTCGTGACCGAGTTCATCGACGTCTTCCTGGGCGACCTTCCGACCCGGATCGACCGGCTCCGCGAGGCCGTCGCCGAAGGAAAGCCCGAGGGCATCCGGGCGGCTGCGCACGCCCTCAAGGGCAGTTCCGGATCGGTGGGAGCCGTCCACCTGTCGGGCCTCTGCGCCCAGCTCGAGGTCACCGCGCGGGCCGGCTCGACCGAAGGCGCGGCCGACCTGCTGGCGGCCATCGAACCGGAAGCGGTCCGGGCCCGGGAGGAGCTCAACCGTTACCGGCGTCCCTAAGTCCAATAGTTGCAGCCCGAAACAACCTCTCGCGCGGCCGCGCGGGAGGTTGTACTGTTTTCCAAGCCCCCTCCGCGAACGTGGCGAAACTGGCAGACGCGCAGGACTTAGGATCCTGTCCCTCGCGGGGTGCGGGTTCGACTCCCGCCGTTCGCATGGGGAGTTTCCCGGCACACAACAGACCGACTCGGAGACCAGTGATGAATGCCCTGGCAGAGATGTTCGGCTCGTTCGGCACCACCGTATTCCGGTGGGCGGCCGTCGCGTTCCTGTTGCTGAACGGCGGGGCCGCGGCCGCGGTGGTGCTGACTCGCAGTCAGGCCCTGGTCAACCGGTGGACCGGCCGGCTGGTGGCGGCCAATCTGCTCCTCCTCGGCGTCGGCGTGGGGGTGCCCGCGGTGGCGCTCTGCCTCAAGACCGTCGTCCGGGCGGTGGCCGCGGCCGAGTCGACTACCCAGGTTCAGGTCACAGCCGAACCGCGGTAACGGGGGACCCGGTTCGGGGCCGCCGAGCCTCGACCGGATGCCGTGCCGGGGCTCCCCGCCCCGGTTATCTTATTCTCCCTATGTCAGATATCACTATTACCAAGACCGCCGAGGACGCGGCGTCCCGGGCCTTCAAGGTGGTCGTTCCGGTCGACCGGGTGCAGGCCGCCGAGGATCGCGCCGTGGCGATGTACAGCAAGCGGGCCAAGCTCCCGGGCTTCCGGCAGGGCAAGGCACCGGTGCCGGTCATCCGGAAGCGCTTCGGCGAGGCGATCCGCCAGTACGTGGTCGAAGAGGTCATCCGGGAAGGCTGGGAGCAGGCCCGGAGCGCCGAGGACCTCAAGCCGGTCACCGACCCGCAGGTCCGAAACCTCAAGTACGAAGAGGGCGAGCCGTTCGAGTTCGAGGTCATGGTCGAAGTCCGGCCGGAGCTCAAGCTCGAGCGCACCGGCGGCTTCACCATCGCCCGGCAGGTGCCGGCGGTGACCGAGACGATGATTACCGAGCAGCTCGACCAGCTGCGCGAGAGCAAGGCCGCCTGGCTCCCGCTGGAAGACCAGGCCCCGTCCGAAGGGAACATGGTCCGGGTCGAAGTGGCCGCCATCGAGGATGGCGAGCGGAAGCCGGCCCAGCCCTACACCATCGTGATCGGCCAGGGGCAGGCCCTGCCGGCCCTCGAGGAGAAGATCCTCACCCTCAAGCCGGGCGAATCGGCCGAGGTCGATCTCAAGTATCCTGACGATCACCCCGACGAGAGCCGTCGGGGCCAGTCCCGCCAGGTGCACCTCACGCTGCACGAGGTGAAGCGCCAGGAGCTGCCGCCGCTCGATGACGGGTTCGCGAAGTCGGTCGGCGACTTCGAGGATCTGGCCGGTCTCAAGACCGCGATCCAGGCCGACCTGTCCCGGTCCGCCGAGCGGGAGGCCGATGCCGGCGTCCGGGAACAGCTGATCGACCAGGTCGTCGAGGCCAACGCCGTCGAGGCCCCGCCGTCGCTGGTGGGCCGGGCGCTCCACGCCTACCTGCATGCCTACAACATCCCCCACGAACGGGAAGAGGCGTTCTACGCCGAATTCCGGCCGATCGCCGAACGCCAGGTGAAGCGCGAACTGGTCCTGGGCACGCTCGCGGAGCGGGAAAAGCTGTTCACCACCGAGGCGGAACTCGACGAGCGGATCAAGGCGCTCGCCGCCGCCCGGGGGGTCTCGTTCAACGAGATCTACGGCCAGCTCGAGAAGGGCAAGCGGCTCGGCGAGCTGGAGCGGGGCATTACCGAAGACAAGGTTTTCCAGTTCCTGCTGGCGCAGTCCACGATTCAGGAGACGACCTCGTGAGCACCATGCTCTATCCGCCGTACATCATCGAACGGTCTCCCCGCGGCGAGCGGACGTACGACATCTTCTCGCGGCTCCTGATGGACCGGATCGTATTCCTGGGCGCCCCGATCAACGACGACGTGGCGAACATCATCATCGCCCAGCTGCTCTTTCTCGACGCCGACAACCCCGAGAAGGACATCTACATGTACCTCAACTCGCCGGGCGGGCACGTGCACAGCGGCATCGCGATCTACGACACGATGCAGCACCTCCGGGCCCCGGTGAACACGATCTGCATGGGGATGGCCGCATCGATGGGCGCCTTCCTGCTCGCGACCGGCACCAAGGGCAAGCGGGCCGCTTTGCCGCACGCCCGGATCATGATCCACCAGCCCTCGGGCGGCGGCCAGGGTACCGCGGCGGACATCGAAATCGCGGCCCGCGAGATTCTCCATACCCGGGCCACGATGAACCGGCTGTTCGCCCAGCACACCGGGCAGCCGGTCGAGACGATCGAGCGGGATTCGGACCGGGACCGCTACATGTCGGCGGAAGAGGCGAAGGCCTACGGCATCATCGACGAGATCTTCACGCCGAGGGGTCCGGCGCCAGCCAAGTGAGCCGGCGCCGGACGGGAGGCGTCTAGCGCTTCCCGAGGAGATAGGCGACCTGCAGGGACAACGCGCGGTTCTTCACGACGGCAACTCCCCCGGAGTTGCCGTTGATGTTGGTGAGCCCGAGCAGGTACCGGAGCGACACCGCGAACTTCGCGGATTCGACGCCGGCCCCGGCCACCACGCTCAGATCGGTCGACTTGACCCCGGTCGTCTGGTCGTTGCAACCGACCTTGTCGCCGGCAACGTTGAGCTGGCAACCCGCCTTCACAGCCAGGGCCGGACCGGCCACCACGAACGGCCGGGCCCGATCCGAACCGCCGAACGCCACCCGGGCCAGCACCGGCAGCTCGAGGTAGGTGATCCGGATCTTGGCGTCGTCCTCGAACTTGCTGCCCTTCCCCATGATCGCGAGCTCCGGCTGGAGCGACAGGGAGCCGCCGAGGGGCGTCCGGAGGAAGCCGCCGAACCCGAAGCCCAGGAGGCTCTTGTTGCCCTCCTGGTTGTCGCCGCTGATCCGGGCGAGGTTGACGGCCCCGGTCACACCGTAGGCAAGTTCGCGCTGCTGGGCGTGGAGGCGAACCGGAACGGAGGCGGCCAGCGCGAGCATGCCGAGCGCGGCGAAACGGGGTGAGACGGGCAGACGGGGCATCGGAAGGTCCTTTCAAGGGTCGTCGGGGTCGATCGCGGCCAGCCCAACCCGGGTGGCCGCTCGGACCGCTCCAACGCAAAACCTCTCCGAAACCGGACGCGGACTTCCTCATCCTGCCACGCAACAGGCTAATCCACTGCGCAGCAAGGACTTACCTTCCGCGTCAACGACTACGGATGGTTCCGGGACCCTTGACGCCGCCGCCCGCAACCGGCCACCTTTCGCCCGGTCAGTGAGGGATCAGGCCCCGCCCGTTCCCTCCCTCGGCAACCCGCAACCCGACGCCCATGTCCAACGACAAGCACCTCCGCTGCTCCTTCTGCGGCAAGTCGAAGGATTCCGTCCGGAAATTCATTTCCGGGCCGTCGGTCTACATCTGCAATGAGTGCATCACCCTCTGCAACGAGATCCTGGCGGAGGATGAGGAGCGGGAAGTCGTCGACAACATCACCCACGTCCCGACGCCGGGTGAGATCAAAGACGTGCTCGACCAGTACGTGATCGGCCAGGAACGCGCCAAGCGCACCCTGGCCGTTGCCGTCTACAACCACTACAAGCGGATCAACGCCTCGGCCGGCCGGGACAACTCGGTCGAGCTCGACAAGTCGAACATCCTCCTGCTCGGGCCGACCGGCGTCGGAAAGACGCTGCTGGCCCAGACGCTCGCTCGAATCCTCGACGTGCCGTTCACCATCGCGGACGCCACCACGCTCACCGAGGCGGGGTATGTCGGCGAGGACGTCGAGAACATCCTGGTCCGGCTCCTTCAGGCGGGCGAATTCAACGTCGCCGAGTGCGAGCGGGGCATCGTCTACATCGACGAGATCGACAAGATCGCGCGAAAGTCGGAGAACCCGAGCATCACCCGCGACGTCTCGGGCGAGGGTGTCCAGCAGGCGCTGCTCAAGATCCTCGAGGGCACCGTCGCCAGCGTGCCGCCCCAGGGCGGCCGGAAGCACCCGCAGCAGGAATACATCCAGATCAACACCAAGGACATCCTGTTCATCTGCGGCGGCGCCTTCGACGGGCTCGAGAAGGTCGTCCAGAACCGGCTCGGCCGGCAGCAGATCGGGTTCAATTCCGAAAAGACGCAGGAGGAGCGGGAAACGCCCCGGGACATCGACAAGCAGAACCCGTTCGCCCACGCCGAGCCGGACGACCTCCTCCGGTTCGGGCTGATCCCCGAGCTGGTGGGCCGCCTCCCGGTGATGGTCCCGCTCGAGTCCCTCGACGAGGACGCTCTGGTCAAGATCCTGGTCGAGCCGAAGAACTCGATCACCAAGCAGTACCAGAAGCTGTTCGAACTCGAGAGCGTCGGCCTCACGTTCGACCACGAGGCCCTCCGCGCGGTGGCCCGCAAGGCCCTCAAGCGCGGCACCGGCGCCCGGGGGCTCCGGGCCATTCTCGAGACGGTGATGACCGACATCATGTTCGAACTCCCCTCGCGCGACGACGTGCGCGAGGTGGTGATCACCCCCGAGTCGATCCGGGAACAGAAGGCGCCGCTCGTCGTCACCGAGCAGCGGCGCCAGGTGAAGGAAGCCTGACCAGCCCGCTGGCCCCCCTCGCGGTCGACTTCATCGGCAGCTTTCCGGATCCCCGCCACCGCCTCGAACCGGTCCTGCCGGAGATCGCCTTCCTGGGGCGGAGCAACGTCGGCAAATCGAGCCTGATCAATGCCGTGACGGGGCGCCGGATCGCCCGCACCAGCGGTACGCCCGGCAAGACCCAGCATCTCAACGCGTTCCGGTTTCCCGAGTTCTATCTGATCGACCTCCCGGGCTACGGGTACGCCCGGCTGTCGCAGGCCGAGCGGCGGCGGCTCCGGGCCCTGGTGGACGGCGTGATCAGGAATCGCCCCGCCCTCGCGGTGGTGGTCTGGCTCCTCGACTGCCGGCATCCGCCCTCGAACGACGACCTGGCGATGAGCGAGCTCCTCGCCGACGCGGGCCGGGAAACGATCGTCGTGCTCACCAAGACCGACAAACTGTCCCAATCGCAACGGGCCGCCGCCATCCGGGCCCGGGCCGACGACCTCGGCCTCGACCCCGACCTGCTGGTCCCGACCTCGAGCAGCCGGGGCACCGGCATCGCCGACCTTGGCGAGCTGATGCTCGAGGCGATCCGCGAATACCGCTGACCCCGCGGCCGGTCCGGGTGGATCGGCCGGCCGGGCGATCGGGGTATTGGCGCCGGGTGGCGTCGAAGCGTTGCGTTGACCGGCGTTCGCGCACGGGCTTCCGGTCGCGAGCGATATATTCAGCGGTATATTACGATCCGGTCGCCCAGCGGCGGAGTTGCCCGAGGTCGGCCCGGGCGGCGCGATCAATTCGCTCGAGCATCCGCCGGTACCGGTCGAGGAGCCGGCGGCCGAACGGCGTCAGCGCGGCACCGCCGCCGGCCCGGCCGCCGGGAGCGGCCGACACGACCGGCCGGCCGAAGAGGTGGTTGGTGCTGTCGATCAGGAGCCAGGCGCGGCGGTAGGACATCCGGAGCCGGCGGGCGGCCTCAGCGATCGAGCCGGTTTCGGCCACCGCGGCGAGCAGGGCGGCCTTTCCCGGCCCGAACCGGTCGCCGCCCGGAAACTCGACCCGAATGAACAGCGAGGCGTTCTTCTTGGTGCGACCCGGCATGATGGTCCCCATCCGATGAGCGGTGGCGAACTGGCCCTGCTGCATCTGGCCGTCGGCGTGGTCGCGTTTCTCTACGCGTCGGTCGGCCACGCCGGCGCCTCGGGCTACATCGCGATCCTGACCCTGGCCGGCCTCGCCGCCGATGTCGTGCGGCCGACCGCGCTGGTGCTCAACATCCTAGTCGCGACGCTGACGAGCTACCAGTTCTACCGCGCCGGCTATTTCGCCTGGCACCGGTTCTGGCCCTTCGCCCTGATGTCGGTCCCGGCCGCCTTTCTCGGGGGCTATCTCCACGTGCCGACCGAGATCTTCAAGATCCTGGTGGGGATCGTCCTCCTGCTGTCCGCGTTTCGCTTCGCGATCAAGACCGAGGATCCCGAAACCCCGCGGTTCCCGCGGCTGCCGGTGGCCCTCGCCTCGGGCGCCGGCCTGGGACTCCTCTCCGGCCTTACCGGTACCGGCGGCGGGGTGTTCCTGACGCCCCTGATGCTGCTCCTCGGCTGGGCGCGCACCAAGGAAACGGCCGCGGTGTCGGCCCTGTTCATTCTGGTGAATTCGGTGTCGGGCCTTTCGGGCTTCGTGGCGAGCGGTCGCGGCCTGCCGTCGGTGGCCCTCACGCTCGCCGTGGTCGCCCTGGCCGCGGGCGGGTTGGGAGGCTATTTCGGCAGCCGGCGGTTTCCGGTCCGAACGATCCGTCTCACGCTGGCGGCGGTGCTGCTCTCCGCCGGGGTCAAACTGGTCTTCGGGTTCTGACGGGCCCCGCCGATTAGATTGGTGGGATGGCGCTCCGACCGCTCCGATCCGTCGATCTTCCCGCGCCGGTCCGCCGGCTCAATGATGCCTGGCTGGCCGACGTCGAACGGGGCCTGTCCGGCCCCGACACCGGCTGGCCGGCCCTCTGCCGGAACGCCCTCGCGGGCCTCTGGTACCCCGGCCGCGGCGGCTACGATGCCTTGGCCGAGGCGGCCGCTGCTGATCCGACCCAGGCCGTCGCCGTCGCGGCCCTCGATCCGGGCAACGTCACCCTCGAGCCGGAGTACTACGCGGAGTGCAACCAGCCCGCGTTTGCCCGGATCAAACCGCTGCTCTGGCTCTGGTATTCCTTCGACCGAACCCCGGCGGGCGGGCAGAACGTAGCCCTCGGCGTCGAACTGCGGCGCCTGTTAGCGCCGCGGATCTTCCGGCGCTGCGGCCGGAACTTCAAGGCCTTCCAGCACGTCGAGTTCTCGTTCGGCTACAACATGGAAGTGGGCGACGACGTGGTGGTCCACCGCCACGTGCTTCTCGACGACCGCGGCGGCATCGTCATGGGCGACCGGGTCAGCATCTCAGACTACGCCAACATCTACAGCCATACCCACAGCATCGTGGACCAGCGGGACGTGACCAACGCCACCACGGTCCTCGAGGACGACGTCCGGATTACTTATCACGCCACCGTGCTCGCCGGGACCCGGGTGGCCCGCAACGGAATGGTCGGCGCGATGGCGCTCGCCACCAAGGACGTGAAGCCGTACCACGTCAACGTCGGCATTCCGGCCAAGTCGATCCGGGTCAAGCCGAACGCCCCGGCGGACAGCTATTCCACCGATCGGGTGTCGCGCCGGATGCCCGCCCCCGAGGAGTAGGCGTTCGAGCGGTTCGCGGGTTGGTCGGTTGGACAGGCTCAGTCGAGCCGGACGCGGAGGACGTCCTCCAGCGGACCGGCGTCACCGTTCCCGAGCAGAATCTCGATGTCGGCCAGGGCCCGCCGTTCGCGGGGCCAGGCCAGTTCCGTCCTGGCGTCCGCCAGCGACAGCCAGCGGGCCTCGTCGTGTTCTTCCGACACCACCACATCCGCCGCCGGATCGACGATGGCAGCGAACGCGGGAATCATCGCGACCTCGTCGGTCCGGTGAAGGTAGAACGCCTCGGTCCGGCTCAGATTGTAGAAGGCCGTCGGCGCGAGGCCGGTTTCCTCGAGCAGTTCCCTGAGAGCCGCCGTGACCGGCGTCTCGCCGGCCTCGATGTGGCCGTGGACAGCCTCCCAGGCGCCGGTGCAGCGCACCGCCGCGCTCCGGCGCAACACGAGTGTTTCCGCCCCGCCCACCACGAATCGGATCGGGTAGACGTCGACGAAATGAACGGCGATGCCGGTCAAGCGACCCGATAGCGGTTGAGGACGGCCTGGAGCCGGGCCGCGAGCGCCTTGGCGCGGAACGGCTTGGTCAGAAAGTCGTCGGCGCCCAGTTCGAGCACCCGGACCTCGTTGTCCTCGTCGCCCTTGGCGGTCAGCACGATGACGGGCAGGTTCCGGGTCGGCTCCCGGGAACGGACTTCGGCCAGGACGGTATAGCCGTCCACGCCCGGCAGGTTGAGGTCGAGAATCACGAGATCCGGCGCACTGCGGTCGATTTCCGCGAGGGCCGCGGCCCCATCTCCGGCCTCGAGCACCGTGTAGCCTTGCCGCTCGAGGAGATCGCGCATCGCGCGGCGGAGCTGATCCTCGTCGTCCACCAGGAGCACCACCGCGCCGGCGCGGGTCAGCTCGAACTGGGCCGGCGGCAGATCCGGATCGTCCACCAGCTCGAACGCGGCGAGCGGGTCGAACCCGGCGGGCGACGCGGCCGCGGCGGCGGGCGGAATGGCGGCCCGCGGCAGCGCCGGCGCCGGCTGGGGCGCCACCGGTGCCGCCGGGGCGACATGCCGGCCCGATGGCCGGGCGGCCTCTTCCGCGGAATCGTCCTTGGGGGGATCGGTGACGCGAAGCGCTTCGTCGATGGACGTCTCGCCCCGGAGCACGTGCCGGATCGAGCTCTCGAACAGCGACCGCATTCCGGAGGCGCGGGCCGCCGCGGCGATCCGGTCGGCGGTGGCTCCGCTCGCCACCAGCCGCTCGATCGCGGGGTTCATCACCAGGACCTCGACGATCGCGAACCGTCCGAGGTACCCGGTCTGGGAGCACTCCGCGCAACCGACGGCCTTGAAGCGCGGCGCGTCCGCCGGGAAGTGGCCGGCGAGCCGCTCGGGGATGGGGCCGTCGTCCGGGGCTTTGCAGTTCCCGCAGAGGCGCCGCATCAGCCGCTGGGCCACCACGCCCCGCAATGCCGACCCGATCTTGTAGGCCTCCATCCCGATGTCGAGGAGCCGGGTGACCGTGTTCGGCGCGTCGTTGGTGTGCAGCGTCGAGAGCACCAGGTGGCCCGTCAGGGACGCCTGGACCGCGATCTGGGCAGTGTCCCGGTCGCGGATTTCGCCGACCAGCACCACGTCCGGGTCCTGCCGGAGAATCGACCGGAGCGCCGACGGGAACGTCAGCCCCGCCCGCTCGTTGATCTGGACCTGGACGATGTTCTCGCCGAGCCGGTATTCCACCGGATCCTCGACGGTGACGATGTTCACCCCGTCGCCCTGGACGGTGCGGAGCGCGGCATAGAGCGTCGTCGTCTTGCCCGAGCCGGTGGGCCCGGTGACGAGAATGATGCCTTCCTTGTGCTCGAGCAGGCTCCGGATCATGGCCCGCTCGTCCGCCTCGTAGCCGAGGGCGTCGAGGTTGAGCAGCGTGGCCTTGGTGTTGAGGATCCGGATGACGCACTTCTCGCCCAGCGACGCCGGCAGCGTGGACACCCGCAGGTCCACCGGCGACCCGTTGACCGACACCCGGCAGCGCCCATCCTGGGGCCGGAGCCGGTCCGCGATGTCCATCCCGGACATGATCTTGATCCGGGAAATGAGCGGAATCCCCGCCGAGCGCGGGATCTTCATGACCTGGCGGAGTACCCCGTCGATCCGGTAGCGCACCACCACCCCGCCCTCGGCGGGCTCGACGTGGATGTCGCTGGCCCGGCTGGTGATCCCGTCGGCGAGCAGGGTGTCGACCAGCTTGATGATCGGACGGGCCTTGGCCTCCTTGGCCGACGCCGTGAGATCGTCGGGCTCGTCCGCGAGCTGGGTGATTTCGGTTTCCTCGGCGATGCCGTCGAGCAGCTTCTCGACGAGATCGTCGGGCCGGTAGAGTTCCTCGAGCCGTTCCTGAATCCGATTCGGGCTGCACAGGAGCAACCGGACTTCCCGGCCGGTCGCGAACGCCAGCATCTTCTCGGCGTCCATGTCGAACGGATTGGCGGTGGCCACCTCGAGGCGGCTGTCGGTGGCCCGAAGCGGGACGACCCCGAACCGGCGGGCTACCTGCTCGGGGACCTGCTCGACGACCCGCCGTTCGACCTGGTTGAGATCGGCAATCGGCATCCGGAACCGCGCGGCCGCCGCTTCCAGCACATCCTGTTCGGGGGCGAGCCGGCGGTCGAGAATGGTGGCCCAGAGCGACACCCGTTCATCGCGGAGCTGTTGACGCAGCTCCGCAATGGTCGCGTCGGAGACGAGCGACCCGAGGGCGGGGACCAGCCATTCATCGACGAACTGCTTCATTCCCGTCCGATTCCATCCTCATGGCGAAGTACGCTACCGGCGGGCCGACCCTCCCGCCAACCCCGTTTCCTACAATATCGGCCAAAACCGGCGGCTGAAATCAATAGCAAGACTCGGCCCGTTGCGGCAGCGGAGGCACTGTCCAATTTCTAGACGGACGACCCCCTCGAAGAGCGTGGCCGCCAGCCCCGCCGCCGGTCGGATACCGTCGCTCGGACCCGCCAGACCGCCACCCAGACGCCCTCCTGACGCCCCAGCACCGATCCACGGCCCGACCCGCATCTTCGACGCGGTCCGCCCCAGCCTCCCAATGCGCAGAGACGGCCCGGGAACCTCCGCCCCAAACTCCAGGGTGGTCCACGCGACTCGCCGGCCCCCGAACTCCCGGAATCCGTTCCCGGACACGGTTCCGGGTCCGCCCCAGAGTAAACCGCGACGATCAGGCAATTCGCCCCCGGCGGGGGCGGGCGCGGGG
>JBFXAY010000031.1:0-55507 GCA_050183815.1 Gemmatimonadales bacterium | reverse complement strand
AGACCCTGCATCACCACTACCAGGGGAAGGGGAGCCGCATCCGGGCCAAGGTCCGGGAGCGGCTGGCCCAGGTGCTCGACGCGCCCGAGGGCTGGCTGGCGGGGGAAGAGGTCCAGGCGCCCCTTGGGCCGTACCTCCGGCTGCTCGATCCGATGCGCCGGTCGCTCCGGGTCCACTTCGCGGTGACCCGTCTGGCCTGGAGGTGCCTTGAGGGCGTCGAACGCGATCTCCTCGGCGAACCGTCCCGGCCGCCGACCGCTCAGGGGTACGAGCCCCGGTTGCTCGTGCATCAGGCTATGGGGTCGACGGTGGCCCGGCTGATCAACGTGGTTCGGGGGGTGCCACGCCTTGTCTCACTGCGGCCTCATCTTTACTCGCCAGCCGGCCCGCCGCCGGTACAGGGTCCGGACGAACCGTGGCCGCTCGAATCGCCACTGGTGGGCCTGGTCGATCGGGGGCCGCTGTCCCCCGCGGTCGAACAGGCATACCTGGCCGCGATCCTGATTGTGAGCGACCTCCTCGAGCCCTGGCTGGCTGGCGGCGAAGCCCTCAACTATCGCGGGCTCTTGGACGTGGCCGAGGCGGTGGACCGCGGCGGCACAGTTAGGTCGGCGCCGAACTTCGGTCAGGCCTCATCGGAGGAGTCAGGGGGACGGGAGCCGTCGCCCTCAACGAGCCCGTATGCCCTGATTGATTGGCCCGCCATGGCGGCGTCGGGGTCCAGTGGCGGGCCGTCTCGGTCGGCACCGGCAACGGCCTCGGGAGCGAGGGCGCAATGGAGGCGCCCTGGCGCCGTGGTTTAGAGCGGGCCAGAGGCTGCGCTTTGGACCAGGATACCTTCAGGTTCTTCCGATGGTCTTTCGTCGTCGCATCCGACGGCGGACCTGACGAACGACTCCGAAGGACGCGGCCATGGCACCGACGGCGGGGAGCCAGCTCCGCGGAACCGTTCCTAGGGTGGCGGAAGCGAAGCTGTTCCCGTATCGTCAATGGCAGCAATTACTTAGCTAGCCGGTAGGGGCGAAGCACCGCGAGAGGCCGGGCGAACGGCCTTGGGGCCTGACTGAGCACGGCAGCATCAACCGGAGTGCGGACCGATGATCACCGGCGCCATCAAGAGCCAAATCGACCAGATCTGGAACGCCTTTTGGTCCGGCGGCATCTCCAATCCGCTCGAGGTGATCGAGCAGATCACCTACCTGCTCTTCCTGCGCCGACTGGACGACTTGCACACGCTCGAGGAGAACAAGTCCGCCCGCCTCAAGAAGCCGATGGAGCGCCGAGTCTTCCCCGAGGCCGGTGATCCCAAGGGCCGCCCATACGACGACCTACGCTGGTCGCGCTTCAAGCACTTCGCCCCGGGCGACATGTACGTCGTTGTCGGCGAGCACGTCTTCCCGTTCCTGCGCACCCTGGGCGGCGACGAGTCCACCTACGCGCACCACATGAAGGACGCGCGCTTCACCATCCCCACGCCGGCTCTACTAGCCAAGGTGGTGGACCTGCTCGACGCCGTGCCGATGGAAGACCGCGACACCAAGGGCGACGTCTACGAGTACATGCTCGGCAAGATCGCCAGCGCCGGGCAGAACGGCCAGTTCCGCACGCCGCGCCACATCATCCGGCTGATGGTGGAGCTGACGGCGCCCCAGCCAACCGACGTCATCTGCGACCCGGCCTGCGGCACGGCGGGCTTCCTCGTCACAGCGGGCGAATACTTGCGCGAGCGCCATCTGAACATCCTGCACGACGCCAAGCTGCGCGAGCACTTCCACCACCGCATGTTCCACGGCTTCGACTTCGACAACACCATGCTGCGCATCGGCAGCATGAACATGCTGCTGCACGGTGTGGAGAACCCCGACATCCGCTACCGTGACTCGCTGGCGCAGGACCACGCCGGCGAGGAGGAGAAGTACACCTTGGTGCTCGCAAATCCGCCCTTCGCCGGCAGCCTAGACTACGACAACACCGCCAAGGACCTGCTCCAGATCGTCAAGACCAAGAAGACCGAGCTGCTCTTCCTCGCGCTTTTCCTGCGCCTGCTCAAGCCCGGCGGCCGCGCCGCGGTGATCGTGCCCGACGGCGTGCTGTTCGGCTCCAGCACCGCGCACAAGGAGCTGCGCCGCATGCTGGTGGAAGACCAGAAGCTCGACGCCGTGGTCAAGCTGCCCGGCGGCGTGTTCCGGCCCTACGCCGGCGTGTCCACCGCGATCCTGCTCTTCACCAAGACCAACTCCGGCGGCACTGACCAGGTCTGGTTCTATGACGTCGAGGCCGACGGCTGGAGCCTGGACGATAAGCGCACGCCGCTGCTATCCGAGGACAAGCTCGGCCCCGTGCCGCGCACTGTGCTCGGCGTGGAGGACCACGCCAAGAACAATCTCCCCGACGTGCTGGCGCGGTGGGCCGGGCGCAACGGCGCCGAGCGCGAGCGCCCGCGCACCGCGCAGAGCTTCTGCGTGCCCAAGGCTGACATCACCGCGCAGGGCTACGACCTCTCGCTCAACCGCTACAAGGAAGTGGTGCACGAGGCCGTCGAGCACCGCGCGCCGAAGGAGATTCTCGCCGACCTCGCGAAGCTGGAGGAGGAGATCCAGCGGGGGATGAAGGAATTGGAGGGAATGCTCGGATGAGCGCCCTCGCAGAAGCAGAGCTGGGAGACGTTGCCGAGTTCATTCGCGGAATCACGTTCAAACCGGACGATGTGGTGCCTGTCGGCACGCCAGGGTCTGCTGCGTGCATGAGGACGAAGAATGTGCAGACGGAGCTCGACCTGTCCGATGTATGGGGCATTCCCGAGTCGCTCGTAAGGCGCGACGATCAGTACCTGATCCCCGGTGACATGCTCGTGTCGAGCGCGAACAGTTGGAACCTAGTCGGGAAGTGCTGCTGGGTGCCCAGCCTCCCCTGGCGTTCCACTTTCGGCGGGTTCATTTCCGCACTTCGCCCGAATCCGGCGAAGGTCGATCCACGGTACTTGTTCCGCTGGTTCGCGTCGGACCGCACTCAAACCACGGTGCGGAGCTTCGGTCAGCAAACCACCAACATCTCGAATCTCAATGTAGACCGATGCCTGAGGCTGAAACTCCGCCTTCCGCCCCTCCCCGAACAGCGGCGGATTGCGGAGATCCTAGACAAAGCGGACGCGCTGCGGGCCAAGCGCCGCGCCGCCCTCGCCCAACTCGACACCCTCACCCAATCCATCTTCCTCGCCATGTTCGGCGACCCGGCCACGAATCCGAAGGGGTGGCCGCAGGTTGCTATCGGCGATCACGCGAGCAAGATCGGGAGCGGAGCGACGCCTCGGGGAGGAGAAGAGGCCTACAAGGCGAGCGGTACAACGCTAATCAGGAGCATGAATGTCCGAGATGGAATGTTCCTCAGAGACGGCCTTGCATTCATCGATGGCGAGCAAGCCGCTCAGCTCGAGGGGGTGGTCGTTGAAGCTGACGATGTACTGCTGAACATCACGGGAGCGAGCGTTGCGCGCGTATGCCGCGCACCTGCCGACGTGCTTCCCGCGAGGGTGAATCAGCATGTCGCGATTATTCGGCCGACGGCGACGTTCAGTCCGCTCTTCCTTGAGCAGTGTCTCCTGTCCCCATCGGTCAAGGAACGGCTCCTGAAGATCGCTCGCGCCGGCGCAACGCGCGAGGCCATCACCAAGTCGGCGATTGAACAGTTCCGTATCATCCATCCGCCGCGCGAAGTGCAGGATGAGTTCGCTGGCCGAGTAGAGGCGAGGGACAAGACCCATATACAGATGAGCTCTGCGCTCGCCGGGATGGATTCGCTCTTCGCCTCCCTCCAGCACCGCGCATTTCGAGGAGAGCTGTAGCCATGCGCGGCGAGTTCATCGGCGTTTGGTCGGAAACGTGGCGCGAGATCTGGCAACCGCTGATCGACTACGAAGACGTCCCTGAGGACATCTTCTGCGAGCTGTACCGCGAGCTGGCCCCGGCCCTTCGAGACCTTGCCGGTGAGGAGGCCCTCGCAGTGGCGCTCCACGACTCGATTCAGTTGCGGGAAGCGTTCGAACGCGCACTTGTTGTTGGCGAAGTCGAGATCCCACTCGGGCAGGTGCAGAACGCCTTTGATGCCTCTCGAGCGACGGAACTGCAGGAGACATCGACGCGGCGAGCGGCCGCGGAGGCGGCGCTTGTCGCTTTGGTGGGCGACCCGGAAAGGGCGTCCGCGCTGCTTGGTCGTGCACTCTCGGACATCGCGCGCGACCCGCAGAAGCGCGCGGAAGCCAAAGAGCGGGCCATCGACGGTGTCATCAACGACCCCGCCACCAGCAGGCACGCCTTCGAGGCAGTGCGCGCGAGGGATCTTTCTGGGGAGCGTGCCCTCGCAGCGTTCTTGGAGACGGCACACCCAACACTTTACGCACTAGCCGGAGACGACCTTTCCAATCGCTACTTCAACCTGCTCGCGGGATTTATCGACAAGTTCAGCCTGCGCTACGACCTGCGCCGCCCCTGCACGCTGTGTCCGACGCTCCCCGGCGTGTTCGCCAGCCTGGTGCGCGACCTGCGCGTGCTCACCGGCCGGGATGCGCACCTGGATGCGCTGATGAAGGAGTTCGAGAACGCAGTGCGCGACCTGCGCCACGACGGCTCCGAGGGGCGCATCAAGACCTCCATCCAGAAGCAGGTGAACCTGCTGGAGGCCATCGGAAGAACCGCACCGGGGGTGACTGGAACGACGCTCGGGGCGATCTGCAATCAGGTCGGCACTTGGCCGCACGACAAGCTCAAGGAGGCGATGAAGGACCTCTACGGCTTTGCCTCCGACTACCCCGGCATCCGCCACGGCGGCACGCCCGCCAACGCGCTGCGAACCGTCGACATGCGCGACATGGTGGCCATGTCCATCCTGCTCGCAGGCTTTACGCCATACCTGAGCAGCGGGCTCGACGCCGACGTCGTGTATCGAGGAGCCTGACCACCAATGCAGCAGCAGAACATCCCGATCGGCACGCTGGTCGACATGTACAAGCGCGGCGAGATGCGCTTGCCCGAGATCCAGCGCCACTACGTCTGGCGCGCGACACGGGTACGCGATCTGCTGGACTCGCTGTACCGCGGCTACCCGAGCGGCTCGATATTGATGTGGGAAACTGACGAGCCGATCCCGACACGAGACTTCGCCATTGCACAGGACTCGACGGCATTCGCCGGCCGCAAGCTGCTGCTCGATGGTCAACAGCGCCTGACCTCGCTGACCGCCGTGCTGAACGGCGAGCCCGTCTCGGTCCGGGGGCGCAAGAAGCCGATCGACATCCTGTTCAATCTGGAACACCCGGAGGGGCCGCCTTCCGAAGGGACCGACGTGGAAAGCGACGAGGACTCGCCCGTAACACCGGATGACGAGATCGCCGACGACAGCGACGAGTCCGAGGATGGCGAGCAGGGTATTCAGGAGAAGCTCAGTCGTCGCACGTTTGTCGTTGCCAGCCGGAACCTGCTTTCACAGCCGCAGTGGGTTTCTGCTACCGAAGTGTTTCGCACGGCCAACGACGCCGAACTGTTGGAACGAGCCGGGATCGAGTCGTTCAAGGACCCACGATTTCAGAAATATTCCGACCGGCTCAAGAAGCTGCGCGGGATCAAGCATTACCCCTACGTGGTCCACGTGCTCGAACGTGCGATGAGCTACGAGGAGGTGACCGAGATCTTCGTGCGCGTGAACTCGCTGGGCGCGAAGCTGCGGTCCTCGGATCTCGCGCTGGCACAGATGACATCGCGTTGGCCAAACCTGCTGAAGCAATTGGAGGCCTTCCAGGAGGAGTGCGAGCAGAGCTGGTTCACGATCGACCTCGGCCAGCTGGTGCGCGCGATCGTGGTATTCGCCACGAAGCAGTGCCTCTTCCGCAGCGTGGCCTCCACGTCCGTGGACAAGCTGAAAGATGGCTGGGAGCAGGCCAAGGAAGGGCTGCGTTTCGCGATCAACTTCCTGCGCACGAACGCAGGCGTCGAGGACGAATCGCTGCTGTCGTCACCGATGTTCATCCATGCATTGGCCGCGGTCAGCCGCGTCAAGGACAACAAGCTTACCCGAGACGAGCAACGCGGGCTCCTCCACTGGTTGCTGGTTGCTAATGCGCGGGGGCGCTATTCGCGCGGCTCGACCGAGACCCTCCTCAATGAGGACCTCGCCATCGTCTTCCGTGGCGGAGGTGTCACTGCGCTGATGGACCCGGTGAGGCGGCAGTTCGGCCGGCTCCAGGTCGAGCCGGGCGATCTTGCCGGCCGCGGTGTTAACAGTCCCTTGTTCTCATTGGCCTACCTTGCCCTCAAGGCCGGTGGCGCGAAGGACTGGTACAGCGGCCTTGGCCTGTCGCTGACGCACCAGGGCAAGCTGCACTTCATTCAGTGGCACCACGTGATCCCGAAGTCACTGCTCAAGGCGAAGGGGTACGAGACAGGTGAGATCAATGAGATCGCCAACATGGCCTTCATCACGGGCCAGACCAACCGGCGGATCAGCAACAAGGAAGCCTCTGGGTACCTCGCCGACATCGTTGCGAAGCAGGGAGAAGACGCGCTGCGAAGCCAATGCGTGCCGATCGATCCCGCCTTGTGGACCATTGAGCGATACCGCGACTTCCTTCAATTACGCCGTGCCGAGCTGGCGACGCGAATGAACGCATTCATCGAGGAGAAGGCGGGGCGATGAGCCAGTTTGCCTTCCTCGAGCGCGAATGGTCAGCGGTATTCGACGCCGCTGCCAGGGCAGAGGCTGCGGTGCACTCGGACCCGCGTACCGCCTGCTTCTACGCTCGCCGCGCGCTGGAGCTGGCGGTTGCGTGGGCGTACAAGCACGACGCTGCGCTCCAGCTGCCGTACCAGGACAATCTGTCGGCCCTGATCCACGAGCCCAGCTTCAAGCAGGCCGCGGGGGAAGCGGTGTTCAGCAAGGCGCGGGTCATCAATACGCTCGGCAACCGTGCCGTGCACGGGCACCGTGCGATCCCACCAGACGATGCCCTGGTGTCCGTGCGCGAGTTGTTCCATGTGACGTACTGGCTCGCCCGAACCTATGGCCGTCTTGCGCGGCCGGCGCCTGGGCTCGCGTTCAATGCCGCTGCACTACCCAAGCCCACCCCCGCCCCCAGCCAGACGGCGGAGCAGTTGCAGCGCCTCGAAACAGACTTGCGCAACCGCGACGAGAGGCTCGCCGCGCTGCTGGCCGACAAGACCACACTCGATGAGGAGCTGAAGCGGCTCCGCGCCGAAGTGGCCACGGCGAAGCAGGCGGCGGCTGCGCAGCCGGACACCCACGACTACTCCGAAGCCGAGACCCGCGACTACTTCATCGACCTCTTGCTCAAGGAGGCCGGCTGGGCGCTTGCACACCCGCGTGACCGAGAGTTCGAGGTCCAAGGGATGCCTACGCCCAAAGGCCAGGGCTTCGTGGACTACGTACTGTGGGGCGACGATGGCAAGCCGCTCGGCCTGGTCGAGGCCAAACGGACTCGCCGCGACCCGCGGGCGGGGCAGCAGCAAGCGAAGCTCTACGCCGACTGCCTGGAAAGACAGTTCGGCCGGCGGCCTGTGATCTTCTATTCCAACGGCTACGATCACTGGCTCTGGGACGACACCCGATACCCGCCGCGGCGGGTGCAGGGGTTCTACAAGAAGGGAGAACTGGAGCTGCTGATCCAGCGGCGGGAGACGCGCCGGCGGCTCGGAGAGGCACCGATCAGCTCGACGATCGTCGAGCGTCACTACCAGACCCGCGCCATCCGACGAGTCGCCGAGGCGTTCGAGCGC
This sequence comes from Gemmatimonadales bacterium, assembly GCA_050183815.1. Lineage (GTDB taxonomy): Bacteria > Gemmatimonadota > Gemmatimonadetes > Gemmatimonadales > GWC2-71-9 > SHZU01. The sequence goes on along the minus strand of JBFXAY010000031.1, from coordinate 47,726 downwards.
GACCACGACCGCAAGGCGCTGCTCGTGATGGCCACTGGCGCCGGCAAGACGCGGACGGTGATCGCCCTCGCAGACCTCCTGATGCGGTGCAACTGGGCAAAACGGGTTCTTTTCCTCGCCGATCGCGTGGCGCTCGTCAACCAGGCCGTGAACGCCTTCAAGCGCCACCTGCCGGATGCTTCCCCCGTCAACCTGGTTGCCGAGAAGGATGCCGAGGGGCGCGTCTACGTCTCGACCTACCCAACCATGATGGGGCTGATCGACGACACGGCAGACGGGCAGCGGCGATTCGGTCCCGGGCACTTCGACCTCGTGATCATCGACGAGGCGCACCGCTCGGTGTTCCAGAAGTACCGGGCCATCTTCGACTATTTCGATTCGCTGCTCGTCGGCCTCACTGCGACCCCGAAGGATGAGGTGGACCGCAATACCTACGGCCTCTTCGACCTCGAGGACGGCGTACCGACCGACGCCTACTCTCTGGAGGAAGCGGTCCGCGACGGCTTTCTCGTACCTCCGCAGGCGGTTTCCGTGCCGCTCAAGTTTCAACGCGAAGGTATCAAATACGAGGATCTGTCCGAAGAGGACAAGGATCAGTGGGACGCGCTGGAGTGGGACGACGAGGGGAACGTCCCTGACCGGATCGAGGCGGAGGCCGTCAATCGGTGGCTCTTCAATAAGGACACGGTGGACAAGGTGTTGGAGCACCTGATGACGCGCGGCCTCAAGGTCGCGGGCGGCGACCGACTCGGGAAGACGATCATCTTCGCCAAGAACCAGCAGCATGCCGAGTTCATCGCCGAGCGCTTCGATGCCAATTACCCACGCCTGAAGGGCGCGTTCACGCGGGTCATCACGTTCAAGACCGAGTATGTCCAGAGCCTGATCGACGATTTCTCGATCAAGGACAAGGCGCCGCATATCGCGATCTCCGTTGACATGCTCGATACCGGCATCGATGTCCCGGAGGTCGTGAATCTCGTGTTCTTCAAGCTGGTGCGCTCGAAGACCAAGTTCTGGCAAATGCTCGGCCGCGGCACGCGACTGTGTCCGGATCTATTTGGGCCTGGCCAGCACAAGGAGCTGTTTTACCTCTTCGATTACTGCCAGAATCTCGAGTATTTCAGCCAAGACATCCCGGGCACTGAGGGCTACTCCGCTGAATCGCTCGCAAAGCGCCTCTTCGACGCACGGCTGGAGCTGATCTCAGCACTAGACGGCCGCCCGAAGGAGGCGCTGACTGCCGCGGTCAGAGAGGCGACGGCGGTCTACGGCGACCCAAAGACGGAAGACGAGGTACGGCGAGTGGTCGCCGAGCTGCTTCAGCGGGAGGTAGCCTCGATGAACGTGGACAACTTCATCGTCCGTCCCCACCGGCGCCTGGTCGAGAAGTACGCCAAACCCGAGGCTTGGGCGGCCCTGGCAGTGGAGGCCATGTCCGAACTGTCCCACGAAGTGGCGGGGCTTCCAACTGAACTCGATCCCGAGAACGAAGAGGCGAAGCGCTTCGATCTGCTCGCCTTGAAGGTCCAGCTTGCCCTCTTGGCTTCCGACCCCGGCTTTGAGCGGCTGCGGGACCGCGTCAAGGACCTCGCCGGCCTGCTGGCGGAGAAGGACGCGATCCCGATGGTCCGCGAGCAGATGCCGCTGATTCAGGATGTGCTGACCGACGAGTGGTGGCAGGACGTCACGGTGCCGATGCTCGAGTCGATGCGGCGCCGCCTGCGCGGACTCGTGCAGCTGATCGACAAGCGCCAGCGAAAGCCCGTGTACACTGACTTCGAGGATCTGATCGGCGGAGAAACGGATGTGAGCTTACCCGGGTTCGCCGTCGGCACCGACCAGGCAAAGTTCCGAGCCAAGGCGCAAGCGTTTCTCCGCCAGCACCTCGACCATGTCGTGATCGCGAAGCTGCGAACGAACAAACCGTTGACGGCCACTGATCTCGCGGAGTTGGAGCGGATGCTCAGCGGAAGCGGCGCCGGGGCGCCCGAGGAGGTGCGCCGGGCAGCGGTAGAGGCTCGCGGCCTGGGGCTCTTTGTGCGGTCATTGGTCGGGTTGGACCGGGCCGCGGCCAAGGCGGCGTTCTCGGCTTTCTACGGCACCAAGGCGCTCACGGCGAACCAGCTGGAGTTCGTCAACCTGATCGTAGACCACTTGACCGCTCACGGGGTAATGGAGCCCGCCCGGCTGTACGAGTCGCCGTTCACCGACTTGACACCGCGGGGACCGGACGGGCTGTTCGCCAAGGGCGACCTGGACGAGCTCGTGCGGGTCCTCGACGACGTCCGCTCAACCGCGATGGCCGCGTAGGCCGCTGAAGATCGCCGGCAACAGGTTCTCGGGGCCGGGGCCGGGGCGGGGCAACTGGTACGGGAAGAGGCGGGGGCCGGGGGGCAGGCTTAGCTCCTGTTTCCTTGACGGAACAGATTGGAATCACTATAGTTACATGTGTTTCGGTATGTATTCGGAGACGCGAGGCGAAGTGGGAGACCGAACAGGAATCGAGTGGACTGACGCAACCTGGAACCCGATGACGGGATGCACCAAGATCTCGGCCGGTTGCGACCACTGCTACGCGGCCACGATCGCCAACACGAAGACCAAGGAGCCATATCTTCGTCGGCTGCCGGTCAAGGATAGTGCGGCCAACCGTGCCGATCCATTTGCCCCGAGGGTCTGGGAGGAGCGACTCGAACAACCCCTCCGATGGAGGGAGCCCCGGCGGATCTTTGTGAACAGCATGTCGGACGTCTTCCACGCGCATTTCTCGATCGAAATGATCCGCCGCGTTTTCGATGTAATGAACCGAGCGTCGTGGCACCAATTCCAGGTTTTGACGAAGCGTCCAGAGCGTGCGGCTCGGCTCGCGGACCGGTTAACGTGGTCCGAGAACATTTGGATGGGAACTTCAATCGAGAGCATGGATGTATCCGGTCGAGCGGATCACCTTCGGAGGATCCCGGCAGCAGTACGGTTCATAAGCGCTGAGCCACTCCTAGGCCCGGTCGATGGACTTAGCCTCGCGAAGATCGACTGGGTAATTGGTGGAGGGGAAAGCGGGCTGGGTAGCCGACCTTGTGATCCGGGATGGGCTCGAGCGCTCCGCGACCTGTGCCGACGCGAAGGCGTTGCGTTTTTCTGGAAGCAATGGGGAGGACGGACGCCGAAGTCCGGCGGGCGCATCCTCGACGGGCGGGTGTGGGACGAGTACCCTCAGCCTCTCCTCACGTAGCACCGCGAATGAAACGGAAACGAGTGCCGTCTGGAAAGGTTCTCGCCCGCTTCCGAGTTGACCCGTCGACCTCTAGTGCCTCAGACTTCTCCAGATGCACGAGCGCCTTTTTCAAATGCCCCGAGTGGTAGTCCGTCAGGTCGGATTGTGAAAACGCCAGCGCCTCTTCGACCGAGTGCCACTCGCCGTCATCGAAGGCGGCCTTAAGCTCTCTCGCGAACCCGGCCGCATTGTCGGCCGCGAGGTCGAAATCGAGCTGGCTTGTCCGTGTTCCTCGGAACGCGTAATCGCCAGAAGGAGCGACCTTCCATATGGCCTGCTTCATCCGGTCGCAGCCCAAAAGGTGCTTCGTTCCGAAAAAGATCGCGTAGATCAGGCGGTTTCCCCGGTATAGCTCGAAGTGGAGCACTTGCTCCGCACCGCTTTGCTTCAGCTGGTTTCGGTAAAGACTGAAGAAGAAGGCCTTTTTTTCGTCGGCGTCGGCGATTTCCAGTCCTCGCCTCCAGTCCGGACATCCAAACAGCGCGTCAAGATGAGGCTCGAACTCCGGTGTTGCCTTCCAGCGGTTGATGCTCTCGTACATGAACGAGACGTAGACCTCACTCTTGGGGTGCCGCATGATCCGCTGAATGATCCCCATCGGCGTGTCGGAGACACCGAATGGGTCAACCATTAGAAAACACGGAGCGAGCCGCTTCATCTGGGCTTCGAGATCGTCGAGCAGCGTCGTCATCGTGGCGTCGAACCTCCCGTGCACGACGGCGGCTGAGCATGATGGGGGCAACTCGACCTTCTCCAATTCGACGAGCTTCTCCAAGTGGCGAACGCGGTCCTCTCGGTCCTCGACGAAGAGGAACTTGATCTCTGCCGAGAACCTCGCCTTCGCGGCGTGCTCCTTGAGAGTTCGAAGCGCGATCAATGGCGACCCTGGCTCACCACGCTCATACTCGCCAGGGCCAGCGAAGCCATCGATGAATACGATGCGATCCTGGGTCATCCCCAGGATTGGGTACCACGCCTTGAGATAGCCCTCGAGCACCAAGTGCTTTCCTGGGGTATGCTCGCCGAGCGGCCAAAGTGTGGATTCGTTGGCCACGGGTCCCTCCTCTATGGGAACGTCACCAGACGCGCTGGCCCCGCCCGCCCCCTTCACGTGGGTCGGGAAGCCGGGGTTGCGGCCGCTGCCGGCTGCCGGATCTAGTGCTTCCGGTCCCTCGGCGGCGTTGGATCGTTGCCAAAGCTGTCCTTGTCCCGAATCTTGTTGGCTCGGTCGTGAATCACCAGTTCTGCTTTGTTCTGCTCCGCCAGAGGTCTCCCCGCCGAGATCGCCTCAGATTGAGTTGCGTGGAGGCTTGAGGCACGAGCGTCACCTTCACCGATAACGGCCCAGTCACCGTTCCGTCGATGCGTGATGTGGATGTTCTTCTTTGACATCGTCTCCTCCTAACGTTGGGGACCGGGGGCTACCGAGTCGAGCCGCCGATGCAGTAGGCGCAGTTGTCGTAGCCTTCTGCATGGGCTTGAGCGAGTGAGTCGGGCGAGAACCCCACCGCGTTGCCGGCGCGGAGAATCTCGTCAACCTGGCAGTTTCGGGTCTCCTGCCGGGTGTCGTGCACCTCTCGTTTGTTTCGGTTGCCAATGAAACGAACTGTGCGACTGTAGACCGGATACGCCATCTGATCCTCCGTAAGTTGTGACAGCCCAGAACCGCCGTCGCGGCAACCCTCTCCCGCCAAACTCGGGTAGCCACTTGTTCGCCACCGAGGCTTACCAGATATTTGAACCGTCCAAGGCATGAAACATACAGCTTCCTGTAACTTATCACTGGTAACAATAAGTGCACAAGCCCCTCTATCCGGAAGGACCGTCGACCCTCGGCGGTCGAGCCGCCCGTTGTCGTGAGCGCCTCGGCCGGACCCAGCGTGAGCTGGCCGAGCAGGCTGGGATAAGTGTGACCTTCCTGAGCGAGATCGAGAACGATCGCCGGTCGATGGGCGCCGACGTCCTCCTACGATTGGCCGAGGTCCTCGGCGTGTCCGTTGACTACCTCTTGAAAGGGGAAACCGAGCCCCAAAGGCATCGAGAGCCCCTCATCATTCCTCCTGAGCTTGCGGAGGCCGCCGAGGAGCGTGGTTGGTCACTTGGCAAAGCCACGGATCTCCTGAAGGCCAATCAACTGGTCGTTGCCCGCCGAAGCCGCGATTCGGATTCAGATCGCAGCAATCGGCTTCTGTCCAAGGACGATTGGATCGACCTACACGACCGGCTTTTTGGCACTCAAGGATGACCTCGCTCGCCCGAGATCCGGTCGTCTTGAAGCTTGCCCGAGACCTTGGGCTGTCGTGGCGTGGCGATTGTCTTGCCCACGTGAGGAGCTTCGCCCTCGAGAGGGTTGCTCGACTGATCGAGGGCTTTCCGGTCGAGAACCTCGACGCCTTGCGGCGCATCCTGGCGAACCGACTGCGGATGGGGATTGAGTTTGTTCGGTCCGAAGCCGACCTCGGGCGCATCGCCCAGCAGTACGCGTCTTTCGACTCAAGCCTGGGCGCAAGGGTTCACCATGAATTTCTGAGATCAAACACGGAAGGGATCGTTCTTCAGAGGCAAGAGTACGACGCTACGGGCATCCGGTACCTCGCAGTCATCGATGCTCGAGGTGAGAGGGCGGTGCGGGCCTACTTCACGGCCTGGCATGAACTAGCCCACCTTCTCATCTATCCGCCGCAGCTTGCCTTCCCCGGTTTCCGACGCTCGCCTGACCCAGATAACCGCAAGGACCCGCTGGAGGCGGTCGTGGACAATGTGGCCGGTACGGTCGCCTTCTATGAACCCATCTACGGGCCCGCTGTTGAGCAAGCGGTGCTTGAGCACGGCCGGCTATCATTCGCGGCGATTGACTCGGCGCGGTCGATCGCGGCTCCCGAAGCGAGTTGTTTCGCTGCCGCGATCGCCGCTGTACGCTACGCCGACCATCCGGTCCTCCTGGTTCGAATTGGCCTGGGTCTGAAGAAAGCACAGGCACGCGAGGCGCGGTCAGGACAGGGTTCTTTCTCGTTTGCGCCACCCGAAGCGCCCACCCTTCGCGCCTTGGATGTGATCGGGAATGACCGCGTCGCAGATAGCGAATTCGCGATTCGGCGAAACATGCGGGTCCCAGTTGGCTCGGCTCTGGAAACTGCGTTTCAGAGCCAAGTGGATTGTGATTTCGCTGCCGATGAGAACCAGTCTTCGTGGGAAACGTCCAAGGCGGGCAGCCTGCCTCCGCTACGGATCTCGGTTGAGGCCGTGCGCAGGGGAGGGCACGTGTACGGCCTGATTGGTGTCCAGAGGTAGTACCGGCGTTACTCGAGCTTCGGCATGATGATCACGGTCTGCGACAGGAGCGGATGAAACTCTGGGAGGAAGCTGCGCAACCGGCCGCCTTCTTCGTAGTGATACGCGCACGGAAGTAGTCCGAGCGGGAGCGGACGGCTCGCTCGCGGATTGTGGAAGACCGAAAGTCCCTGTCCCCACCTTTCGGGCGGCGCCACGTCCGAGCCGACCGTGTAAGCAAATGGCTGAGGGGTCGCTGTGTTTGGCGAATGATCGTATCGGAGGCCGCGCCGAATCAGGGTCAGTTCGATGTCTGCTCGGTACCCCTGGAGGTACCCTAACCGATTGAACTTTGAGATTGTGCCGGTATTGCCAAAGAGCACAGCGCTGACGTTCTCGGCTCCGGGAAGCCCGAAGAACCCGGATGGAATGACCTTCTCACCAGCGCGATGCTCGGCAATCGGGACCTCGCTGATATGGAGCTTCCCCTGTGGATCAAAATACCAACTCCCCCGCCGGCCGTAGAGATAATCTGAAAGACTGCTCCCAGTGTGATAGAGCGAGCCTGGCTCGTGGAAGTCTTGGATCGCGAGGACCAATGGAAGGCCAGCAATGTGAGGCAGCTTCCAGTACTCCCGTTGCAGCTTTGAGTATAGAGCGCTTCCAAGGCGGATGGGGTAAAGATCCTGCTGCTTGATTCGATCGATGTCGGCTTCCGCGGGATGTATGATGACCGGAGAGACTGTGGACTCGTTGGCGGTGACTGCTTCGATCGCTACCCGCTGTCCGCCGACGGTCACGAGAAAGTCCGGGGACGCCTCCTGCCATTCGAAGACTGCGTCGGCGTCATCCCAGAGGAACGCGAACAAGAACAGCTCCCAAGTTCGTGCGTCGAACCCCGTCGTCTGGAACTGCTCGACGAAGTTGCCGTCTCGATCGACGAATTCCTCCCAGACGTCGCGCATCAAGGCGCGGGCCGGTGCGAATCCGGGGCTCGAGATCAACGCCACGAAGCCAGGATGCAGCCTCTCGAGGTTCGCGACGGGTTTGAGGAGGTCGAGTTTGGGCACGCGTCAGTACCAAGGTCCAGAGCTGACGACCTGAACTTCGCCTCTCGTGGGTGAGACGCCAAGACCCGAGAAAGGACGAGCAGTAAGGGTTCGACGGGAACGCCTCGCGGAGTCACGGTCCAATTGCGGCCTCTGCGGTGTGTCCGTTGGTGTGTCCATTGATGCTGATTTCTACCGATATCCCCGATGGCCCGCCTCGGCAGATTGCTAGAGCCATCAATGGTTTACCGATTTCTTCGCGGATTCGCCAGCCCGGCTGGGCCGGCTGTTAACCGGGAGGTTACAGGTTCGAAGCCTGTCGCCCCAGTAACTCCTTCCTCGGCATTCTCCTGATTAGCTGTGGGCGACGTAGGACGGTCCGCCTTGCCCGCCGCGCCCGCCCTGGAGTGTCCAATGGCGTATCCGTTGGAGCCCCGTCACCCCCGCGAATGCGGGCCCTGCTCCGGTTCACCGAAGGTGAGTTTACGGGCGGCTCGCCATCGCCGCCCCGACGCGGCGACGATCGCATGGCCCGGCAGCCGCTGTTCGACCCACGTCGCCCAGCCGGACGGGTGAGCCGCCGCGGGGACCGGGGTTGCCGGCTCCTGATCGGTGAGGGATGGCGCCTCGAGCCCGGCCAGCCAGGGCGACCGCACCGGCGGGGTGGTCAGCGCCGGGTCCAGCGGGAAACCGATCGTCATGAGCCCAAGCGCCGCGACGTGGCCGCCGACTACTCGCCCGCCGCGCCCTGGCGGGATGCGTTATCTTGACCCTCCCCCTCATGCCGGAGTCCGAATGTCATCCCTGAATGCCACCAATCTCGGCTGTTCCCTCACCTGCAAGGACATTGCGGCCTCGGTCCGCTGGTACGAACAGGCCCTCGGATTCGCGGTGTCGTTTCGGTGGGAGGACCAGGGGAAACTCGCCGGAGCGGTCATGGTGGACGGCGAGATCCGGATCGTCCTCAACCAGGACGACGGGGCCCTGGGGTGGGACCGGATCAAGGGACAGGGGTTCTACCTCCAGATCAACGTCAAGACGCCGGCCGACGTCGATGCCGCCGCGGCGCGAATCAAGGCGGCGGGGGGCACGCTCATCGACGAACCGGCGGATCGCCCCTGGGGAGCGCGGATGTTCCAGTTCCGCGATCCGGACGGCTTCAAGCTGGGTGTCTCCACTCCGCTTCAGCCATAGGTCGGGTGACGGAAGCGCGTCCGTGTAGGCACGAACGGCATCCCCGGAGACGAGAACGGCTTCCGGATGATCCGCGGACAGCTTGGCGTTGCGATGGTCCTCGCCCTCAGGGGCTGCGCCGGCGTTGGCCCAGACGTGCCGTTTCCCGCGGCTGCCGCCACGCCGTCGCGCCACCCCGGCCGCGCGCCGATCAGGGGAAGCGTACCTTCACCGGTGTCGTGTTGAGACCGGCACCCACGGTACCGCCGCCCTTCCCGAGTTCCCCGTACAGGTTGAGGAAGCCCCAGCACCAGGTGCCGTCCGCGGCCCGGGCGCAGGTGTGCAGCCCCCCCGCCGAGATCTCGGTGTACTGGCGGCCGCCGAACACCTGGACGGGGGTGGTCACGGCGTTAGGCAGGCCGAGCTGCGCCGAGCCGGTGTTGCCGCGGAGGCCCCAGCACCACGCGGTCTGATCCTGGGCAAGCCCGCAGGTGTGATCCCCCCCGATGCTGATGGACGTGAAGCGGACGGTCGTGGCGACCCGCGTCGGCACCACCTGATCGGCAAGGCCACCGTCGCCGAGCTGGCCGCCCGACCCGCGACCCCAGCACCATGCCTCGCCGGCGGCCGTGAGGCCGCAAAACGTGGCCGAGACGCCGCTGGCGGAGCTGAGCGCGACGAATTGGTGTCCGCCGGCCACCGCCACCGGCACCAGGCTCTGCCAGGTGGTGCCGATGCTGCCGGGCCGCGGGCCGTTGCCGAGCGCGCCGTTGTCGCCGCTGCCCCAGCACCAGGCGGCTCCGGCCGCGGTGAGGCCGCACGCGGTGGCTCTGCCGGCGGCCAGGCTCACGAACCTCAGTCCGCCGCTCACCGCGGTCGGCGTCGTCCGATCCTGGCTCAAACCGTCGCCGATCGTCTGGGCATAGCCCCAGCAGAACGCCGCGCCGTCCGGATCGAGCCCGCAACTGAAGAATCCCCCCGCTTCGATCCGGGCGAAGACCGGGCCGCCGTTGATACTCGCCGGCGTCAAGGACGACGAGGTGGAGCCGGTGCCGAGGCGCCCCGACCCGCCCTCGCCCCAGCAGAATCCCCGACCGTCCGGTGTCACGGCGCAGGTGTGCGCCGCTCCGGACGAGAGCATGGCGTAACTCGTCCCGCCGGCCACCGGCGAGGGGGTGTCCTGGAAGTTGGTGAGCGTCCCATCGCCCCGCTGCCCGGCGGAGCCGTTGCCCCAGCACCACGCGGACTGGTCGCTCCGGAGGAAGCAGGTGTGGGAAAAGCCCGCCCGCGGGCTCCCGAGCACCAGCGGATACGGCGCGACCACGGTCACCAATCCCCCGTCCTGCACGCCGCCGATCGTCGCGCCGAACGGGGCGGTGCCGGGAGACACGCCGGTCAGGAGCCCCTCGGGCGAGATGGTCGCGACCGACGGGTCGAGCGACACCCAGGTCACGGCCCCGGCCACCGGTTGCCCCTGGGCGTCGCGCCCCGTCGCGACGACCGGGATGGTCGAGCCCACCTCGATGACCGGTTCCAGCGGCTGGACGTCGACCGAGACCACCGGCGACGACGAGACGCCGACCGTCACCGTCGCCGTGCCGGTCACCCCGCCGGATATGGCGCCGACGGTGGCGGTCCCGGCTGCGACGGCCGTGACCAGGCCGGTGCCGGACACCGAGGCCACCGCGGCGTTGTCGGTGGTCCAGGCGACCGTCCTGAACTCGTGGCTGAGCGTGGCCCCGCCTACGTCCTTGAGGGTGGCGGCCAACTGGACCGTCTGCCCCGGTAGGATCGACGCCGTGGTCGGCGACACCTCGATGCCGGCCACCGGGATCAGCTCGACGAACACCTCGATTTGGCGAGTGGCCCGGGTGAGCAGCGAGTCCACCAGCACGGGGTCCCCGTGGAACGTCCCGAGGTCGCAGGGCCGGGGGTTGCAGGGCCACCATTGCTCGTACGTGGCGTTGACGAGGTAGGGCCCGCCGGGCGTGACGCCGCTCAGCAGCCCCGTGGGTGAAATGCTGAGGCCGGCGGGCCCGGTCCAGACCGGCCCGGTCGGTGGATTCGAGGTCAGCAACGGGGCGCCGGCGGCGTTGAGGGGGCGAGCCGTAAGCTGGAGCGTCCGGCTGAAGAGCACGATCGGAAACTCGGGCAGCACTTCGACGGCGCCGAGGTATTCCTCGACGCCGACGCCGTAGGAGCTGAAGGACGTCGTGGTGGCGGTCACCTTTCGCGCGGCCCCACCCTGCGAGCTGCCGGGCAGTGGGACCCAGCGGTCGCCGGTCAACCGACTCAACCGGTAGAGGGGCTGGAGGGAGTCGAGTTCCGCAGTTTCGTAGCTGAACTCGAGGGTCACCGGGTGGGCGAACGTGGTCCCGGACGGGCCGAGTTCGTAGGCGGTGCCCGGAACGACCCCGCTGGCCGCGGGGGGAGCCGCCAGCGGCCGCACCGAGATCGGGAGGGTCGACGCCAGGGCGCCGGGCGGGATGGTGATTGTGGCCTTGCCGCCGTTGGCGGTGACCACCGCGCCGGCCGGGCCCACGAGGGCCCCTTCGCTCACCACGGCCGCGGCGGCCGCACTCCGGCCTTCGACGGACGCGGTGATGGTCGCGGACCCGGCTGTGAGCCCGGTTACCAGCCCGGTGGCCGATACCGACGCCACCGCCGCCGCGGACGACTGCCACGTGACCGAGCGCCCGCTGAGGGCCGCCCCACCAGCGTCGCGCGGCGTGGCGACGAGCTGCACGGCGAACTGCGGGACGAGGTCGAGGGCGGTCTGGTCGAGCGTGACGGACGCCACGGCCGGGGGCGGCGGCGGGGGAGGCGGCGTGGGCCCGGTCGATCCGCCGCCGCAGCCAAGGGTCAGGGTCAGCAGGACCAGCGGCGTACCGGTAGGGCGCCAGGCGGCGGCGGGATGCCAGGACATGTCGCGCTCCGAGATCGGAGGGGTGGGGGACCGGTGCGGTCTCCCCTGCCTCGGCACGCGCAGCCGGGCCGGAAAACGGCTCAGGGCGCGTCCGAACCGCCTCCCTCGCCGAACGGGCGCGCCCGATCGCCCGGGTGCCGGTGGGGCTGCTCTCTAGCGGACCTCGAGTTCCCGGCAATGCCGCGCCAGCATCGGGGCAAGGAGGTCCCGTGCGGTAGCCGCCGCTAACGCCTCCGGGTCAGTCTCTCCGGCAGGAACGCCTCCGGCGGCGCGGGCTCGCCACCCTGGATCACCCAGACGATCCGCCGGGTGTTCCGGATATCCGCGATCGGATCCGCTCCCAGCACCACCAGGTCCGCCCGCTTCCCCACCTCGACCGTCCCGAACTCGGCGATCCGGCCGAGCCCAAGGGCCGCGTTGCGCGTCGCCATCCTGATCACGTCGGCGGTCGGGATCCCGGCCGCCGCCAGCAGTTCGAGTTCGCGATGGAAGAACCACGGATTGCCCGCGTCGATCCCGACAGTGAGCGGGACCCCGGCCTCGTGCAGCCGGCGGGCCAGTTCCGACATCCGGGGAAACTGCGCCCGGGCGGCAGCATAGTCCGCCGCCGACCAGCCGCGCAGATCGTTCATCTGCTTCCACTTCGGCGCGAAACTCGGGGGCGTGTAGTCGTTCGACTCGGCCGGGTAGTGATCCGCCACGTTCCACCACGCCGTCATCTCGAAGGCCACGAGCGTCGGGTCGATCGTCACGTGATGGGCCACCAGCGTGGCGAGCATCTCGCGGATCTCCGGCCCGTCGAAGTTCGCGTGGCGAAACCAGTCGAACATGAAGAGGCCGTTCGGGATCGTCTTCGCATACTCCGCCCGCTTCGCGGCCGGAAGCAGCCTCTCGTTGTTGACGATGATGTGGGTGATGCCGTCGATGCCGGCCCGGGCGGCATCGGTCCACGACGTCTTCCAGAGGTGACCCACCGCCGTGAGCCCGCGCGCGTGCGCCTCATCCACCGCGGCCGCCACGAGGGCGGAGTCGAGTCCGGCGTAGAGCTTGATGAAATCGACCCCGGCCTCCGCCTGCCGGGCCACCGCGGCCCGCGCTTCCGCCTCGGTGCTGACACCGTCCACCGCGGTGACGGGGCCCGGGGCGTCGAGCGGGGCCCCGGCGGTGATGATACGCGGTCCGGCCCACTCGCCCCAGCGGACCCGGTCGCGGACCAGAACGGCCTCCCTGGTCGGACCGGCGGGATTCCGCACCGTGGTGATGCCGAACGCCAGCTCCGAACGGGTCAGCTCGCGGGAGGCCGAGTCGTCGTAGGCGTAGCGGAGCTTGGGCGTGCCGCCGGTCGTGTCGAGTTCCCACGCGCCGATGGCCACGTGCCCGTGCATCTCGATGAAGCCCGGCAGGAGGTACCGCCCGGCCAGATCGAGTACGCGCGCGCCGGCCGGAATGGCGAGGTCGGCACCGCCCACGGCGGTGATCCAGCCATTCTGCACGATGACGGTGGCGCCGGGCCGGGGCGGCCGATCGGTGCCGTCGATCAACGTGGCGCCGCGAAGGACCAGGACCGGCGCCGGTGCCGCAGGCGGGGCGGCGGCGAGCGAGGCCAGGCCGACCGCCGCGATCGACGCCACCATCGCGAATGCCCTCAAGGACATCGAATGCTCCGGATGAGGTTACCATGAGGTAGTCCGGGATCCGGCTCAAATCTTACTGACGGGAGATATGACGATGACCGACCTGCGGCGGACCGCGCGGGCCACCGGCCTCTGGTACCTCGGGATCGCTCTCACGGGGCTGATCGGCTTCCTGCTGATCCGCCCGGCGATTCACATCCCGGGAAGTCCCGCCGAGACGGCCCGGAATCTCGTCGAGCAGGCCACCCTGGCCCGGCTCGGCATCGCCCTCGAGCTGGGGATCGTCCTGACCCAGGCTGGGGCCGCGCTCTGGTTCTACCGGCTGTTTCGGAGCGTCGACGCCTTCGCCGCGGGTGCGCTGGTCGCATTCGGCCTGGTCAACTCCGTGGCCATTCTCGGCAGCGCCGCGTTCATGGCCACCGCCCTCGGCGTGTCGGCCGACCCCGGCATGGCGCCCGGCGGCGACGTCGCGGCCACGGTGCAGCTGCTCTACGAGGTGAGCGGCAAGCTCTGGAGTGTGGCGGCCTTGTTCTTCGGCCTCTGGCTCATTCCGATGGGCTGGCTGGCCCGCGCCTCAGGCCGGATGCCCGCGGCGCTGGGGTGGACCTTGATGGTCGGCGGCGTGGGATACATCGTGAGCGGGTTTCTGGCGAATGGCCTGGCCGGCGTGCCGAGTTGGCTCGTCGAGGGGCTGACCATCCCGGCGTCGATCGGCGAGTTCTGGATGATCGGCTACCTGCTCAGCATCGGCGTGCGGGCCGAGCCCGCCTCGGGAGGCGGGCTCGCGACGGCCGGCTAGTTGCGGCCGACGTAGATCGTTCCCGCCTTCATCACGAAGCGGATTCGCTCGAGCGCGCCGAAGTCCTGCTCCGGATTGCCGTCGACCGCAATGATGTCGGCGAAGGCCCCCGGCTTGATGACGCCAAGGCGGCCTTCCTGACCGAGGAGCCGGGCGTCGTTGATCGTGGCGGCCTGCAGCACCTGGACCGCCGTCATGCCCGCCGCCCGGTAAGCGAACAGATTCCGTTTGGCCGCGCTGCCTTGGGCCCGCTTGAGATCGAGATAGTTGTCGGATCCCGCGGTGATGGTGACCCCGGCATTGACCGCCCGCCGAAGCCGGTCCCGCTGACCCGCCAGGAACTGCCCGATCTGAGCGGGTGAAGGCGGCGGGCTCCCGGCGGAACTCAGGCTGAAGTACTGGATCATCGTGAGGCTGTCGATATCCGTCGGCGTCATGGTGACGCCGGTCCGCGCCATGAGCGCGAGCGTCGAATCCGCAACCTGGTAGGCATGCTCCACCGAGTTCACGCCGGCCAGGGCGGCGCGGTACACCGCCCCGTCGTCGGTCGCGTGGGCGGCCACCCGCACGCCGTGGAGCCGGGCCGACGCCACGATCGCCCGGATTTCCTCGAGCGTGAGGTAGCCGCGGTTCGGCGTGTTGTTCGAGTAGATCTTGATGACCGTGGCCCCGTTGGTCACGTTCTGCCGGACCAGGTCGGCGGCCTCCTCGGCGTTGTGGACGATCTGGTACTCGTCGGCCGCGAGCGACTGATACCCCGGATCCAAACCGGGGAACTGCCCGCCGAACGGGCTCAGCCCGGGACCCGAGACGAACATCCTCGGCCCGTCGACGCTGCCGTCCTCGATCGCTTCCCGGAGGGCCACGTCGCCGAAGCGGCCGGCGTTGCCGAGATCGCGGACCGTGGTAATGCCGGCCTGCAGGAAGGTGCGGGCCCGGGCGGCGCCATGCAGGGCGCGGAGCGGAAGCCCCTCGTCGACCAGCGCCTTCACGCCTTCCATGGTGAGTCCCGGCCCGATCCCCTCGAGGTAGAGCAGGTGGGTGTGGGCGTCGATCAGGCCCGGCAGCACGGTGGAGCGGCTCAGATCGACGATCCGGGCGCCGGCCGGGTGGTCGACTCGCTCGCCGACGGCCGTGATCCGGCCGTCCTTGACCAGGATCTCCCGGGGGCCGGTGAAGGTGCCCGCCTCGCTGTCGAAGAGACGCCCGGCGCGGATGACGGTCGGCATCGTGTCGCGGGGCGTCTGCGCCGCCGCGCCGGCGACGGCCGAGAGCAGGATGATGAGGGCGTGGAGCGAAGGGAGCCGCCGCATGGATGCCTCTTGGACCGAGGGGTCCGCCTAACGGAGGAGGGTGAGGAGGTCAGCCGGCTGGTCGAGCCAGTGATCCGGTTCGGTAGCAGCCAGGTGATCGCGCGAAAACGGCCCCCAGAGTGCCGCGGCGGTCCGCATCCCGGCCGCCCGGCCGCTCTTCATGTCGTGCTCGCTGTCGCCGACGTAGATCGCGGCGCGGGGATCGATGGCGAGCTGGCGCGACGCCTTGAGGAGCGGCTCGGGATGCGGCTTCGGATTCTCGACGTCTTCGGCGCCGATCACGACCTCCATCGCATCCTCGAGGCCGAGAAAGCGGAGGCCGCGGATCGCGCCGGGCCGCTGCTTGCTGGTCACCAGGCCGGTGCGCAGTCCCGCCGCGCGGACGGCCCGCACCATGTCGACCACGCCCGGATAGGCGCGCACCCGGCTGTCGTGGTTCGAGATGTTGAAATCGCGATAGGTGGCGATCAGCGCGTCGAGCATCTCCGGCTGATCGGCCCAGTCGCGAAACTGGACCCGGAGCGGGGTCCCGATCCCGGCCAGCCAGTGCTCGTCGCTCCGCGGCGGAAGGCCGTGGGTGGCGAGCGCGTGGTGATAGCTGTCGATGATGAGGCGGATCGAGTCGAGCAGCGTGCCGTCGAGGTCGAACAGCACGGTGGTTGGCGTCGTCATGGGCCCAAACTAGCGGCCCCGGCTCCCGGGGCCTAGAACCGGAGCCGGAGCGCCACCGTCACGCCGCCGCCGGGTGCGGGACCGACGCCCACGGCCAGCCGATCGAGGGGAACCGCATCCCAGTGCGTCCGTTCGATCGCCGATCCGATCAACGCCCCGGCCGCGATCGGTGGCAACCCGATCAGGCCGTAGATCCGGACGTACTCGTCGGTTTCGCACACGGTGTCCGCGTCGCCGCAGAACGGGATCGCGAACGCGGTGGCGGCCAGCGCGCCGGCGATCCCGCCGATCAAGGCACCGGTACCCGTGGCGCGCCCCACCCGCCCGACCTCGAGACGCCGGAGATTCTCCCTCGGAATCGATGCCTCGCGACCCTGTGTCGCGATCGTGAGCCGTCCTTCACGCCAGCTGCCGAATTTCCCTTCGACCCGCTCGCCGGTGCGGGTGGTTGCCCGGACCCGGACGCCGGGCTCGAGCGCAGGACCGGAACCCTGCGCGGTCAGCGGCAGCGTGACGGTCAGGACCGCAAGGCCCGTCAGGATGAGGGCTTTCATGAGTTCCTCCGTCCGAATGACGGAGCCAATGTCGCGTCGAGCCGTAGCCCCGGCGTGACTCTGACGCCGTTCAGGGCCAGGTGGTGAGTCCCGAGCCCCCGGCGCCCGCGTCGCCCTGCTTGCCCTCCAGCAGCGGCGTTGAGATCAGGAACGCGAAGTTGGGGAACGAGAACACCTTGCGGCGTCCGCTCTCCTCCGTTCCCGCCACCTCGCCCGCCCGGACCCGGCGAAACGCCGCCAGAGCCTCGGCCAGTCGTTCGGGAGCGGCGGAGACGGTGTTGTGGGCGGGGAGGAGCCGGTCGACGCCGCTCGCAAGCCCAACCAGCCGGTCGAGCGACTGCTCGTACGCGTTCAGATTGGTTTCCGGCACATAGAGCCAGATCACGGCGTCGTAATAGGTGTCGCCGGTCCAGAGCAGCCGGTGGCCCCGGTCCAGCAGGGCAACGGCGTCCGGCGTGTGCCCCGGCACCCGGATCACGGTGAGGGTCCGGCCGCCCAGGTCGATTTCCTCGCCGTCCGCGATCCGGCGCGCTGCGCTCCAGGCCCGGGTCCGATACCCGGCAGTATCCACTCCGGCCGGCGCTCCGTGACAAAACGCCGCCGGAGCGACTTCGCCGGCAACTTCGGAATGCGCGAACCCTCGTTGGTTGGCGCGGGTGTACGGCGTATCGAGGGCCAGCACGTCGTCGAACTCGGCGTTCCCGCCGACGTGGTCGTAGTGGGTGTGCGAGTTGAGGACGGTGACCGGACGGTCGGTGAGCCGCTCGACGACCGGCCGGATCGGCACCAGGCCCAGTCCGGAATCGAACAACAGCGCCCGGTCGCGGCCCACGATGAGGTACGAAATCGTCTCCTGGAACTGGTTCGGCTCGATCAGCGCGAACACGCCGTCCGCCACCCGGCGCACGTCGAACCAGTCACCGGTGCCGGGGACCTGATCGAATGCCGCGTTGGCGGGGCGGGGAATGGCTGCGCACCACGGCACGGCCGCGGCAGCGACCGGAGGTGGCGGCGGTGGCGGTGGCGGAGCGGCGCAGCTCGCGGCGAGCAGCGCGCCGAGCGGAAGAACGCGGACATGACGTAGCGAAGTCATCCGGAAAGGTTTCTCGCATCCGGCTCCGGAGTCAACGCAGGCCGCCCGGATCGAGCAGCCCGACGACGCGAACCCGAATCGATCCGCTCCCTTCGTGGCTCCGGGTGAGCCAGTGCCCGAGGAGGACCGCCAACCGGCGTTCGAGCCAGCGCTCGAGCGACTCGAGGGTGTCGGTTCTTCCCGATCCAGGGGCCGGGGCCGCGGAGCACGACTGCCGCCGCCACCAGGCGAGTGCCGCGTCCACGGCGCTCCGCTCCTCGCACCACTCATCTCCCCGGCGAACGGCCACCAGCCGCACCGCCCGCCCCTCCGACCCCGCGCCGCCGCTCGAAATCACCAGCGCCGCCACCGCCCCTTCGGCGCCGGCCTCCGCGATCCGCTCGCCCGCACTTCCGAGACCGATCCGCTTCGGCAGGCCGGCTTTGCGCCGCAGCAACTCGGCGAGCCGAAGTTCCCGCTCGATCGCGACGGGCGGTTCGAATCGGACGACCTCGACCGCCGCGTTCGCCGAACCGAGGCGTACGGCGCGCCCGGTCCGCTGGGCGAGGCGGACCGCGGTCCAGGGCAGGTCGTAGTGGACGACCCGTTCGACTCGCTGCAGATCGAGTCCCTCCGCGGCCACGTCACTCGCCAGCAGCAGCCACGGGGCCGGCACGCCCGGATCGCCCCGCTCCGGCCCGAACGCGCGGAGCACCGCCGCCCGCCCGACGCGGGCGCCGTTCCACCCGGCCGTGGCTCCTGTCAGCCAGCAGACGCCGCCCGCCCCGAGCCGCCGTCGCAGGTAGTGCACGGTCGCGAGCGGACCGGCGAACGCGAGGGTCGGACGCCGGTCGGCCACGAGGTCCGCCAGGGCCGCGAACTTGGCGTCGGGTCCGGCGCCGAGACGCCGGGCCCGGGTCCGCAGGGCGCGCGCCGGCCGGAGATCGCCTAACGCGAGGTCGGCGGCGTCGAGCTCGGCCGGGAGGAGTTCCCAGAAGAGCAGCTGGTCGGCCATGGCCTCGGTGATGCGCCGGATGGCGGCGCGGTTGGGCCGGTGGCCGCCCCGCCGGGCGGCGCCGCCGTGGCGGAGCAGCCGGCAATAGCGGTCGAGGGAGGCGCTCAGCGCCGCGGGACTCGACGCCGCGGCCCAGAGGAGCGACGACCGGATCAGCCCGGCCGTGGCCGGGTCGCGGGAAAGCCGCAGGGCGCGGATGCCGGCCACGAGATTGCCCGGGTCGGGTTCCGGTGCCCACGCCACCCCGCGGGATTGGACCATGGGGATCCCCGCCGGGGCCGGGGCCGTGACGACGAGCCGGTCGAGCGCGGCGGACTGCCCCCGGAGGACGGTCTCCGTAAGCGACGGGTACCCGGCCGGCAGCAGCACGTCGTCGGCGAGACGGAGGGCAAGCTGGGCGACCAGGTCCTCGACCCGGTTCACCACCGGGGTCGCGCTCACCAGAACCACCGGCCGCCCGGCCAGGCCCGGCCGGAGGCGACGATGGCGCGCCGCCGCCGGATTCCGGAATCGGTGTGACTCGTCGACGATCGCCGGCGCGCCGCCGTCGCCGAGAGCGAACGCGCCGCGGCTCACGGCCTCGTGGCTCGTGAACCGGATCGGGACGCCGGTGGCCTCGGCGGCCCGGCGCCATTGCCCCCGGAGGGCGGCCGGGCCGATCACCTCGACCGGCCCGCCGCCGCGGAACCGGTTGGCGGCGCCTAACGATACGTACGTCTTGCCGGCGCCGACCGGCAGCGCGAGGAGCGCCGCGTTCCACGCCTCGACGGCCGCCACGAGCCGGCGGAACGACAGGTGCTGCTCGGGCCGCAGCCACTGAGGCGGCGGCACGTCGGCCTCGGGCGGCCGCCGCAGCCGCTCGATCGTCGCGAGCGTCGCCGCCGGACCGATGCCGATCGGAGGCGGGTCGAACCCGAACACCGCCGGAACCGCCTCTGGTCCGCCGGTAGGTTCCGGCGCCGGGTCAATCACGGATCGTCGGTCCTCAGTCCGCGCCGAGGCCAAGCAACGCCCGGGCCCGGGCGGCCAGGCGTTTCGCGTCGACCACGGACCCCGCATCGAGCGACCGCTGCCCGATCTCGGCCAACTCCCCGTCGGTCAGCACCGCGCCCGGAAGCGGCAGTGAGCCGACCGTGCCGGCATTGAACCGCGAATAGCCGGACCCGGCTACGGTGGCGCGCTCCTTCGCGAGCCGCCGGATCGGCGCGCTGTTGAGCCAGGCGGCCAGGGCCAGCGCCTGCCGGCGGCTGGTGGTGGCGATCCAATAGCAGGTGTTGAGCGGAATCGGGCGCCGGTCCCGGGGTTCCGGCAGCACGGTTGCCGCGAGCTCGCGGCTCAGATCCGCCCAGACGACCAGATGCAACGCGAACGCGGACTCGATCCGGAAAACCGTCCATGGCGGACCGTGGCGGTGGTCGGCCCGGCCCTGCAACCGCCGAATGCCGCGGGCGAAGTGCCGCGCCGCACCCGCCGGCAGCGAGGCGAGCGGCCGGCCGGCGCCGTCATATCCCCACACCAGCGGCACCCCCGGTCCGATGACAAATGCCCCCACATCCCGCCCGCGAAGGGCGGTGCGGATGACCGCCGGCTCGACCTCCGGACCCGGATCGAGAAACAGTTCGTCCGCGCCGGTCTTCACGCCCAACCTGACCCGGAACCGGTCGGCCAGCGGCGGATGCCGCTCGCTCGGCGCCTCCCCCGTCCAGGCCGATGTGCCTAACGTTGCCTGAGCCACCCGCCGGGGCCCGATTGCCACCTCGTGCCCGGGTGGCGGCTTCCGCCGGCCCGCCACGAGTGCCAGCGGGTAGACGGCGGCCTCGAACCCATGGGCCTCGCCGAGGGACTCGACCCGATGAAGCGTGGTGGCTCGGGCCAGTGCCTCCCGGGCCGCCACGCCGTACTGCGCCGTCAGGAGCTTGGCCGGAACCAGGAAGGCCAGCACCCCGCCCGGGCGCAGCAACTCGAGCGCCCGCTCGACGAAGACGACCGACAGGTCCGCCGCCGGCGCGAAGCCCCGGGTGCCGCCGCCGCCGCGGAACCACCGGTAGCGCCGCCGCAGCGACCGCCGCTCCGCCGCGCCAAGGGACTCGGCGCGTACCCAGGGCGGATTGCCGACGACGAGGTCGAATCCGCCCGATGCCAGAATGTCCGCGAACTGCGCTCCGTAGTGGAACCACGGCACCTGCCCCGTCTCCGCGAGCTGGCGGCGACGGGCTCGGAGCCGCCGGCGTTCCCGCCGCGCCTGGTCCAGCGCAAGCCGCTCCTTGCGGCCCGGGGGAGGTGCGGCGCCGAACAGCGTGGGTTCCCGTGCCCGCCGAAGCAACTCCCCGAGACGCGCCTCGGCGGCGGCGATCGCCGAGTCGAGGGCACCTCGGGCGGCCCGCAGCTCCGCTCGGGCGAGTGCCTGCACCGCGCTCCGCTTGGCGCCCCCGTTCGCCGCGACGACGGCGCGACGGAGCGGACCGAGATCGGAACCGCCGGACACCGCGAACGGGAGGTCGATCGGTTCGAATACGCTGTCGCCCTGGCGAATCAGGGGATCGAGGTTGGGCAGCGGTTCGACCGCCTCCGGCCGGGTACCGGGGTCGGACTGAATGATCTCGAGCCAGAGGCGGAGCTCCGCGAGCTGGACGGCCGCGGGATTCAGATCCACGCCGTGAAGATTGCGGGCGACCACTTCCCGGGTGGCCCGGCCCGGTTCCTCGCCGCCGGCAACCCGGCAGCGCACCAGGCGCCGCAGCACGCCGAGCAGAAACGCACCGGTGCCCGCCGCCGGGTCGAGTACCCGGATCTTCCGCACCGCCTCGAGCGCCGCGGCACTCGGCCGCTGGAGAAGCACCCGGGCCTCCGCCGCCGGAACCCGAAGTGCGGCGGCCAGCCATTGGTCGAGGGCATCGTCCACCAGCCGATCCACCAGCGGCGCGGGCGTGTAGAACGCGCCGGTTTGCCGCCGGTCCGCCGGATTCATGACCCGCTCGAATACGAGCCCCAGCATGTCCGGTCCGATCCGGCTTCGGGGCCCCGTTTCCGGCGCGATGGTGAAGTGGTAGCGCTCGAAGATTCGCTCGAACGCCGCCGTCCAGACGGCGTCCGGCAGCTCCGCCTTCCAGCGCCGTTCCAGGGGATGCGGTTCGAACAGGCCGCCGTTGAGGAACGGGATCCGGCCGAACTGGCGCGCCCGGCTCGTCCGCCCGTCCGCCGGGCGGTTGAGGGTGCCGAAGAACAGCGGCCGGAGATAGCGCCGCTCGACCCCGCCGCCGCTGGCCAGAACCCGGTCGAGTTCCTCGCGCAGGAACCGCGGCCGGCCGTCGAGCCAGCCCCGCTCCTGCACGAAGTAGAGGAAGAGAATCCGGCTGAGACCGAGCAGTGCCAGCCCGTGCCGCTGCTCGGCGGGAATCCGCCCGGGCAACGCCGTGGCGGCCTCCGTCAGCACCGCCCGGAACTCCCGGTAGAACCGATCGTCGAGCGACCGGCCCGACAGCGCCTCGGCCCAGCCGACGGAACGGGCCAGCGCCGAGGCCGCTTGCTGGTTCCGGCCCCGCGCGAGGATCCGTTCGTCCACGGGGCGGATCCGGTCCAGGCTGATCGTGGCCACCGGGCAGTCCGGCACCGCCACCGCGAGTGCCAGCCGCCGCCGTTCGGGTTCGACCGCCGCGACGAGGGCCTGACTCCCGCGGCGCGCCAGCACGGTGGCGAGCCGCCGCGCCGAGTCGGCGGCGGGGCCCGCCTCGACCCCGAAGGCCACGAACCCGTCGTGCCGGCCGAACACGGCGCCCGGCAGCGCCGCGAACGACGCCCCGAGGCTCTCGAGCGTGATCGGCGACCAGCAGGGCTCGAGCCCGAGCAGCGGCGCGAGCGTGGGGAGGTCGGTGAGACGGTTGAGTGCCGCGAGGCGGTCGGCCGGCTGCATGCATCCCGCAAGGTCGAGGACGCATCACAGTGGCACCGGCCGTCTCCCGCGCCGCCACCGAAGGAGCGCAAAGACGGCCGAAACCGCGCAACCGCCCCTACAGTCGGGTTGCCTCGACGACCAGATCGGGGTCGAACACCGCCACCGCGACGATCGAGTCGCCCTCGGCCCGAAACTGGATCCGGACGGCCTCGGCGCCCGCCGGCGCGAACGCGCCGCTGCCCAGATGCCGGAGCCCGCGATTCGGCTGCCCCACCCGCGCGATGAACAACGACTCACCCCGCGTCGTCACAACCAGTTGCTCGTCCTCGCCCGGTCCGAAGCGGTAGCGGCCTTCGTACCGGGCCCGCCCGGCGGCGTCGAGGGCCACGTTGGGGAGCGGCGGATCGGCATCGCCCAGCTGTTCGAGGTAGGCCCGCACGGCCTGAGCTGCCTCGCCGCCGGCCTGGGCGTGCCGCAGCAGGCTGATGCTGTGAGGGCCAAGGGTTCGCTGGACCCCGGGTGTCGCCTCGATGGCGGCTTTCACCACGGCCAGCTGGCCGAGCATCGCGGCCGAGAAGAGGGTCGGTCGCGCTCCGTGGGCCAGAAGGAGCTCGGCAATTGCCCGGTTGCCGACGTGGGAGGCGGCATCGATCGCCGACTCCCAGTCGCCGTAGCCCCAGTCGATGGCCGCCTTGGCCAGCGCGGGCTTGGCCGCCAGCAGTTCCTTGACCCGGGCAACGTTGCCGTGGGACACGGTGACCATTTCGCGAACCAGGACCTCGTCCTGGCGGGGGAAAGCCGACGGGGCCGAGCGCCGAGTCGGGGTCGGCAGGAGACGGGGGACGAGGAGCCCGGACATGCCGAGTTCCAGGAAGGAGCGGCGCTGCATTCGAACCGGCCTTGGCGAGAAAGTCGGGGCCAGAATGGCCGCCGGACCACCGCCCCGCCAGCGCGCTGGTCTGAGACTCGGCTGAGGAATCGCTGAGGACGCCGGAAGCGGCGAAGCGGCAACGAGATCCGGTTCCGGACACGGTTTCCGTCGCCCCGCGACTCGGTGTTACGATTGCCCATGCACTCGCGCCCGGTGATCGCCCTCGGTGACCGGACCTTCGACCCCGAGTCGGGCGAGGTCCGGGGTCCTGACGGCGTCATGCGGCTCGAGCCCCAGCCGGCTCGGGTGCTCGAACTCCTTGCTTCGCGGCCCGGCGATGTCGTGACCCGTGAGGAGATCCGGCGGGCCGTCTGGGCCGACACCGCGATCGAGGCGGACCAGAGCATCAATTACTGCATCCGGCGGATCCGGCAGGCCCTCGGCGAGTCGAAGGATGGCGAGGGCCTGCTCGAGACCCTCCCGCGACGTGGGTATCGGCTCCGGATCGGGCCGCCGCCGCTGCCTGCGGTCGCCGGCCCGCGGGGCCGAGGCGCACTCGTTGCGGCCGGCGCCCTGGCCGTCGTCGCGCTGGTGGCGCTGGCGGCTCGGTTCCGGACCGACGGACCGATCAGAATCGCCATACTCCCGCTGGCAACGCCGGGCGACTCCGGGTGGACCGCTGCCGCCAATCGCGATCTCACCGAACGCCTGGTCGCCGCGTTTACCGCGGTCGACCCCGGGCGCCTCGCGATCCTGGGTCCGGCGACGACGGCCGCGGTGCCGACCCGCGGCCGGCCTCAGAGTGAAGTCGGTCGCGAACTGCGCGTGGCGTTCGTGGTGTCGGGCGGCATCAGGGAACGGGATTCGACCTTGTTCGTGCAGATGATCCGGGTGGCGGACAGCGCCCATGTGTTTGCCTGGCGCCGTCCGCTCGACGAGGGCGACTGGAGCGAACTCGCCCGGCTGGTGGCGGAAGGTGCCAGTCTCCGACTGGCTCCCGACACGCCGCCCGCTGCTCCGCCGGCCGCTACTCGGCCCCCGGGGACGCGGTGATGGTGCCGAGTTCCGCGCGGTAGCGGGTCAGGTCGTCGAGGAGGCCGCTCGAGTCGGGGACGGATTCCGACTTGCCGTCATCGTTCGGGAGAATGGTTGCCACCATCGCGTCGGTGTAGCCGATCACCGCGCTGGCCACCCCGCGGTCCACCAGGCGATTGAGCCGAAGCAGGAGCGCCATGCCCTGCCTGGGGCGCAGGGCGGCGATTGCCGGCGCCAGATAGCGGATCAGCAGCTCGCGAAGGTACTGCATCTCCTCCACCACCTCGCCGGCCGCGAGGCCGCGGACCGCGGCGTGCCGGCCGTACCGCTCGGTAACCTGGGCCCAGAGTGGCCGGACCTCGCGGCGAAGCGGCCCCACGAGGGCGGCAAACACGTCGATGATGAGGCGGAATTCCTCGGTGACGAACTCGGGCGGTGCGGTCGAGGTACCGGTGACCCGTTCGCCGAGCCATTCGATCCAGCGGGCGACCATGTCGTCGCGGTGGGCGACGACGGTCTTGCTCGCGGCGATCAGGGTGGGATGGGTTGCTCGCGTTTTCGACCTCCGGCAAAGACGGTGAACCGCGACCCTCGCAAGAACCTAATCGACACGATGCCGAGGTCCAGCGCCGGCGGCGGGCCAGTGACTGGCGGGTCGCGTTCGGCCTCGACACTTTCCGGCCATGGCGACCCCGACTCGCACCTCGCACACGTTGGCCGGCGTCCTCGGCGACCTGGCGGTTGATGTGCGGACCGCCGAGCGGCGTCATGCGGCGCCTGCGGTGCTCGTGGTGCACGGCTTCAAGGGCTTCAAGGATTGGGGCATGTTCCCGCCGTTCGCCGAGCGCCTGGCCCGGGCCGGCTTCACGGCGGTGGCGGTCACGTTGAGCGGCGCCGGGGTCGATGCGGCGGGTGCGTTCTCCTTTCCGGAACGGTTCGGTCACAACACCTTCTCGGCCGAGCAACGCGATCTCGACGTGCTGCTCGCGGCACTCGACGGCGGCGAGCTCGGAGTTCCGCGGCCGAGCAGCGTGGGAATCGTCGGGCATTCGCGGGGCGGGGGAGCGGCGGTGCTGCTGGCCGGGCGCCAGCGCCGGATCGGCGCGCTCGTGACCTGGGCCGCCATCGCCACGGTGGACCGCTGGCCGCCCGCCGTGCTCGAGCAGTGGCGTGCGGCGGGCCGGGTCGACGTCGTCAACTCACGGACCGGCGAGGTCCTCCCGCTCTATCGGGACACGCTCGACGACATCGAAGCCAACCGGACCGGCTCCCTCGACATCGTGGCCGCGGCGGGACGGGTCGCGGTCCCGTGGCTCCTGATTCATGGCGACGCCGACGAGACGGTCCCGGTGCGGGAGGCGGAACGCCTGGCCGTCGCCGCCACCATCCCGCAATTCGAACGGCTGACCGTGCCCGGCGCGGGGCACACGTTCGGCGCGGTCCACCCGTTCGCCGGTGCGCCGGCCTCCCTGGAGACCGTCTTCGACGCGTCGGTCCGGTTTCTCGGTCGCTGGCTTCGGTAGGGCTGGGGCCGCCCCCGGGTCGGTCGCGGCCCGCCCCCGCGGTCTTGACCGGGTCCGGGGCGCCGCTAATCTCCTCCCATGCCGATTTTCGAATACCGCTGCGACGCCTGCGGCAAGCAGTTCGTGGAACTGGGCTTCGCCGACGCCTAGGTGGCCTGTCCCGCCTGCGCGGGTAAGAAGGTCACCAAACAGTTCTCCGTCCCGGCCCCGCCCGTCGCGGCTCGAAGCGCCGCGGTCCCCGCCTGCGAAGGCGGCCCGCCGTCGAGTTGCTGCGGCGGAGGCGCCTGCCAGCTGAATTGAACCGGCTCGACCGGGTGGCGGCGGCGCTGGCCGCCCGCCACCCGCGGACCCATGAGGATCCCGCCCGCAAACTGGCGGCGGTGGCGGTCGTCCTTGCCCCCGACCCGGACAGTGTGCTGCTCATCCGTCGCGCCGAGCGCGAAGGGGATCGCTGGTCCGGCCAGATGGCGTTTCCGGGCGGCCGGTGGGATCCCGGCGATCCCGGTCTTCTCGAAACCGCCCGGCGGGAAACCCTCGAGGAAACCGGCGTCGACCTTGGGGCGGCCGCTGTCATCGGGCAGCTCGACGATGCGGTTCCCCGGACCCCGATCCTGCCCCCGGTCATCGTCCGTCCATTTGTCTTTCGGGTGCCGGCCCGGGTCCCGGTCTTTCTCAATCATGAAGTGGCGGACGCCGTCTGGGCGGGTCTCGACGACCTGCTCGCGCCTGACGTCTACCGGCCCTTCGACTTCGACGCTCGGGGCATCAAAATGCTCCTCCCCGGCTACCACCTTCCGATCGGGACAGTGTGGGGGATGACCGAGCGGATCCTGACCCCGCTGCTCAACGTCATTTCGAGCTGAGTCGGTCCGGCACGGGTTCGGAACGCGCCCGTCCGGCCTGGGAGCCGAGACGCCTCAACGCGGGGCCATTGACGAGATAATAATTTAGGTTATACTAAACCTATGTTTCGTGTGACAGATCTTCTGTGACCGCCGCGCCTGGTTCGGCTCTCCTCTGGTTCGGCGGGCTCGTCCTCGTGTTGCTGGCTGTGCTGTGGCCCCGGTTCGGGGTCGCCGCCCGGGTGGCTCGGTGGCGGCGCCTCACCGAACGGGTCCGGATCGAAGACGCCCTCAAACACCTCCTCAATTGCGAACTCGCGGAACACCCCGCATCGGTCGCTAGCCTGGCCGGCGTGCTCGAGGTGTCGCCCGCGCGTGCCCACACCTTGGTCGAGCGGCTCGGTGAGTTGCTGCTGGCCCGAAGCGACGAGCACGGGATCCGCCTCACCGACGAAGGCCGCGCCTACGGCCTCCGGATTCTCCGAACCCACCGGCTCCTCGAGCGCTACTTCGCCGATCGCACCGGCGCAGCTCCCGCGGAATGGCACGACCTGGCCGAGCAGGCGGAGCACTCGCTCACGGAATCGGAGACCGATGCGCTGGCGGCCCGGATGGGTCACCCGGTGTACGATCCCCACGGCGATCCCATCCCCACCTCCGCCGGCGAACTGCCGGCCACGCTGGGCATCCCTCTCGCGGGCCTCGGCGCCGGCGAGGCGGCGGTCGTCACTCACGTCGAGGACGAACCGGCCTCGGTCTATCACCGGCTCCTCGATCTGGGCTTCAACGTGGCCGTGCCGGTCAAGATGGTCCGGGCGCTGCCGAACGAGATCGAGGTCCTGGTCGGCGGGGTGCGGCGTCGGCTCGATCCCCTGGTGGCGTCCGCCGTCACCGTCGAGCGGGTCGCCGAGGCCGACGGGCACACCGTCCCCTTCGAGCGGCTCGACGCGCTCCGGCCCGGCGAGCGGGCCGAGGTCGTGCTCGTCGCGCCGGCGGTGCAGGGGCCCCAGCGGCGCCGGCTCCTCGATCTCGGCGTGCTTCCCGGGACCGAGATCACGGCCGAACTCCGGAGCCCTTCCGGCGATCCGGTGGCCTACCGGGTCCGCGGGGCGCTGATCGCTCTCCGGAAGGCCCAGGCCCAGGACATCTACATCAGGCGGCCTGATCCGGCCGCCGTGTCGGCACCGTGACCACCTCCCTCGCACCCGGCCGCCGCGGCGGCGACCTCGTCCAGCTCGCCGGCCCGACCACCCGGCACGACTACCTCGTGGCGCTCGCGGGGAATCCGAATACCGGCAAGAGCACCGTCTTCAATGCCCTCACCGGGCTCCGGCAGCACACCGGCAACTGGCCGGGCAAGACGGTGGCCCGGGCGGAGGGCTCGTTCCAGTTGGGGGCGAAGCGAGCCCGGATCGTGGACCTGCCCGGGACGTATTCACTGCAGGCCGGCAGCGCCGACGAAGAGGTGGCCCGCGATTTCATTCTGTTCGGCCGGCCCGACGTGACGGTGGTCGTGCTCGACGCCACCCGGCTCGAGCGGAACCTCAACCTGGCCCTGCAGGTCCTCGAGATTACCGATCGCGTCGTGGTCTGCCTCAACCTGATGGACGAGGCCCGCCGGCACGGCATCGGGATCGACGTACCCGCCCTCGCCGCCCGTCTCGGCGTACCGGTCGTCGGGGCGTCGGCTCGCCGGGGCGAAGGCATTCCCGAGCTGCTCGAGGCGATCGGCCGGATCGCGGCCGGTGAGGTGGAGACCCGGCCGTTCCGGATCGAGGAACACCCGCCGGCGGTCGAGGCCGCGATCGGCGCGCTCACCCCGCTGATCGCCACGGCGTTCCCGGGCCTGCCGAACGCCCGCTGGGTGGCCCTCAGGCTCCTCAACGGCGATGAACGGGTCCGCTCGGCGGTCGAGACCGGGGAACTCGGTTCGCTTCGCGCCGGCGCGGTGCCCGGGGAGCGCCCGGCGCCGGCGGCGCCGATCGATCTCACCCCCGAGCGCAAGGAACTCCTCGACGCCGTCGCATCGGAACGTTGGCGCCTGCCGCCCGATTTTCACGACAGCCTGACCGCGAGCCTCTACGCCGCCGCCCACGAAATTGCGGCCGGGACCACGCTCCGAGGCGTCCGCCGCGCCAAATTCGACTTCGACCGGACCCTCGACCGGATCCTGACCAGCCGCTGGCTGGGCTTCCCGGTCATGCTGCTGATTCTGATGGTCGTGTTCTGGCTCACCGTGGCGGGCGCCAACGTCCCCTCGGCCGCGATCGCCTCGGTCCTGATCGACAAGGGACACCCCTGGCTTCAGGGGCTCGCGGCGTCGGCCGGGCTGCCCTGGTGGGTGTCCGGCCTGCTGATCGACGGCGTGTATCTCGCCACCGCATGGGTCATCAGCGTGATGCTCCCGCCGATGGCGATCTTCTTCCCGCTCTTCACGCTGTTGGAGGATTTCGGCTACCTCCCGCGGGTGGCGTTCAATCTCGACCGCTTCTTCCAGCGGACCGGCGCCCACGGGAAGCAGGCGCTCACGATGTGCATGGGCTTCGGCTGCAACGCCGCGGGGGTGGTGGCGACCCGGATCATCGACAGCCCCCGCGAGCGTCTCGTCGCGATCATCACCAACAACTTCTCGCTCTGCAACGGCCGCTGGCCGACCCAGATCCTCATCGCCTCGATCTTCATCGGCGCCCTGGCGCCGCCGCACCTCGCCGGGCTCCTCTCGGCCGGGGCGGTGGTGGGTGTGGCCCTCCTCGGCGTGCTGGCGATGTTCTTTTCGTCCTGGCTCCTGAGCCGCACGGTGCTCAAGGGCGAGGCGACCACCTTCAGCCTCGAGCTGCCGCCCTATCGGCCGCCGCGGGTGCTGGAGACGCTCTATACCTCGCTGATCGACCGCACCGCGATCGTGCTGTGGCGCGCGGTGGTGTTCGCCGCTCCCGCGGGTGCCGTGATCTGGCTCGTGGCCAACGTCACCATCGGCGGGACCAGTCTGGCGGATCATCTCGTTCGGCTGCTCGATCCCGTCGGCGTCCTCATCGGCCTCAACGGGGTCATCCTGCTCGCCTACGTGGTGGCGATCCCGGCCAACGAGATCGTGATCCCGAGCGTGCTCATGCTCACGGTGCTCACGGCGAAAATCGCTGGGGTCGGCGCCGGCACCGGCGTGATGTTCGAGCTGGAGGATCCGGCCGCGGTGGGAGCACTGCTCCGGTCGGCGGGCTGGACGTCGCTGACCGGCCTCTGCCTGATGCTGTTCTCGCTGCTCCATAACCCCTGCTCGACCACGATCTACACGATCTATAAGGAAACCGGGAGCAGGAAATGGACCCTGGTAGCGACCCTGCTGCCGGTCGTCCTCGGCGTCGTCGTCTGTTTCCTCGTGGCCCAGGTGTGGCGGTTGGTCGCCCCATGACGGCTGATCTTGCCCGCGAACCGCTGACCCGGTCCACCGAGGACTATCTCAAGGCGATCTACCGCCTCGCCGCGCCGGACCTGCCGGTCGCCACGACGGCCATTGCCGCGGCGCTGGGTCTGGCCCCCGCGTCGGTGAGCGGGATGATCAAACGACTCTCGGAACAGGGATTGCTCGAGCACGTCCCCTATCGGGGCGTGTCGCTGACACCCGAGGGGCGGCGCATTGCCCTCCGAATGCTCCGGCGGCATCGGCTGATCGAGGCCTATCTCGTCGAGTTCCTCGAGTACACCTGGGACACCGTGCACGACGAAGCCGAACGCCTCGAGCACGCCGTGAGCGACGGTCTGGTCGAACGGATGGCCCACGCGCTCGGGCATCCGCGTTTCGACCCCCACGGCGATCCGATTCCTGACGCCGACGGCCGGATCGCCGATTTCATCCATGTCCCGCTCACGGAGATTCCGCCGGGCGAAACGGTCACCGTGAGCCGGGCCGATACCCGGGACGGTGGCCGGCTCCGGTTCCTTGCGGCCGAGGGCCTGGTGCCCGGTACCAGCGTCACGGTGCTCGAACAACAGCCGTTTCGCGGTCCCGTGACGGTCGAGGTGGGCGGCATCCAACGGGTCGTTGGCCACGAACTGGCCGGCATGGTGCTCTGCACGAGGTCGGTCTGATGCGCCTGCCGCGAGGCGGTGTCATCACCGGCGCCGGGCTCGCGCTCCTCGTCGGCCCGGCCGGCGCGTTCGCCCAGCAACGGATCGCCGACAACAGCTTCCTGCTCGAGGAGGCCTACAACCAGGAAGCCGGTGTGGTGCAGCACATCAGCACTTTCGCCCGGACCCGCGACGGCGCGTGGGGCTACTCGCTCACCTCCGAGTGGCCGCTCCGCAGTCAGCGCCACCAGTTGAGCTACACGGTGCCCTTCCAGCGGGGCGGCGGCACCGCCGGGTTCGGCGACCTGGCCCTCACGTATCGCTGGCAGGCGGCCGGCAGCGAGACGAGCCCGGTGTGGCTCGCCCCGCGGTTCACGGTCACCCTCCCGGTCGGCTCGGCACCGGCCGGTCGAGGTGCCGGCGGCCCCGGCTTCGAGGCGGCGTTACCCGTGTCGATTGCCTGGAACTCCTGGCTCACCACGCACCTCAACGCCGCCTTGCTGGTGAATCCTGGCGCCGCCGGGCGCGACCACCCCGGCGTGCCGACGAGGATTGCCCGGCTCGGGGGCAGCGTCGTTGCCGATCTCAGCCCCACGGTGAATCTCCTGGTTGAGACGCTCTGGGCCACCGGCCACGAGACTGACGGGCTTGGCAGCGCGCTCGCCACCGACCACTGGGTCGTCAGCCCGGGTATTCGCTGGGCCCACGACGTCGGCGCGGTGCAGGTGGTGCCCGGTCTCGCCTACACGTTCGATCTCGACCCGGCCGGCGACCAGGACGCCGTCTTCCTCTATCTCAGCTTCGAATACCGGTTCCGGAGATAACGCGATGGGTGTCGAACTGGAACTGACCGTGCTGCTTGCGATCGCCATCCTCGGACCGGCGGCCTTCGCCCGGTTCGAACTCGAGACGCCGTGGTGGCGCAAGGCGCTCAAGTGGTCCATCGTCGTCGCGATTACCCTGGCACTCTACCGCGGCGTCGGGCACTGCGCCCTGGCGTTCCCGCTCGCGGCGGCCGCCGCCGGGCTTACCTTTCATTTCTGGTGGTGCCGGCGTCACGGTATCGACCCGATTCGCGCCACGCCGCAGGACAAGTACTACCGGCTCCGGGGTTGGATTCCTCCGGCATCCTGAGCCTGAGCTGCCCGTCGCCGTCGGCGGGCATCATCTCCCCTGACTCCGGAGTATCGTCATGCTTGCTCGCCCGCTGTTCCGCTCGTCCACGCTGCTGCTCGCCTTCGCGGCCCTGGCCGGCCCGGCCGAAGGGCAACAGCAGGACTTCAGCGCCGTCCAGATTCGTACCGTTCCGGTGGCTCCCGGTCTCTACGTACTGGTCGGATCCGGCGGGAACATCGGTCTCTCGGTGGGCGAAGACGGTTCCTTCATCGTCGATGACCAGTTCGCCCCGCTGACCGAGAAGATCCGCGCGGCGATTCGCGCGGTCTCCGACAAGCCGGTCAAGTTCGTGCTGAATACCCACTGGCATGGCGACCACACCGGCGGCAACGAGAACTTCGGCGTCGGCGGCGCCATCATCGTGGCCCACGACAATGTCCGGCGGCGAATGAACCCGGCCGAGTTCAAGGACGTGATGGGCCGGACCCAGCAGGCGCCCCGCGCGGCCCTCCCGGTCGTGACTTTCGGTGACGCGGTGACCTTCCACTGGAACGGCGAGACGATGAAAGTCGTCCACGTACCGGCCGCCCACACCGACGGCGACGTGATCATCCACTACCAGCGGGCCGACGCCGTCCACATGGGCGACACGTTCTTCAACGGCCGCTACCCGTTCGTGGACACCGAGAGCGGCGGCAGCATCCAGGGCGTCATCGGCGCCGCGAACACCGTGCTCGGCATGGTGAGGCCGTCCACCAAGATCATTCCGGGTCATGGCGACATCGCCGGCCCGGCGGACCTGACCGCTTACCGCGACATGTTGGTGACCGTGCGGGATCGCGTTCAGGCCCTCATCGCCCGCGGCATGACCGCCGACCAGGTCGTGGCCGCCAAGCCGACCGAGGATCTCGACGCCAAGTGGGGCGCCAACGCGGAGCGGTTCGTCCGGGCCGTCTACCAGGGACTCAGTCGGCCTTGATGGCTGCGGGGCGCCGGCTGGTTCGCCGGATCGGGGCCGTCGGCGCCCTGCTGATCGCTCCCGTTGCCGCGGCCCAGACGACGGCGCTGACGGTGGCGGTCGCGGGTGGTGGCGCTCCCCTTGCCGGGGCCCGGGTGAGCATCGGTGCCGAGCGGGGCCTCACCGGCGGCGATGGCCGGGTCACCCTGTCGGTGCCCGCCGGCCGCGTCGTCGTCGTCGCCGGGGCCATCGGCTGGCGCCCCGACTCGGTGTCCGTAACGGTCGTGGGCGGACGGGACACCCTGGTGACGCTGGTCCTCGAAGCCGCTCCGGCGGGCCTCGAGGACCTGATCGTTTCCGTGACCCGCTCGTCCCTCCGGGTCGAAGACGAACCACTCCGCGTCGAGGTGCTTGACCTCGAGGAAATTGAGGAAAAGCAGCTCATGACGCCGGGGGATATCGTCATGATGCTGAACGAGACGGGGGGCGTCCGCGTGCAGGCGGTCAACCCCTCCCTCGGCGGCGCCGGCATTCGGATCCGGGGCCTTGGCGCCCGCTACGCCCAGGTGCTCGCGGACGGACTGCCGCTCTTCGGCGAACGGGTCGGCGCGTTCGGACCCCTCCAGATTCCGCCGCTCGATCTCGGCCGGGTCGAAATCGTCAAAGGAGCGGCCTCCGCGCTCTTCGGCGGCGCCGCCCTGGGCGGGGTGATCAACCTGGTGAGCCGGCCGCCGGCCGCGGGGAGCTCGGCGTTGATCAATGCGACGTCGTTAGGCGGCACCGACGCGGTCGCCTATGTTGCCGGCGGAGCCGACCGGACCCTGGGGCATACCCTCCTCCTCGGTGCCCACACCGCCCGGCGCGTCGACCGGGACGCCGACGGTTGGGCCGACGTGCCCGGCTACCGGCGGCTCGTCGTCCGCCCCCGCCTCTTCTGGCGCCGGGGCGAGAACTATGTCGTCGCCACCGGCGGGGTGACGGTCGAGGATCGCGACGGCGGGACGCTGAGCGGCGCGCTGGCGCCGGACGGGAACGAGTTCGTCGAGCGTCTCGAAACCCGCCGGATCGACGGGGGAGCCGCCGGCCGGTTCCGCGTTGGCTCGAACGACTGGCTCGCCGTCCGGGTCTCGGCGAGCCATCTCGGGCACCGGCACGAATACGGCCCGGAGCGGGAACCCGACCGCCACCGCACCGCGTTCGCCGAGGCGTCGTTTAGCCGCCGCGCCGCGGGCCTGGACTTCGTGGCGGGGGCGGCCGCCACCTTCGACCAGTTCCGTCCGGACCGCTTCCCGGGCTTCGCGTTCCGCCGGACAACGCCCGCCGGCTTTGCCCAGGTCGAGCGAGCAGGAGACCGACTCGGCTTCTCGCTGAGCGCCCGGCTCGACGACCCGGACGACCTCCCGGCCATCGTCAGTCCCCGGCTCTCCCTGTTGTGGCGGCCGGTTTCCGGTTGGTCGGTGCGGGCCGCCGTCGGCGCCGGCTTCGCGGCGCCCACACCGGTGATCGACGAAACCGAGCGGATCGGCTTCTTCCGCGTGGCCGCAGGCCCAGCGCTGGCCGCCGAACGATCGGTGAGCGGCTCGCTCGATCTCCACGGGGAGATCGGGCCACTCGAACTCAACGCAAGCGTTTTCACGGCCCGAGTCCGGGATCCGGTGCAGCTGCGGCCGATCAGCGCCACGGCGTTCGGGCTGGTGAATGCCGCCGAGCCGACTCGCGCCTCCGGCGCGGATGCCTCCCTGCTGTTCCGCCGCGGGTCGATGGCCGTGACCGCGTCGTACACGTTCGTTCGGGTCACGGAAGCGGACCCGTCGGGCAGCGGTCGGCGCGAGGCGCCCCTCACGCCGCGCCACGCCGCCGGCTTGGTCGCAGTGTACGAATCGGAGGGTGGCCGGATCGGGCTTGAGCTCTACTACACAGGCACGCAGGCGCTCGAACGAACCCCGGGGCAATCCCGCAGCCCCGCTACGCTGATGATCGGCCTTCTCGGCGAACGCCGCCTCGGTCCGGCCAGCGTCTTCCTCAACGCGGAGAACCTGGCCGATGTGCGCCAGACCCGAACGGCGCCGCTGGTGCTGCCCGTCCGGGCCCCGGACGGCAGCTGGACGACCGATGTCTGGGGCCCGCTCGACGGCCGGGTGGTCAACCTCGGGCTGCGGTGGAGTTGGGGTCGCGAGGACGCCAGTCGCGAACCCTGACCATCACGACGCCGCGCTCGGCCGGCGTCATCCCGAGCCATCGGGCAATCTCGGCCGACGTCCGGCCGCAGCCGTCGCAGACCGCATCCCCGCCCAGCCGGCAGACCTGCCGGCAGGGCGTCTCGATCCGGTCGGTCATTCGTCGATGTTCCGGGTGAGCCTGAAGTCCGCGTACACCATTCCCTCCCGCTCGACGACCTCCCCGGGATAGACGGTAATCGGCGCCGGGAACATCGGGCCGTCGGTCACCAGTGTGTGGAACTCGCCGTTTTCGCCGCAGGGATCCACGGCGGCCGGCAGTTCGTCGACCAGCCGCCGGTCGATGGCCCAGCCGGCGAACCGGGCCGGTACCCGCGCCGGGTCGAGGGCCACGATGTGGGCCACGAGCCCGCTCCGGATCATGTTGCGGATGAGCAGGTCGGTCCGGATTCCCCACAGCGGAAACAGCGGTTCCAGGCCGAGCGGTTCGAGCAGACGCTCCCGGTACGCGCGCACGTCCCGGAGGAAGAGATCGCCGAACGCCACCCCCGAAACGCCGAACCGGTTCTTGAGATTGCGGAGAGCTGAACCGAAGGCGAACTCATACAGGTCGTTGGAGCAAGGGTAGGGCAGTTCGACCTCGATGAGCGGCAGGCCCAGGACGGCGGCCTGCTGCCGCACGATGGTCCGGCGCACGCCGTGGATCGCGACCCGGTCGAATTCCCGGGTCACCGTCGTGACCAGCGACGCCACCTCGACCCCGCCCTGCCGGAGCAGCTCCAGGGTCCAGGCGGCATCCTTGCCGCCGCTCCACGACAGCGCCACGCTCATCTCAGGTTGTCCACTCGCAATCCGATCGTGATTCGGCGGCCGAGGGCCGGGAAGCCATACGCCTCTTCGTACCGCTCGTTGAACAGGTTGTCGATCCGCCCCCGGACGGCCACGCCGCCGCCGAGCCGCCACTCTCCGTACAGCCGGGCATCGACGTAGTCTCCCGGATTCACCCGGACGAACGGGAAGACGTTGAAGTCGGTGTCCTCCCGGTCGAACGCGGCGACGGCGCCGACCCCCACCAGCAAGCGCCCGCGATCCAGATTGAGATCGGCGGCCAGCGCCTGCCGCGGACGGCGGATCAGACGCCGCTCCGCCGGATCGGCCGCCGAGAGATCGGTGGCGCTGAGGAGAGTGTAACTCACCCGTGCGTCCAGCGCCCCGAGTTCGGCGCGCGCGGCGGCCTCCACCCCCTCGGTGCGGGCTTCCGCGATGTTGACGCTGCGCCCGAGGTCGGGATAGGGTGCCGATTCGAAGCCGATCAGGTCGGTGATCTCGTTCCAGAAGTAGGTGACGCTCGCCACGGCGCGTCCGGCCGCGAAGAAGCGGTCCACGCCGACGTCGAACCCGGTGGAGGATTCCGGCCGGATCTCGGCGTTCGCCGCCTGGAACGCGCTCCCGAAGCGGGCCGCCAGGCTGGGCGGCATGAAGCCGGTGCCAACGGTCGCGCGCAGCTTGAGGGCGGCCGCCAGCACGAAGTAGCCCGCGGCCACCCGCCCGGTGGTCCGGCCGCCGAAGGTGCTGTAGTGATCGTACCGGGCTCCCGCCGTGAGCAGCAGACTGGCGGTCGGAGTCACGAGGGCCTGCAGATAGCCTGCGCGAAGGTTCTCGTCGCGCTCCCCATCGGGGTCGCGCACCGTGGCCCACTCCGCGTTGACACCGCCCGTCAGCGACACGGCGTCGGTCACGGCCACCCGGTGCTGCCAGTCGGCCACTCGCCGGGTCGTACCGAGGCGCGAGACGAACTCGTCGCTGCCGTCGAAGCGGCTCCGGCCCTCGAGGAAATAGTCCTGCAGCCCGAAGGTGATCCGGCTCGTCCACCGCGAGCTGGCCTGCACGTCGGCGAACACGGTTGCCAGCTCGTTGTCGAACCGGGTGTGGCCGACGGGCGTCGAGTTGCTGGTCCGGATGTCGCCCGGGCTGGTCAGGCCGTGCTGCATCCCGCGGAAGGTGAGTCCGACCGCCACTCGTCCGCTCGCAGCGTAGTCGACCCGCAGCTGCTCGGTTCGCTGGTCGAATTGATTGTCGGGCCGCTCGTTGTCGGTATCGGCGAACGCCACGCCGAGGCTAACGCCGAGCCGGTGGGCGCGGACCGAGCCGAACGCCCGCCCGCGGATGGTCGCGAAGCTGCCTGCCTCGGACCCGGCAACGAGCCGGTTGCCCGCCGCTGGTGCCGCGCTCACCGCGATGACGCCGCCGAGTGCGGCACCGCCGAACGCGGTGCTCTGCGGCCCGCGGGCCACCTCGAGACGGTCGCCCGGAAGGAACTCGAAGCCGCCCAGGAAGGACTGAGACAGCGCATTGGCGTCGTTGACCCGGATTCCGTCCACCAGGATCAGGGTCTGGTTCGAGTTGACCCCGCGGAAGAAGGTCGAGGTTGCGCCACCCGTCCCGCCCGTGCCGACCATCGCAGCACCTGGGAGGAGGCGCAGCGCGTCGGTGAGCCCGGCAACCTGGCGCCGGCCGAGTTCCCCGGCACCGAACGCGTCGGCGGCGGTGGCGCGGAGCCGCGCCGGGGTTGTTTCCCGGGTGGCGGTGACGACGAGCTCGCGGAGCCGCACGGAATCGCGGGTCTGCTGAGCGGCGGACGGCAGTGGAAGCGCCGCCGCGAGGAGCGGAAGGACGACGAACAGACGGGACATCGGCAGGTCCTCGCACGGAGGTGCTCCGCGCGAAAAGCCCCACCGGCACCGGTGGTGCTGGCGGGGCGGGACCAGGCGGGCGCGAACGGCGGCGCCCGTGGACGACACCCCGCTCCCTCCCTCGAGGGAATCACGCGGGCGAGACGGGGGCCGGTCTCCTGGCTCGAGGAAATCTCGCGGGCCTTCCCATGCTCCCCGATGGGCGCACAGTGACACACGCGAGTGCTGCTGCTCCTCTGACAGTGGCGGGGCCGCGCCGGATTTTCACCGGACTTCCGAAATGGCCCTGTCTCTATGGCGCCGCGGCGACTGCTGCCGCGGCGAGGGACCAACGCTAGCGGGTCGTCCGGGCGAGGGCAAGCGCGGCCGGATCGTGGGTTTCGCGAGCCGTTACTTTTGGGCCATGTGCGGCGTTCGACTCCTGCTGGCGCTCGTCGCCGGCGTTCAGGCTCAGCCCGACTCGCTCCCCGGGGTCGCGATCGAGGCCCGTCTCGCGGCCCGGTTCGGCTACGCGGTCGGCGATACGATCCGGCTGACGCCGGCCGCCGACGAGTCCGCGCGACCGTACCGAATCGAAGCGATCTTTGAGCCGCGGCCCGACCCGGCCACCGCCCTCCGCGGCGAGTATGTCATCCGCTTCCACCTTCCCGAACTGGCCTCGTTGCTCGGCTTCCCGGACCGGGTCGACCGAATCGCGGTGGCGAGTCGCCCCGGAATCGCCGCGGAGAGCACGGCCTTCCGCCTCAACCAGACCGCCTTCGGGTACCGCGCCTATCCGTCGGCCGAGATCGCTTCCGAGTCCTCCAGCACCTTTGCGGTGGTGAGCCGGTTCCATCGGGCCATCGGCCTGATCTCGATCGTGGCCAGCGCGATCTTTCTGCTTTGCATCATGCTGCTCAAGGTCGAGGAACGGCGCCTCGACGCGGCCGTGATGCGCATGATCGGGATCAGCGCCGCCACCGTATCCCGCGCCTTCGTCCTCGAAGCCGCCATGATCGCCGTGGTGGGATCGGTGATCGGAATCGGCCTCGCGGCAGTGGCCGGCGCCATCACCAACTGGGCCTACCAGCGCCGCTTCCAAACGTCCCTGGTCTTTTCCTACCTCACGCCGGACATCATCCTCCTCGGGGTGAGCCTCTCGCTGGTGCTGGGGATTCTCGCGGGCGTGCTCGCGGCCCGCCGCCTGGCGCACACGCGGCCCCTCGCCCTGTGGCGGCGCGGATGATCTGGGCGCTCGTGTCCCGGAGCCTCGGCCGCCATCCCGTCCGGACGGCCCTGGTAGTGGCGGGCATCGCGGTAGCCGCCGCCCTCCTGCTCGACATGGTGATGCTCTCCGGCGGCATGGAACGCTCCTTCAGCCGGATGCTCCTGAGCCGCGGGTTCCAGATCCGGCTCTCACCCAAAGGCACGTTGCCGTTTGACACCGAGGCCACGATTCCCGGGATCTCGGCGATTCTCACCGACCTCCGCGCCGACCCGGCGGTGGAGCGGGCGGGGCCCGTGCTCGCAGCGCCGGTGCACATCGGCCGGGGCGATTCACTCGTCTCCTACGTCGCCTACGGACTCGATCCGATCGCCCAGGGCCTTTACGAACTCGAGGCCGGAACCGACCTCGGCGCGGACGACACCACCGGCATGGTCGTTGGCGCGGCCGCCGCGGCCGCCGGCGGCTGGGCAATCGGCGATACCGTTCGGGTCCTCGGTCGCCTCGACCCGCAGTCCGCCGAGCCGGGCGTCGAACGCCGCCTCGTGGTCCGGGGCCGGGTCCGCTTCCTCTACGATGCCCGCGACCAACGCTCGCTCGCCGCGCAGTTCCGCGTCGTGCAGCAACTCGGCCGCAACCCGGATCGCGACCCGGCCGCCATGGTCATGGTGAAAGCAATCGCCGATTCGGCGGTGGAGCCGCTGGCCGCCCGGATTGCGGCGCGGCATCCGACGGTCGAGGTCAACAGCGTGGCCGCGCTGGTGGCCCGGTTCCGGAACCGGCTCGCCTACTTCCAGCAGCTCTCGCTCATTCTGGCCACGATCTCGCTCGTGGTCGGCGTTCTCCTCATCGGGACCATCCTCACCATCACCGTGAGCGAGCGCACCGGCGAATTCGCCGTACTCCGCGCCGTCGGGATGCGCCGCCGCCGGGTGATCCGTCTCGTCGTGGTCGAAGGGGCGCTGCTGACGGCGGTGGGAACCACCCTCGGAATCGGCCTCGGCCTGGCGACCGCCCGCTACCTCGATGCCATCCTGACGTCGTTTCCGGGTCTACCGGCGGCCATCTCCTTTTTCGTCCCGGATCCGACCGCCCTCGGCCGAGCTGCGGTGGCCGTGCTCGTCGCCGGGCTCGCGGCGGCCGCGTATCCGGCCTGGCTCGCCTCCCGGGCCCCGATCGCCGAAACCCTCCGGGCGGACGCCGAATGAGATCCGATTTCGGCTCCCGGACGTCTTTTCCGGTGAACCACCTGGGGAGCGGACGGCGTGTCGAAAGCGTGGGCCATGACGGCTGATCCGGGGCGGCGCCCCGGCCCCCTGACGCTGGAACGGGAAAGCTCGCTCCGGGCCCGGTTGGTGGCGCGCGATGAGTCCGCCCTGGTCGAGCTGATTGACCTGACATCGCCGTGGCTCCTCGGCCTGGCGCAGTCGATGCTGTCTGACCAGGAGGAGTCCGAGGAAGTGGTGCTCGACGCCTTCCGGATCGGCTGGCAGAATGTCGGGACCCTGCCTCCCGATGCGGACAACCGCCTGCTTCCGTGGCTCTTCCGGATCGTCCGGAACCGCGCCATCGACCGGCTTCGCGCCCGCCGGCGGCAGCGCCTCAAGCTCGAACGGATCCGGGTGATGGACGGTCCGGCGGAAGGAGCCGCGGCCGTCGAACCGGACGAAAGCGCTCAACCCGGCTGGCACGTACACCGGACCGTGCACTCCGCCCTGGCCGGCTTGCCCGAGGACCAGCGCACGGCAGTACGGCTCGCGTATTTCACCGGGCTCACCCAGTCCGAGATCGCCGAGGAACTGGGAATCCCGTTAGGCACGGTCAAGACCCGGCTCCGGCTCGCCTTCGACAAGCTTCGGACCGCGCTCGGCCCGCTCAAGGAATGGTTGGCATGACATCCCACGACTGGTTCATCGAACAGCGCAACGCCTACGTGGCGAAGGCGCTCGACCCCGAGGAGGAGAAGGCCTTCGCCGACCATCTCCTCCGCTGCGACGAATGCCGCACCGCCGTGGCCGAAATCGAACGGGACCTCGGTTGGCTGCCGATGGGCGTGCGGCCGGTGCCGCCGCCGCCCGGTTTCCGGTGGCGGGCCGCGGAGGCGGCCCTGGGCCGTTCCCGCCGGCCCCGCGCCGCCATCTGGCTCCCGCTCGCGGCGGCCGCGGTCCTGCTGGCTGCGGTCGGCCTGCGGCTGCGGTCTGTCGGCGTCCGGCTCGAGCAGGAAAGCCGCCGGGCCGACCAGCTGGCCGCCGATCTGGCCCGCAGCGAACAGGCCCTCGACGCCCTCGGTGACACCGTGACCGTGTTGCGCCGGGCCGCCAAGGTGCTCCAGGCGTCGATCGAGATGGACGATCACCGCGGGAACCTGATGATCTTCGCCGACGACGTGTCCCACCGCTGGAACGTCGTGCTCCACGGACTCCCGCCGGCACCGAACGGGGAGAAGTACCAGTTCTGGTTCATCACCTCGGACGGGATGGTCCGCGGTGCCGAACTCGCCCCGACCGGGGACGGATCGCTGATCCTCACCCTCGGGATGCCGGAGCGGGGCGGGCAGGTCCTCGGCGCCGCGCTTTCGGTCGAACCGCTCGCCAACGCCAGTGACACGCCCAAAGGCAAGGAACTGGCGCACCTGATGCTGTGAGGTACCGGTGAAGCTCGCCGCTCTGACCGCCGTCTTCGCCACCGCCGCCGGTGCCTGGCTCGCGGGTCGCGAAGTCGATGCCCGCGCTGCCCGGGTGCCTCCCCCGCCGCCGCGCCCGGCGCCGGCCTGGCACAATCCGAATTGGCTCAACCCGGACAAGCCCCTCACCCTCGAGTCGCTCCGGGGCCGGGTGGTCCTGCTCAACTTCTGGGTTTTCACTTGTTACAACTGCACCAACACCGTGCCGTCGCTCCGGGAATTCGATGCCGCCTATCGGGATCGCGGCCTGACCGTCATCGGCATCCACACCCCCGAGTTTCCGCCCTACGCCGGCGAGCACGATCGAGCCAACGTCGCCCGGGCGCTCGCCAAGGAAGGGATCCGCTATCCCAACGCCCAGGACAACGACCGGGCCACCTGGGACCTCTACGGGATCCGCTACTGGCCGAGCTTCGTGCTGATCGACAAGCAGGGGAACATCCGCTACGAGGGCTACGGCGAATTCCACGTGGGCGACCGGTGGCACCAGGAATGGGCCCGCCGCATCGAGGCGCTCCTGACCGAGTAGATTCCGGCCGATGCGATTCGTTCCCCCGGCCCTGTTGCTGCTTGCCGCGGCCTGCCATCCCGCCGCCCCGCCCCCGGCCGACCTGCTCACCCTCGAGGTCGAGGAGCAGGGTGCCGACCTGCTGCTGACCCTCCGGCCCGCGCCCGGGGCCCGGATCAACGCGCTCGCGAAGCCGACCCTCGAGCTGGCCGACGGCCGGCGGGTCACCCTGCAAGCCGCGGCCCTCACGGCGGACAGTGCCTACTTCGCCGACCTGCCCACGGCCCGCCTTCCCGACACCCATCGGGTCGAAGGGATCCTCCGGGCCGGTGTCTGTCCCGAGGGACTGGCGGTCTGTCAGACCGTCGCGATCCCCGTCGAGCACGGCGTCGGCGCGCCGTGACGGCCGGGGCCGGAACCGCGGATCCCGCCGCGCCGTCGGCGGGCGTCGTCATCGCCGGCCGCGACCTGACCAAGACGTACCAGATCAACGGTCGCGACGTCGCGGCACTCCGGGGCGTATCGCTCACGATCCACGCCGGCGAGTACCTTGCCGTCACCGGCCCCTCGGGCAGCGGCAAATCGACGCTCCTGCAGCTGCTCGGCGGGCTCGACACCCCGACCTCCGGCCACCTCGAATTGCTCGGCCAGGCGCTCGAAGGCCTGGCCGACGACGCGCTCACCAGCCTCCGGCTCGACCGCGTCGGTTTCATCTTCCAGCGATTCCACCTGCTGCCGGTGCTGACCGCTCGCGAAAACGTCGAGTTGCCGCTCGCCGAAGCCGGGATCCAGCGCCCGGAGCGGGTTGCGCGGGCCGAGGAGCTCCTCGCCTATGTCGGGCTGGCCGGCCGCTCGGACCACCGGGCGACCCAGCTCTCCGGCGGCGAAATGCAGCGGGTCGCGATTGCGCGCGCCCTGGCCAACCGTCCCGCGCTCATCCTGGCGGACGAACCGACCGGCGAACTGGACGCCGCCACCGGCGACCAGATTCTCGACCTCTTCGACCAGCTGCATCGCGACGGCGTGACCCTCGTCGTGGTCACCCACGATGAACGTCTCGCCGAACGCGCCGCCCGCCGGCTCCACCTCCTCGACGGCCGCGTCGATCGGGATGCCCGCCGGCCGCGCTGACCTCCGGACACTCGTCCTCCTGGCCTTCCGCCACCTCGTGGTCCGCCGGGGCCGCGCGGTGCTGCTGCTGTTCGGCTATGCCGTCGGGACGGCCGTGATGATGGTGCTGCTCTCGGTCGGCGAAGCGATGCTGATCCAGTCG
Organism: Gemmatimonadales bacterium; assembly: GCA_050183815.1. Taxonomy (GTDB): domain Bacteria; phylum Gemmatimonadota; class Gemmatimonadetes; order Gemmatimonadales; family GWC2-71-9; genus SHZU01. The sequence goes on along the minus strand of JBFXAY010000031.1, from coordinate 4,132 downwards.
CGGGACGTGGCCCTCGTCGGCGGCGGCGACGTCACGGTGCTGCCCGAGGGCATCGACCTCGAGGGCCTGCGGACGGGGTCGATGAGCGGCCTCTTCTATGGGATCGACCGGGCCCGGTTCCTCGAACGCCAGTTGGTGGGTGGCGGGCGGCTCGACGACGTAGTGGCGGCCACGAGCCCGGTCATCGAGAACAAGCTCGTCTATCTCGAACGGGACGGAAAATTGCTGACCCTTCGGGCCGGTGCCGAATTGCCGGCCGCCGCGCGGGCGGTCGGAGCCGGTCTGCCCGTGGTCGCCGGGCGTTGGGAAGACGCCGCAGCCGACCGCCGCTTCGCCACGCCGACCCCGACCGAGCTGTACGACGAACTCGACCGGTTCCACCCACCCGCCGCCGATTCGACCTGGGCCGAGTGGCACTACTTCAACGTTGCCCCCGGTCCGGATGAGTGGTGGTACCTGACGTTCCTCATCGGCGGACCCCTGGCCGAGGGGCGGGGCGGGGGACAGTTGCTGGTGACCCGCCAGCGCCCGGGCCGGGCGCCGGCCCGTTTCGAAGCCAATGTCCCGCTGTCCCGGATTCGCTTCGACACGACGGCGGCGGATCTGAGCATCGGGCCGAACACCGTCGTCCAGCGCGACGGCCGCTACCGGATCTCGGGCACCGCGACCGGCCCGGACGGCACGGTGCGGTTCGATCTCGACGTGGCACCAGCGCCCAACGCCTACTTTCCGCCGATCGAACTCCGGAGCGACCGGTTCGTCTCGGGCTACGCGGTACCCGCCCTGCGAGCCACCGCCTCGGGCACCATCTGCGAGGCCGGCCGTTGCCGGTCGGTCGATGCCGCGCCGGCGTACCACGATCACAATTGGGGCGTGTGGCGGGAGACGACCTGGAACTGGGGGCAGGGCCGCGGCCGGGAGGCGAGTATCGTCTACGGCGGGGTGCTGACGCCCGACAGCGTGAGTTCGTCCGCGGGGACGCCGTATTTTCTGGCGGTCGTCGATTCCCAGGGCGTTCGGCAGATTCTTCGCTTCGACCGGATCGAGTATCACGGCGCCCGGGCGATTGCCGGCCGGCCAGGCCTGACCGCGCCGGAATCGTTCGAGTTGCTGGCCGTGCGGACGCCCGACACGCTTCAGGTCTCGGTCACCGTCCGGCACGTCCAGGCGACCCCATACGGGCCCGCCGGCGGGCTCACCTTCCTCCAGTTGCGAGGCGACTTCGAGGCCCGTGGCAAGCTGCTCGGCGCGGCGTTCGCCGATACCGGCCAGGGGTTCTTCGAGACGTTCGTCAGGTAGCCGGGTAGCCCGGCGCCGCTTTCACTTCCTCGATCTGGGCCACGTGACGGAGCGTATGCAGTCCGGTGGCGTGGGCCCACTGATAGCCGTTGAGCGGGCCGAAGAGCGGGTGGGGCGCAACGTAGCGGCTCAGATCGAGCGAGGTGCTCCGGAGGAACTCGATCAGCGCCCGCCGGCTCGCCTCGAAGGCTGCGGTCATTTCGCCCGCGGTGCCCCATTGCCCCGCCGGAAGGATGAACTCGGGCGCCCGCACCTTCACGTTCCGGTCCGGGATCGCCGCCGCGATCCGGTCATGCCCGCCGGCCGACTGGGCCACGAGTTCCGCGGGCGCCTCCGCCTGGAGCATCCGCTCCCGGATCAGCTTGCCCGAACGGCTTTCGGCCTGGACCAGGTGATCGACGTTCTCGGCGATGGACCAGACGTCCGGGGCCGGCTTGAAACGGAAGGCGGCGTCCGGCAGGCCGGCGTAGCAACCGGTGAACCGGGTGGCCGACGTCTCGAGCAGGGTCACGATTTCCTGGAGGCTGGGCATACGCGTTCCCGGGGCGGGTGAAGCCGGCGGATGGTAGATTCCGGCATGGACGAGATGACCCAAGATACCGCCGACCGTCGGGCGGTGGCCCGGCGGCTGGTCGATGCCTTCATCGACGGCTGGTCCCGGGCCGACGTGGCGGCCCTGATCGGCGGCTTCAGCGAGAACGCCGTCTTCTACGAGACCCCGTTCTCCGACCCCATGATCGGGACCGACGCCATTCGCCGGTACTGGGCCGACGTGCCCTACCACCAGTCAGAGATCAAGGCCACCTCCGGCGAGGTCTACCTGGCCGGTCCCTGGTTCGCCACGGAGTTCAAGGTCGTCTTCCGGCGGCGCCGGACCGGGGAATGGGTCGAGGCCCGGGGGGCGCTCTTCTGCGAAACCGAAGGAGAGCAGATCTCGGAGATGCGGATGTACTGGCAGCGGAAGGGCTGAAGGAGCGCCGCGGCCCGAGCGGCGCTAGTTTTCGAAAGTGTCCTCACCAGGGTACGGAGTGTCCACTTTTGAGGACAGGTAGCAGGCGGGGTCGATTTTCCTAAGTCGTTGTCTTGCAGTGACTTGCCAAAATCGGCGTCGTGGCACGAATCTCGAACACGGATAGAGCTGTCTCCGGAGGTGTTTATGCTCTCGTCCTTCGTAATCGCCACAGCGCTCGCGGCGTCCGGCCCGATGAACCTGGTTCAGGTATCCGGGGCCGATGCCATCCCGGCGGCCGACGCCGCCCCGGCACCCATCCGGCTCTGGGTCAGCAACAGCCGCCAGTTCCGCGAAGGCGAGAAGGCCCGCGTCCAGGTCGAAAGCCGGGACGACGGGTACCTGATCGTCTTCAACTACGACACCGACGGCCGGCTGCGGGTGATTTTCCCGATCGATCCGTCGGACGACAACTTCATCCGGGGCGGCCGCCGGTACGAAATCCGCGGCCGCGGGGACCGGGAGTCCTTCCTGGTCGGTTCCTCGGGTGACGGCCTGGTCTACGCCGCCATCTCCGCCGACCCGTTCCGCTTCGACGAACTCGAGGCCGGCGGGAACTGGGACTACACCCGGGCCAGCATCGACCGGGAGTCCGAGGATCCTGAAGCCAACATCACCGACCTGCTCCAGCGGATGTCGACGGACCGCGGCTTCGACTACGACCTGCTGGCGTATCGCGTCTACGGCGACAACTATCGGTACGTGGCCCGGACGGACTACTGGGCTCCGCGTCCCTACGGCTACTGGGACGACTACTACTGCGATCCGTGGTATCGCCCCAGCCTGTTCGGGTGCCGCTACTACCCGGCCGGGGGCTGGTACTACGGTGCCGGCTACTACGGGTACGGCAGCTGGCACAACAACTGGTGGTACGATCCCTGGTACCGGACCCGCTACGTGTACGGCAGCTACTACCGGAACGCTCCGGTCATCGTGGGCCGGCCCCGGAACTACACCATCGTGCGGCGCGGCACCTCGGGCTCCAACCGCGTCGGTCGACCGGGATCCAGCGGCAGCTTCGGCGGTGCCGTGGTCGGTGGTGGCGGCTCCCGCCCGAGCGTGGACTACCGGCCCCGCAGCGCCCGGCCGTCGAACAACAACGACCGGGGCAACGATCGCGGCCGGCCCAGCACCAATTCGGGCACCAGCGCCCCGTCCGGTTCGTCGGTGGCCCGGCCGCGGGCCCGGCGCTCGCCGCCGGCCGACGATCGCAATCCGAACATCGAGCGGAGCCGCAACGAAGGTCGCGAATCCGTGGACTTCGGCGGCGGGCGCCGGTCGGTGAACCCGGATTCCCCGGAACGCAGCGCCGCGCCGGCGCGCCGGAGTTCCGGGTCCGACTCGCCGTCGGCCTCGACCCCGCGGTCGGTTGACCGGCCGCGGTCGGAGCCGAGCCGCCGGGAATCGCCGCCGGCGCGGCCGTCCTCGTCGTCCTCGTCCTCCCGGCCGTCGTCCTCGTCGTCGTCTTCGCGCCCGTCGTCGTCCTCGTCTTCCTCGCGGCCCTCGTCGAGCAGCAGCAGCTCGCGGGCGCGGCCGTCCTCGAGCAGCAGCAGCGCCTCGCGGTCGCGACCCTCGTCGTCGTCGTCGTCGCGACCCTCGGCCTCCCGGGGATCGTCGAGCTCGCGGCCGTCGAGTTCCTCGCGCCCCGCGTCGGGCAGCCGCCCGCGAAGCGGACGACCGGGCAACTGACCGCCCGCTCCGGAAACGCGAACCGCCGCGCCCCAGTCAGGGACGCGGCGGTTTCGTTTCATTCGAGCTCCGGTCGGATCCGGGGCCGTTTCCGCCCGGATGTCGGCTCAGCGGCGGTGGCGCTGCACGTACTCC
>JBFXAY010000030.1:0-59744 GCA_050183815.1 Gemmatimonadales bacterium | reverse complement strand
GTTGTAGGTGTCGTAGTAGTTGAGCATGTGCACCAGCGGGATGCCGCCGTTCGGCGCCGGGGCGTCGAAGAGCTGCCGGTGCTTGCCGGTCAGCTTGTCGAGCCAGGCGTCGTTCTCGGCCGTGAGCGCGGCTTCCCGCGAGCGAGCCTCGAGGGCGCTGGTGGTGGCACCGACGGCGGCGAGCAGGGCACCGCCGGTCAGCACGGCCAGCGAGAAGGTCCGGAGTCCGGAACGGGGAGTGAAGTGCGACATGACATGGTCTCCTGAGATCAGGCGCGCGGTTCGGGTGACGACCGGGTCCCGCACGCTTCGACCCGGCGACACCAGGTAGTGCGCACCTTTTTCGAGAAACCCGACATCCGGCCGGTCGGCCGGGTCGTTCAGGCGGCGGGAGGAATCGACTCGGTGCTCCCGGTACCGGGAAGCAGCCCGAGCCGGCGGAAGCGGGGGTCGTCGCGGAGCGGGGCCAGATCGCGATGGGCCGAGGAGTGGAGCCAGACCATGCTCCGAAGGCCCGCGTCGACGGCTTCGCTCCAGAGCGCCACGGCCCGTTCCCGATCCCCGGCCACCGCGGCGTAGCGGGCGAGATACGCCAGATAGTCGCCCCGGCCGAAGGCCGGCGCGTCGCCGAGGCGCCGGCGGGCGAGCGCCGTGTCGCCCCGCCAGGCGGCCACCAGGCCGTGCAATCCCCGGAAGCTGAGATCGTCGGGGAAGTCGTGGACCAGCGACTGGAAGTAGGGTGCCGCGTCCTCCGGGTGTCCCAGATCGAGATAGGCGCTGCCGATCCAGTACCGGTGCGCCCGGTGATTCGGATCGCGGGTGAGCTGGTTGGCCAGCCAATCGATGGCCCGCTGATAGTAGCCGGCGCTTCCCCCGAGGCCGTGGGCGTCGAGTTCTTCGCCGGCGGTCACCAGCATCGCACCCTGGCTCCAGTAGGTGTCCGGCGGGAGGGCTCCGGCGGCGGCCATCACCGAGTCGACTCCGGCGAGATCGCCGACGGCGGCGAGCGCCCGGACGTGATGGACCCATCCCGCCCGGCTGTTGGGATAGCGGGTCCGCAACTCTATGGTCGCGCGCAGCTCCTCGCCGAACGCCGCCTTGAGATGCTGCGCATGCGTCAACACGAACCAGTACGGAGCCCAGCCCTTCATCATCCCCTGGTCCGGATCGATGGACCGGAGGTTCTCGATGGCTTCGTCGACCTGGCCGACCGTCATCGCCGTCAGAGCCAGGTTGTAATGGGCCCGGCCGCCCGGGGCGAGAGCCACGGCCTGGCGGGTCATCTCCAGACCGCGTCGCGAATCGCCGGCCAGGATGGCCTCGATGTAACGGATGATCAGTTCCTGGTATGGATTGAGGCTCGCCGCCCGGGCCCGCAACGTCGCCACCATGGAGTCGGCGAGCCGGTACTGGCTCCGGTTGAGATGCGCGGTGGCCGCGTAGATGAGCGGAATGACGAAGGTGCTGTCGCTCCGCCAGGCCTCCGTCAGCAGCTCGGCGGCCGCCACATAGTCGAGGGCGTTGTAGCGCTCGATGCCCCGTTCGAACAGCCGGTAGGCCTCGTAGGTCGGCGGCTGGTCGCCGATGCCGGGCACGTCCGAGACGCGCTGGTCCGTCCGGACCGCGAAGGCGCCGCGGAGGCGCTCGCGCAGCTGGTGAATCCCGGTGCGGACCGAATCGCGGGGAACCTCGACGGCCGGCAGCGACGCGAGGGCCGCCCCGGTGGCCACCTCGATGACCTGCACCTGAAAGCGGACCGATTCGCCGGTGAGGTAGTAGGCGCCGGTGACCAGCGTGTTGGCACCGGTTTCCGTCGCGAGCGCCCGAACGGGGTCCGCGTCGGCTCGGTCCGCCAGGGTGCCGGCGGCCTGCAGCGTCACCGGCCACGGCACCACCGCCAGGGCGCCGTTCTGATGCAGGCCCTGGGTCAGCCAATCGCCCGCCATCCGGCCCCAGACCTCGAGCGTCGAGTCGCCGGTTTCGTTGCGGAGCGGGGCGACGGCAACCGGGCCCACCACCCCGTCGAGGACCGGCCCGCGCTCCGGAACGCCGCGCCAGAGCAGAAACGCCGCGGCGGCCGCCGCCACGCCGATCACCGGCCCGGCCCAGCGCCGCCCGGTCGAGCCGCCGCCGATCGCGTCGAGCGCCGCGAGCAGCTCGCCGCCGTCGGCCGGGCGGCGGTCGGGGTCCTCCGCCAGACAGCGCTCGATCAGCCGGCCGACCGGTCCGGCGTTAGGCGGCAACGGGCTGCTCGAATGAAACGATCCGGTGACCATTTCCCGCGCCACGACACCCCAGGAATACACGTCGGCCCGGGCGTCGACCGGCGCCCCCATCGCCTGTTCGGGTGCCATGTACGCCGGGGTGCCGATCGCCACGCCCTCGACGGTGCGGCCGCCGCCCGGTCCGTCGGGACGGAGCTTGGCCACGCCGAAGTCCATCAGATAGGCGTGCCCGTCGGCAACCAGGATGTTGTCCGGCTTGAGATCCCGGTGGACCAGTCCCTCGCCGTGCGCGTACCCGAGCGCGGCCGCGATGTCGCGCAGGATCGCCAGGCGCTCGGCGGGCTCCGGCAGCCGTTCCTGGAGCCGGTCCCGGAGCGTCTCGGCCCGCAGGTACGGCATCACGTAGTACAGCATGCCGTCGGCTTCGCCCGAGTCGAGGAGCGCCAGAATGTGCGGGTGGGAATGCCGGGCGAGAATCCGGATCTCGGTGAGAAACCGCTCGGCCCCGACCCACCGGGCCACTTCGGGCCGGAGCACCTTGAGGACCACCGGCCGGTCGTGCTTGGCCTCGTGCGCCAGGAACACCGTGGCCATGCCGCCGGCGCCGAGAATCCGTTCGATGCGGTAGCGCCCGTCGAGCGCCGCGGTCAGCCGGGCGGCGATCGCCTCGTCAGCCGACGACGCAGTCCCGGTCGGAGTCGGCGGGTCGTCGTCGAGGATCCCGGACCGGGCACCGGCCGCGAGCAGGCCGAGGACCTCCCGCGCCACGGCCTCGGACGGCGCGTGACGGCGGACCCATGCCTCCCGGCCGGCCTCGGGTCGGTCGAGCGCCTGGTCGAGGAGGGTGTCGATCGCCGCCCAGTCGGGCGCCCCGCTATCCGTCATGGCCGACTCGGTCTTCGCCCCCATACACCTCGCGATAGAGCCAGGCGCGCGCCTTGGTCCAGTCCCGCTGCACCGTCCGGGTCGTCACCTCGAGGATGGTGGCGATCTCTTCCTCGCTCAGGCCGCCGAAATACCTGAGCTCCACCACTCTGCGCAGTCGCGGGTTCACGGCCGACAGCCGCTCCAGCGCGTCGTCCAGGGCGATCAGTTCGTCCACCGGCATTCCGGCACCCGCGACCTCGATCTCGAGCGGCACCGGCGCCTCGCCGGCGCCCCGCTTGGCGGCCCGGCGGCGGCGGGCGTGATCGACCAGGATCTGCCGCATGGCCCGCGCGGCGATCGACAGGAAGTGGCCCCGGTCGCGGCTCGGGATCGACCCGCCGACCAGCTTGAGATAGGCCTCGTGCACCAGGGCCGTGGGCTGGAGCGTGTGCCCCGGCCGCTCGGCTCGCAGCGCGCCTTCGGCGGCCCGGCGCAGTTCCGCATACACCAGGGGGAACAGCTGGTCGAGCGCCCCCTCCTCGCCGGAGGCGACCCGGGACAGCAATTGCGTGACCGGACCGGCCGTCATCGGGAACCTCCCCCGTGTCGGGTCGAGCGGGGTTCCGGCGCAGATCTCGACGGAGCCATCGCGGCGGTGGCCCCGGTCAACTTTGCTCCCACGGAGGCCCGGTGCGGATTCGCCACCTGATGCTCATCCTGTTGTCGTGGTCGTGGCCGGCCGGCACCCTCGCGGCCCAGGCGATTTCCCTCAAGGACAACCTCGGTCGCCATCACTATTCCGTCAACGCCACGGAGGCCGCCCAGGTCTGGTTCGACCAGGGGCTCCGGCTCCTCTGGGCCTTCAACCATGCGGAGGCCGTCCGCTCGTTCCGGGAGGGTGAGCGGCGCGACCCGGCCTGCGCCATGTGCGCCTTCGGCATCGCCCTCGCCTCCGGCCCCAATCTCAACGCCCCGATGGCCCCATCGGCGGGCGACACCGCCCGGGCCGCGGTCGAGCGGGCCCGCCAAGCCGTTCGCGATCCCGGCGAACGCCGGTTGATCGAGGCGCTGGCCCTTCGCTACGCCTCACCCGATCCGGCGGCCCGTCCCCGGCTCGACAGCGCCTACGCCCGGGCGCTCGGCTGGGTGGCGAGGGCCGATTCAGCGAACCTCGAAGCCAGAACGCTCTACGCCGATGCCCTGATGAACCTGAGCCCGTGGCACTACTGGAATCCGGACGGGACGCCGCGACCGCTCACGCCCGCGATTCTCTCGGAACTCGAAATGGTGCTGGCGGTGAACCCCGAGCACCCGGGCGCGTGTCACCTGTTCATCCACGCGGTCGAGGCCCGGGAGCCGACCCGCGCGGTGGCCTGCGCCGAGCGACTGGCGGCGCTGATGCCGGGCGCCGGCCATCTGGTTCACATGCCGGCCCACATCTACATCCGGGTCGGACGCTACGCCGACGCGGTCACCCTCAACGAGCACGCCGTCCATGCCGATCAGGCGATGCTCGAGGGTCGCGCCGCCCTTCGGCGCGGCATCTATGCCTCCGGGTATTACCCGCACAATCACCACTTCCTGACCTTCGCCGCCGCCATGATGGGCGCGAGCCGGCTCGCCATCCGGCACGCCTTCAAGGCCGCCGGGGCCGTCGATCCCGCCGTGGCGGCGGACCTCCCCTGGGTGGAGGCGATCACCCCGATCGGCTATTGGACGCTGGTGACCTTCGGACACTGGGACCGGCTCCTGTCGGAACCGCTGCCGCCGCCCTCGATGCGGTTCACCACCGGGATGGCGTACTACGCCCGCGGAGTGGCGTTCGCGGCCCGGCGCCGGTGGGCCGAGGCCGGCGCCGCGCTCGACTCGGTCCGCCGGGCCGCGGCCACGGCGGCGGAGGGCGACAACCGGACCGCGCTGCAGATCGCCGAATCGGCGCTGGCCGGCGAGATTGCGCTCCGGCGCGGGGCCACGGCGGCGGCCATTCGCGCGTTCCGCTCGGCCGTGGTGCTGGAGGACGGGATGGCCTACAACGAGCCGCCGGTGTGGTACTACCCGGTGCGGCATTCGCTTGGCAAGGCGCTGGTGGTCGCGGGGCGGTTCGAGGAGGCCGAGGCCGTGTACCGGGAGGATCTCGACCGGTTTCCCGAGAACGGCTGGTCGCTCTACGGCCTCGCCCAGTCGCTCAAAGGGCAGCGCCGGATGGCTGAGGCGAGGGCGGTACTGGTCCGGTTCAACACGGCCTGGGCCGGCGCGGACGTCCGGCTCACCGGCTCCCGCTTCTGAGCCGGCGAACCGCGCCTTCGGGGCCGCGCTCGGCCGGGGCGTGGCCTGCCCTAGGTGTCGACCGTCGTCTGGTGCCGCCGTCGGCGGCGAGGACGGCGCTGGGGACGTTCGGCCGTCAGGGCCTGGTCCAGGTCGGCCCAGAGATCCTCGGCGTCCTCAAGCCCTACGGAGAGCCGCAGGAGGCCGTCGGCAATGCCGCTCGCATGGCGGGTCGCCGGATCGACGACGTGGTGGGTGAGCGCCGCCGGTTGCTGGATCAGGGTATCGACCGAACCGAGACTCACCGCCTGGGTGATCAGCTCGAGCGCGTCCACCACCCGCCGGGCCTCGGCACCGGTCCGGAGTTCGAAGCCCAGCATCGTTCCGGGGCCCGCCAGCTGGCGGCCAAGGAGCAGCCGCGGATCGCCGCCGGGCAATCCCGGGTAGCGGACTCGTTCCACCGCTGGATGCGCGGCCAGCCGGACCGCGAGTTCGCGCGCGGTGGCTTGCGCTCGCTGGACCCGGATCGGCAGCGTCGCGAGGCCCCGGTGGAGCAGATAGCCGCCCAGGGGATGGAGCACCCCGCCGGTGAGCAGCCGGATCTGCCGGAGCGAGGCGACGTGCGCCTCGCTGGCGATGACGACGCCGGCCAGGACGTCGCCGTGGCCGCCGAGGAATTTGGTGGCACTGTGGAGCACCATCGCGGCGCCGTGGACCAGCGGCTGCTGCAGCACCGGCGTGGCGAAGGTCGAGTCCACCACCACGGGAACGGGGCCGGCCTGCCGAACGACGTGCGCGATGTCGACCAGATCGAGCGTCGGGTTCGCCGGCGTTTCGATCAGGACGAGTGCGGTGTCCGGCCGGCGGGCGTCCGCCACGTGATCCTGGTCGGTCCAGGCGGCGTCGAGGCCGAGGAGTCCGCTCGAGATCAGGTGGTCGCTGGTGCCGTACATCGGGCGGACCGCCACGATGTGGCCGCCACGCGCGCGAGCGGCCAGCAGCACCGCGGTGAGCGCGGCCATGCCGGAGCCGAACGCCACCGCCGCGTCGCCGCCCTCCAGCTCGGCGATCGCGTGCTCGAACCGCGCGACGGTCGGTTGATGCAGCCGCGAGTACACCGGATTGCCGGACGGCGCGGCGCCCTCGACCATCGCCTCGAGACTCGGAATCGGGTCTTCGCCGGGCCGGACCGGGTACGTGGTCGAGAGATCGATCGGCAGCGCGTGGACCCCGAGCGTGCTCAGGTCGTCGCGGCCGGCGTGGACGGCGTGGGTAGCGGGACGGATGGCGGCCTCCTGGAGGGAGCTGGTTGAACGTTCGTAGCCTCTCCGGCGGAGCGCTATATTGTCCGAAGAAGATTCGGAAAAGAGCGCCCCATGGTGGAGATGGATCGAATCGACTCCGAAATCGTCGGACTCCTGCAGAAGAATGGTCGGCTCTCCAACAAGGAGCTTGCCGCGGAGGTGGGGCTCGCGCCGTCGAGTTGCTGGGAGCGGGTCCAGCGCCTCGTGGCGGCCGGCGTCTTCGCCGGCTTTCACGCCGAGGTCGATCCGCGGGCCATGGGCGTGGGCCTCCAGGCGATGGTGGCGGTTCGTCTCGCCCGTCACCGCCGCGACCGGCTCGACAAGTTCCGCCGGGAGATCCTCCGGCTTCCCGAAGTGGTCGGGCTCTACCACCTTGCGGGACGGGACGATTTCCTGGTGCACGTGGCCATGCGGGACGCCGACCAGCTCCGCGAGTTCCTCCTGGCGCGCTTCACCACCCGGGCCGAGGTGACCCACCTCGAGACCCATCTGATCTTCGATCACGTGAAGAACCCGGTCATGCCGCGCTATGAACCCCGCTGACTACGCCGGCCACGACGGACTCGGCCTGGCCGAGTTGATCCGGACCGGGCAGACGACCCCTCGGGAGTTGCTCGAGGCGGCGATCGCCCGGGCGGACGCCCTCAATCCCCGGCTCAACGCGATCATCCACCGGCTGGACGACCGGGCCCGGACGCTCGCGGACCGGGGGCCGGCGCCGGGGCCGTTCGCGGGGATTCCGTTCCTGATCAAGGACCTCTCGCTGATGGTGGCGGACGAGCCGTACCGCTGCGGGAGCCGGTTCCTGGCGGACTTCGTGGCGGATCACGATTCGGAACTCGTCACCCGGTTCCGCCGCGCCGGGCTGATTCCGTTCGGCAAGACCAGCACGCCGGAGTTCGGTCTCACGCCGTACACCGAGCCCGAGCTGTTCGGTCCGGTGCACAATCCCTGGAACCTGGCCCGCACCACCGGCGGGTCGAGCGGGGGTTCGGCGGCGGCCGTGGCGGCCCGCATCGTGCCGATCGCGGGTGGTGGCGACGGCGGCGGCTCGATCCGGATCCCGGCGGCCTGCTGCGGCCTCTTCGGGCTCAAGCCGACCCGGGGCCGCAACCCGACGGGGCCGGACTACGGCGAACTCTGGCAGGGGGCGGTGGTCGATCACGTGCTGACCCGGTCGGTCCGCGACAGCGCGGCCGTCCTCGACGCGACGATGGGCGGTGATCCCGGCGCGCCGTACCTCACCCCGCCACCAGAACGGCCCTACCTCGAGGACGCGGGCCGCGATCCCCGGCGGCTCCGGATCGCCTGGACCGCCACGCCGTGGCTTGGCGGCACCGTGGACGCCGACTGTCACGCGGCGCTGGCGGATGCGGTCCAGCTGCTCGCGTCACTCGGGCACGAAGTCGTCGAGGCGTCCCCGGCGTTCGACGGCCCCGCGTTCGCCCGGGCGTTCACGGTGATGATCTGCGCCGAAGTCGCGGCGGATCTCACCGACGCGGGGCGCTACCTGGGCCGGGCGCCGACCCGCGCCGGCTTCGAGGCGCCGACCTGGGCCCTGGGCCTCCTCGGCCGGGCGCTGCGGGCCGACGAATTCTCGACGGCGCTGCGCCACCTCGGGACGGCCGGACGTCAGGTGGGCCGCTTCTTCGAGGGCTTCGACGCGCTGGTCACGCCCACCCTCGCGATTGCCCCGTTCGAGATCGGCGCGCTCCAGCCGAAACCCTCGGAGCGGTTCGCCCTCGAGCTGCTGGGCCGGCTCGGTTCGGGGCGACTGGTGCGGGCGGCTGGCCTGCTCGACCAGCTGGCCGACCAGATCTTCGCGGCGATTCCGTTCACGCCGGTCTTCAACGTGACCGGACAGCCCGGCATGAACGTCCCGCTGTTCTGGAACGCGGCCGGGCTGCCGATCGGGACCCAGGTGGTCGGGCGCTTCGGCGACGAGGCGACGCTGTTCCAGTTGGCCGGCCAGCTGGAGCGGGCGCGGCCCTGGGCCGGCCGGGTCCCTCCGACCAGCTGAGTTCCACCTCCACGAGGAAGGCTGCCATGGCCGCTCGCCGCCCGACGTTTCCGTTGACCAAGCGGCCGAAGACCGTCCGCCACGGCAAGGAACTTCGGGGCGCGCCGCCCCGGCGTCTCCTCGACCGGATCGAGATTGCGAGCCGCGACGAAATCGCGGCCCTCCAGCTCGAGCGCCTCCGGTGGAGCCTCCAGCACGCCTGGTCGAACGTGCCGCGGTACCGGGAGAAGTTCGCCGCGGCGGGGATTCATCCCGACGAACTGCGCTCGCTCGACGATCTGGGCCGGTTTCCGTTCACCACCAAGGAGGATCTCCGGGAGACGTACCCGTTCGGGATGTTCGCCGTGCCGCGGGAGCGAGTCGTCCGGGTCCACGCCTCGAGCGGCACGACCGGCAAGCCGACCGTGGTCGGCTACACGGCCAGGGATATCGGTACCTGGGCCGGGCTCGTCGCCCGTTCGATCCGGGCCGCCGGCGGGCGCCCGGGCGACATCGTGCAGGTTACCTACGGCTACGGCCTCTTCACCGGCGGCCTCGGGGCCCACTATGGTGCGGAACGGCTCGGCTGCACGGTGATCCCGATGTCGGGCGGGCAGACCGACAAGCAGATCCAGATGATCCAGGACCTCCGGCCCGACGTGATCATGTCGACGCCCTCCTACCTCCTCGTCATTGCCGACGAGTGCGAGCGCCTCGGCATCGACAGCCGGTCTCTTTCGCTCCGGGTCGGAATCCACGGGGCGGAGCCCTGGACCGAGGAGATGCGCCGCGAGATCGAGGAGCGCTTCGCGATGGACGCGGTGGACATCTACGGGCTCTCCGAGGTGATCGGGCCCGGGGTGGCGAACGAATGCGTCGAGACGAAGGACGGGCTCGTGCTCTGGGAGGATCACTTCTATCCCGAAATCATCGACCCGGTCACCGGCGCGGTGCTCCCGGACGGGGAGCGCGGCGAGCTGGTGCTGACCTCGCTCACCAAGGAGGCGATGCCGGTGATCCGGTACCGGACCCGCGACCTCACGGCCTTGCTGCCCGGGACCGCGCGCAGCATGCGGCGCCTGGCGCGGATCACCGGCCGGAGCGACGACATGCTGATCATCCGGGGCGTCAACGTGTTTCCCTCGCAGATCGAGGAGTTCATCCTCCGGGTGGGCCTCTATTCTCCCCACTATCTCCTCGAGGTGCGCCGGGACGGCCGGCTCGATACGCTGGCCGTGGTCGTCGAACCGAGGGACGGGAGCGTCTCGCGTGATGCGGCGGAGCAGGGCGCCCGGATCCTCGCGCACGACGTCAAGACGTTCACCGGCGTCTCCGCCGAGGTACGGGTCGAGCCTCCGGGGACGGTGGCCCGGTCCCAGGGGAAGGCGCGCCGGGTGCTCGACCTCCGGTAATGACAAAGGGGCCGGAGACGTCCGGCCCCTTCTTGGTACGATGGTGCGGTGCTGGACTACTTGAGGTGCTTGTTCACGAGCTTGGTCATCTCGAACATGTTGACCGTGCCCTTGCCGCCGAAGACGGCCTTGAGGGCCGCGTCCGCGTTGATCATGCGGCGGTTCTTCTTGTCCTGGAGGCCTTTCTTCTTGATGTAGGCCCAGAGCTTCTTGGTGACTTCGGTCCGCGGCGCCGGCTTGGCACCGATCACCGCAGCGAGCGCCGCGCTGGGCGTCATCGGCTTCATGAAGGCGGCAGACGGTTTCCGCTTGGTGGCCTTCTTGGCGGCCTTTTTCGCCGGCTTCTTCGCGGCCTTCTTGGCGGCCTTCTTCTTAGTGGCCATGTACCTCTCCTCGTGAAATTGGGTCGGAATGCGTCCTGCAGGGGACTTCCGGGGGGAAAATCTAAGAAGTGCCTCTCGGGAGAACAATAGGGAAAACCGGGTTTTTCCCTCGGAAGGAGCCCTTTTTTCCCTCGGAAGCCGTAGATTCTCACCCGGAACCCCACCGGAACGGAGCCTTCCCGGCCATGACGCAACCCTCCTACGTCTCGGGACCCTCGGACCATCCGCTCCTCGGAGCGACCATCGGGGCGGCGCTCGACCGGGCCGCCGAGACGACGCCGGACGCCCTGGCGGTGGTGAGTTGTCACCAGGGAATCCGCCTCACCTACGGGCAGCTCCACGAGCAGGCGGAGCGGGCGGCTCGGGCGTTTCTCGCCCTCGGGGTGGCCAAGGGCGACCGCGTCGGGATCTGGGCGGGTAACTGCGTCGAGTGGCTGCTGACCCAGTACGCCACGGCCAAAGTCGGCGCGGTGATGGTCAACGTGAACCCGGCGTACCGCCGGCACGAACTGGGCTACGCCCTCGGGAAATCGGGGGTGTCGGTGCTGGTGGCCGCACGCCAGTTCCGCCAGACGGACTACCTGGAGATGATCCGTGGGGTGGCGCCCGAGCTGCCGGCGCTCGAGTCGATCGTCCTCCTCGGGGAGGGCTCGCCCGGGATGCTCGGCTGGGAGGAGTTCCTCGAGAGCGGGGGGCCGGCCCTGGCCGCGAAGCTCCGCGATCGCGAGGCGGAACTCGATTTCGACGACCCGATCAACATCCAGTACACCTCGGGCACGACCGGGTTTCCCAAGGGCGCCACGCTGTCGCATCACAACATCCTCAACAACGGCTTTTTCGTCGGCCGGGGCTGCGGCTACACCGCCGCCGACCGGATCTGCGTCCCGGTGCCGCTCTATCACTGCTTCGGGATGGTGATGGGCAACCTGGCCGCGCTCACCCATGGCGCGGCGGTGGTCTATCCCGCGGAGGCCTTCGATCCCGGGATGACCCTGCGCGCCGTGGCGGAGGAACGCTGCACCTCCCTCTACGGCGTGCCGACGATGTTCATCGCCCAGCTCCAGGACCCCGGCTTCGAGCAGTACGACCTGAGCAGCCTCCGCACCGGCATCATGGCCGGATCGCCGTGCCCGGTCGAGGTCATGCGGCAGGTGATCGACCGGATGCACATGGCGGACGTGACGATCTGCTACGGGATGACGGAGACCTCCCCGGTCTCGTTCCAGAGCACCAAGCACGACGACCTCGAGCACCGGACCGCCACCGTCGGCGCCGTGCATCCCCACGTCGAGTGCAAGATCATCGATCCCGAGACCGAGCGGACGGTGCCCCGGGGCACCGCCGGGGAACTGCTCTCCCGCGGGTACCTCGTGATGCTGGGCTACTGGGACGACCCGGAGGCCACCAGCGCCTCGATCGACCGGGCCGGCTGGATGCGCACCGGCGATCTCGCGGTCATGCGGGACGACGGCTACGTCAACATCATCGGGCGGGCCAAGGACATGGTCATCCGCGGGGGCGAAAACATCTTTCCCCGGGAGATCGAGGAATTTCTCTATCGCCACCCCAAGGTGCAGGACGTCCAGGTGATCGGCGTCCCGGACGAGAAATACGGGGAGGAACTCTGCGCCTGGATCCGGCTCAAGACCGGTGAGATCGCCACCGAGGAGGAACTCCGCCGCTTCTGCAAGGGGCAGATCGCCACCTTCAAGATCCCGCGCTACTTCCGGTTCACCGAGTCGTTTCCGATGACGGTGACGGGCAAGGTCCGCAAGGTCGAGATGCGGGAGGTGTCCATTCGGGAACTCGGCCTCGAGCGGGCGGCCGCCGTGAAGACGGCCTGACCCTCAGGAGTCGAATCCGGTGGGGTGCTGCTGATGGAAGCCGGTGGCGTCCTGCCAGGCTCGCGCCACCGTGCAGAGGCGCGCTTCGTCGAACAGCCGGCCGACGAACGTGAGACTGGCCGGCACCCCGTCGGCATCCCGCCCGTTCGGCGCCACGACCACCGGATGCCCCGTGAGGTTGGTGACGGGCACCACGCCGAACGTCGGCGTCACGAAGACGTCGACCGCCTGAAAGACGGCGTCCAGCCGCTCCATGAGCATGGTGCGGATTCGCTGCGCCTGGAGGTAGTCAACGGCCGGAACGAACTGCCCCGAGCGGATGAAATTGGGCCAGCCGGTTTCGCCTTGATCGGTCAGGCGGGCCAGTTCGGGCGACCCGGCGATCTCCCCGAAGGCCGCCGCGGCCTCGACCCGGACGATCAGCAGCGCATTGACGGGCAGATCGGTCGGCAACTCCACGGGAACCAGATTCACGCCGAGATCGGCGAGGCGCCGGAGGGCGGCGGCATCGCGCTCGGAGCCCGGCCGCGGGGCGTCGAACGCGGCCTTGAAGTAACCGACCCGGATCGATGCGAGCGGCCGGTCCGGATCCCACGCGAACGGAATCGGTTCCACGGACGGATCCTAGCCGTCGGGCCCCGCGATCGCCTCGAGGATCACCGCGCAGTCCTCGACCGAGCGGGCCATCGGACCGATCTTGTCGAGGCTCCAGCAGAGGGTCATGGCCCCGTGCCGGCTCACCCGGCCGAAGGTCGGCCGGAGTCCGGTGACCCCGGTCCGGCTCGACGGGCTCACGATCGATCCCATGGTCTCCGCGCCGATCGCGAACCCCACGAGTCCGGCGGCCGTGGCGACGGCGGAGCCCGACGACGAGCCCGTCGCCCCCCGGGTGGGTACCCACGGATTCATCGTCTGGCCCCGGTACCAGGTGTCGTTGAGCCCGAGCTCGCCCATGGCGAGCTTGGCCACGAGCACGGCGCCGGCCGCGTCGAGGCGCTCGACCACCGTGGCCGTTTCGTCGATGATCCGGTTCTGGTAGAACGCGGCCCCCCACGTGGTGGGGTAACCCGGGACGGAGAGGATGTCCTTCACGCCGTAGGGAACGCCGTGCAGCGGACCGAGCTGGCGCCCCTGGGCCAGGAGCCGGTCCGCCTCGCGGGCCTGGGTCAGGGCCCGCTCCCGGGTGAGTGCCACGACACAGCGGAGGCTCGGATCGTAGCGCTCGAGCCGGTTCAGATACAACTCGGTGAGCCGCGTGGAGGTGACCTGCCGGGTCCGAAGCAGGTGCCCCAGCGCCACGGCCGGCAGGAACGCCAGCTCGGTGTCCGAAGCCGGCAGCCGCACGCCGCCGGCGCTGGCGCGACGCCCGCCCGGCCGCCGCGTCGAGCCCTCGAACCGGCGGCCCGGCAGGATCGCCGAGAACCGGGTGGCGGTCGGGACCCGGTTGGGCACGTCGATGAGCCGGAGATTCTCGAACGCGGCCAGGTTGGCCTCGAGATTCGCGATCATCAGATCGCGCTCGGCGTCGGTGTAGCTGATCCCTGCGATCGACTCGGCCGCCGCGATCGCCTCGCGGGTGATGGCGGCGGCCGCCGCCGGGCCGGTCACGGCGGGCAACCGCTCACCCAGGACCCGCGCCACCGGAGGCGCGAACCCCGCCGCGAGGCAGAGAGACAGGAAGGACCGACGATCCGGGGTGTTCAATGGATTTCGTTAGGCGTGGCGGCGTGGAGGTGATACGCGCGGCCGACGGACGCCGTTGCCTCGATGGAAGTCCATCGGGCGGCGGGCCGGGGCGGTTCGCCCCGGGTTCGGGGGCGGGCTACATTGGCGGCATGGTGACGCACTTTCGGGCCGGGACCCGGGTCCCGGCCGGTGCCCGGCCGACCCGCGGGAGTGCCGGGGTGCGGCGGGCCCTGACCGTCGCGCTCCTGGCGCTCGCGGCCCGAGGCACCCCCGGCGCGGCCCAGGTCGGCCCGGCCCTGGCGCCGTTCGTGGCGGAGTCCGCCCCCGTTGTGGCGCTCCGGCACGCCCGTCTGATCGACGGCACCGGCGCTCCGCTCCGCGAGAATCAGACGATCGTCATCCGGGACGGCCGGATCGCCGCGGTCGGAGATGACGCCATCGTGTCCGTGCCGGCGGAGGCCCGGGTCCACGATCTCGCGGGCGCGACGGTGATTCCCGGGCTCGTGGATCTTCACGGCCACCAGTACTTCTACTCCTCGGCCGGCCTCACCCAGATGGCGGTGTCCGGACCCCGGCTCTACCTCGGGCTCGGGGTCACCACGGTTCGCACCGCGGGCGGCCAGCTCCCCTACGACGAGATCAACACCAAGCGCGACATCGACCGGGGCCGGGCGCCCGGGCCGCGGATGTTCATCAGCGGGCCGTATCTCGACGGCCCCGGGGCGGGTCCCGGGCACAACCGGCGCCTCGAATCCGAGGAGGAAGCCCGCCGGGTCGTCGCCTATTGGGCCTCGGAGGGCGCCACCTGGCTCAAGTTCCAGGGGTCGGTCTCCCGGGCCATTCTCGCCGCGGCGATCGACGAAGCCCACCGCCACGGGATGCGGGTCACCGGCCATCTCTGCTCGGTGAGCTTCCGGGAGGCCGCGGCACTCGGGATCGACAACCTCGAGCACGGCTTCATCACCAACAGCGACTATCTGCCCAACCGCCAGCCGGACCGCTGCTCGCCCGAAAACATGCGGTACCAGGTCAACGTCGATGTGGAGAGTCCCGCGGTCGATTCGACGATCCGCGAACTCACGGCCCGGCGTGTGGCCCTGACCTCGACGTTGTCCGTCTATGAGTTGTTCGTCCCCGAACGGGCCCGGATTCCCGAGGAGGCGCTCGCGGCGATGTCGCCGGCCGCCGGGGACGCCGCTCGCGCCGATCTGGCCGCCACCCGGGCCCGGGAAGGCCTGGTGGTGCCGGTCGAGCTGTTCGCCAAGATGATGCGCTTCGAGCGGAAATGGGTGGCGGCGGGCGGCCTCCTGGCGGCCGGCGTCGATCCCTGGGGCAACGGCAGCCTCCCCGGATACGGCGATCTCCGGAACTACGAGCTCCTCGTCGAGGCCGGCTTCGCTCCCGAGGCCGCCGTGCGGATCGTCTCGGCGAACGGGGCCGCGGTCCTCGGCCGGGCGGCCGAGTTCGGGACGGTCTCGATCGGCAAGCGAGCCGATCTCGTCGTGCTCGATGGCAACCCGGCGGCGGTGCCGAGCGACATCCGGCGGGTTCGGTGGGTCTTCAAGGACGGCGTGGGCTACGACAGCGCCAAGCTGATTTCTTCGGTGAAGGGCATGGTGGGCGTACGATGAGCAGGTTGACGGGATGCGCGGCGGTTCTGGCGTCGCTGACGATGGCCGCCCCGGTGGCGGCGCAACGGGCCGACGCCCAGCTCCGGCAGGCGATGCTGGTGGCCGAGGACAGCCGGGCCCGCACCGCGGACGAACTGGCCCCGCTCTATCAGGGGCTGGCCAGCCGGGACGCCGAGGTCGCCGCGATGGCGGTGCGCGCCATCGGCCGACTGGAACGTCCGGCGCTGCTCTCGCGAGTGCTGCCCTTCGTGGCCGATCCCCGGCCCGCGGTGCGGTCGGCGGCGGCCTTCGCCGTCGCGCAAATCGGCCAGGATACCAGCGTGGCGGCCGGGGCCGCCCCGATTCTCCTCGACCGGCTCGGCCAGGAGCGGGACCCGACGGTGATTGCGGCGCTGGCCCGTTCCGTCGGCCGGCTGCCGTACCGGTCGCCCGATCGGGCCCGGGCGGCCGAATTGACCCTGGCCGGGCTCGGCGCCCGCCCGATTCCCGCCGCGCAGATGGTCGAAGTGGCCCGCGGGGCCGAGGCGTTCGTGCGCCTGGGCGGGGCCGCCTACCCGAGGCAGCCGGAGCTGCTCAACCGCCTCCGGATGTGGGCCGTCGCGGCGGACGACGACCTCGAGTCGGCCGCCCGGATCCGCCGGGCCGCCGTGGCCGCGCTCGCGAACGCGGCGGCTCCCGATCCGACCCTCCTGGCGCGCCTCGCCGGCGATCCCGACGAGGAGGTGCGCCGGTTGGGTGTGATCTGGGCGGGCGACTCGACCGGCGTCGAGGCCCGCCGGGACTATCTCGCCGAAGCCCTCCTCGACCGCAGTCCGATGGTGCGGGTCGAGGCGCTCCGGGTCTGGGGGCGCCGGTTTCAGCCGACCGACTGCGACCCGCTCGTCCGCGCCATGCGGGATCCCGGGTACCACGTCACCCTCCAGGCCATTCAGCTGCTCGGGAATCCCTGCCCGGCGTCCGCCGGAATCTCCGACGTGCTCTGGCCGCTGGTCGATTCCCTGGCGGGCAGCCAGCGCGCCTCGTTCGTCAGCATCGCCAACTGGCATCGCGGTGCCGCCGCGCTGATTGCCCTGGCGCGGATCGATCCCAACCGGGCCAAGTCGGTCCTCAGCCGGGCCGGTGCTTCGCTCACCTGGCAGGTCCGGATGTATGCCGCCCGAGCCGCCGGGATCATCGGCGACCAGGAACGGCTCCTCACACTCTCCGAGGATCCGAACGACAACGTCCGGGAGGCCACGCTGGCCGGGCTGCTCCGGGTCCGGGGCCACGCGGTCGACTCGGTGTTCCGGAACGAGTTGGGCCGGAGCGACTACCAGCTCATCATCAGCGCGTCCCGGGCGCTCGCCGGGACGCCGCACCGGCAGGAGGCGGCGGCCGCCCTGGCGGCGGCTCTGACCCGGGTCACCGACGACCGGCGCGACACCGCCCGCGATCCCCGGCTCGCGATTCTCGAGCGCCTGGCCGAGGTCGGTGGCCCGGCCCACGCGCCCGCGCTCGAGCCGCTTCTCGAGGACTACGACCCGGTCGTCGCGGCCGCCGCGGCCCGGTTGCTCACGCAATGGACCGGTGTCACCCGCCGAGCCACGCCGCAGCCGCTGGCGCCGACCCGGTTCGACTGGTCCGCGATCGACGGGCTTCGCGGGATGAGTCTCCGGGTCACCATGGCGAGCACCTCCGGCGGCGGCGTGTTCGAAATCGAGCTCGATCCGGATCTCGCGCCGGTGTCGGTGGCGCGCCTGGTCAAGAACGCCACCGCCGGCTACTACGACGGGCTCACCTTCCACCGGGTGGTGGCGAATTTCGTGATCCAGGGCGGCAGCCCGCGGGCCAACGAGTACGCGGGTGACGTGAAGTACCTTCGGGACGAAGTCGGCCCCCTCTCGCACGAGCGCGGCACGGTGGGCATCTCCACCCGGGGGCGCGACACCGGCGATGCCCAGATCTTCGTCAACCTGGTCGATAACCTCCGCCTCGACTTCGACTACACCGTGGTCGGCCGGGTTACCCGGGGGCTCGACGTGGTGGACGCGATTCTCGAGGGCGACGTCATCGACCGGATCGATCTGGTTGACGCCGGAGCGGCGCGGCGCCAACCTTGAGGGCGCGCCCGGGCGCCGGGGACCCGGGACGCGGAACCAGAGGAGGAACGATGCGGAAGCTGGTCGGAGCAGGGCTGGTCGGCGTGGGCCTCGCCCTCGCCATCGGGGTGACGCCCGCGGCGGCGCAGAAGGAAAAGAAGATCAAGAAGGACACCTACGTCATCACGGCCGAGGAAATCGCCACGAAGGACGACATCACCAACGCCGAAGAGGCGGTGAAGCGGCTCCGCCCGCAGTGGCTCCGGGTGTCCCGTTCGAAAGGGTCCCTGGGCGGCGCGGCCCTCGGAGGCCCGTCCTACCGCCCGGCCTCCAAGAACAACGGCAGCGAGGACAATCCGACCGGCTCGCTCGACCAGTCGGCCACGGCGGCGAACGACTCCAGGAACTCGGCCCTCGACGCCGAGCGCCAGAAACAGACCGAGATCGTTATCTACCTCGATGACGTGAAACAGCCCTCGATGGACGAACTCCGGAACATCCGGGTCGCCGAAATCGTCGAGATGCGGTTCCTGTCCGGCACCCAGGCCACCAGCCGCTACGGCGACGGACATGCCTCCGGAGCCATCCTGATCAAGAGCAATCGGCTCGGCGGCAGCTGATCGGCGCCGGCCAGACCGAAACGGGGTGGGATCGATGACGATCCCACCCCGTTTTCGTTGGCCCTGGTTCCCGGGCTACTTGGCCTTGCGGTTCAGCGTGAAGGAGCCGCCGCCGGCGTAGGAGCCGCCCTGGTTGGCTTCCAGGGTCCCGGTGATCTGGGTACCCTCGGCGTTGAGCGTCGCCACGAAGCTCACGTCGTACTCGCCGAAGGCCTGCTTCCAGGTCAGCTTGTTGCCGTCCATGGCCAGGTCCCTCGGATCGCTCGGGGGCGGCGCTTCGGCGCCCATCGAGATGACGAGCTTCCACGGCGTGCCGGGGGCGAGATCGAGGCTCATGATTCCGGACGGGCCGTCGGTCGAGTAGTTGCCTTGCCAGGAGCCTTCGAACTTCGGGTTGGCAGCCGCTTTGGCGGCGGCGGCGGGGCCGGACTGAGCCCGGGCATCGGGCGCCAGCACAGCGCCGAGGCCGACGAGGGCGGCGGCCAGGAGAATCCAGCGCATCGGAGGGTCCTTTCGGTTCTGGTTTGGAACGCCGGCACTCCTACGCCGGGGGTGGCTCGCCGGTTTCGCGGGGCCGGTCCGGAGCCGGGGGTCGGTTTTCGGCTCCTTCACGACCGCTTCACGGGTTCATCACTTCGAGTATCCCATTTTCCCACCCTCGACGGAGGCCAAAATGCTGCTTCCGATGACGCAGTTTGCAGCAGTAGTTCTGCTGGCGGGCTTGCCCGCAGTGGGGTTGGGGGACTCCACTCGAACGATCCCGGCATCGGAAGCAGCGTTTTTCATTGGCCAGCGTGTCACCGTCGAGGGAATCGTCGCAGGGGTCCGGAAGACTTCCCGGAGCGATGTCTGGCTCGATCTGGAGCGGAAGTCTCCCCGGCAGGTCCTGAGCGCGGTGGTCGCCGCTGCGGCTGCCGATGCAATGCCTCGTCTGGAAGGGTACGCCGGCAAGCGGATTCTGGTGACCGGCGTCGTCGAGCGCATTGGCGGGGTACTCCGGATCCAGGTCACCGATCCGGCCCAACTCAGGCTCGCGGCCGAACCGAACCGGGTTCCCTGCGACGACTGATCTCGCGGGCGGCCGCGGCTGGCCGCCCGCAACCACCCGGGGTTCGAGCCCGGGATACGACGCCCCGCCGGATGCTCGGCGGGGCGCCTCTTCTTCCGTGCGCCCGGGCTCGAATCAGCCCCAGGCCAGGTCCTGTTTCGAGAGCGGCAACGAGCGAACCCGTTTCCCGGTCGCCGCGAAGATCGCGTTGCAGAGCGCCGGCACTACCGGCGGGAGCGCCGGTTCCCCGAGCCCCGTCGGCGGGTTGTCGGTGATCCGGAAGTGGACCTCCACCGGCGCCGCCTGCCGCATCCGCAGCAGGGGGAAGTCCTGGAAGTGGCGCTCCACCGCCCGGCCGTTTTCGATCGTGATCTCCTGGCCGAGGGCTTCCGAGATCCCGTCGAGCACCGCGCCCTGCACCTGATTGATGGCGCCGCTCGGGTTGATGATCTGGCTGCCCACGTCGCCCGCGACCCAGACCTTGTCCACCTTGAACGTTTCCGGCGTGGCGGCCGTGACCTGGACGACTTCCGCGAAGTAGCCGCGGTGGCTGAAATGAAAGGCCACGCCCCGTCCGGTGCCCTTCGGCAGGCTGGTGCGGCCCCACCCCGACTTCTCGGCGACGAGCTCGAGCACCCCCCGCATCCGGGCCGCGTCGTAGATCACCCGGCCCTGGTCATCCTTGATTTGCTCCTCGCGGCCGAGGAGGTCAAGCCGGAATGCGACCGGGTCACGGCCTGCGGCGTGGGCCAGTTCGTCGATGAACGAGTGCATCACGAACGCGAGCGCGTTGCTGCCTGGCGCCCGGAGCGGGCCCGTCGGCACGCCGAGCGGCATCGTGGACACGCCCAGCGAGTAGTTCGCCACGAACGGCCCGGGAAATTCCGTGGGCGACATCGTGGCGCTGGCGGCGAACCGCTGGCCCTCCCCGAAGGTGACGAAGTGGTTGCGCCAGGCCACCACCTTGCCGTTGGCGTCCACCCCGGCCTTGAGGAAATGGAAGCCGGCCGGCCGGTAGAAGTCGTGCTGCATGTCGTCCTCCCGGAGCCAGAGCAGCTTCACGGGGACGCCCGCTTCCTTCGCGATCCAGGCGGCCTCGACCATGTAGTCGTTGCTGAGGCGCCGGCCGAAGCCGCCGCC
Source organism: Gemmatimonadales bacterium (assembly GCA_050183815.1). GTDB lineage: Bacteria > Gemmatimonadota > Gemmatimonadetes > Gemmatimonadales > GWC2-71-9 > SHZU01. Next base: position 39,242 of record JBFXAY010000030.1, on the reverse strand, counting down.
GCACCGGGTCATGTGGATGGTGATCGCGTCCGGCGCGATCCCGAGGGTCTGGGCCACGAGTTGGCGGCCCGGCTCCGGGTTCTGGGTCGGGGCCCAGATCTCGAGCTTGCCGTTGGCGAAGTGCGCCGTGCAGTTCTGCGGCTCGAGCGGCGCGTGGGCGATGAACGGATAGGAGTACTCCGCCTCGACCACCTTGGCCGCGCCCGCCAGCGCCGTCTCGACGTCCCCCGTGGCGAGCAGCGAGCGGGCCGGCGCGCCGCGGCCGAGTTCCGCGGCGCGGGTGGCGAAGCCGGTGCTCGATTGTGAGGCGGTCGGTCCTTCGTTCCAGGTGACCTCGAGTGCCCGTCGGGCGCTCCGGGCGGCCCACCAACTGTCCGCCACGATCGCGACCCCGCCGAGGAGGCCGCTCAAGTTGTCGCCGCCGTCGACGGTGAAGGCGTGGCGCACGCCGGGCAGCCGGCGGACCGCGTCCAGGTTGGCCGAGGCCACCTTGCCGCCGAAGACCGGGCTCTTCTCGAAGAGGGCGTAGCGCATCCCCGGCACCTTCACGTCGATCCCGAAGAGCGGCTGGCCCGTGACGATCTTCGGGTTGTCCACGCCGGTGATCGGCCTGCCGATCAGCTTGAAGTCCTTCGGATCCTTGACCGGGACCGTTTTGAGTTCCGGCACCGGCAGCGTGGCGGCGCGCGCGGCGAAGGTGCCGTAGCCGGCGGACCGGCCGGACTTCTGATGGCGGACCGTGCCGGAGGCGGTCGAGAGTTCGGCGACCGGAACGCTCCAGGCGGCCGCGGCGGCCGCCAGAATGAGCTGCCGGCCGGCGGCGCCGACCCGGCGGAGTTCATCGTAGTTGAGCGGGGTCGCGGTGCTGCCGCCGGCAAACTGGCGGCCGTACTTGCGCTGGTCGGCCATCGCCTGTTCGACGGTGACCTTGTCCCAGTCGACATCGAGTTCCTCGGCGATCAGCATCGGGAGGGAGGTCTTGATGCCCTGGCCGATCTCCGGGTTCTTCGACATGATCGTGACCGCGCCGTCGGGAGCGATCCGGATGAAGGCACTGGGTTCGAGATCCGCCTGCTGGGTCTGGCCGAAGAGGGCCCGGGTTTCCGGGCGAATCACCGCGGCGAGCATCAGGCCTCCGCCGGCTACGGCGGAGAGCTGCAGGAACGAACGGCGATCGAGCGTCGAGGCAGTCATGGTTTCCCCTTACTCGGCCGCGCCGGATGAGGACGACGTGGACGTGGCGGCGCCGGCCATGATGGCGGCCGCCCGGTGGATGCCTTCGCGGATCCGAAGGTAGGTCGCGCAGCGGCAGAGGTTCCGGTTCATGGCCGCGTCGATGTCGGCGTCGGTCGGCTTGGCGTTGCGGGCGAGCAGGGCCGCCGCCGCCATGATCTGGCCGGCCTGGCAGTAGCCGCACTGCGGCACGTCGAGTTCGACCCAGGCCCGCTGCAGCGGGTGGGTGCCGTCGGCGGACAGTCCCTCGATCGTGGTGATGTCGCCGTTGCCGACGGTGGAGATCGCGGTACTGCAGGACCGGACCGCCGCGCCGCCGATGTGCACGGTGCAGGCACCGCACTGACCGAGGCCGCAGCCGAACTTGGTGCCGGGGAGATCGAGTTCGTCGCGAAGGACCCAGAGCAGCGGAGTGTCCGGCGCGACGTCGATCGTGCGGGTCCGGCCATTGACCTTGAGCGTGTAGACCATCGGGAACCTCACCTCGGGCAGGGGCTGAACCCTAAATATGCACCCGGGGCCCGGTCCTGCCACCCATCGGGGTTCCCGGCGCCGGGGCCCGGTATCTTCCCCGCGTTCCGGCCGGGGTTCCCGGCCCTCAACCCCAACAGGGAGCGTCAGTTCCGATGCCAGCCTACCTGATTGCCCGGATCGAGGTGACCGACCCCGAGCAGTACCGGGAGTACATGAAGCTGAGCCCGGCCGCGATCGCCGCGGCGGGGGGAAAGTTCCTGGCCCGCGGCGGGGAGAAAATCACGCTCGAAGGCCCCGAAGAAACCCGACGGGTCGTCATCGTCGAGTTTCCGGATCTTGCCACGGCGACGAGCTTCTACGACTCCGAGGCGTACGCCGCGGCGCGGGCGGCCCGGGACGGCGCAGCCGAGGCACAGTTCGTGGTCGTGGCCGGTATCTGAAGCGCCGGGAGTTGTATTGACCTCAACAGAAGAGCGACTCGCTGGTCGCCGGCGCGGCCCAGCGGCGATAGCTTCCACCGGCGCGTTGCCACGCCCGGCGGCCGGATTCGGCGCGGTCTCCCGGCGGAGCCGGTTTCCGCCGATCGATGGGGGCCTCCGGTGCCCATTGCGTTTCGAATCGACGCCTCCGCGGGGCTCGTCTCCAGCCGGGCCACCGGCGAGTTGCTCGATGGCGACCTGCTCGACCACCAGCGACGCCTGCGCGAGCATCCCGATTTCGCCCCGCATCTGAATCAACTGTTCGATCTCCGCGGCGCCACGGCGGCCCGACTCTCGACGGCGGCGATCCGCACTCTGGCCGAACGCAATCCGTTCGGCGCCGGGGCTCGGCGGGCGTTCCTCGTCGACAGCAGGCTGATGTTCGGGATGATGCGGATGTACCAGATTCTGACCGCCGAAATGCCCGACTCGCTCCAGGTCGTGTTCGAGGACGAAGCCGCGGCCCGTCGCTGGCTCGGGCTCGATCCCGAACGGGCGTTGGACGCCGGCGGCTGAACTCGCTCCGGCCGACTACCGCGTTCCGAGGATCGACTTCGCCATCATCATGTGCACGCCCATGTTCTCATCGACGAGCTGGGTGATCCTCAGGTCGCCGGCGATGCTGGCGAGCCGGTAGGCCTCGACGGTACTGAGGCCCTTCTTCTCCTCCAGAAACCGGATCATCTCCTGCAGCGCGGTCTTCGTCGCCACCGTGAGATCGCGGTCCGTTCCCATGGTGATGTAGTGCGTCGGTGTCTCGGCGCGGGGCCAGACGAGTTTGAGGTCCTTGCGGACGGTGAGCCGGAGCCGGCCCCGGAGTGCGGTCTCGATCGCCGTCTGGTCGACTTCGCCATCGCCCTGGGCGGCGTGCCCGTCGCCCACTTCGAAGAGGGCGCCCGCAACGAACACCGGGATGAACAGCGTCGTACCCGCGACGAGCTCCTTGTTGTCGAGGTTGCCTGCGTGCCGGCTCGGCGGGTTGCTGCTGACCCGCCCGAGCTCCGGGGCCGGGGCGACCCCCATCGATCCGAAGAACGGGCGCAGCGGAACGACGATACCGTTGCCGAGGTCGGCCCGCCGGCCGGCGGTGTCGAGGGCGATGATCCGGGTCCGCGGTTCGCCGCAGGCTTCGGGAAGGAAGCCGCGGCACCCGTTGTACCCGTAGTCGATGTCGAAACCGACGTCGAGAATGTTCACTTCGAGCACGTCGCCGGGCTCGGCCCCTTCGACGTACACCGGTCCGGTGAGAATGTGGCCACCGGGACCGCGGTCCTTCACCTGGTCGGTGATCGCCCGGAGCGAGGCCTGGACCTTGGCGGCGGGCACGCCGGCCGCCTCGAGCCGGTCGGGCCGGTTGGTGATCATCGTCGAGACGTCGATCACGTCTCCCGACGTGATCCGGAGCACCGGTGCCGCGGCGGCGCTGTAGTATCCGAACGCAACGGTCGCAGGCGAGGCGTCGAGCCGGTGGGTCCGGCCCTGAGCGGCGACCGGGACGACGGCGACGGCGGCGGCCAGGCTTCCGGCCAGGACGGCAGGCATCGACATGAGCGTTCCCTTCAGAGGCGCCGGAGCCGGACGCCGGTGACTTCGTGGTTGGGGCCCTTTTCGAGCACCAGGTGGGCCCGTTCCTTCGTGGGCTCGATGTTCTCGCGCAGGTTGACCCCGTTGATTTCGTCCCAGACCTGATTGGCAAAGGCGACCGCGTCCGGCTCGGCCATCTCGGCGTACCGGCGGAAGAACGACTTGGGGTCGCGGAACGCCGTTTCCCGAAGCCGGCGGAACCGGTTGAGGAACCAGGTCCGGATGTGCTCCTCGGCGGCGTCGACGTAGATCGAGAAATCGAAGAAGTCGGACACGAACGGCCGGTCGCCGTCGCCGCTGCGCCGGTCCGACCCCTGGAGCACGTTGAGTCCCTCGAGGATCAGGACGTCGGGGCGTTCGACGAAGTGCTCGGCCCCCGGCACGATGTCGTAGACCAGATGCGAGTAGATCGGCGCCGCCACTCTCGGCGCGCCGGCCTTCACATCGGCCACGAACTGCACCAGCCGGCGGACGTCGTAGCTCTCCGGGAACCCCTTCCGCGCCATGAGCCCGCGCCGGGCGAGTTCCTCGTTGGGGTAGAGGAAGCCGTCGGTGGTGACGAGATCCACCTTGGGATGGTCCGGCCACCGCGCCAGCAGCGCCCGCATCACCCGGGCCGTGGTGCTCTTGCCCACCGCAACGCTGCCGGCGATCCCGATCACATACGGCGTCTCACCGGTGGTCCGGCCGAGAAACACATCGGCGACCCGGGCGAGTTCCCGCGACGCGGCGACGTGGAGGTTGAGCAGCCGGGAGAGCGGCAGATAGACGTCCGTGACTTCTCCCATCGACAGCTGTTCCTCGAGCCCGCGCAACTCCGCCAGGTCCGCTTCCGCCAGGGTGAGCGGGGTATTGAACCGGAGGGCGGCCCACTCGGCGCGAGGGAACTGGGAGTACGACGCGAAGGTCATCGGGGGGCCGGGGCGGCGGGAAGGTGGAATTAGCTGCCCGCCCCGATCGGACGCAAGCGGTTCGCCGGCCCGCGCGCGGGTTCGCCGGACGGCGTCTTTTTCGCTACGTTCCGCTCGGATCGCCGAACCGCTTGCCCTCCACCCCGCACCTGCTGACCAGTGACCGGCTTCGCCCTCACGCCCCGCGCCGCCGACCTGCACCGCCGGGTCGCGGCGTTCATGAACGAGCGGGTCCTCCCCGCCGAGTCCGCCTGGTACGCCGAGGTGGCCGCCGAGCGGTGGCGGCCGACGCGAACCGTCGAGACCCTCAAGACGGAGGCCCGGGCCGCCGGGCTCTGGAATCTCTTCCTGCCGGAGTCCGACCGGGGCGCGGGGCTCACCAACCTTGAGTACGCGCCGCTCTGCGAACTGATGGGCCGGTCCCCGATCGGCCCCGAGGTGTTCAACTGTTCCGCGCCCGACTCCGGGAACATGGAGGTGCTGGAGCGGTACGGGACCGACGAGCAGAAACGGACCTGGCTGGAGCCGCTCCTGGCCGGGGAGATCCGGAGCGCCTTCGCGATGACGGAGCCGGAGGTCGCGAGTTCGGACGCCACCAACATCCGGATGCCGATCGTTCGCGAAGGCGATCACTACCGGCTCACGGGCCGGAAATGGTGGACCTCCGGCGCCGGCGATCCCCGCTGCCGGATCCTGATCGTGATGGGCCGGACCAACCCGGACGCGGCGCCGCACCGCCAGCAATCGATGATCCTGGTGCCGACCGACACGCCCGGTGTCGTCGTCGAGCGGATGCTCACCGTCTTCGGCTACGACGACGCGCCACACGGCCACGGCGAGGTCCGGTTCGACGACGTCCGGGTGCCGGCCGCCAATCTATTGCTGGGCGAAGGACGCGGTTTCGAGATCGCCCAGGGCCGCCTCGGCCCCGGGCGGATCCATCACTGCATGCGGCTCATCGGGACGGCGGAGCGGGCGCTCGAGGCGCTGTGCGAGCGGGTTCGGACCCGGGTGGCGTTCGGGCGGCCGCTGGCGGAGCAGGGCACGATCCGCGCGGACATTGCCCGAAGCCGGATCGAGATCGACCAGGCGCGGCTCCTGGTGTTCCAGGCGGCGCACCTGATGGATACCGTCGGGAACAAGGCGGCCCGGACCGAGATCGCCATGATCAAGGTCGTGGCGCCTAACATGGCGCTGGCGGTTCTCGACCGTGCCATCCAGGCGCATGGCGGGATGGGGGTGAGTCAGGATTCGTTCCTGGCCTATGCCTGGGCCCAGGCCCGCACCCTCCGGCTCGCGGACGGTCCGGACGAGGTCCACCAGGAGGCGATCGCCAAGCTCGAGCTCCGGAAGGGACAGCCCCGCTCGTGAACTTCGCCGGCCGGGTAGCCGTGGTGACCGGCGGTGCCGGCGGGATCGGCCGGGCGATCGCGCTCCGGCTGGCCCGCGAGGGCGCCCAGGTCGTCGTGGCGGACCGGGATCTGGCGGCAGCGGAGGATACCGCGGCCCGCGCGGGGGGCGTCGCGTTCCGGACCGACGTGAGCCGGCCCGCCGACCTCGTGGCTCTCGTGGCGCACGTGGAGCAGCGGGTCGGCCCGATCGATCTTTTCTGCTCGAATGCGGGGACGGCGGCCGCCGGCGGCGCGGAGCTGCCGGACGAGGAATGGCAGCGGGTCCTCGAGGTGAACCTCATGGCGCACGTCCGGGCTGCCCGGGTCGTGGTGCCCGACATGCTCCGGCGGGGCCAGGGGCACTGGGTGGTGGTGGCGTCGGCGGCCGGACTGCTGACCCAGGTCGGCTCCGCGCCGTATGCCGTCTCGAAGGCCGGGGCCGTGGCGTTCGCCGAGTGGCTTGCGATCACCTATGGCGGCCGCGGGTTGAAGGTGACCTGTGTCTGTCCCCAGGGCGTCCGGACGCCGATGCTCGCGGCGGATCCCCGGATCGCCGCGTTGCTCGAGCCGGCGGCCATCGAGCCCGAGGCCGTGGCCGACGCAGTGATCGCCGGGCTCCGGAGCGGGGAGTTTCTCGTGCTCCCGCATCCGGAGGTCGCCGAGTTCGTGCGGCGGAAGGCGGACGACCGGGATCGATGGATCCGGGGCGTCCAGCGGATTCAGCAGCACTACGAGTCCCTGGAATGAACTCGCCGGTAACCGCTGCCTCAGCCGGCCCGGCCTGACGTGGCGCCCGGAACGCGCCTTCCGGACGACGCGCCTCGGGCGGCCCGCGCGGGCGAGGCGCTCGATACGGAGCGGCTCGCGGCCTACCTCCGCACCGCGCTCGGGACCGACGGCGCCGTGATCGTGTCGCAGTTCCCGGGCGGGCACTCGAACCTCACCTACCTCGTCGAGACGGCCACCGGCGATCTCGTCCTCCGGCGGCCCCCGTTCGGCAACACCGTCCGGACCGCGCACGACATGACCCGCGAATACCGGATTCTCTCGGCGCTGGCGCCGGTGTTTCCGCCCGCGCCGCGTCCGGTGCATCTCTGCGAGGACGAGACCGTGATCGGGGCGCCGTTCTATCTGATGGAACGGCGGCGCGGTGCCGTGATCCGGGCGGCGCTGCCCCCGGGTCCCGGGCTCGACCCGGCGGCGGCGGACCGGCTCTGCCGGGCGCTGATCGACACGCTCGCCGACCTGCACCACATCGACTACCGGGCGGTCGGCCTCGGCGATTTCGGCCGCCCCGAGGGATACGTGGAGCGGCAGGTGCAGGGATGGGCCCGGCGGTTCCGCGCGGCCGAGACCGAGCCGGTGCCCGCCATGGAGGCCGTGGCCGATTGGCTCGAGCGTCACCGGCCCGCCGAGAGCGGCGCCGCGATCATCCACAACGACTTCAAGTTCGACAACCTGATCGTGGATCCCGCCGACCCGGGGCGGATCGTGGCGGTTCTCGACTGGGAGATGGCCACCGTCGGCGATCCGTTGCTCGATCTCGGTGCCGCCATCGCGTACTGGGTCGAGCCCGGCGACCCGGAGCCGATGCGGCGGCTCGCGATGGGACCGACCACGGCGCCGGGCATGTGGACGCGGGCGCAGCTGCTGGCGGCTTATCGTGACCGGACCGGTACCGATCCGGGGGACTTCCGGTTCTACGTCGTCTTCGGCTTGTTCAAGCTGGCGGTGATTCTCCAGCAGATCTATGCCCGCTACGTTCGGGGAGCGACCCGGGACGAGCGGTTTGCCGGGATGAACCGCGCGGTGGCGGTGCTGGCCGATCAGGCGCGCGGGACGATCGACAAGGGGGTGGGCTGATGGAGACGTCGTTGGGCCGGCGGGCGTTTGTCGGCGGCTTGTCGTTCGGCGCTCTCGCGCTGATCGATCCCGCGGGGCTCCACCGCCTCCTGCGGCTCCGGGCCCGCGCCTATCCGTTCGCGCTCGGAGTTGCCTCCGGCGATCCGGCGGCGGACGGGTTCGTGCTCTGGACCCGGCTCGCCCCGGACCCGTTGAGCGACGGGGGGATGCCGCCCTCGCCGGTGGAAGTCCGCTGGGAGGTGGCGGCGGACGAGGGAATGAGCCGCGTCGTCCGCCGGGGTACTGCGGCCGCGCATCCGGACCTCGCGCACAGTGTCCACGTCGAGGTGCAAGGTCTCGATCCGGATCGGTGGTACTGGTACCGCTTCATGGCGGGCGGGGAGGCGAGCCCGGTGGGCCGGAGCCGGACCATGCCGAAGGCGGGCACCGCACCGGACCAGTTTCCCTTCGCATTCGTGTCGTGCCAGCACTACGAACAAGGCCTCTACACCGCCTACGAGCACCTCGCCCGCGAGGATCTCCGGCTCGTGGCCCACCTCGGCGACTACATCTACGAGGACGGCGCCATCGCCGGCCGGGTCCGGCGCCACGGCGATCACGAGATCGTCACCCTGGCGGACTACCGGGCCCGCTATGCGCTCTACAAGACCGATCCGGCGCTGCAGGCGGCGCATCAGAGCGTGCCCTGGGTCCTCACGTGGGACGATCACGAGGTGGACAACAACTACGCCGGCGAGCATTCGGAGGCCGATGCGCCGGTGGCTGAGTTCCTTCGGCGCCGCGCCGCCGCCTATCAGGCCTACTACGAGCACCAACCGGTCCGGGCCTCGGCCCGGCCGCGCGGCCCCGAGGCGCGGCTCTTCCGGACCATCGACGTCGGCACCCTGGCGCGATTCTTCGTACTCGACACCCGGCAGTACCGCACCGACCAGCCCTGCGGCGACCGGCAGAAGGAACCCTGCGCCGGGACCTACGACCCGGCGGCCACGATGATGGGGGCCACCCAGGAGCGGTGGTTGTTCGACGGGCTCGCGGCCAATCGGGCGCGCTGGAACGTGGTGGCCCAGCAGGTGCTCTTCAGCCGCCTGGATTCGGAGCCCGGGCCCGCCGAGCGTTACAACATGGACAACTGGAACGGCTACCAGGCCGCCCGGAAGCGGGCCATTGACGCGATCGCGGAGCGGGGGCGCGGCAGCACCGTGGTGCTGACCGGCGACATCCATTCGAACTGGGCCTGTGACATCAAGCGCAACTTTGCGGAGCCCACTTCGGACACGATCGGCGTCGAACTGGTGGGGACGTCGATCAGTTCGGGCGGCGACGGGGTGGACGCCTTCCCCAACAGTGACGCGACGCTCGCCGAGAATCCGCACATCAAGTTCACCAATTCGCGCCGCGGCTACGTCCGGTGCCGGTTCGACCAGAAGCAGTGGCTGGCAGACTATCGGGTCGTTCCCTACGTGACCCGCCCCGGAGCGCCGATCAGTACGGCCCGGTCGTTCCGGATCGAGGCCGGCCGCCCCGGCCTCGAAGACGCCTGAACGCCGGAGGGCTTTTTTCGTGGCAGCGACGATCTCTCTCTCGGGCCGCACGGCCCTGGTTACCGGTGGCGGCCGCGGCATCGGCAAGGCCATCGCTGCCGCGTTGGCGGAGGCCGGCGGTACGGTCGTGATCGCCTCGCGGAAGTTGAGCAATCTCGAGGAGACGGCCGCGGCACTCGCCCATCTGCCGGGACGCATCATCCCGATGGAGTGTCACGTCGGGCGAAAGGAGGATCTGGAGCGGGTGGTCCGGGATACCGAGGACCGGGCCGGCCCGATCGATATCCTCGTCAACAACAGCGCCACCAACGTCGGCGCGCTCAAGGCGCTCGACAATACCGACGAGATGCTCGCCAAGATGGTCGAGATCAACGTGCTCTCGGCGTTCCGGCTGGTGAACCTGGTGGTGCCCCGGATGATCGCCGCGGGGCGGGCGGGTTCGATCATCAACATCGCCTCGATTTCCGGACTCAAGCCCCAGCCGGGCGGGCTGCTCTACAGCTTCACGAAGGCCGGACTGATCATGCTGACGCGGTCCTGGGCCCGGGACTTCGGCCCGATGGGGATCCGGGTCAACGCGATCTGCCCGGGTCTGATCCAGACCGATTTCAGCGAGTATTTCTGGAAGGACGAGGGCCGGGCCCAGGAACTCATCGGCGACCAGCCGATTCGCCACCTTGGCCAACCGAACGAGATCGGCCACGCGGCGCTCTATCTCGCGAGCGACGAGGCCTCGTTCATGACCGGCCAGATCATGGTGATCGACGGCGGCGCCACCGCCTGATCCGGTGCGCGGCCATGGTCGCGCCGGGCCTACGGGACCGGGCGCCTCCGGGTGAGGTTCTCGACCTCCTCGAGGTCCCGCGGCGCCAGGCTGATTCGCTCGAGTCCTTTCGCGGTGATCAGGTACGAATCCTCGATCCGGATGCCGGTGTTTTGATACCGGGTCACCGCAGCCCGCACCTTGGCCGCGAACGCCCGGTTTCTTGGGGTGTCGGGCAGGATCTCGAGCAGCTTGGGCGAGATGTAGAGGCCCGGTTCGATCGTGAACGCGTCGCCCTCCTTGAAGATCCCGTCCTGATACGCCTGCATCGGGTCGTGGACCTCGAGGCCGATTCCATGGGTGATGCCGTGAATCGCGAAGAGCTGAACCTGCCGGCAGGACTGCGGCGCCCGCTCGCAGTTCGCGGCCCACGGCGGGTCGAACATGGCGTCCGCACTCTCGATCACGCCGAGGGCCGCGAGACCCCGGGCCCGGACCCGGACCGAGCTGTCGAGCGCCGCCGCCATCGACAGCCCGGGTTTGGAGTTCCGCTCGGCTGCGGCCTGCGCCTCGCGGACGATCCGGTAGACCGAGCGCTGTTCCTCGGTGAAGGTGCCGCTCACCGGCAGCGTTCGGGTCACGTCCGCTGCATAGCCGTCGTACTCGGCGCCCGCGTCGATGACCACCACGTCCCCCGGCTCCATCTTCCGCCGGTCCTTCATGTAGTGCAGCTGGAGCGACAGCGGCCCCGAGCCGACGATCGACCCGTACGCCGGCCGCTCGGCCCCGCCGCGGCGGAAGGTGTACTCGATGATCGCCTGGAGATCGTACTCGTGCATTCCCGACTCGATCCGCTTCATCAGCTCCGTGTGGCCTTCGGCGCTGATTTCGCCGGCCCGGCGGAGGAGCGCCAACTCGGCTTCGGTCTTCCGGGCGCGGAGTTGTGCCACGATCGGATGGGCGTCTTTCACGACCAGACCCGCGTGGCGCGCCGCGAGCCCCCGCACGAACTGCCCGCCCCGGGTGAGCGAATCGGCTGCCGCGAAATCGGCCGCTTCGAAATCCCGGAGGGTGTAGACCGGGAGCCCGGTGGCTGCGAGCGAGTCGGCCACGCGGGTAAGGTCGCCGGCGTCACGGGATGCGAGCCCGAGCTCGCGCTCGATGGCCGTCGAGTCCGGTTCCTCACCGTAGTAGAGCGCCCGGCGGGCCGCGGTGCGGAAGACGAACAGCGTGCTCGCGGCCCGGCCGCCCCGGACCACCATCACCAGGTCCGCGTTCGGGTAGAGGTAGCCGGTCAGGTAGCGGAAGGCCGGGAGCTGGTAGAACGGCCCGAAGTCCGTCGTCGGCGTGGCCCCGCCGAACGCGAGGACGACACCGTCGCCGATCCGGGCCGCCAGGGAATCCCGGCGGGCGACGTACTCGCCCGTGGTGATCTGGGCTCCGGCCACCGTCGGCACGAGCAGGACGGGCAGCAGCAGTTTCAGCAAGCGGGACATCGGGCGGGTTCCTCGGCAGCCGGGGGACGGCCAAACCTACTGCGTGACGAATCCCGGCCGCCATGGGTCGACCGAACACCGAGCCGGCGGGCAACGAAACCGGGGCCGGATGCATCGAATTCGTATCGACGCCGCTCGCGGCCCTTCCAGGAGTCATCATGAAACGTTGGAGTGGACTCGTCCTGCTATTGCTGGCCCTGATGCCGGCCGTTTCCGCCGCCCAGCGGGGGCGGCTCGACCGCCTGCGCCGAGTGATTACCCGGGACGACTATGTCGAGATCGGCCTGGTCGGCGGGGTCAACTGGAGCACCCTGACCGGCTCGGACCGGATCACGGCCCGGGTGAGCGGCACCGGCGGAGGGTTCCTCAGCGTGCCGGTGGCGGGCTCGCTCCGGCTTCGGCCGGAGTTGTCGGTCGACAACCGTCGCGTGGAATCCACCCGCGACATCATCCCGCCCTGTCTCCCGCCGGGGCCGTGTCCGCCCATCGAGGAGCGTCAGGTCGCGACGTTTACCTGGCTCGAGGCGCCGGTGCTGGCGGAGTGGCGGATGGACGGGGCCCTCGGCCGCTCGCTCCGGCCCCGGATCTATGGCGGTCCGTTCGTCGCCATCCGGCTGGGCTGCTCGTTCACCACGCCGGTGGAAGGTGGCGGCAGCACCAGTTTCGTCGTCGGCTGCGGGTCGCCCGACGTCGGCAATCAGTATCACAATGGCGACGCCGGTTTCATTCTCGGCGGGGCCATTGCGAGCGGCGGGCTTGGCATCGGGGCCCGCTGGATCCGGAGCCTGGTGCCCGTGGCGCCGGCGGGATCGAACCCCGGAGCCGGGTATCTCCTCGGCGCGAAGAGTTCGACCCTGGTCCTGACGATGGAGTTCGGCACCCGTCTCTATTGAGGGTTCCCGGTCGGCGAGTATCCTTGGAGTTCCCCCATGCTCCGGGATGCCGCCATGCGCCGTTTCGTTCCGCTCGCCCTGCTGGCCGCCGCGGCCTGTTCCGCGGCGCCGCCGGGACTCGATCTCGCCTCGGTGCGGATGGTCGACCTCACCCACGCCTTCACGCCGAACACGCTCTACTGGCCGACCTCGCCGAGCGGCTTCGAACTCAAGGAACTCGCCTACGGGCCCACCCCGGGCGGCTGGTTCTACTCCTCGTACGCGTTTGCGGCGCCGGAGCACGGCGGCACCCATCTGGACGCCCCGATCCATTTCGCCGCCGGCAAGCACACGGCCGACCAGGTCCCGCTCGAACAGCTGATCGCGCCGGCCGTGGTCATCGACCTGACGGAGCGGGCCGCCGCCGATCGCGATGCCCGGCTCTCGGCCGCCGACGTCACGGCCTTCGAGGCGGAACACGGCCCGATTCCGGCCGGGAGCCTGGTGCTGCTCCGGACCGGTTGGGATGCCCGCTGGGGTGACCGGATGGCCTACTTCGGCGACACGACGGCCGGCGACGCTTCCCATCTCCATTTTCCGGGGTTCGGTGAGGACGCCGCCCGGCTGCTCGCCGAGGAACGCGGGGTGGCGGGGCTCGGCGTCGACACGCCGTCGATCGACTACGGCGCGTCCACCGACTTCATGGTGCATCGGGTCCTGATGGAGCGGAACGGGATCGGACTCGAGAATCTGAAGGGGCTCGATCAGCTGCCGTCAGTCGGGGCCGTGGTGCTGGCGTTGCCGATGAAGATCGAGAAGGGGTCTGGGGGGCCGGTCCGGGTGGTGGGCCTGATCCCGAAGGGGTAGCGCGGGTCGATCTTACTGAAATCTTACGCCCGGGTGCCGCCGTTCCTGCAACGGCGGCCCACGATTTTGCGTCAAGCCAAGTCCGACATGACTTACCGGCTGCTCTCCCTCGTTCTGACCATCGGCCTCGGCGTCGGGCTCGCCAACGCCGCCTTCGTGGCTGCGGTGCTGGCCACCGGGCCGCGTCGGGACGGCAGCCGGTCGAATCCGCTGGCGTTGCTGGCCGCCTGTCTCGGCCTGATGGCGGCCGAAGAGGTCATTCGGCGGGCCGGCCTGATCGAGCTGGTACCGCACGCGATCGCGGCGACGGTGACGCTCGACTACCTGATTGCCCCGCTGGTGTGGCACCTCGCCCGGAGTTGGACGGCGGCCGGCGACCCACCGCGCCTCGGTCGCAGGCACCTGCTGCCGTTCGCCCTGGCAACCGGCCTGATGGCGCCGGCCTACTTCACGTCAGCCGCCGGGAAACTCGCCTGGTTGCACGCCGGCTTTCCGGGGATGGTCCGAACCGTCATTCTCGGCAAACTCGTCGTCTGGCCGGCCTATCTCGCCGCGGCGCTGGTGCACCTCCATCGGTTCCGCCGCGAGGCCGGCTCGGCGGCGCCCGGCGGGATCGCCTCGATTCGGGTCAGGTGGTTTCACCGGCTGCTGCTCGCACTGGCGGGAGTCGGGCTCGCCATGGCCGTCCTCGCCATCGCGACGGCCGCGGGCGCCCGGCCGCTGGTCGAAGCCGACGACCTGGGCGGGCTGTTCATTGCCGTGGCCACGTTCGTCATTGCCGGCGTCTTGATCCGGCACCCGATCGGACCGGCCTCGAGCAGCCCCGCTCCGTCGCACGCTCGGAAATACGCCACTTCGCCGCTCGACCCGGAGCGGAAGCGTGAAGGCCTCGTTCGCATCACGGCGGTGATGGAGGAACGCCGGCCCTATCTCGACCCCGAACTCACCCTCGACGGCCTGGCCAGCCAGGTCGGTCTCCCGCCCAACCACCTCTCGCAGATCCTCAACGAAGCCGCCGGCCAGCATTTCTACGACTTCGTCAACCGGTATCGAGTCGAACGGGCCAAGGTGCTCCTGGCCGAGCCGGACGGGGGCGACCGGACCCTCCTCTCCGTGGCCCACGAGGCGGGCTTCAACAGCAAGGCGTCCTTCAACCGCGCGTTCAAACGGTTCACGAACCAGACCCCCAGTCAGTTCGCCCTCCAGAGTTTTCCGGCGTCCTAGCCCGAAGAATCGCGTCTCCGGCGCCTCAACGGGTCGAGTGAGTCGACCGGTGCCGCTCGGCAGCCCAACATGGCGGCTCCCGGGCGCCACCATCGGCCGCCCGGCCGGTCCGCGTCGGGAGGCGTTCGATGAAGAGTTGCACGGCTCGGCTTCGCCGGGTGATGCTGGCGGCCCTGGTGGGCGGTGGCGCGGTCGGCTGCGGTGGGGAAACCGCCCCTCCGCCCCCGGACGACGGGAACATTCCGGTCCGGAGCGGATCGGTCACGATCATGGGAACGCTCGACAAACCCGCCACCCCTGGCCCGTACCCGGTCATGGTATTCGTGCCGGGGTCGGGGAGGACGACCCGGGAGGCTGACCAGCCGGCCGTCGATCTCGCGGTGCCGCAGGGCGTGGCCGTGTTTCGCTACGACAAGCGGGGGCTCGGCCAGTCCACCGGGTTGTTCGAGGAGGTCACGGTGGCCAACAGTGACCGGGTCTTGAACGACCGCGCCGCCGATGTGGCAGCCATCGTCGAGTATCTGGCCACCCGGCCGGACATCCGGGCCGACCGGATTTTCCTGTGGGGCACCAGCCAGGGTGCCTGGGTGGCGCCGTTGGTGGCCGGCAAGACGAGCAGGCTCGCCTTCATCATTGCGCTGAGCGGCGGCGGCAGCTCCGTGGGGACGTCGGACCACTATGACGAGCTGACCGATGATCCCAGCGTCACCGTTGCGCAGGCCACCGCGCAGCTCGCCGCGTTTCCCGGCCCGTTCGGCTACGACCCGGAGCCCACGCTTCGCGGCCTGACTCTCCCGGTTCTCTGGATCTTCGGCGGCCTCGATCGGAGCAACCCATCGTACTTCGACAGCACGACGGTCGACCGGGTACGAGGGGATTTCGGCCGCGACTTCACCATTGCGCTGTTCCCCCGGATGAATCATGACCTCATCGACGTCGACACCGGCGTCTTTCCGGCCGACCTCTTTCCGACGGTCTTCGCGTGGGTCATTCAGCAATTCGGCGCGCTCTAGTCGCGCTGTTCCTCGGCACGGCGCTCGGTGCCTGCGGGGTCGCCGCGCAGGAGCCGGACTTCAACCGGGGGCTCGAGCAGCTTCAGGCCGGACTCTGGGCCCAGGCGGAAACGACGTTCGCCCGCCTCGTCGGAGCCAACCCATTCGACGGCGCGGCCCGTCTCAACCTCGCCGTGGCGCTTTCCCGCCGGAACGAGTGCGGCCGCGCGATCCCGCAGCTCGAGGAGGCGATCCGGCTCGGTGTCAACGGGCGGCGGCTCCCCGGGCTCTCCGCTCACTTCACGCTGGCCGGCTGCCTCATCGTCGGAGGCGACACCGGCCGGGGCCTGGCCCACCTCGACACCGCCTGGCGTCGGTACGGGCTTCGTGACTTCTCGATTGCCGGCGAGCGATTCGCGAGGGTCAAGGCATCCGACCGGTTCCGTGCCATGGCCGGCGATCCGGGCGAGCCCATTGCCGGTCGGGTCGCCCGGTGGCGATTCGATCTCGCCTATCTCGACCGATTGGTGCGGGCGACCCATCCCGCGCCGTTCCACGCGATGCCCGAGACCGACTGGGCAGCCGCCGTGGCCCGGATCGACCGCGATCTTGAGCGGCTGACCGACGACGAGATCATCGCGGCCGTGATGGCGCTGCTCGCCTCGGTCGGTGACGGCCATACGGCGTTGTTCGGCCCGCCGCCGGGTTCGTGGCGGCAGATCCCGATCTGGCCGGTGCACCTGGTGGACGGGTGGTACGTCGGCGCGGCCGCGCCGGCATATCGCTCGCTGGTCGGTGGCAGGATTCTCGGCATTGGATCGCGGTCGATCGCCGCGGTGGACTCGGCGGCGCGCCGCCTCATCGCCCACGACAACGAATGGACCGCCCGCTGGCTCGCCCAGGTGCCGCTGCAGACGGCCGAGTTCTACCGCCTGGCAGGCGTCGCGGACCCTGACGGCGCAGTCACCGTCCGGATCGAAACGCCGGCCGGCGCCGAACGGACGATCTCGGTCACGCCGGCCGGGTTCGACCACGATCCCGCCGACCGGTGGGCTCCGGCCGCCTGGCCGACCATGGTGGTCGCCGGTGCCGAGGTGCCCCGCTGGATCCGGTATGCGGCCCGGCCCGTGGCGATCGAGTGGATGAAGCGGGAACGGGTGCTGTACGTCGCCGTCAACGCGGTGGCGGATCAGGACGACCGCACGTTCGGCGCCGTCGGCGAGCAGGTGCGCGACTCGATCATCCGGTATCGGGCCGCAGGTGTCGTGCTCGACCTCCGGCTCAACAACGGCGGCAACGGCTCGCTGGTGCCGTCATTCCTCGCCCCCCTTGTCGGGCTCGATGTGTTCCGAACCCGGGCGGCCGTGCAGGTGCTCACCGGCCCGCGAACGTACTCGGCGGCCGGTTTTCTGCTCAACGAACTCGACCGCTACTCCGAGGCCGAACGAGTGGGGTGGCCCACCGGCGTACGGCCGGTGGCCTATGGGACCGAAACGCCGTTTCGCCTTCCCCTGAGCGGGCTCACCGGGTCCGTGGCCACGCGACTCGAGGTGGCCGGCGTGAGCGCCGACGACACGCGGCCGTTCTTCGCGCCGAGGATTGCCGTGTGGCCGACCGGTGCCGACGTGCGGGAGGGCCGTGATCCGGTCCTCGAGGCGGCGTTGGCCCGCATCAAGAGCCAACCGTGATGCGATCGGATCGTCCCCTGCCTACCTCCCTGCCGCGTGCCCGGGCCCGAACGCTGTGCCGGCTGCTGCTCGTCCTGGCCGGGTTGCTCGGCCTCGTCGGTCGTCCGGCCGCGGCCCAGGCGGTGCTCGAGGGCACCGTGCGAGACAGTGCGACCGGTGGCCCGGTCGGCGGGGCAGTGATCACCCTGGTCGGGACGACCCGGCGCGCCGTGAGCGATGCCGGCGGCCGGTTCCATCTCGGCTCGCCGCCGCCCGGGCGCTATCTCCTGCGGGCTCGGGCCGTTGGCTTTCGACCTCCGTCCGACCGGCCGGTGTCGCTGGGGACCGATCGGGTCGCGGTCGAGGTGACACTCGCGGCCATGCCCCCACGGCTACCGGAGCTCATCGTCACCCCGAGCCGGTTCGGCGTCGCCACCCGGCGGCCGGCCGCCGCCGCGACGCTCAACCGGAGCGACCTCGAAACGCTCCCGCAGATCGGCGAGGATCTCTACCGGGGCATCAGCCGATTGCCGGGGCTTTCGAGCTACGACTACTCCGCCCGCTTCTGGGTCCGCGGCGCGCCGGACGATCAGGTCCTCGCGCGGCTCGACGGGGTGGACCTGATCGAACCGTTTCACCTCAAGGACTTCGATGGCGCGCTCTCGATCGTCGACATCGAGACGATCGGCGAGCTGACCCTGACGACGGGCGGATTCACCGCGGAGTACGGCGATCACCTGGCCGGGGTCCTCGACCTGCGGACCCGGTCCGAGCCGTCCGGGCGGACTCGGGGCTCGGTCAGCCTCAGCGCCTCGAGCGTCAGGGCCGGCGGCCAGGGCGACTTTGCCGCCGGGCGTGGCCGCTGGCAGGCGTCGGCGCGGCGCGGCTATCTCGACCTGTTGCTGGACCTGATCGGCCGCGAGGAGCAGATCGACCCGCGGTATTACGATGTCGGCGGCAAGGTCGAGTTCCAGGCAACGGGCGGTCATCGGTTCTCCGCGCACTTTCTCCGCGCCGGGGACGCGCTTCGCTACCAGAGCGGTACCGACCCGGTCCTCGAGAGCAGGTATGGCAGCACCTATGGCTGGCTCGGGTGGCAGGCCGCGATCGGAGCGGACCTTACGGCGGAGACGGTGGCGTCCGTGGCGGGACTGGCGTGGGATCGCACGGGCCGGGGAGCCTTCGGTGGCCGGGACTCGCTGGTGCTGGCGGATCATCGAACCCTGGTCAGCGCCGCGCTGCGCCAGGACTGGACCGCGTCGGTGGGACGGTCGCTCGCTCTCCGGTGGGGTGCCGAGGTTCGCGCCGGGTCGGCCGATTACGACTACCTCCGCTGGCGGGAGCGCACGGCGATCGTTGCCGACGCGCTGGGGCGGGTCCGGGATACCACGGCGGTGGCGGTGGCTCCTTCGGGCGCGGCCGTCGGCGTCTGGCTGGCGCCCCGGATGCAGCCGGTCGGGGCGCTCACGGTCGAAGCCGGGCTTCGCTACGACCGGCAGGGGTGGACCGGCGAAAGCACGTTGAGCCCGCGTCTCAACGCGTCACTCACCGTCGGATCGACCACGATCCGGGCGGCGTGGGGCCGCTACCACCAGGCGCAGGGGCTGCATCAGCTGGTGGTCTCCGGCCGCGAAACCGCCTTCAACGACGCCGAACGAGCCGAGCATCGGGTCGTCGGTGTCGAGCAACGGATCGGCACCCCGCTCCGCGTCCGGCTGGAGGCCTACCAGCGCCTGTCATCGAACCTCAGGCCCCAGTACGTCAACCTTCACGACTTCACGAATCCGTTCGCCGACGTCGAAGGCGATCGCCGCCGCTTGCTGCCCTTGCGGGGGCGGGCCCGGGGGATCGAACTGCTGACCGAGTACGACGGCGGAGGCCGCCTCCGCTGGACGGCGGGGTACACGCTGGCGAACGCCGAACAGTTGATCGGCGCCGACTGGGTTCCCCGCGTTCGGGACGAGCGCCACCATGTCGACCTGGCGGTGACGGTCCGGCCGAGCCCCGGCTGGCTGTTCACCGCGGCCTGGCAGTACCACAGCGGCTGGCCCTTCACCGAGCAGACGTTCGCCGTGGACACCCTGGGCAGCGGGGAGGGTGTCCTCCGTGGGGGATACGGCAGGCTCTATGGAACCCGGCTCCCGGCCTATCACCGCCTGGACCTGCGGGCCACCAGGCGCTTTTCGCTCGGCCGCGGAGCGCTCAGGATCTTTGTGGACGTGTTCAACGCCTACGCGCGGAACAACGTGGTGGCGTACGATTACGACGTTCGGCTCACCGATGACGTCTTCGAAGTGCTGCGCGCGGAGCGCAAGCTGCTGCCGATCGTACCGACGTTCGGCGTCAGTTGGGAGTTCTGACGATCCGCCGGGTGACGCGATTCGGTTGGCCTCACGTGAGCCATCGGCTCAATCCGACACCGATGAAGGTCCCGACGGCGTTGCCAAGCGCCCCGCAGAGAATCCCGGGCGTGACCAGCTCGCGCCAGCCGCGTACCGCCGCCAGCGGGCCCGCGGACGACGAACCGCCGACGCAGGCGTTCGAGGCGATCACCAGCATCGCGAGGTCGAGCCGGAAGAGCGCACCCACCGCCACGATGAATACCATGTGGACGGCCACGATCAACAGCGCGAACGCCGTGATCGGCA
Organism: Gemmatimonadales bacterium; assembly: GCA_050183815.1. GTDB lineage: Bacteria > Gemmatimonadota > Gemmatimonadetes > Gemmatimonadales > GWC2-71-9 > SHZU01. Next base: position 19,237 of record JBFXAY010000030.1, on the reverse strand, counting down.
GCGCCGACCCGAGCATCGTCCAGAGATCCGCGGCGGCGCCCATGACGAACAGGAAGACGTAGATCCCGATCATGCCGAGTTCGGCGTGACCGGTGAGATACGGCGTGATCCGGGGAAAGAGGTTCGCCGGCACCAGCGCGAGCAGCGACACGAACAGAATTCCGAACCCATCCAGGCCGAAGACCTCGGCCAGCCGGAACCCGGCCGCGCAGATCGCGAGCGAGAGGGCCAGCGCCAGACCGAGGTGCGCGATCCGAAGCGGCGTCTCGGCGCGGGCCGGCCCGGCCGGGTCGGCCGGTGGGGCCTCCGCGAGCGAGGTCTCGAACTCCCGATCGGCCCGATCCGCAACCGGCGAAGGAATCCGCCGCCGGAGCCACGCGATCGATGGCAGGGCCATCACCGCCATCATGTAGAGCGCCGTCACCACGTTGTCGGCCGCAACGCTCGCGGCCATCATGCTGCCGTCGCTGAACCCGGTGATCCGGGCCACCGCCATGAAGTTGAGTCCGCCCCCGATGTACGTGGAGCTGAACACCCCCGCCAGTGCCGGCGTCTCCGGCCCCAGCGAAATCAGCCGAACGCCGATCCAGGCACCGAGGACCGTCCCCGCTGTGCCGATCGTGAACGCCAGAAGCATCCGGCCGGTGTCCCGCACGATGCGGCGGAGATTGGCGTCGAACAGCAGCAGCGGAATCGACATCGGGATGAGGTACTCGAGCGCCGTGTCGTAGGTCGGGCTCGCCTGCGGGATGATCCGGAAGTTCGACAACGCCATCGCGAGGAAGATCGCGACGAGGACCCCCGAGATCCGGTGGCCGAGTCTGGTGTGTTCCGCCCAGGCGGCAAACCCCGCCGCGCCGGCGAGGACACCCCACATCGCGAAACCATTGTCGGCCGGAACGAGCGACATCCCGGCGTCAGTCCGTCCGGAGTGCTTCGAGGGGGTCGACTCGCGCGGCCCGCCGGGCCGGCACCAGCCCGGCGGCCATCGCGACGGCGATCATCACTACGCCGACGGTGCCGAGCACCACGGGGTCGGCGGCCCGGGTGCCGTGGAGCAGGGTTGCGAGCAGCCCCGCGCCGCTCACCGCGACCGGCAGCCCGATTGCGACACCCGCCACGGCCAGCAGCACCGTGTCGCGGAGCACCATGGCCCGAATCTGCTCGGTGCCGGCGCCGAGCGCGCTCCGGATGCCGATCTCGCGGGTGCGGCGGCTGACGAGGTAGGACAGCACGCCGTAGACGCCCAGGAGTGCCAGCGCCAGCCCGATCGCGGCAAAGCCCATGATCTGGAAGGCATTGATCCGGACCCCGGCCAGCTGCCGGTCGGCCTGGATCGAAACCGGCGTTGCCGAGAGGGGCCGGTCCGGCACGAGCCGAACCAGAATGTCCTTCACCGGCTTGAGCAGCGGCGCGGTTGAACCGGTGGCCCGCACCACGAAGGTCGGAAACGCCGACGACGCCTGGTCGAGGGGCCGGTAGAGTTCCGGGCCGTCCTCGGCGAGGAGCAGGTTCCCCATCGCCGCCTTGTTGTTCCGCACCACGCCCACCACCTCCAGCCGGAGCGGCAGACCGGGAGCGGTGTCGATCTGAATCACCTGCCCGATCGGATCGGCACCCGGCCACCACCGAGCGGCCGCCCAGTCGTTCACGATCGCCACCGGCGGTGCGTCCGCGGCGTCGAGAGCGGTGAACCCGCGGCCGCGGGCGAGCGCGATGCCGGTTGCCCCGAAGTAGCCGGTGTCCACCGACGCGGCGGCGCGCGGCACCAGGGCGGACGGCAGCGGTTCCGACCGATCCGCCAGCACGATGTTCGGCGCCGCACCGCGGGGTCCGAGCGGGGTCGTGGCCCGAACCCCGACCCCCGCGACACCCGGCAGCAGCGCCAGCTCGGTCGAGATCTGCCGGGTGACGGGCTCGTAGGTCTCCCGGACCCGCCAGGGATGCGGGAAACTCGGCGTGGCGTCGATCACGTGCGCGGTGTCGAATCCCAGGTCGACCCGGGCGAGCCGGAGCACCGTCTTGGTCATCAGCACCGCCGCCGTGGCCAGCACCACGGCCGCCGCGATCTGGGCAACGACGAACACCCGCTGCGCCCAGGCGCCGAGCCGAAGCCCGGCCAGTTGCGAGCCGCCCTGCCGGAGCAGGTGCTGCAGATCGGTCCGCTGCGCGAGCCGGGCCGGCAGGAGACTCAGAAACACGCCAAAGAGCGCCGCCAGGCCGATCGCGAACGCCGCGGCCCGGGCGTCGATCCGGTAACTCATCCCGGTCGGGCGCAGCGACTGGAGCACGGCCACATCGGCGAGCACCCCGAGGAGCCACCGGGCAAAGAGCAGCCCGGCGGCGGCCGCGACGACCACGAGGATCGCCTGCTCGGCGCCCAACTGCCGGATCAACTGTCGCCGGCTCGCGCCGAGGGCCGAACGGACGGCGAACTCGCGCTGCTGATGAAGGGCACGGACCAGCGCCATGTTGGCCAGGTTGGCTGCGGCAATCAGAAGGATGCAGGCCACCACCGCCGCGAAGATCAGGTCGTGCGACTGGGTCGCGGCGGTGTAGCGTTCCCGAAGCGGCAGCGCGTCGAGCCGGATCGGCGCGGCGTCGCGGGGCCGGGCGGCATTCACGGCGGCCGGGTCGAGCGCGGCGAGCTCGGTCCGGAACTGGGCCACGGTGGCGCCCGGCTTGAGCCGGGCGATCACCGTGAGGCTCCGGATCGACGGGCGGGTGCTCGGGTCGAGCGTCGGCACGGATGGCAGCCAGAATTTGCTGCCGGACTCATGCTCAAAGCCCGGCTCCATCACCCCGATCACCGTGTAGCGGCTGTCGCTCAGCTTGATGACCTGGCCGATGATGCCGGGGTCCGAAGCGAACTGGTTGGTCCAGAGGTCGTGGCTCAGCACCGTCACCAGCTCGGCGCCGAGGCGGTTGTCGTCCGCGGTGAATGACCGGCCCAGGGCCGGCTGGGCGCCGAGGAGTTCGAACAGGTTGTCGGAGACGACACCGCCGATGATCACGATCGGCTCGCCGCCCAGATTGAGCGCCTTGCCGCCGGCCGTGTAGCCGCTCACCAGTTCGGCCGAACGGAAGTCCTGGCGGGTGAGCAGATTGGCGAAGGTCTCGTAGGAGACCTCGCAGCCGCCCCGGCACGCCGGTCCGTCGCCCGACTGCTCCGGAGCGGCCGGCACCTCGCTCACGATCACGAGGCGGTCGCCGTCGCGGAACGGGAGGGCCCGGAACCGCACGGCGTCGAGGACGCTGAAGGCCGCCGCGCCCGCGCCGATCGCGAGCGCCAGCGAGAGGGCCACCGTCAGCGCGTATCCGGGGGCCCGCCGGAGCCGGCGCGCGGCATACTGGAGTTCGGTTTTCATAGGGCCGGTCCGGGGGACAGGGCTGGACGATGACGGGAGCCAGCTAATCATCGCTGCGCGGGGGACGATCGCAAGGTCTCGGGCCGCGGTTGACCTGACTTAATACTAGTCCTATAGTAGGACAACTCTCGCCGGGTGGGTCCGCCGATGCGCCGGTTGCCGATCGTCATCCTGCTTCTCGCTCCCGGGTCGCTGGCCCGGCTCGAGGCGCAACCGGTGCAGCGGCGGGACAGCGCCGGGGCGGCCGTGGTCACCTCGGCCGCCGCCGTCCGACCCTCCGACCCCCGGTATCAGCTGCGAGCGGCGCCGGAGCTGGAGCTGGGTTCCGACATCGAGTTGAGCAGCATCCGGGCGGCGTTCCGGCTCGGCGGCGGGCGATTCGTCGTCGCGGAACGATCGACCAGCCAGTTGCATCTGTTCGATCCGGCCGGGAAGCGGCTCGCCACGGTCGGGCGGAAAGGCGCCGGCCCGGGCGAATATCAGCGGATCGATGCGGCCTTTCCGGGCCCGGGAGATTCGATCTTCGTCTTCGACGGGTCGAGCCGCCGCCTCACGGTCCTCGACGGCTCGGGCACGTACGGCCGGAGCGGCCTCATCGAGCTGCCCGGCAACCGGCAGGCCTCGGCGATTTTCGGGGTTTTCCCGAACGGCGCCATGCTGGTGTCGGCTGGAATCGCCGGCGGCGATCTGTCATCGGGTATTCGCCGCGATCCGGTGGAGCTGTTCGCCGTGGGACCGGATGGTGTCAGCACGGTGGGCCGGTTCTCGACCACGGAGCGGATGGTCCGGATCAGCACCGACCCGAACGACCGGAGCAAGGTGACCGGCGTCAACATCACCGCCGTGCCCCTCGGCCACGCGACCGCCATGCTGACCGCGGACACCCTCGTCCTGGTGGCGACCGGCGACCGCTTCGATGTGGAACTCTATTCCCGGGCCGGGCGTTTGATCCGGCGGATGGTTGCGGCGATTCGGCCGGGGCCCGTTACCGACGAGGACCGGCGGCAGTACCTCAACGTCGCTGCGGCGGGAGTCCCATCTGGTGCCGACCAGGTCCGGGTCCGGGCGGCCTTGGCCGAGGTGCCGAGTCCTCCGCTCAAGCCGGCGTACGACGTGGTCCTCGCGGCGGGGCAGGAGGTCTGGGCCCGCGAGTACCTGGGCCCCTGGGCCCGGGAGCGGGAGGGCCGCTGGGTGGTCTTCGACCGGACCGGTGCCTGGGCAGCGTCCGCCACCACGCCGGCGGGGTTCACGCCCACCTGGATCGGCGGCGGCCTGATGGTCGGGACCTGGCTCGACGCGGACGACCTGCCTCACGTTCGCGTGTATCGCCTGGGGCGGTAGGGGCGCGCGGTTCCGGCAACAGGCCGCCCGGCGCCGGGAGTGTCCTGGATCACAGCGAACCGTGCCGGGACCGGCTAGTTTCACCGATTCGGTTGCAGCAGATCCCTCAACGAGGTGCCGTCATGAGAATGTCAGTCCCGACCCTGAGCTGAGCGGCGCTTCCTCCTCCCGTAGTCCGGGATGGTCCGAACGCGCTCGCTCGATTCCGTGCGAGGTGCCCGCGTTTGTGACCTGTTCCAGGGGTGACCCGGCGCCTCCCCATTCGTGACACGACCGAAGTAACGTCAGGCGGTACCATGACTGCGACACCTCTGTCGGCCCCCCCCGAGGGGAGCGGCCGTTCGTTCTGGTCCATCGTGCGCGAAGCGCTCCGAGGGGCCAAAGGCAAGGACTTCACCGACGGGCCAATCGGCTCGGCGCTGCTGCTGCTCGCCATCCCGATGGTCCTCGAGGTGGCTCTCGAGTCGGTCTTCGCGGTGGTCAACGTGTTCTGGGTCAACCGGATCGGACCCACCGCGGTGGCGGTCGTGGGTCTCACCGAGGCGATGCTCTCCACGATCTACGCCCTCGGCATGGGCCTCGGGATCGGAGCCACGGCATTGGTGGCTCGCCGGATCGGGGAGAAGCAGCCCGAGGAAGCCAGCCGAGCCGCCGTTCAGGCGATCATCCTTGGCTTCCTGGTGGCGATCCCGATCGCGATCCTGGGCGGCACGTTCGCCCCGGACCTGCTCCGGTTGATGGGCGGGACCCCCGAGGTAATCTCGGAGGGAACCGGCTTTGCCCGGATCATGTTCCTCGGCAACGCGTCGATCCTGCTCCTGTTCCTGATCAACGCGATCTTCCGGGGCGCCGGCGACGCCGCGGTGGCCATGCGCTGCCTCTGGATCGCCAATATCGCGAACCTGATCCTCGATCCGGTGCTGATCTTCGGGATCGGGCCTTTTCCGGCAATGGGCGTGAAGGGCGCGGCCGTGGCCACGACGGTCGGTCGCGGCATCGGGGTGCTCTACCAGTTCTACCGGCTGGCGGGGCGCGACCGGCGGTTCGTGATCGAACGGGCGCACGTCCGGCTCGATTTTCCGCTCATGGGCCGGCTCATCCGCCTCTCGACGACGGGGATTTTCCAGATCCTGATCGGCACGACCAGCTGGATCGGCCTGGTTCGGATCATCGCCACCTTCGGAGCCACGGCCGTCGCGGGGTACACGGTGGCGATCCGGATCATCCTGTTTGCGCTCCTGCCGTCGTGGGGACTGAGCAACGCCGCCGCGACGATGGTGGGCCAATCGCTCGGTGCGAAGAAACCTGACCGGGCGGAAGACGCGGTGTGGCGGGCCAGTCTGTTCAATCTCCGGTTCCTCGGCGGGGTGGGTCTTCTGTTCCTGATCTTCGCGCCGGCCATCGTGGGCGTGTTCAGCCGGGACGCGGAGGTGACCCGGTACGCGGTGTCCGCCCTCCGGATCGTGAGCATCGGCTTCCCGTTCTACGCGTACGGGATGGTGCTGTCGAGCGCCTTCAACGGCGCGGGCGACACCAACACCCCGACGCTGCTGAACATCTTCTGCTTCTGGCTCTGGGAGATTCCGCTCGCGTACGCGCTGGCGGTACCCCTCGGCTTCGGCCCGCGCGGCGCGTTCGCGGCGATCGGCATCGCGTTCTCGACGCTGGCCCTCGCGAGCGCTACCATCTTCAAGCGCGGGAAGTGGAAGCACAAGTCGGTCTGAGCGCGGGAGCAGCCGGATGACGAAGGCGACGGTGGGACTGGCGGTGGTTCTGGCACTCGGGTGCCGGAGCCGCCCCCAGTCGGTCGTTCCCGCCTCGCTGCCGGTGGATTGGCAGCCGTATCGGTGGGTTACTCTCGACATCGGTCGGGAAACGGTCCGGCGGGCCGCCCTCGTGGTCGAAACGCACGACCCGGCCCTCATTCGCGGCAGCGGCGGCGATTCCGCCGCGACCCGGATGCAGCTCGACTTCGGCTTCGCCGGCACGGAACGGTTCGGCATTCCGCTCCGGACGCTGGTACCGTCAGCGCCGGCCGCCGACTCGCTCCGGGTCCTCCACGGCCGGATCACCGGACTCGGGATCCGGGACGACTCGATCGGGGTCACGAAATCCTATCCGCTGGGGACCGTCGGTCTCCTCTTCTACGGCATTAAGGGCCTGATCATCGATCAGGTCGAGCACCGGATCGGGGCGCCGCGGACCGGTGCCCGTCTCCCGCCGGAACTCACCGACCGGATGCAGTGGACCCAGGCCACCGAGGAAGTCGGCCGGCTTGCCGTACCGCTCGTCTGGCAGGGCGATCGCCTCGGCCGCCTCTGGTACGATCCGGGCTCGAGCCTCGTCCCGCTGCTGCTCGACGGCCCGACCTGGCGCCTCGTCACCGGCCGGCAGGGCGGCGAGCCCGACAATCAGCGGCTGGTCTTCCCGGCGGGTGGCGACAGCCTCGTGCTCATCGGCGCGCCGACCACCGAGCCCTTGGTGCTCGGCGGCATTGGGCTCGGCCGGGTCACCGCGTGGCGCGTGCTCGCGAATCCGGCCGGGCTCGGCGCGGACCGGTTCGATGACGGTGTGGTGGGGCAGGTTGGTAACCAGCTCTTCGAACGCTTCCGGATGCTCTACGTCAACGTCCGGGCCAAACAGCTCGGCGTCATTCCCTAGGTCGCGGCTTCCCGGCGCTGCCGGCCGTTCGTCTCAACCGCTCTGGCTCAGGACCGCCTCCGCGGCGCGATACCCCTGGGCCATCGCACCGGTGATGTTCTGGTGCCCGTTGAGCTCCGAGTGCCCGATGGCGATGCGGCCGTAGCCGGCCTCGACCACCTCCCGCGCGGCCGGCTTGCCGTCTCTCCCATAGTAGAAGCCGGGCGGCTGGAGCACCCGCGCGTGTCCCCAGCGATTGAGGATCACCCCGGCCACGTCCCGGCGCGCGTCGAAACCGTGGTCGCCGAACAGCCGCGTGAGGTGCCCGGCCAGTCGGGCCTCGTAGTCGGCGTAGCTGGTTCCGAAGAGGAGCGTCCGGCCGAGCACGCCCTGTTCGGCGGCCGGGTGACCGGCCGAGTAAAGGCCGAGGTAGAAGGTGAGTACGGTCGGCTGGTCGGGATCGACCGGTGGTGCGTAGCGGCCTACTCGCATCGGGCGCCGGATGTTGCAGCTGAAGCCGAAGCCGTCGTCGAACCAGCGGCAGGCCGACACGCCCAGGCGCTTGAGGAAGCGCCAATTGGTGAGCGCGACGTTGACCACCATCGCCGGCGCGTAGGTGAATTCGCCGTAGGCGGCGCGGATCTCCGGGGTCAGATCCCGGAGCACGTGTTTGGTGATCCACGCGCCGGAGGCCATGATGACGCGAGCGGCCCGGACCCGCTCGAGGTGGCCGCCTCGCTCGTAGACGATCTCGACTTCGCGTCCATCCGGGGCGTGCCGCACCGAGATCACCGTCGCGTTCACCCGGATCCTGGTCGGCTGCCCGGCCCGGTCCAGTCGCGAGAACGCGATCCGCCCCACCATGACGTCGGCGAAGTTGTCCGCGCCGGCGATGCTGCCGGGTACCAGCTTCCGGACCAGGTGCCTGGCGTACGTCGCATTGCCGCCGGGGAACGACCGGGGCAGTGACCCGCCGCGCGGCCGCACCCGGCCGACTCCGGGCATCCCGATCTGATGGGCGGCGAACGCCGAGACGGCGTCGGGGGTGGCGCCGTTGATGAGTCCGATCACCGGCGTGACAAACCGCGTCACCCCCGGATCGAGCTTGAGGACGCCTTCGAGGTAGTCCCGATAGGTGGTCCGGTCGAGCGACCGGCGGAACTCTTCGGTGACCTCGGCCCCGGAATACCGCCACCGAAGCAGATCCGCCCTGAGTTCGGGCGTGATCGGCGCGTCGGCCAGGTCGTTGGCCCAGATGTTCCGAAGCCAGACCGGCGCGGCGCCCGGCGGTTCGAAGTGGTAGCCGACGTCGACGGCCGTCTCGCTCACGCCTTCCATGTGGGCGTAGTTGTCGAGCGGAATCCGGATCCCGCCGCTCGACGCGCTGGGTTCGACGTAGTCGAACTGCCGCGGCAGCCCGAGTTCCTCCCACATGGTGGCCGCGAGCGAGCGGGACCCCTCGGCCGGCACGCCGAACTGGTTCGAGCCCTGCGGCGCGATCAGCCGGACCCCGTTGACCAGGAACTCGTTCTGCCGCGCCTCGCCGCCGAACACCGGATGGTTCTCGAGGACGAGACAGCGCCGCCGGTGCTCGGACCCCGCGGCGAAGCGGTAGGCCGCCGTGAGCCCGGACACTCCGCCGCCCACGACCACCAGGTCGTAGCGCTCCCCCGTATCGCGGACCGCGCCGAGCGTGCCGTAGGCGCCGTCCCGGAGCCGGTGGGCGGCGTCGAGGACCGCTCTGGTGTTGCCGTTGGCCCGTGCGTAGTCGCCCACCCCGCCGTAGCCGGTCCAGTCGTCGCCCCGGGCCGCCGGTGCGACTGGCTCGGCCGTGGCGCCGTCCCGAGAGGCCGGGGGCCGCATCCCGAGGAGGGACGCGCCCGTGCCCAGGAGGGCCGCGTTCAGGAAGTCGGCGCGGGTAATGCCGGCATCGAACCGAGGGGGTCGGGTCATCGGCGGCTCAAATTGGCGGCGAGGTGACGATGGATGGGCTCCCGTACGATACCAGCCGGGCGCGACGAGCGGAACGGGCAGCCGGCGGTCGATCCGCCCCGCCACCGGCGCCGCACGGCGGCCCGGTCCGGTTGTCGCTGCCCGGACCGCTCGGTAGGTTCCCTCCGAGCCGGGGACGCCCGGATTCCCATCCCTTCTGTTGCCGTCGTTCGGAGGTCTTTCCGTGTCACCAGCCTGGCGGGTTCCCGTCATCATCGCCCTGTTGTGGGCTTCGCCCTCGTCCGCGCAGGCGCCGGCGGGCGGTCCCTTCGACAAACTCGTGTTCCGGAACATCGGCCCGTCGGGGCCAAGCGGCCGCATCGACGATCTGGCGGTGCTCGAGCGGGACCCGAATGTCTTCTACATCGCCACCGCCACGGGTGGTCTCTGGAAGACCGAGAATGGCGGCATCACCCTCGCCCCCGTCTTCGACTCGGCGGCCATGGTGTCGATCGGCGACGTGGCCATTCCGCCGGACGACCCGAATCTCGTCTGGGTCGGCACCGGCGAGAACAACAACCGGCAGAGCTCGAGCTGGGGCGACGGGGTCTACAAGTCCACCGACGGCGGCAAGAGCTGGAAGAACATGGGGCTCCGGGACACCAAGCAGATCGCCCGGATCGTCATCGACCCGGTCGATCACGACGTCGTGTACGTCGCGGCGCTGGGCGACCTCTGGAAGGCCGGCGGCGAACGCGGCGTCTACAAGACCACCGACGGCGGCCTGACCTGGAGCCGGGTCCTCGATCCCGGCCTCGACGCCGGCGGCACCGAACTGGTCATGGACCCCGCCAACAACAAGACGCTCTACGCCGCCACGTACCAGCGGCGCCGGGCCAGTTTCGGGATGAACGGCGGCGGGCCCAACAGCGGCATCTGGAAAACCACCGACGGCGGGAAGACCTGGACCCGGCTTACCAACGGCCTGCCCGAGGGATCGATGGGCCGGATCGGGCTCGACATCTATCGCAGCAACCCGAACATCGTCTACGCTCGCGTCGAGCACGACAAGGCGGGCGGCATCTACCGCTCGGACGACGCGGGCTCCTCGTGGCGGAAAATGGGGACCCACAACGGGCGCCCGATGTACTTCGGCATCATCCGCGTCGATCCCAACAACGACATGCGGATCTACATGCCCGAGACGCCGCTCTCGGTGTCGGACGACGGCGGGAAGACCTTCCGGAGCGACGGCGCGGTGCGGATCCATGTCGACCATCACGCGATGTGGATCAACCCGGCCAACTCGAACCACCTGATGATCGGGAATGACGGTGGCGTCTCGATCAGCCGCGACAAGGGGCGCAACTGGCAGTGGCTCCCGAATCTGCCGGTGGCCCAGTTCTATCACGTCGGATACGACATGCAGACCCCGTACAACGTCTGCGGCGGCCTCCAGGACAACCAGTCGTGGTGCGGACCGAGCCGGGTGCGGAACTCCGAGGGGATCGGGGACGCGGACTGGTGGACCATCCCCGGCGGCGACGGCTTCGCGAATCTGATCGACCCGACCAATGCCCGACTGATCTACACCTCGTCTCAGGAGGGCTACTTCGCCCGGCTCGACAAGGTGACCGGCGAGCAGAAGTCGATCCGGCCCGAACCGACGGGTGACGAGAAGCCCTACCGGTGGAACTGGGACACGCCCTTCCTGATCTCGTCGCACGATCCGTCGGTGGTCTACATCGGCGCCAACCGGCTCTTCCGCTCGACCGACCGGGGTCTGTCGTGGACCGCGATCAGTCCCGATCTCACCACGGGCGTCGATCGCGACACGTTGGAGTTGATGGGCCAGAAGCTCAAGGACGTGAAGATCGCGAAGAACGACGGCGTCGAGAACTACGCGACCCTGTTCACGGTGGCGGAGTCGCGGATGAGTGCCGGTCTGCTGTATACCGGCTCGGACGACGGCCAGGTGCAGGTCACCCGCGACGGCGGCCGGACCTGGACCAACGTGACCGGCAAGGTGCCCGGCGCGCCGAAGTGGGCATATGTGTCGCGGGTGGAAGCCTCACGGTTCGCCGAAGGCACGGTGTACGCCACCTTCGATGCCCACCGCACCGGCGACTACGGCACCTACGTCTACGCCAGCACGGACTACGGCTCGTCCTGGAAGTCGATTGCCGGCAATCTCCCGCGGGGTGAGGTGGTCCGCTCCATCACCGAGGACCAGCGGAATGCCGACGTGCTGTATCTCGGCACCGAGACCGGTCTTTTCGTGACCCTCGACCGAGGCAAGACCTGGACCCGGATCCGCGCCAACCTGCCCACCGTGCCGATCTACGAGATCACGCTCCATCCGCGCGACAATGCGATGATCCTCGCCACCCACGGCCGGGGCATCTGGATTCTCGACGATCTGGCGGTGCTGCAGACCGCCGCCACGGCACAGGCGGCGGCAGCTCACGTCGTGGCGGGCAACCCCGTGGAGCAGCAGTCGGCGGCCGGCTTCCGCTACTACTCCTCCCAGGGCGACATGCAGTTCCTCGGCACCAACCCGCCCAACGCCGCCCCGATCCGCTACTGGCTCGGCACCAAGGCCGACAGCCTCCGGATCATCATCCGCGACAGCAACGGCAACCAGGTCCGGGAACTCAAGGGCGACGCGGTGAAGGACGGCCTCGCGGCCGGACTCAACACCGTCGCCTGGGATCTTCGGATCGAGCCGATTCCGGCGCCGAAGGGTGCCCCGGGTGGCGGCGGCGGACCGTTCGGGGGCGGCGGCGGCAACGGCACGCCGGGCCCAGCCGTGCTTCCGGGGGCGTTCACCACGGCACTCGTCGTCAACGGCCGTGAGGCCGCGACCGGCGCCCTGACCGTCGTGGGCGACCGGGAGATCACTATCACCGACCAGGACCGCCAGCGGCGCTTCGAACTCCTGCGCGACGCCCAGAAGCTGAGCGCCAGCCTCTCGGAAGCCAGCACCGCCGTCCGGACGGCCAACCAGCAGCTGGGCCAGATCCGGAAGACGCTCACCGACACCGCCACCACGCCGGCGCCGATCCGGGCCGAGCTGGACAGCCTCACCAAGGCGATCGATCCGCTCAAGAAGCGGTTCTTCATCCGGGACGAAGGGGACGAGTCCGACTTCGACTTCTCCGAGTTCCAGAAGGTGATCACCTTCCGGGTCGGCAACCTGATCGGCAGCGTCGGCGGCGCCACCAAGGCGCCGAGCCGGACGGATCATGTCCAGTGGACCAATCTTCAGCGGGATGGCGGCGCCATCCACGACGACGTGAATGGCGTGCGTGCTCGCCTTCAGCCGGTCTACCAACGTCTGGCGGCCGCCGGGCTGTATCCGCCGGTGCCCAAGCCCGTCGCCAAACCGTGAGCCCGAGATCCGAACCAAGGAGTCGTCCCGTGAATCGTTTCCTTCGCTCGTCCACGCTGCTCGCCCTCGGGCTTCCGGCCGCTCTGGCGGCTCAGGCCCGGCGGCCGATGACAGCGCTCGACATCCAGTTGCTGCGGCAGACGGGCAACGTGGCGCTCTCGCCGAACGGGCAGTGGGCGCTGTACACGCTTTCGGTGCCGGACTGGCAGGCCGCCCGCCGGTACACCGACATCTGGATCGTCTCGACCGGCTCGGGCGCCGGGTCGGAACGGCAGCTGACCTTCACCCGCGACAAGAGCGAGACCTCGCCGACCTGGTCGACCGACGGCTCGTTCTTCGTCTTCAGCTCCGACCGTGACGGCACCGGCGGCAATCCGCCGGACCAGCTGTTCATGATGCGCCCCGACGGCGGCGAGGCCCGCCGGATCACCGACGCCAAGGACGGGGTCGGCCGGTTCGCCTTTACCAAGGACGGCCGCTGGCTCGTGTACTCCGCCGGCAAATCCGGCGAGCAGCAGGTCTGGGCCCTCGCCGTGAGCGACCTCGGTACCGACTCGCTCAAGCCGGTCGAGATCACCAAGCACAAGACACCGGTCACCTGGTGGGATCTCACTGACGACAGCCGGCAGCTGTACTTCGTCTCGCCCGATACGGTGGACAAGGACAACAAGGACCGGGTCGAGAAGCGCTTCAACGTCCGGGTCCGGAACGAGGACCTGCCGCTCGATCATCTCTGGGTGACGGACCTCGCGAGCAAGCAGGAAAAGCGGCTCACCGGCGGCACCGACTACAGCGTCGGGGGCGTCACCATTTCAGGCGACGGTAAGTGGGTCGGCTTCGAGGGCGCTCCGAACGACCGCTACAAGCGGACGATCACCGAGGCGGGGAACTACTCCGACCTCTACCTCGTCAACACGACGACCGGCGGGATCGAACGCTTGACGACTAACGCCGAGATCGGCGAGAGCCCGCTCAGCTTCTCGCCGGACGGCCGGTGGGTCGCGTTCGCGGCGTCGAACGACTTCACGTACCAGCGGGATACCCGGGTCTACCTCCGGGAAACCGCGGCCGCCGGTACGCCGTTCCGGAAGCTCGCCGACAGCTACGACGGCGGCTCCACGGTCGGCTGGTGGTCGAAGGACGGGAAGACCATCTACTTCAACGATGGCGTCCGGGTCACCAACCAGGTGCTCGCCCTCGACGTGGCGAGCGGCGTGGTTCGCCAGATCACCCAGGAGCCCGCGGCCCTGTTCGCCCGGCGGGACGAGACTACCGGGATGATCCTGATGAACTACTCCGACGGGATGACGCCGCCGTCGGACTACCTGGTCCGCTCCGAGGCGGAACTCCCGAACCGCTCCAATTGGGTCCGGCTCACCAACGCCAATCCGCAGGTGGCCAACTTCGCCCTCGGCGAGTCCGAGGAGTTCGCCTGGAAGTCGAAGGACGGCAAGAGCGTCAGCGGCGTGCTCCTCAAGCCGGCCGGCTACCAGCCGGGGCGCCGGTATCCGCTCGTCGTCCAGATCCACGGCGGGCCCGCCGGCGCCGACGTGCTCCGGTTCAACGGCGGCTACGGCTCGCAGATCTACGCGGGCGCCGGGTACGTCGTCCTGATGCCCAACTACCGCGGCTCGACCAACTACGGCGAGCGGCACCGGATGGAAACCGCCGGGGTCGGGAAATACTTCGATCGCGGCTATGAGGACATCATGACCGGCGTGGACGCGCTGATCGCGCAGGGGATCGTCCATCCGGACAGCATGGGGGCGATGGGTTGGAGCGCCGGCGGCCACTACTCGAACTGGATCCTGACCCACACCACTCGGTTCAAGGCCATTTCGAGCGGTGCGGGCACCATGAACTGGATCTCGATGTACGCCCAGAGCGACGTCCAGCGAAACCGGCAGTGGTACATGGGCGGCGACCTGCCGTACGACAACTACGACGCCTACTGGAAGGTCTCGCCGCTCAAGTACATCCGGAACGCGAAGACCCCGACCCTGATCCACGTCGTGGACGGCGATCCCCGGGTGCCGCGGCCGCAGTCGGAGGAACTGCATATGGCGCTCAAGCGGATCGGGGTGCCGACCGAGTTCTTCGTCTATCCGGGTGCTACTCACGGCATTCCGGATCCCCGGAATCAGCTGACCAAGGCGGTGGTGGAGTTCGACTGGTTCGAGAAGTGGATCCGGGGCAAGCCGGGGTGGTTCACCTGGAGCGAAATGCTCAAGACCCTGGGTGAACCCGCCCCGGCAATGAAGCGGTAGGACAGCCTAACGGCCCGGGGGAACGCGGCGGAGCATCAATTCCGTCGTCGGGACCCCGGGCTGGTTCGCCCGCACGAATTCCCCCCGCTCGTTCCAGGCGCCGTCCGGCATCCGGCGCATGACGTAACGCACCGAAGCCCCGCTCGGCAGGTCCATCGTCCAGCGATAGCCGTCCTCGGTCAGCTCGACTGGAAACTCGCCTTCGAAACCCGCGAGCGTGAAAGACCGGAGCCGGTACCCGCGATCCGGCCGCCAGTCGATCGTCCCGAACGCGTGAAACGCGGTATCCCCCGGCACCCCGTCGCGAAGCAACCGGCCCACGCCCTCGACCACCAACACCTGGCCCCCGACGGCGAACCGCACCTGCTCGGTCTGGCGCATCTCGAGCCGCTGCCCCCGGCCGACAACTGCCCAGGCGTCCCCGCTCCAGTTGCCGACCAGGAACGCGAACCGCTCCATCGCCGCCCGGCGGGCGGCGGTGTCCGGCGGCGCCTGGCCCTGGAGGGACGTCGCCGTCAGCAACACCAGGGCGGCAGTCAACGCTTTCATCGAACCGGCTCCGAGCTAGAGGATCCTCGAAGCTACCGCGTCTCCTCCCGGCGGCGCTTGGAAAAACGCGTCATCAGGGCAGGACGTCGGAGTGCTGGATCCCCGCAACGTAGGCGGCGATCTCCCCTGGCGTGGCGCCGGCCAGCCGGGTGAACTCGCTGATCAAATGAGACTGGTCGGTAAAGCCGAGCGCGGCCGCGACTTCGCTCCACCGACGGGGCCGCCCCTCGACTAGATGGCCGAGGGACCGGCGAATCCGGCGGATCCGGGAGTAGGTCTTGAGGGTCAGGCCGGTGGCGGTGCGGAACCGTCGCTGCAGCTGCCGAGGCCCAAGACCGACCAGGTCGGCCAGGCCGGCGCTCCGCACCGGCCCCTCGGCGGCGTTGATCGCCAGCAGCACCATCCTGACGGCTTGATCGAACGGCGGCGCCTCGGCGAAGCGCTCGACCAGCCACGCCTCGAACCGCCCCGGGCCGTCGGCCACGTTCGCCACGGCGGCAACAGTCGCCGCACGCTCCGCCGCCCCGGCGCCAAGAAACGGCTCGGCCGGCCCCACGAACGACACCAGCTCCGCGGCGGCTCTCCCGACCAGGAGCCCGCCCGAGTCGGGCCAGATTCTCGCACCCCAGTAGCGATCGCCGGGCCGCACCGGAATGAGAAGCGGCGTGTCCCGCGGTCCCCGCAGCACCAGCCGGCTGGCGCCGTCACGGGCCACGACGATGAGATCGGTGCAGCCGTCCGGTACGATCCGGTGCTGATGCTCCGGCGCGGTCCGCTCCGGCACCACGAGCGACCAGTAGCGCACCACATGCTCGGCGCTCGGTCCTGGGGGATACTCCCGGTACTGCACGCGGCCGCCCGGGCTCGGTCAGCCTTCTCGGAAGGTGGCGACGAGGCTTTCGTTGTCGCGGTTGCGGCGCATCATGCTGAGCACGTGCTCCATCGCGGTGATCGGCGGCATGTGATCCAGCTGGCGGCGAATGGACTGGGAGGCGGACAATGCCTCGGGCGATAGCAGCAGTTCCTCCCGCCGCGTCCCGCTCGCGATCACGTCGATGGCCGGAAACACCCGACGCTCGGCCAGGTCCCGGCTCAGCACCAGTTCACTGTTGCCGGTACCCTTGAACTCCTCGTAGATGAGCTGGTCCATCCGGCTCCCGGTGTCGATCAGCGCCGTGGCGATGATCGTGAGCGAACCGCCGCCGACGCGCGGATCGACCTTTCGCGCGCTGCCGAGAAACCGCTTCGGCCGCTCCAGCGACTCGGCGCCCACGCCGCCGGAGAGCGTTCGGCCGCTGCCCTTCACGACGGCGTTGAAGGCGCGGGCCAATCGGGTGAGCGAATCCATCACCAGCACCACGTCGCCCCCCATTTCGACCTTCCGGCGGGCGCGCTCGAGCATCAGCTCCGCGAGGGCGACATGCCGCGACGGCGGATGATCGAACGTCGAAGCAACCACCTCGCCGAAGCCCGACGACTCGATCTCGAAGACCTCCTCCGGCCGCTCGTCGACGAGCAGGATCAGCAGGGTAGCCCCCGGATGATTCGTGGCGACACCTTCCGCGATCGATTGCAGAATCGTGGTCTTGCCGGCCTTGGCCGGGGCCACGATGAGGGCTCGCTGGCCGAAGCCGAACGGGCAGAGCAGATCGATGACCCGATTCGTCGGATCCGGCTGCCCCCGGCGGGTCATCCCGCACTCGAGGTGGAGCTGCTCGTTGGGATGGATGGCGGTGAGGCGGTCCCAGGTGGGGCGGGAGGCGGCGGTCGCCGGATCCTGGCCGTTCACCGTGAGGATGGTCAGGCCACCGCGCCCGCCCCCTCCGCCGCGCCCGCCTCGCCCGCCACCCCCGCGGTCGCCACCTCGGTCGCCGCCGCCGCGATCACCGCCTCGGCCCCGCCCCCGGCCGCGGCCGCGACCCCGGCGGCCCCGGCGCCCGCCCGATCGGCCGGCTCCCGGGTGGCCGCCGTCGCCACGCGCGACGAATGCTTCGCCTTCACCGCCATCCGCGCTGCCCTCACCGGCGTCTGAGCCGCCGTCCGCGGCAGGCCCGTCGCCGGCTTCGCCGTTTCCGCCGGGGCCCCGCTCGCTGCCGCCGTTGCCCCCGCCGCTGTTCGGCGTGCCGAACTCCGCCGTGATCTCGTCGCCCGGCCGGAGGCCAAGATGGCGGATCATGCCGGCCGGAATCGCGACGTCGCGCTGGTCCGGTTGGTAGTTGTTTTCCCGCCGCCGCAGGAACCCGCCGCCGCTCTGGCCGGCGAGTTCGAGGATCCCAGCAATCATGCGCAAGAAACTCCTCGGGCCTGGGCCCGAAATAGGTCGCTCGGTGATCGAGGTAACGGCCGGCCGCGTTACGCCGGCGGCCCCGGCCGGGTGAGGTCGTCCCCCCGCGAGCCGGTCCTGCTGACAGTCGCCCGGCTGGTGGTGGTCAGCCGTGCCAGGCCGCCACGGTCTTCACGGTGGAAAAGCCGTAGAGGGCCTCGAAGCCCTTCTCCCGGCCGTGGCCGGACCGGCCCGTGCCGCCAAAGGGCAGTTCGATGCCGCCCCCGGCGCCGTAGGTATTGATGAAGACCTGCCCGGACCTGATCGCCTTGGCCAACCGCATCTGCCTGGCGCCGTCAGAGGTCCAGATACTGGCTACGAGTCCATAGGCCGTTCCGTTGGCGATCGCGACCGCCTCGGCCTCGTCGTCGAACGGAATGGCGACCTGGACCGGCCCGAAGATCTCGTCCTGCGCCAGGGCGTGGTCGGGCGCCACGTCGGCAAAGAGCGCGGGAGCAACATAATGCCCTCCGGCCGGCGCGTCTGGAACAATCGTCCCGCGGGCCACGACGCGGAGCCGGTCGGCCGCGGCCCGCTCGAGGAAGCCGTTCACGATGTCCCGCTGCCCGGCCGAGACCACGGGGCCCACCTCGAGGTCGGCCACGGCGGGCCCGACCCGGAGGGCGCGGTAGGCCTGGCCGAGCCGCTCGAGGAGCGGTTCGTAGATGCTCCGGTGGATCAGGAGCCGCGACGAGGCCGAGCAGGTCTGGCCGGCGTTCTGGATCCCGGCGTTGACGAGGAAGGGCAGGGCCCGGTCGAGATCCGCGTCGGCAAACACGATCTGGGGCGACTTGCCGCCGAGTTCGAGGGTCACCGGGATGACGTTCTGCGCCGCGGCCGCCTGGACCAGACGGCCGACGAGCAGCGACCCGGTGAACGACAGATGCTGGATGCCGCGATGGGCCGCCAGGGCAGCGCCGGCCTCCTCCCCGATGCCCGGCACGACGTTGAGCGCCCCCGCCGGCAGACCGGCATCGGCGGCAATCCGGGCGAACGCCAGGGCAGTGAGGCAGGCCTCTTCCGCCGGCTTGAGCACGGTGGCGTTCCCCATGGCGATCGCCGCCACGACCGAACGCCCGATGATCTGCATCGGGTAGTTCCATGGGATGATGTGTCCGGTCACCCCGTGTGGTTCGCGGAGCGTGTAGACCGTGTAGCCGTCGAGGTAGGGAATCGTCTGCCCGTGGACCTTGTCGGCGGCGCCGCCGTAGAACTCGAGATACCGGGCCAGGGCCGTGACGTCGTTCCGCGCCTGCTTGAGCGGCTTCCCGACATCCGTGGCCTCGAGCCACGCGAGCTGATCCGCCCGCTCGGCAACGAGGGCACTCATCCGGAGCAGAATCCGTCCCCGCTCGGCGGCCGTGAGCCGCCCGTAGGCGCCCCGCCGGGCGTCGTTGGCCGCCGCCACCGCGCGGTCGATGTCCTC
>JBFXAY010000029.1:0-60868 GCA_050183815.1 Gemmatimonadales bacterium | reverse complement strand
TTGCGGCTCCCGAAACCACACGGAGCCATCCATGCGCGGCATTCTCGTTCTCGTCATCCTCCTCCCGGCCGTCGCCCTGCAGCCCGCTGCCGCCCAGCACGTGTCCCTGGCACCGACCATCGGGTTCTACCTCCCGACTCAGGACCTGGTCGACATCACCTCGGGGACCGCCAATGCCACCGGCAAGGTAGAAGCGGGGTTCTCGTTCGGCGGCCGTCTGGGCCTCTGGTTCGGAAGCCGGGTCGGCCTCGAAGCCTCGGGGAACTACGTCCCGACGACCTATGCCCTGACGTCCGGGTCGAGTCAGGTCACCAAGGAGGATGCCAAGCTCTTCAACGGCGCCGCGCAGCTCGTGGTATTCCTCCTGCCTCGGACGAGCCCGCTTACGCTGTACGTCAACGGCGGCGTCGGCGTGGTGAGCCACGGGGGTGTGGCGTTCACGGGCGCCTCCAAGACGAGCAACGTGTCCGGCGTCTTCGGCGCGGGGGCGGGCATCAATCTGGGCGGCCTCCAGCTGACCGCCGGCGCCGACCTGTTCGCCTACTCGGCCGACTACAGCGGCGCCACCCAGGTCACCACCAGCCTGAGCCAGAAGGACATCCAGCTGAGGTTCGGGTTCGGCCTGCCGTTCGGGGGCCAGGCGAGCGGGCGCTGACCCCGAAGACCGCCCCGACCTCGCCACCGGTGAACGCGGCGCGCCTGCCTCTCGGGCGCCACCTCTCGGGTCCCGACGGGGGTGACGGAAGCCCATCCGTTCCAGGGTGAAACCAATTGGAGGTCTCGTGCGTCAAATTCAGATGTCCCCTCACGCGAGCCGCCAATGACCTGGCAGTCCCTGCGGGACCGGGCGGTGTCCCTGACCGCCCAAGTTCGTTCCCGGGTCCGATTTGCAGCCATCGGGCGGGGCCTCGTCGCGGCCGGATCCCTCGGCCTCCTCGGCGTCGCGGCCGAGGCGGCCTTCCGGGTCAGGATCGACCCGGCTGAGGCGCGGATGCCATCGGGGCTGTACACGCGGCCGGTCGGCTGGGGCGCCCAGGGCGCCAACCGGGAGCCGATCCCGATCGGCCTGGTGGCCGACGATCTTGCCGAGACCAGGATCCCCGTCTCGCTCGACCAGCTGCCGGAGCACGTCACGGCCGCGGTGCTGGCGGTCGAGGACCAGCACTTCTTCGAACATCACGGCTTCGACGTCCGGCGGCTGGGCGGCGCACTCCTCGCCAACCTCCGGACCCGGTCGATCTCCCAGGGCGGCAGTACCATCACCCAGCAGCTCGCCAAGAATCTGTTCCTGTCCGCCGACCGCACCCCGCTCCGCAAACTCCGCGAAGCGGCCATGGCCTCGGTCCTCGAGCACCAGTACGACAAGCGCACCATTCTCGAGGCGTATCTCAACGAGATCTACCTGGGCCAGGACGGCGGCCGCGCGATTCAGGGCATCGGCGCGGCGGCCCGGTTCTACTTCGGCAAGAGCGCCAACCGGCTGACACTCGCGGACGCGGCGCTCCTGGCGGGCATGATCCACGCCCCGAACCGGTACGCCCCCCAGCGCCATGCCGAGGCCGCGCGCGAGCGCCGGAACCTGGTACTCCGGCTGATGGCCGAGCAGCACCGGGTGGCAACCCGCCTGGCCGAGCGCGCAGCGACGACCCGGATCGGAACCCGGGTCACGCCGACGCGCACCGTCGATGCCCGCTATTTCCGGGACTACGTCCTGGCCGGGCGCTCGGGACGGCTGCCGGCGCGCGGCGCGGCGCTTTATACGACCCTCGACGCCGGGCTCCAGCGAGCCGCCGAAACGGCGGTGACCGAAGGGCTCAGACGGATGGCGTCGAAGGAGATTCAGGCGGCGATCGTGGCCATCGATCCCCGAAGCGGCGAGGTCCTGGCCATGGTAGGCGGCCGGGACTACGGCGGGACGCAGTTCAACCGGGCCACCGACGCCCGACGCCAGCCGGGCAGCGCCTTCAAGCCGATCGTGGCCCTCGCGGCCCTGCACCGGGACGGCAGCGGCCAGCCGTCGTTCACGCTCGCGTCGGTCGTCGAGGACGAACCCCTCTCGGTCACAACCCCGGCCGGCCGCTGGCAGCCGACCAACTACGACCGGACCTTCCGCGGCGAGGTGACGTTCCGCGAGGCGTTGGAACAGTCGCTCAACGTCCCGTTCGCCCGGGTTGGGCTGGCGGTCGGCCCGGAGCGGATCGTGGCCACGGCGCGGCGGCTGGGGATCGAGAGCCCGCTCGCCGCGGTCCCGAGCCTGGCCCTCGGCAGTTCGGAGGTGACGCTCCTCGAACTGGTCCGCGCCTACGGGGTTTTCGCCACCGGCGGCGACCTGGCCAGGACCACCGCCGTGATCGGCCGCGCGGCGTTAGGCAGCGACCGGCCGCTCGCCGAGCCGCCGCGGCTCGACCGGGTGGCGGAACCGGCGGAGACCTACCTGGTCACCTCGGCGCTCGAAGGCGTGGTGACGCGGGGTACCGCCCGGTCCCTCGATCCGGACGGCCGGCTGGGGCCGATCGCCGGGAAGACCGGCACCTCGAACGACTGGCGCGACGCCTGGTTCGTGGCCTACAACCCGACGATCGTCGTCGGCGTGTGGGTCGGCTACGACGACGGCCGGAGCCTCCGAATGAGCGGGGCGACCGCGGCCGTCCCGATCGCCGCGCGGTTCCTCGGCCTGGCGCTCGACGACGCCGAGGCGGAGCCGTTCCGGGTACCGGACGGTGTCGAGGTGGCCCGGGTGGGCGGCGGCTCGAGCTGGTTCTGGGACTGCGGCGGAGAGGAAGTATTCCTCGAGGGTACCGCTCCGGACTCCGGGTGCGGTCGGGAGATGCCGGTCTGGGACGACTGGAGCGAGCTGCGGGGGCGCCTGCGGGCCCACTTCGACCGCGGCGACGACCTTGACGACGACTCGGCACTTTCGCCCCGGCGGCGGTCCCGCACCGACCGGGACCGCACCGTCGAGATCCGGGCGGGCCGGCTGCTGGCGCGAATCGTCGGAGAGCTCCTGGAACAGCAGCCGGAACTCAAGGAGCGGCTCGAGGACCTCCGGGCCCGGATCCGCCAGTAGCCGGGACGGCCCACCGACCCGAGGACGGCGCACCGGGCCGGGACGGCCCCCCGAGCCGGCTCGGCGGGCCGGTCTCCCTCCTACCCTCCTCCCGCTGGATCGCCTAGTTTCTCCCCGGAAGGGAGCGAACTCATGGCCGGTCACAGTAAGTGGAAGCAAATCAAGCGCAAAAAGGCCGTCACCGACTCCCGCCGGAGCTCGGTCTGGACCAAGTGCATCCGGGAAATCACGGTGGCGGCCAAGGCCGGCGGCGGCGATCCCGGGGGCAATCCCCGGCTGCGGACCGCCATCGACGCCGCCCGGGCCGTGAACATGCCCAACGACAACATCGACCGGGCGATCAAGAAGGGAACCGGTGAACTCGAGGGCGCGATCTACGAGGACGTGACCTACGAGGGCTACGGCCCCGGCGGAGCCGCGATCTTCGTCGAGGGCACGACCGACAACGCCAACCGCACCGTGGCCGAGGTGCGCCACGCGTTCGCCCGGAACGGCGGGAATCTCGGGGCCTCGAACTCGGTGGCGTGGATGTTCGACCGGAAGGGCCAGATCTTTCTGGACGCCTCCAAATCGGCCGAGGACCAGACCCTGGAGGATGCCCTGGAAGCGGGCGCGGAGGATTTCGGACGCGACGGCGATCTTTTCGTCGTGACGACGGCACCGACCGACTTCCATACCGTAAAGGACGCGCTCGAGGGCAAGCGGTACCAGGTGGAGTCGGCCGAGATTGCGATGGTGCCGAAGAACACCGTCAAGGTCGAGGGCGACGACGCCGGCAAGCTGATCAAGCTGGTCGAGATGCTCGAGGAACTCGACGACGTCTCCAAGGTCTTCGCCAACTTCGACATCGACGCGGCGACACTGGCGGACGCCGAGGCGTGACGGCGCCCGGGCCCGCGCGGGTGCTGGGCATCGATCCGGGCACCGGGGTCATGGGATACGGAGTGATCGAGGGTGGCGGCCCCGGCCGGCTTCCGAAGCTGGTCGAGTGCGGCGTGATCCGGACCAACGCCCGCCAGCCGCTCCCCGAACGCCTCCGGACGATCCACGAAGGGCTGGCGGAGTTGTTCGAGCGGCACCGACCCGCCGCGCTCGCGGTGGAAGACATCTTCTACGGAACCAACGTGCGAACCACGGCCGTCCTCGGGCATGCCCGCGGCGTCATTCTGCTCTCCGGCGCGCTGGCCGGCATTCCGGTGTTCGAGTATCCGCCGGCGACGGTCAAGAAGGCGGTGACCGGCCAGGGGGCTGCGACCAAGCAGCAGGTCGGTTCGATGGTAGCGCGGCTGCTGGGCTTGAAGAGCGCGCCGCGGCCGGCGGATGCCGCCGACGGCGTAGCCGTGGCGCTGACCCACGCGCTCCGGAGCGGACCGGACCGGCAGACGCTCGCGGCTCCCGGCGCCCGGCCCGCGGTCCGGCGGAGCGGCGCCAAGTGATCGCCGCGATCACCGGAGTGCTCGCCGGGCGGACCGGCGACACCATCGTGCTCGCCACCGATGGCGGGGTCGGCTACGAGGTGGTCATCCCCCTCGGCGTGGCGGAACGGCTGCCCGCGTCGGGTGCCCGGTGCTCGCTCCATACCGAACTCGTGGTCCGGGAGGACGGCTGGACGCTCTACGGCTTCGACCGCCCCGGGGACCGGGTAATTTTCCAGCGGCTCCTCGGCGCCAGCGGGTTCGGGCCGCGGCTGGCCCTGGCGCTGCTGTCGACCCTCGGGCCGGAGCGGACCGTCCGCGCCGTTCAGGGCAAGGACGTGGCCGTGCTGTCGACGGTTCCCGGCATCGGCCGGAAAAAGGCCGAGCGGCTGATTCTCGAGTTGTCGGACCGGTTCGCGGATCTGGCGGTGGACGCCGGGCCGACGCGGGGGTCCGCCGCGGCGGAAGCGGCGCGGGCGCTCACCTCGTTAGGTTATCCCCCCGCCCAGGCGGACGATGCGGTGCGGGCGGCGGTAGCCGCCGGCGCGGACGCCGACTCCGCCACGTTGATCCGGCGGGCCCTGCAGCAACTGACGGCACCCAAGGGAGGTCGTTGATGACGGAGACTCTGGCCCGGCGGCCGTTCGTGACCGCCGAATGGCTCTGCACCAAGTGCGGGGTCAGCAACCGCAAGTTCGTCCCGGTGGGCACGCCGGCGACCGAAGATCGCTGTGTCAGCTGCCGGGCCCGCCACGTGGTCTGGCCCTCGGACCGACCGGTTCGCTGGAACGCCGAAGCGAAGTAGGCGCTGCACGGTGAGCCGGGTCGAAATCACCACCCCCGACGAGCTGCCTGAAGAAGGCGGCTCGGACGCAGCACTCCGGCCGTCCCGGCTCGACGAGTTCGTCGGGCAGGAGGCGGTTCGGAGCTCGCTCCAGATCGCGATCGACGCGGCCAAGGGGCGGCAGGAGACCCTCGACCACATCCTGTTCTTCGGACCTCCGGGGCTCGGCAAGACGACGCTCGCGATGCTGATGGCGCGCGAGATGGGCGTTCAGATCCGGACCACGTCCGGTCCGGTGCTCGAAAAGCCCGGTGACCTCGTCGGCCTGCTCACGGGCCTTGGCCGCGGCGACATCCTCTTCATCGACGAGATCCACCGGCTCCGGCCGGTGCTGGAGGAGTTTCTCTACCCGGCCATGGAAGACTACCGGGTGGACGTCCGGATCGCCGAAGGGCCGAATGCCCAGACGATCCCGATGGCCATCGAGCCGTTCACCCTGGTGGGCGCCACGACCCGGTTCGGGCAGTTGACGCCGCCGATGCGGGCGCGGTTCGGGATCGTCGAGCGGCTCAACTTCTACGGCCCCGAGGAGCTCGCCCGGATCGTGACCCGCTCGGCGGCGATCCTCGGGGTTCCGATCGAGGCGGACGGGGCCCTGGAAATCGCCCGGCGAAGCCGGGGCACGCCCCGGATCGCCAACCGGCTGCTCCGCCGGGTCCGGGACTATGCCCAGGTCCGGGCCGACGGCATCATCACCGCCCCGGTGGCCGGGGCCGCGCTGGCCCGGCTCAACGTCGACGAGTTCGGCCTCGACGACATGGACGCCCGGATCCTCTCGACCATCATCGAGAAGTTCGGCGGCGGCCCGGTCGGGCTCCAGACGTTGGGCGCCGCCGTGGGCGAGGACAGCGGAACGCTCGAGGAGGTCTACGAGCCGTACCTGCTGCAGCAGGGGTTTCTCGAGCGGACCCCGCGGGGGCGGGTCGCCACGGCCGCGGCCTACCGGCGGTTCGGGATCGCGCCGCCCGCCAACCAGGGCACCCTGTTTGGATGACCCGCACCAGCGATTTCGACTACCACCTTCCCGCTGACCTGATCGCCCAGACGCCGCCGCCCGAGCGGGGTTCGAGCCGGCTGCTCGACGTCGACCGGGCCGCCGGTCGTCTGGCTGATCGGACCTTCGCCGAGCTGGCGGAGCTCATTCCGCCCGGCGA
Organism: Gemmatimonadales bacterium; assembly: GCA_050183815.1. Lineage (GTDB taxonomy): Bacteria > Gemmatimonadota > Gemmatimonadetes > Gemmatimonadales > GWC2-71-9 > SHZU01. The sequence continues at coordinate 54,388 of JBFXAY010000029.1, read as the reverse complement.
CCTGCTGGTGGTCAACGTGACTCGCGTTCGCCACGCCCGGTTCCTCGGGCGGCGGCCCTCGGGCGCGCCGGCTGAGGTGCTCCTGATCCATCCGTCCGCTGCCGGGCCGGACCTCTGGGTAGCCATGGGCAGACCCGGGAGCGCCCTCCGCCCGGGGAAACGGGTCCTGCTCGACGACACCGTCGCAATCGAAACCGTGGAAGTGCTCGACGGTCCGAACCGTCTCGTGCGGTTCCTCGGCGCCACGGCCGCGGCGGCGATGCGCCGATTCGGCCGCCTGCCCCTGCCGCCGTACATCGAACGCGACCCCACGGCGGCGGACGACGATCGATATCAGACCGTGTACGCGGAGGCGGAGGGAAGTGTCGCGGCGCCGACGGCGGGGCTCCACTTCACGCCGGAACTGCTCGCCCGGCTCGAGGCCCGCGGGGTCGCAATCGGGCGGCTGGATCTCGAGGTCGGGCCTGGGACGTTCCGGCCGGTCGAGACCGACGACCCGGCCGAGCATCCGATGCATCGCGAGGTGTTCACCGTACCGGAGACGCTGGCGGATGCGGTGACCCGGACCCGGGCCGGGGGCGGCAAGGTCTGGGCGGTGGGGACCACGGTCGTGCGGGCCCTCGAATCTGCCGCGACCGATGCGGGCGGGCTTCGCACGGGGCGGCAGGAAACGTCGCTGCTGATCCTCCCCGGCTTCGGATTCCGGATCGTGGACCGGCTCATCACGAATTTTCATCTGCCCAGATCGACGCTGCTCATGCTCGTCAGCGCCTTCGGCGGCACGGATCTGATTGCCCGAGCCTACCGGCACGCGGTAGTAGAGCGCTATCGGTTCTTCAGCTACGGCGACGCGATGGTGATCCGCTAGGCCGTTGCCGGCCGCTCCGGGCCGCGGTGCCGCCCCCCCCTGGGAGGCCCGCTATCCGTCTTCTGGCGCTGGATTGACCGTTGGCCTCGTCGAGGTGACCTTGGAAGGGTCGGAGGGCCGGAAGAACGAGGCGGTGGAGCTATGCGGCAGCTATGGACCCCGGGCGGAGCCGGTTTCGGCACGGCGCTCGGGCTTTTTCTTGTCGGGACCCCGGCTGTGGCGCAGGCGCCGCTGGTCATCGAGGCGCAGCGGAACACGGTAACGCTCGAACTGGCGGCCCCCGCTACGGTGGTGGCGCTGGCCGTCTCCGATTTCGGCGACGTGCTGCTGCTCAATGCCGACGAATTGGCCCGGACCACGCCGCGGACCGGCCGAGCGATCGTCCGACTCGACTACTCCAAGGGTGTCTGGCTCCGGGGCGGACCGCGGCTCCGCGTCCCGCCGTCCAACGCCAGCCAGCTTGAGTGCCCGTCCCTGTCCGACGACGAATACCGCCGCCATCTCATTGCGCCGCGGCTGTCCGAGGACAAGCCAACACCGACGCTGCCGCCTGCCTCCACCGGATGCCAGTGGCTCGTGGGCCCGGACCGCAGCCGGGTCGCAGAGCCGACGATGCGGCATCTGATCCTCGCGGTGGCCGGTGGCGACGTCGAGCCCTTCCCGCTCGACTCGGCCCTGGCCCGACTGGATCTGCGCGACCGGGTGCCGAGCGACTCGGTCGCGGCGGCGGTCGCAGGCGCGCTCGGAGCGGCCGGGCAGGGCCGGGACTGGTGGACCTGGAGCCGGACCATCGGCCGGTCCCTCCGCGGATCGAAGACCATGGTCCGCTGTGGCTGGCGTTGGGTCGGTGACTGTCCGCACAACGGACCGATGAGTCGTTAGGCAGGCTTTCCCCGGAGCCGGCGCCCGTCCGGTGGCTGGCGCGTCACTCTGCCGGCCGCCGGAGCGGCCGCAGTTTCCCCCGCGGGGAGCTGCCGACCGTAGCGTGCGGACTGCGGCCGCGGGCGTTCCGGAATGACGCCCGGGCGGCGCCTCGCCGGAGCGACCGTTCGGCGCCGTCCTGAGGCGAGCTTCAAGGCAAGCTCAGCAAACCCTCATGCCCTCTCCGATAGGGTGGCTTCAGGGTGGGGCATCCGCCGGGAGGCTGCCATGCTGGCTCACTGTGCATCGTCGACCCGGACCGTCGGCTTCCGGTCCGCAGTACTCGCCACCGTCTTCAGCTTGATGTACGTCTTCGCCCAACTCGCCGAGTGGGCCGGCTGGCTCGGCTCGGCGGGCGGCCCGGACAGTCCCAGCACGGCGGCCGGGCTTGCGATTCTGCTCACGCCGTCGCTGCTGCTGGGCCCGTCCTTTCTCGTGCTGATGGTGTGCGTCGACCTGATCACGCCGCGGGAGCGGAAGGTCTGGAGCCGAACCGCGGTGGTCTTCGCGACGGTCTACACGACGATGATCGCGATCAACTACTACGTGCAGCTCGCCTGAGTGGCCCCGCGGATCGCGCGGGGTGCCACGGCCGGCATCGAACCGTTCCTCTTCACCCCGTTCGACTCCTTCCTCTATGCCGTGGACATTCTCGGCTACAGCTTCATGAGCCTGGCCACCCTGTTCGCCGCCGGCGTCTTCACGGGCGGCGGTCGGGAGCGGGTGGTCCGCGGCTTCCTGCTGGCGAACGGCCTGCTGATTCCGTTCCTTGCCCTGCAGATGTACGTCCACTGGCTGATCTGGATCGCGGCGCTGTGGGCCGTCACGTTCCCGGGCGCCACCTGGTCCCTGGCGACCCTGTTCCGCGGGGCACGGGAGTCTTCGTTCGGCGAGGTCGAGGTGATCGACCGGGCCGTGGCGCTGCGGGTGTCACGTTAGGCAGGTTTCCCGGCGCCTGGGGCCGAGCGGAGCGCTCCGGGTCGAAGCGCGGAGGGTGGCTCGTCCCTGAGCAACGCCGGTCGGCTGGCGCTCGTGGCCACCATCGGAAAGCAGGTCACCTGCCCGGCGCCCGAAGGAGGTTGATGCTCACCGTGGCCAGTTCCCGGCTCGGGAACAGGCTCAGGTGCTCCGGCACCACCTCGAGGCCGGCTTCCCGAACGGCCCGGTGGAACACGTCCACCTCGACGATGTACTGATCCGAAAAGCCGTGCGTGGCATCGTATGCGGTGGCGGCGGTCTCGCCGAGATGGGTGGCCGTCACGGCCGGCGGGAGGGTGTGCAGCTCGATGACCAGCAGCCCGAACCGGCCGACGTAGGGCGCCCATTTGCGAAGGTGCTGGACCAGACTTTCCTCGACCAGCGCGTTCGGCAACCGGCGGCCTTCATGGGCAAATGCTCCGGTCGAAGCCGCCACCCGGCCGGCCGGCGGCGGAGCCGGCGGTTCCCAGATCCGGTTGTGGTCGAGGAAGGTCCGCACGTTGAGCAGATCGGGCAGTTCGATGCCATAGTCCGCCCGAAGGGACGCGGCCAGGGTCTCTGGCCGACCGATGTCGCCCCACATCACCTTGGCCCAGATGTCGGCCTGAATCAGGTTGTGGCGAGCCACCTTGAGCGCCGCCGCATTGTAATCCACGCCGACGAGGAACAACGGCTGATCGCCGAGGTGGCGGCCCCGCAGCGTCTGCCGCTCGATCACCTCGTAGACATGCTTCAGGAAGGCCCCATTGCCGCAGCCGAGGTCGAGAATGCCGCGCGGCTGCTCGGCCAGCGGCCGATTGAAGAGTTCGATGATGATCTCATCGACCTTGCGGAAGTACGTCGCGTGGGCGCCGCCGCTCCCCCACACGTTCATCTCGCGATCGACGTGGCGCTCGGGGCCGCCGTCCGCCGGCCGGAGGGCCAGGGGATCGCCGAACATCAGGGCGTCGAGCTTCCGCAGCGTGGGGATGTAGGAGACCGTCACCCCGTAGGCGCTGGCCCGCTGGGCGAGGAACAAGCCCTTGTCGGTGAACCGGAAGGTCCCGTTTCGTTCCTCGAACCAGCCGAGGCGGGTGAAGATCGCCAGCAGCTGGCCGAAGCTGGCCGGATCGCGGTGGAACTCCTCGGGCCGGAACGATGCCTCCATGAAGTATTTGTGGAACATCCCGCTCATGCCGAGGTGCACCGCCGTCGGGGCGACGATAATGCCTTCGATGTGGCCGAGGATCTGTCGTTCGACCGGGCCGACGGCGTCCGGCGCCAGGCCGCAACGGTTCTCGAGACCGGCAAAGACCTCCTGCATCGCGCGGAACGGCTCCACCTCGAACCGGCGGTCGTGATAGCGCTCGGTGAGCTTGAGCAACCGCACGGCGTCGGCGTACAGGGGCACCCTGGGGAAGGCGGCGGCCCCGCCCACGGTCACCTCGTAGCGGATGCGATCGGCGGCGTTGTCGAGGTCCTGGGTGAGCCAGCCCTGTGAGGCCAGGACGCGGAGGCCGACGTTGAGGTAGCCCTCGTTGGCCCCGAACGCCGCGGTCAGCTCGGCCAGCCCGGCGCTCCGGTGTTCGAGCAGGTGGCCGAGGACGCCACGTTCGTGGAGGGCAAACGCGGTCGGGGCGGTTGCCAGCCCGTCGAGGTGCCGAAACAGTTCCGCCCGCCATCGGGCTCCATCGGCTCGGGTCACTGTCACAGGCGCTGCCCGGTTGGGAGGACCGGACAATACCAGAAAGTCGGAATCGCGCCAACGGCGCCGGCCCGAAATGCGTCACCGGCCGGGGCGTGTCCAGTTCTGCGGGCGTTCGACCGCCGACCGCCCCGGGGTCAAGCTCGCCACCCGGCGCTGCGACGCTGGTTGCGGCCCAATACGAGTCGGGCGCCGCCGAGTGCTACGACCAGACCCGTCGGCATCCGGCGGCAGGAGCCGGGGTCCTCGGGGTTCTCCTCGCGGGCCACGAAGCGCTTCGGCTCGGCAACCTCCCGGACGTCCGGATCGTGGACGAGTCATCGACAGCCTTTCGGCCCCGCTCCCGGCCGTCGGCCGGCCGGCCCCCAACGCCTCGACCCGGAGTCGCTTGCCCTCTCCCGTCGTTTGACCGTATTATCGGGCTCCGGCAGCTCATCCCAGTTCCCCCACCCCGGAGTCCCGCGCCGCATGCAACCGCTGCTCGGCCTCGCTCGTCGAATCGACCGGCTGACCGACGGGGTGTTCCGGATCATCCGCTGGCTCACGCTGGTGATGATCCTGATCGGCGCGATCAACGCCGCGGCGCGAACGCTCACGAAATACACGCCGGCGAGCCTGACCTCGAACGCCGCGGTGGACATCCAGTGGTACCTGTTCAGCCTCGTTTTTCTCCTCGGGGCCGCGTACGGCGTCAACCGTGAGGTCCACGTTCGGGTCGACGTGCTCTACGCCCGGATCCGGCCCCAACTCCGGACCTGGATCAACCTCCTCGGCACCCTGCTCTTCCTGATCCCGTTCTCAGCCACGATGCTGATCACTTCGTGGCCGGCGGTCCGCAACTCGTGGGCGGTCCGCGAGGCGTCGCCGGATCCGGGCGGCCTGGTGCGGTATCCGATCAAGACCGTGATCCTGGTCTGCTTCGTGCTGCTGCTGCTCCAGGGCGTGTCGCAGGCGATCAAACACATCGCCACCCTCACCGGCGCGCTGCCGATCGCTTCGGAGCACGACCCGACCGCCCCCTCCGCCCCGCACCACGACCAGCCGAGGTCCTCCTGAGCGACGCCGTCTGGGGATCACTGATGTTCCTGGTGGTCCTGATCTTCATCTTCACCGGCTTCCCGGTGGCGTTCGTCCTGGGCGGCACGGCACTGCTGTTCGCCTTCCTGGGCGCCGCCGCCGGGCACTTCGACCTCTCGCTCCTCAACGCCCTGCCCGAGCGGGCGTTCGGGACGATGTCGAACTACACGCTGCTGGCCGTGCCGTTCTTCATCTTCATGGGCTCGATCCTCGAAAAGTCGCGGCTCGCGGAGCAGCTGCTCGAGTCGATCGGCATCCTGTTCGGACGATTCCGCGGCGGCCTCGGGCTGGGCGTGGTCTTCGTGGGCGCGTTGCTTGCGGCGGCCACCGGCGTGGTCGGCGCCTCCGTCACGGCGATGGGCCTGATTTCACTCCCCGTGATGCTCCGCTACGGCTACCAGCGGGAGCTCTCGCTCGGCGTCATCGCCGCTTCGGGGACGCTGGGTCAGATCATCCCGCCCAGCATCGTGCTCATCGTGCTCGGCGACCAGATGGGTGTGTCGGTCGGCGCGCTGTTCCAGGACGCCGTGGTCCCGGGCCTGACGCTGACCGGGCTGTTCGCGCTCTACGTCGCCGGGGTGGCGGTGTTCCGTCCGAAGGCCGCCCCCGCCCTGCCCCGCGAGGTCTACGACATCGGGGCCGCCGCCTTGGTCTCCCGGACGATGCGTTCCCTGGTACCGCCGTTGACCCTCATTCTGGTCGTCCTGGGCAGCATCTTCGCGGGCGTCGCGACGCCGACGGAGGCCGGCGCGCTGGGTGCCGTCGGGGCGATGGCCCTCGCGGCGGCCAACCGGCAGCTCACCCGGAGCAGCGTTGCGCTGGCAATGCACGAAACCGCCCGACTCACGATCATGGTGGTGTTCCTGCTGATCGGGTCGATGGCGTTCGCGCTGGTGTTCCGGGGCTTGAACGGAGATCTCTGGCTCGAAAGCCTGCTGACGAACCTGCCGGGCGGCCACTACGGCTTCTTGATCGCCGTCAACCTGCTGGTGTTCGTGCTGGGCTTCTTCATCGACTTCTTCGAGATCTGCTTCATCATCGTCCCGCTGGTGGTTCCGACGGCCCGGGTCCTCGGCCTCGACCTGACGACCCTCGGCGTCCTGCTCGCGATGAACATGCAGACCTCGTTCCTGACGCCGCCCTTCGGGTTCTCGCTGTTCTACCTCCGGGGGGTCACGCCCTCCACCATTCCGACCACCACCATCTACCGGGGCGCGATTCCCTTCATCGTGATCCAATTGCTGGTGGTGGGCGGCATGATCCTGTTCCGCTTCTGATCCCGCCCTATTTCGGTTCCGGCACCTTGGCGGCGAAGCCCACCAGCGTGCCACAGGGCGCCCGCACGAAGAGCTCGTCCATGCCGTAGAACGTCTGCCGCCGCGGCACCACCACGTCCGCACCGGCCATCGCCTCGAGAATCGGACTCAGGGATTCGACTTCGATGAACAGGGCCGCGTCGCTGTCCGCCAGCTTCCGGGACAGCCCCGGATGTCCGGGCGCCATCTTGCCCAGGTCCTCCTCGACCGAAGCCAGGCTCTGATACATCAACTCGACCCCGCCCTTCTCGAGAATCACGAAACCGATCGCGTCGCCGTGGGGCACGGAAACCGTCGCCTGGAAGCCGAGGCGTTCGGTCCAGAACGGCAGGCAGGCCTCGATGGATTCCACGGTGATGAGGGGAGTGGCTTTCTGCATCCTGATCTCCTGGGCGTGCCCCGGGCGGGCCGAGGCGAGTAGACTGACAATGACGATTGCGCGTAGCCGATGCATGGCCCGAAGCTAGGCGTCGCCGGCGGCTCCGTCTTGCACGAATGCGTCACGCCCGGCCCGCCACGCCCCGGGGGCCACGCCGGCCAGGGCCGTGAACTCGCGGGTGAGGTGGGCCTGATCGTGATAGCCGGTTTCGAGCGCGATGGCCGCCAGGGTCTGCCCCGGCGCGTCCCGGAGACGCCGGAGCGCGGCCTGAAACCGGACGACCCGGCACGCCACCTTGGGTGCGATCCCGACGGCGGCGAGGAATCGCCGCTCCAATTGCCGGCGGCTCAGCCCCGCCGTCCGGGCGAGGTCCTCGACGCGGATCCGACCCTCGGACCGCTCCACGACCCTGGCCGCCTCGAGGATCGGACCGTCCGACCGCGCGGCCGACAGGCGGTCGCGCAGCACGGCGTCGAGGAGCGCGATCCGGGCGGCGGTGTCCGAGGTGGCACCAAGCCGGCTGGTCAGCCGGTCGGCGTCGGGACCCCACAGCTCGCCGAGTCCGACAAAACCGTCCGTGACCTCCGGCGCCGGCAGCCGAACGAACGCGCCGATGCCGCCGGGGCGGAACCGGATCCCGAGCAGGTCCATCGTCGCCGAGCGGTGGACGGCGAGCGGCCGGGTCATGGTCCCGATGACGTCGGCCGAGTTCGCGGTCAGGTCGAACAGGACGTCCATGCAGGCATCGGGAACGACGGCGTCCTCATCGACGGCCTCGGGGACCTGACGACAACGGATGCTCCAGTAGCAGGCGACGTGTTCCTGCAGTTCGGGATGGGGCCGGTGTTCGAGGTACGGCGTCTGGCGGCTCATACGGGTCGCCGGGCCGCCGGGCCGGCCGCGGGCGCGGCCGGCCGGAGCGTGAGCGCCGCTGCGAACGGTCCGGTCAACCTGCCTGCGGAAAGGCGAACGTGGCGTAGGCTTGCTCGTTGCCGTTGAAATATCGGAACGAGCGCTCGCGGAACGCCTTCCACGGCTCGAAAACCGTCCGGAAGGCAGGGTTCTCGGCCGCGCGCTCTTCCAGCAACGCATTGCTCTCGCGCCAGGCGGCCTGGAGGAGGTCGTCCGGAAACCGCGAGACCGTCACTCCGGCCGCGATGAGCCGCTCGAGCGCTTCGGGGTTGGCGGCGTCATACCGCTCGAGCATCGAGTCGTTTTCTTCCGCCGCCGCACATTCCAGCGCCGCCTGATAGGGCTTCGGCAGCTCGTCCCACGACTTCTTGTTGACCATCAGACTGAGGGTGACGCCCGGCTCGTGCCACCCCGGGTAGTAGTAGTGCTTGGCCACCCGCTGGAAACCGAGCTTCTCGTCGTCGTACGGACCCACCCATTCCGTTGCATCGATGGCACCCCGCTCGAGCGCCGGATAGATCTCGCCACCGGCGATGACCTGCACCGAGGTGCCCAGCCGGGCCATGACATCGCCGCCGAGGCCGGGAATCCGCATCCGGAGTCCCTTGAGATCGGAGACCGCTCCGATCGGACGGCGGAACCAGCCACCGAACTGCCCGCCGGTGTTGCCGCACGGAAACCGGATGATGCCGAAGTCCGCAAAGATCGGCGCGAGCGCCTCCGCACCGCCGCCGTAGCGGAGCCAGGCGTTCTGCTGCCGGGCGTTGAGGCCGAACGGCACGCAGCTGTCGAACGCCAGCGCCGGATGCTTGCCGAGGTAGTAGTAGGACGGCGTGTGGCCGAGATGAACGGTACCCTGCTGAACGGCGTCCATGACCTGGAGGCCGGGAACCAGCTCACCCGCCGGATAGGACCGGATGGTGAACTGTCCCTGGGTCAGCTCCGACACCCGGGCCGCCAGCCGCTCGGCGCTGCCGAAGATGATGTCGAGGCTCCGCGGGAAGCTCGACGCCAGCCGCCACGACAGGCGCGGGCCCGACCCACCGCCGGTGGCCCCGCCGGCCGCCGCGGAGGTGCTCCCGCCGCCGCAGGCCGCGAGCAGTCCACCGCCGGCACCGGCGGCCGTCTTGAGGAACTTCCGCCGTTCCATGCTCATGCAGCAACCGTCCTCGTTGGAGTGGGGAAGCGGCGCAGGCCGCGGTCGGGAACGATACCCCGCGCTCGGGGACCCGGCAACCGCGTTCATCGTGGGACCGGTCGCGGGGAACGCCGTACCGGGCTATGATCGACCGGTGAACGGCATGACTTCGACGGGAGGGTCTCGATGGCGCGGGTAATCGGAATCGGCGGGGTGTTCTACAAGGCGCGGGACGCGGCGGCGCTGCGAACCTGGTATCAGGAACGGCTGGGCGTCGACGTGCAGGAATACGGCGGGGCCCAGTTCCTGTTCAACCGCCGCGACAAGCCGGGAATCGGCTACGCCGTCTGGTCGCTGTTCGCTCAGGACTCGAAATATTTCGACCCGAGCGACAAGCCCTTCATGGTGAACCTCCGGGTCGACGATCTCGACGGAATGCTCGAAAGCCTCCGCGCGGCCGGGGCCCAGGTGCTCGACCGACGGGAAGACGCCCCCAACGGCAAGTTCGGCTACGTGGTGGACCCGGAGGGTACCCTGCTCGAACTCTGGGAGCAGAGCGACGACGATCCGTACGTCCCGAGCGAGTAGCCCGGTCCCGCGGTCAGCGCTTCGCGAACGCGGGGTCGCCGGTCAGCTCAGCGGACCCCGAAACGCCTTGAGCCGCGTTTCTTCCAGCCGGATCCCCCGCTCCTCGAGTTCCTCGAGCACCGGCTCGTAGATCTCCCGGAGCGTCGGGATCTGGACGCCAACGGCCTGGACGCCTTTCTCCAGGATGAGCCGGGTTCCGATCCCGGCGGCGAGCGAAACGGTCCGGCTCATGGCGGAGTCGCCCCAGGCCTCGCCGAGCTGGACGAGGCGGGTGGTGAGCTGTTCCCGGCTCCCGTCGGGATACTCCACCAGGAAGACGTTCTTGAGCAGCACCATGTCCCGTTCGCCGGGCTGGTACATCATCAGCCGGGCCAGCCGGTTGCCGAAGACGTCGATCGGCGAGGCGCTGCGCTCCGGCACCTCCCGGTCCGAGAACAGGCCGGCCCACTCGAGGCGGGCGAGGACCTCCGAATCGAGCGAGACCCCCAGATACTCGGCCGCCTTGGCCAGCACCGACCCGCCGCCCTTCGGCAGGCGCCGGGCGCTGAAGTCGCGATAGGTCATGCCGGCCGGCCACGCCTGCTCCTCGACCTCGAAGAGCCCGAGGCGGGCCGCGGCTCCCATCGTGGCACACCAGCCGGGATAGCGGAGCGTGCCCCGCACGCCGCCGGGAACCTGAGCCAGACCGTACCGCGGCAGGTAGAACAGCGTGTCGCGGTTCGGGTAGACCTCGAAGATGCCCTGCCCCTCGAACTCATAGGACCAGCGGTGTTCGAAGAGCTGCTCGCCGGGAATCCGGACCGCTTCGCCATGACGGCGGAACGCGGCCGGTTTCCGGCCGGCCATCATCACGGCCCGCGGGCGCCAGGAGAACTTGTAGCCCCAGGGATTCGTGTTGGCGTCGGACGCCGGGAACCCGCCGCAGCTGCTGGTAAAGCTCGTGATGGTGCCGTTGGCATACCGCAGCCGCCGGACCATGGCGGCGGTCGACATGTGATCGATCCCGGGGTCGAGGCCGAGCTCGTTGAGCAGCAGGACGCCGGCGGCCCGGGCCTCCTCGTCGAGCGCCCACATCTCCGGGGCGGCGTACGACGTGTTGATGAACGGCTTCCGGCGAGCGATGCAGACCCGCGCCACGCCCGGGTTGAGCTCGGCGGGCAGGAGACTCACGACGACGTCCGCCTCGTCCACCAGCGGTCCGAGCGAGGCTTCGTCCCGCGCGTCCACCGGGCCGATCCGGCCGCGGGGGTGCTCGCCCATGACCCGCCGGGCGGCCGGCTCGTCGGCGGTGCCGACGTAGACCCGGTAGTCGTGGTGCGTGAGCAGATAGCGAAGCAGCGGTCGGGACACGAGCCCGGCGCCGAGAACCAGGACGTTGCGCATGTCAGGCGTGGGTGGAGGGGAAGCCCGCGGCGGCCAGGTCCGCTTCGAGCCCGGCGAATGGGGGAGCCAGCCGGCCACGGTGAGCGATCACGGCACGGCTCAACTCCGCGGGAAGGGCCAGCTGATCGAGCGGCGCGGTCCAGTCGCAGCGATCGAGCGCCCCGACGAACCGGACCAGCCCGTCGCCGAAGTGCTGGGAGGCATCGGCCGGCAATTCGCAGGGGAGATTGTCCACCGCCATGACGACTACGCCGCGGGCGGCGACGCCCGGCTGGTCGGTTCCGGCGACCGGGTCGTAGACGTACACCGGGTCGCCGCTGTCGGTGGGGCGGACGGTCGAGGCAATCGAGCCGTTGATGTCGCAGGTGATGTCGCCGATGACGCGGAGCTTCGGTTGGGCTTCTTCGGTAAACAGCGCCACCAGCTGATCCCGCCGCACGAGCTGCGGCTGGGATGGCTCCCAGTAGGCACCATGGATCAGCATGGTGAGATGCGGGAGGAGTTCGTCCAGCGCGCTCCGGTACCGATCCGGCCGCTCGGCGAATTCCGCCGCGTCGAACCCGCCGTCGGCCCGCCGGTAGCGGTGGCCCCGGTCCAGCACGGTCCGGTAAATGGCGTTCCGGGGCCGGTCGCGATCCTCGTCGAGGCCCGGGAGCTCGTCGGGATCGATTTCCTGAACCGGAAACCGGTCGTAGACCTCGCGGGCGCCCTGGGCCACGTTGCCCGAGCCGGTGAACGCGGTCACGATCGGCCGGAGGCCCGGGGGAAGACCGCCGTGGCGAATCCGGTCGCCCACCGATGACAGGTGGTCGAGGGCGTCTTCGAGGTCGGCGTACTGGCGGGCCAGCCGGATCTCCTCGAGCGGCGTCACGAACCCCTCGGCGGCCAGCCGCTGGCCGAGGGCCCAGAGCGAATCGATCATCCCGGCATAGCCGGCGTGGCGGCCGAAGAAGATCAGCCGCCGGCCGCGGCGATCGGTGACCTGTTCGTAGTCGATGAGGGTGCAGCCCAGGTCGAGCATCCGGCGCAGCATCCCCATGTTGTAGTCCTGGCCCTTGGTCACGTGGGGAAAGAAGGCGTAGACCTTGCCCGCCACGAGCTTGTCGACCGGGATCTCCTTCACGCCGAAAATCACCCGGGCGGCCGACAGCGCCGGGTCGAGGTCCGCCCCGGCTTCCCGGTAGTCCCGGTCCGGAAAAACCCGAAGGGTGGAGGGTTCGACCACGACGTTCACGCCCTGCTCACCGGCCAGTTCGCGGACGTGGTCCGGGGTGAGAGGGGCCCGTCGTTCCCAGCGGTTCTTGTCTTCTGCGCGAATCCCGATCGTCATCTCGTTCCGTGCCGTTGCCGCGCCTCCACTGTAATCGGCCGGGAGACGGCCTCCAAGCTGGTGCCGGCCGGTCCCTTACGCCGTCACTCGGCTTTCGCCGGACCCTCCCGGATCGAGGCCGGGGCCCGGCTGATCCGGACCGGTCGGCGCCGCCAACCGGTGGCGCGACGCCTCGACCTTCACGTAGTGGAGCAGCGGTGGAGCGAGGATCATGCCCGGAACCCCCATCAGCTTCTCGCCGACCAGGAGGCCGAGGAGCGTGAGCCACATCGGATTGCGGATCCGGTCACCGATGATCTTGCTGTTGAGGAAGTACTCCAGCTTGTGGATGATCACGAGATAGGCGAGCGCCAGAAAGGCCATCTGCGGCGAGAGGGTGAACCCGACGCTCACGATGAGCGCGTTGCTCAACAGGTTGCCGACGATCGGCAGGAGGCCGAGCAGGAAGGTCAGGCCCGCCAGCACCGGGGCGTAGGGGAACGAGTTCCAGACCAGGAATACCGAGGTGATCGAGGCGTTGATCAGCGAGATCACGATCTGGGCGCCCATGACCGTCTTGAAGCTCTGATAGAAGGTCCGGAACCGGGCCACCACCTCCAGAAACGACTGCGAATACATGTTGTCGCGGCCCGTCACCGGGTCGGCGTCCGGTTCGATCCGGGTGTTGAAGAAGAGGCTCACCGACACGACGATCCCCACGAGGAACGCCACCACGGCCCGGAGCGAGTCGCCCGCATACCGGCCGACGCTGCCGAGCTTGCCGCGAACGAACGCGAGCGCGTCGGCCTTGAGGGTGTCGTAGTTGTACCCTTCCGGCAGTTCGACACCCCGGCTGTCCGCGAACGCAATGATCCGGGGAATCGACTCCTCCGCGATCCGGGGCAGCGCCGCCACCGCGGCCCGGGCGAAGGCGACGAACCCGTACCCCGCCGCTCCGAGCACGACTACGAACAGCAGAAGCGCCACCCACTTCCGCCCGCCGATGGCGAGCTTCTCCAGGGCGAAGTATCCGAAGAGCCCAGTGAGGAGGAGCACGGTCAGGTTGAGCCAGCCCACCAGCACCAGGCCGCCGGCCATGAACGCGAAGGACACCCGGGTCGGCGTTCTCATGAGGCGGCCTCTCCCTCGAGCATCAGTTTCCGAAGCCGTTCCGGTCCGAGTTCGGCCCGGGCCGGCGCGCTCTGGCGGTAGAGGACGGCGCCGAGGGCGGCCCAGACGGCGATCACGATCCATTCGAGCGGAATCCCGCCCTTCGCGTCGAGCCAATGCTGGCGGAGCGAACTGACCAGGAGGAAGGCCCCGCCCAACGCCGCCACCCAGGCCGTCACGACGCCGCCCGGGACCCGGTAGCCGCGGTGGCGGTCCGGCGCGATCTGCCGGAGGCGGATCACCGCAAGGGCCGCCACCAGGTAGCCCAGGCAGGCCGCCGCCGACCCGACGTTGACGATCGGGGCGATCCCGGCCCGGCCCAGGAAGTTGCCGATCACCCCGAAGGCGACCGCGAACACGATGGCGGTCACCGGGGAGCGGAACCGGGGATGGAGCCGGGTGAACGCCGGCGCGATCGCCCGGGATCGCCCGAGCGAGAACAGGAGCCGGGTCACGGCGATGGTGCAGGCGTTGCCGACGGTCACGATCCCGAACAGCCCGGCCACCAGCACCAGGCGCGCAAACAGCTCGGACCCGAAGGCCGCCCGGAACGCCGCCGCCGCCGGCAACTCCTGCCCGGAGATCTCCGTCCAGGGCCCGGCCATCCCCGCGGAGATCGCGGCCAGCCCGTAGTAGACCCCACCCGACACGATGGCGAGCACGACGAGCAGGCCGACCGTGCGCGATTGCAGGCCCGGTGCCTTTTCCTCGAGCGACTGCGGCACCTGGTTGAAGCCCGCCAGGAACCACGGCGTGGTGGCAAGCACCGCCAGCAGGCCGTTCAGGTTGAGCCCGCTCGCCCCCCGCCCGAAGGCCGGCGCCAGGTTCGCGGTCGATCCCCCGAAGATGCCGGCCGCGAAGAAGAGGACCGAGATGGCGATCTTGCCGTAGGTGAGCCAGTCCTGAAAACGCGTGGCGGGGCGAATGCCCCGATAGTTGAGCACGCCAAGCCACAGGGTCCAGCCGACCGCCACCGCGAGGCTGCCGGCGCGGATCGGCTGGCCCCGCCACGAGTAGAGGGTCGGGCCGCCGATGCCCGGCACCAGCACGACGAGAATCCAGCCGAGGGACACCGAGACGTACGGAATCACCGCCACGAGCATCAGCACCATGGCCCAGCCGACTGCGAAGCTCACCCCCGGCCCGAAGGCCGCGTACCCGTAGGCCGCCTCGGCGCCCGCCACCTCGTACATCGTGGCGAGCTCCGCATAGCAGAGGCCGATGATCGCCATCAGCAGGCCGCCGAGAACGAACGCCACCATGGTACCCACCGGGCCGGCCTGGTCGAACCAGAGTCCGAGGTAGACGATCCAGCCGACCCCGACGATGGCACCGAAGCCGAGGGAGAAGTACTGGATCCCGCCGAGGGTCTTCTTGAGTTCGGTCATGCGTCAGCCTCCCGGAACACCGCCGTCATCCGATCCGCCACCGCCGCGAGGCACAACTCACCCAGCTCCGCCGTGGCGCCGCGGGCATCGCCCATGATCCCGTTGGCCGTCACCGACTGAAGCCCGTCCGCGATGATCCGGGCCAGCGCCGCATCGTCGACCAGCTCCCGATAGCCGTCCGCCGCGAGGTCCATCCGGACCAGTGCGGGATGGAGTGCCAGCATCACCGACGTCTCGGCGATATCCGCATGGCCCCCGACCCGGTCCGCCAGGCCGAGGTGCTCACCGGCGACCCGCCGCCAGACGGCGATCAGGTCCATGACGTCGGTGTAGATGAGCACCCGGGCCGCCGGCGCCACCGACTCGCGGAGGCGATCCTCCATGGCGCGGAGCGGCGCGAAGTTGCCGCCGTGGGTCGGGACGATCAGGATCCGGGTAAAGCCGTGACGGGCCAGGCTGGTGCAGTAGTCCCGGCAGAGCGCCTCCAGCGTCTCCGGCCGCACGGTCAGGGATCCGGCGAAACTCATGTGATGATCGGAGCAACCCACCCGGATCGTCGGGGCCACCAGCGCGTGGCCGTAGCGCCGGGCCACCTCTTCGGCCATCCGGGTACCATGCTCCGCATCCATGAACATCGGGAGGTGGGGGCCGTGCTGCTCGACAGCCCCGACCGCGAACACGGCCGTGGTGTATCCCGCCGCAAGCGCCGCACCGACTTCCGGCGACCTCATCTGCTCGAGATGGAGCGTGTCCATCGCGGCTACCGCGTCTTCCCCGCCACGAGCATCTCGAGCGTCTTGGCGAGGCGCCGCTCCCGGGTCTCCGCGGCCTTCGCTTCCTCGATCCAGCGGACGAACTCGCGCCGGTGGGTGTAGGAGAGCCCCTCGTAGGCGCGCCGGGCCGCGGCGCTGCGCCGGAATGCCCGGGTCAGGTCGTCCGGCACCGTCACCTCCCGAGGCGCCGTGTCGAGCCGGACCGTGACCTCGATCCGCTGCCCGCCCTCGACCCCGGCGGCCTCGCGGTTCTCGCGGGACAGCGGCAGCAGAAACCGGCCGCCCATCGAGAACACCGTGCTCCGGTAGCTGTGTTTCCCGATGGTGACCGTCACCGGCGGCCGGCGGCCGGCTCCGAGCCGCTCGACGACGTCGTCCGGCACCTCGAGACCCGTCGCCGTCTTGCCATGGGTTTCGAGCAACGCCCGGAACCGGGCGGAAGGGGCGGCGGATTTGGCCATGGGACCGGGCACTCCGGAACGGGGGTCGAGGGGGCGACGGCGCCCCCAAGTCTGGCCTCCGAACCGGCCGCCCGCAACGCCGCCGGCCCGATTACTGTTCCGCCGTGCCGGTACCCTTTTCCTTCCGCCTCGACGCCAGCGAAGGCCCCGCCCGGGCCGGAACCCTGGAACTGCCCCACGGCCCGGTCGCCACCCCCGCCTTCATGCCGGTGGGGACGTTAGGCGCCGTCCGGGGCCTCCACCCGGAGGAAGTGGAGCGGAGCCGGGCTCAGATCATCCTCGGCAATACCTACCACCTCCACCTCCGCCCCGGGGAGGAGATCATCCGCCACCTCGGCGGCCTCCACCGGTTCACCACCTGGCCGAAACCGATGCTGACCGACTCGGGCGGCTTCCAGGTCTTTTCGCTGGAGACCTTCCGGCGGATCGGGGAGGACGGGGTCGAATTCACCAGCCACGTGGACGGGAGCACCCGGTTCCTGTCCCCCGAGAAGGCGATGGAGATCCAGTGGGCCCTCGGCGCCGACATCGCCATGGCGTTCGACCACGTGGTGCCGGGCGGCGCCTCGCGGGAATTGGCCGAGGAGGGCATGGAACGGTCCCTCCGGTGGCTGGAGCGGTGCCGGCGGCGGCACGACGAGCTGGCCGCCGAGTCCGAGCCGCGGCAGACGCTCTGGCCGATCGTCCAGGGCGGCACGTACGCGGATCTCCGGCTCCGCTCGCTCGAGGGATCGCTGGGCCTGGGCCCGTGGACCGGAGTGGCCATCGGGGGACTTTCGGTGGGCGAGCCGAAGCCGGTCATGCACCGGGTCCTCGAGGACCTCGAACCGGCGCTCCCAACGGACCGGCCGCGTTATCTTATGGGGGTCGGATTTCCCGAGGATCTGGTCGAGGGAATCGCCCGCGGAGTCGACCTGTTCGACTGCGTCGCGGCCACCCGCAACGGCCGCCACGGCAGCGCCTGGACCATGACGGGCCGGGTCAACATCCGGAAGGCCGCCAACCGGTCGGCCGAGGAACCGCTGGATCCGACCTGCGACTGCGAAACCTGTCAGCGGTTCTCGCGGGCGTACCTCCGCCACCTGTTCGTGGCGGAGGAAATGCTGGGGCTCCGGCTGGTGTCCCTGCACAACATCAGATTTCTGGTGCGGATCGGGGAACAGGCCCGGACCGCGATTCTCGAGAACCGGTTCTCGAGCTGGCGGCGGGAGTGGCTGGCCCGCTACACCCAAGGTGACGACGCATGACGGCTTCGCTCTTTTCGCTTTCGCTGATGGCCCCCGCCGACGGATCCGGCACCGGCATGACCGTGATGCTGGTCCAGTTCGGGGTGCTGATCGCCATTTTCTACTTCCTCCTGATCCGGCCACAGTCCCAGGCCCGGAAGAAGCACGCCGAGCTCCTGGCCGGCCTCAAGAAGGGCGACGAGGTGGTCACGTCCGGCGGCCTGATGGGCAAGGTCAAGGAGATCAAGGACCAGCGGATCACGGTCGAGACCTGCACCGCCACCGTCTGGGTGGAGCGGAGCCGGATCGTCCAGGTGGGCGACGTCTCCTCTCCCACCGCGAGCCAGTGACCTGGGTGGCCCGGTAATGGCACTGCTGGACATCCACCTGCTGGGCTCGGCCGTGCTTCGGCAACGCGCCGAGGAAATCGCGACCGTCGACGACGAACTCCGGACCTTCATCGACGCGCTCTACGAGACGATGGACGCGGCCGAGGGGGTCGGGCTCGCGGCCAACCAGGTCGGCGTGGCGCGCCGGGTGGCCGTGGTCGGCGTGGAGGACGACCGGTTCGTCATGGTGAACCCCGTGATCTCGAGCGCCGAGGGAAAGAACCGGGCGGAGGAAGGCTGCCTCTCGATCCCCGGCATCTACGGCGAGGTGCTGCGCCCCGAGCGGATCGTGCTCGAAGCGCTCGACCGGGAAGGCAAACCCTATCGCCGGGAACTCGACGGCTACGTGGCCCGGGCGGTCCAGCATGAGGTCGATCACCTCGACGGGGTGCTGTTTCTCGACCACCTGAGTCTTCTCAAACGCGAGATGCTCCTCCGGAAGTGGAAGAAGGAGCACCGGGGCGAGAGCCTGATCCGGAAGGTCGTCCCGGAGGGCGGCAAGCGGAAGTAATGCGGATCGCGTTCTTCGGCACCCCGGAGTTCGCGGTGCCGAGTCTCGAAGCGCTGGTCGAATCCCACCAGGCGGTCGCCGTGGTGGTCACCCAACCCGATCGTCCCCGGGGCCGCTCCCACTCGAATCTCGAACCGACCCCGGTCAAGGCCCGCGCCGAGTCGCTGGCGATTCCGGTACTGCAGCCCGACCGGCCCCGGGGCGACGACTTCGCCGCGGCGCTGCGGGAGGCGCGGCTCGATCTGGGCGTCGTGGTGGCATACGGGCACATCCTCAAGCCCGAGATCCTCGCCATTCCCCGGCTCGGGATGATCAATGTGCATGCGAGTCTCCTGCCGGCGTGGCGCGGCGCGGCGCCGATCCAATGGGCCATCGCCCACGGCGACCGGACGACCGGCGTGTCGATCATGCAGATGGAGGCCGGTCTCGACAGCGGGCCCGTGCTCCTTGCGAAGGAGCTGCCGATCGGTGCCGAGGAGACCGGTGGCGAGCTGACCCGGAAGCTCGCCCGGCTCGGCGCCCGGGCGCTCGCGGAAGCGATCCCGCTGATCGAGTCGGGTCAGGCGACGTTCACGCCGCAGGACCATGACGCTTCGACCTACGCGCCCAAGATCGGCCGCGAGGTGGCCCGGATCGACTGGAGCCTGCCGGCCGCGGAGGTGGCGCACCGGATCCGGGCGTTCGATCCGGTGCCCGGGGCCTGGACCGCCGCCTCCACCGGCGAGCTCAAATGCTTCAGCCCCCGGGTCGTTGGCGGCGCAGCCGCGGTGCCGGGCACCGTGCTCGAGGCCGGGTCGGTCCTCCAGGTGGCCACCGGTGCCGGCGCGATCGAAATCGGCGAGGTGAAGCCGGCCGGCAAAGGCCGCATGAAGGCCCAGGCCTGGCTCCGCGGCCGGGCGGCTCGGGTCGGCGAGGTGTTCCGGTGACGACGGATCGGAACCCGGGCGGCGGCCCGGCGTGGCGAGGCGCCGGCCCGCGACAGCGTGAGGGAAACCGATGAGGCCCCTGCCCCGCCTCCTGGCCGTTACCGACGAGACGGTGATCGGGCGCGAGGACTTTGCGGTGCGGGCCGCGGCCATCGCGGCGGCGGGCCCCGCGGTGGCGATCGTCGTCCGGGCGCCGTCATGGTCCGGAGCGCGCCGGCTGGCGGCGCTGGACCGGGTCCGGCGCCTCACGACCCCGCCGGACGCCGGCCTCGTCGCCCACGGCGACCCGGCGTTAGGCAGGCTCGGCCGCGCCCACGGAGTCCAGGTCCGCGCCGGCGACCTCGCGGTCGTCGACTGTCACCGGGTCTGTCCCGGCGCCTGGGTGGGCGTGTCGGTCCATTCGGTGGCGGACGCCCGCGCCGCGCGGGACGATGGGGCGGACTACCTCGTGGCGGGCAATGTGTTCGCCACCGCATCGCATCCGGGGCGGACCGCTCGCGGCCTCGACTGGCTGGGCGACGTGGCGGCGGTCGGGCTCCCGGTCGTCGCGATCGGCGGGGTCACGCCGGAGACCGCGGCCGCGGTACGGGACGCCGGCGCCTGGGGCGCGGCCGCGATCTCCGCCCTCTGGAACGCGGCCGATCCGGCCCGGGCAACCCTCGAGTTGCTCGACGGCCTCGGAGAACGATGACCGTGGCAACCCGTCACGCGGCGCCCCGGGAGGAGCCTGACATGGCAGCACTCGAGTTGGTGGTCAACGGCGAGCGGCGTACCTTCGAACGCGTCCGGACACTCGCGGACGTCCTCGGCGCCCTGGCGCTCGATCCCCGCGCGGTCGTCGTCGAGCACAATCGCGAAATCGTCCGCCGGCCGGCCCTGGACCAGACCCCGGTCGCGGCGGAAGACACCATCGAAATCGTCCACTTCGTGGGCGGCGGATGACCAGATGAACGACGCACTGACCATCGGGGGCCAGACCTTCCGCTCCCGCCTCTTCGTGGGCACCGGGAAGTACCGGAACAACGCCGAGATGATCGCGGCCATCGAGGCCTCGGGCTCCGACTGCGTGACCGTGGCCGTCCGGCGGGTGGATCTCAACCGGGGCAACGAGGAAGGCATCCTCCATCACCTCGACCCCAAGCGCTTCTTTCTGCTCGCGAACACCGCCGGCTGCTACTCCGCCGACGAGGCCGTCCGCTACGCCCGACTCGGCCGCGAAGCCGGGTTCAACGACTTCGTGAAGCTCGAAGTCATCGGCGACAAGGAGACGCTGCTGCCGGACGTCGAAGGGCTGCTGGCCGCCACCCGGACCCTCGCCGCGGAAGGGTTCAAGGTGATGGCGTACACGAACGACGACCTGATCACCGCCCTCCGGCTCGAGGAAGCCGGCGCGGTGGCGGTCATGCCGCTCGCCTCACCGATCGGAAGCGGGCTCGGGATGCTCAACCCGTACTCGATCCGCACCATCAAGCGGCGGCTCACCGTTCCGGTCATCGTCGACGCCGGGGTCGGCACGGCCTCGGACGCCTGCCTCGTCATGGAGCAGGGCGTGGACGGCATCCTGATGAACACCGCCCTCGCCGAAGCGCAGCACCCGGTGCTGATGGCGGGTGCCATGCGGGATGCCGTCGCCGCCGGCCGGGCCGCCTACCTCGCCGGGCGGATGCCCCGCCGCGAGGTGGCGGTGCCGTCCTCGCCCGTGACCGGGATGCTGGATTGACCGGTTGATCCGGATCCCGGGTCTGCCTCCCCGATTCGCCGCCTGGCGGATCCTCCACGACGTCCGCCACGGCGTCCCGTTCGACGTCGCCCTGAAGCGAGCCGTCCGGGACCTCGAGCCCGAAGACCGGCGCCTGGCCCACGAACTCGCGGCCGGGGTGTTCCGGAACCGGACCGCGCTCGACCGGACGTTAGGCAGCGCCATCGAACGGGGCATCGACAGCGTGCGGGCCGACGCCCTCGACGTCCTGCGGCTCGGCGCCTTCCAGCTGACCATGCTCGACCGGGTCCCGCCCCACGCGGCGGTCCAGACGACGGTCGGCGTCGCCCGCCGGCTTGGCGGACGGCGGATCGCCGGGTTCATCAACGCGGTGCTGCGCCGCCTCGCCGCCGATCTGCCGGACCGGGCCGCCGAGGGTGCCGAGCCGAACGCCGGCGGCGGCTCGCCCGAAACCGACGGGCGCGGATCGGCCGCGGCCGGCGGGACGTCCTCCGGTGCTCGCGCCGTCGGCCCGGGGGTCGGGTCGGCGGCGACGGACCCCGGTGCGGCATCCCGGCTGGCCGAGCGCTATTCCCACCCGGAGTGGCTGGTGGCCCGCTGGGTCGCCCGGTACGGGGCGGCCGAGGCCGAGGGGCTCCTCGTCTGGAACAACACCCGGCCCCGGCTGGTGCTTCAACCCGCCCGCTGGAAAAGAGAGGACCTCGAGCGGGCCCTGGCCGCAGCGGGCGTCGGATTCGAGCCGGCCCCGTTCGACGCAGGCCTCGTCGTGTCGGTCCGGAAGCCGGCCGACTTGCCGGGCTTCCGGGAAGGTGGCTTCCTGGTCCAGGATCCCGCCCAGCGGCTCGTGACCCGGTTCTTCGCACCGAAGGCCGCGTCCCTGATCTACGATGCCTGTTCCGCCCCCGGCGGCAAGGCGGTGGCCCTGGCCCCACGGGCCCGCCTCCTCGTGGCCGCCGACCGAACCCGGGCCAGGGTCCGAAAACTGGCCGACACAGTGGACCGGGCCGGTTGCGACCGGATCCACCCGATCGTGGCGGACGCGACGCGGCCGCCTGTCCGGCAGGTCGACGCGGTGGTGCTGGACGTCCCCTGCCTCGGGACCGGGACTTTCGCCCGGAACCCGGATGCCCGGTGGCGGGTCACCCCCGAGGCGCTGGCCCGGCTGGCTGCGCAGGCCGCCGATTTCCTCGCGGTGGCCGCCGATCTGGTGACGCCGGGCGGGCTGTTATTATTTGCGACCTGCTCGCTCGAGGCCGAGGAAAACGAGGCCCAGATCGAGCGATTTCTGAGCGGGGATTCCCGGTTCCGCCGGGAGCCGCCGGCCAACGTGCCGGCGGAGTTGTTGACCCCGGCCGGCGACCTGTCGCTGCTGCCGCAATCGACCGGCACCGACGGCGCCTATGCGGCCCGGCTGCGCAAGGCGAGCGAATGACCAAGGCGCGAAAATCGGCAGGCTCCCGGCGCCGAGCCGGCAGCTTCCTCCCCAAGACCGTGGCGGGACGACGGTGGCTCACGGCCACCGTGGTGCTGCTCGCGTCCGCGGGCGCCGGGTATTTCAGCACCTGCATCCTCTACCCCCGCCCGATCTTCGGGAGCGACCATTCGATCATCCGGGTGGTCGGGATGCCGGTCGCCCAGGCCGAGGAAGTGCTGACGTCGCAGGGCTTCAAGGTGAAGGTCCAGGGCGACCAGGCCGATCCCGACATTCCCGACGGATCGGTCGTCTGGCAGGATCCGCCGGCCGACATGATCGCGCCGCAGGGCACCACCGTCGAGCTGATCCGGAGCAGCGGGCCGGCGGCCGTCCCGGTGCCGGACATCGCCGGGTTCGACATGGAACTGGCGATCCGGGTGCTCACCGCCGCCGGCCTCAAGGCGGGCGAGGTGGACAGTGTGCCGAGTGCGGAGTCGCCCGGTGTGATCGTCGGGACCCGGCCGACCGCGGGCAGCGCCAGCTCCCCCGGCAGCACGGTGGACATCCTGGTGAGCGAACGGGCCCAGGGGGTCGAGGTGCCTAACGTCGTGGGGCTCCGGCAGGACGAAGCGGTGCGGCTCCTGGAGGCGGCCGGGTTCCGGGTCGGCCGGGTGAGCCGGGCCGACAGCCGGCGGGGGCCGCCGGGCACGGTGGTGGAGCAGCGGCCGGTGGCGGGCAGCACGGCCTCCCGCCGGAGCCGGGTGGACCTGGTCGTCACGGAGGTGATCTGATGGCGCTCAAGCCGGCGCGGATCGCGCCTTCGCTCCTGGCCTCGGACCTCGGCCGCCTGGCGGAGCAGATCGCCCAGGCCGAAGCGGGCGGGGCCGACTGGATCCACCTCGACGTGATGGACGGGCACTTCGTGCCGAACCTCACCTTCGGCGGGCCGCTGCTCAAGGCGGTGGCCAAGCTCACGCGGCTCCCGATAGACGTGCATCTCATGGTCACCGAGCCGGAGAAATATCTCGCCGAGTACGCCGATCTCGGCGCGGCCGTGTTCACCTTCCACCCCGAGGCCACCTACCACGTCCAGCGCCAGCTGGCCGCGGCCCGGGAGCGGGGCATGAAGGCGGGCCTGGCCCTCAACCCGGCAACCCCGCTCTCGCTGATCGAGGAAGTGATCCCGGACCTCGACCTGGTCCTGGTCATGACGGTGAATCCCGGATTCGGCGGGCAGGGCTACTGGCCCGGATCCACCGACAAGATCGGCCGGGTGCGGCGGCTGCTCGACGCCGCGGGCTCCAGTGCCGCCGTCGAGGTCGATGGCGGCATCACGACCGATACGATCGGACCTGCGCACCGGGCCGGAGCAGAAGTGTTCGTGGCCGGAACGTCGGTGTTCGGCAGGCCGGACCCGGCTGCCGCGGTTCGGGCCCTCAAGGCCGCCTGTCCGACCGCCACGCTCGTCTGAGGGGGCCCGGCCGGGGCGCACCCGGCCGAAATCCGGCCCGGCGGCCCCGGCCCCGGGACCGCGTTCGACACCATCCCGCGATCCCCCTATTTTCCAGGTCATGAGCAAACAGTGGATCGCGGTGCTGGCCATCGTGGGCGGCCTTGGGGTCGGGGCCTACGCGTTGGCCAAGTACGGCAACCGGAATCTGACCGTCGAGGTCGGCCGCGACGCCCCGGCGTTCCGAGCGGTTGACCTCAAGACCGGCGATACCATTTCGCTCCGGGACGACTACCGGGGCCAGGTCGTGCTGGTGAATCTCTGGGCCACCTGGTGCGCGCCCTGTCGCAAGGAAATGCCCGCGATGGAGCGCCTCTACCAGGAACTGGGCCCCAAGGGCTTCAAGATTGCGGCGGTGAGCGTCGACGAGGGCGACCCGAAGGACGTTCTGGCCTTCGCCGACGAGTTCGGACTCACGTTCGACATTCTCCACGACGACGACGGTTCGGTGCAGAAGGCGTTCCAGACCACGATGTTCCCCGAAAGCTTCCTGGTCGATCGCAACGGCGTCATCGTCAAGAAAGCCATCGGCGAGCACCCGTGGGCGTCGGACGCCAACCGCCTCCTGATCGCCCAACTCCTCGGCGTCAAGCTCGACGCGGCGCCGCCCCCCACCCCAACGCCGGCCCCCGGTGGCTGAGCTCGTTCTCGGCATCGAAACCAGCTGCGACGAAACCTCGGCCGCCCTGATCGAAGTCTCCGACGGGCGGCCGTTGCTTCGGAGCCTGGTCATTCTCTCACAGGACGTCCACCGGATCTTCGGCGGCGTCGTCCCGGAACTGGCCAGCCGCGAACACGTCAAGACGATCGACCCGGTGGTGCGCCGGACGCTCGACGAGGCGGGCCTCTCGTGGCGCGACCTCTCCGCCGTGGCCGTCACTGCCGGGCCGGGCCTCATCGGCGCCCTCCTGGTCGGCGTCATGTACGGCAAGGGACTCGCCCAGCGGCTCGGGCTGCCGCTCATCGGGATTCATCACCACGAAGGCCATCTCTTCGCGCCGCGATTCGAGTCGCCGGAGCTGGCCCCGCCGTTCGTCGCCCTGCTGGTAAGCGGCGGACATACCATGCTGCTCGACGTGCCGGACTGGGGCGACTACCGGCTCCTCGGCGAAACCCTCGATGACGCCGCCGGCGAGGCGTTCGACAAGGTCGGCACGATGCTCGGCCTCGGCTATCCCGCCGGCGCCGCCATCGAAAAGCTGGCGGCCACCGGCGCCCCGGACCGCTTCCGGTTCCCGCGTCCGATGCTCAAGGAACTCGCCGAGCCCGGACCATCCCGGTACTCGTTCTCCTTCAGCGGCCTCAAGACAGCCGTCCTCCGCGCCGTGAAGGCGAGCGACGACATCGAACGGGACCGGGCCGACCTGGCCCGCGGCTTCCAGGACGCCGCCATCGACGTCCTGGTCGAGAAAACCGCCGCCGCCACCGAGGACCTCGGCCGCCCCCGGGCGATGATCGTGGGCGGCGTGGCCTGCAACCGGACCCTCGCCAACCGGCTGCGCGAGCGGCTCGCGGGAAGCGCCGAGGTGACCGTCGCCACGCCGCGGCTCAACACCGACAATGCCGCGATGATCGCCGCCGCCGGGGCCTGGCGCCTGGCCCGCGGCGAGCGGAGCGGGCCGGACCTCGAGCCGTTCGATTGGAAACCGCTGCCCGGATTGGTACTTTCCCCGTTCGACCCGACGGCGCCGGCCTGAGCATGACCACGATCTATCCCCTCGTCTTCCGCATCGGCTCCTTCGAGATCACGGGCTTCGGCCTGCTGATGATGCTGGCCTTCGTCATCGGCGGCTGGCTCGTGACGCTCGAAATCCGGCGGCGGAACTGGAACGAGGAATACGGGGCGGACATCGTGGTGGCCGCCGTCATCGGCGGGGTGATCGGGGCCAAGCTCTGGTACGTGGCCCTGACCCAGGACATGGGGGCGCTGCTCTCCCGGGGCGGCCTGGTCTGGTACGGCGGATTTCTCGGCGGGGTCCTCGCGGTGATCATCAACGGCTGGCGGCGCGGCGTGCCGGTCCGGATCACCGCCCACGTCACGGCACCGGCACTCGCGGCCGCCTACGCGGTGGGCCGGATCGGCTGCTTCGTTGTGGGCGACGACTACGGCCGCCCAACCGACCTGCCCTGGGGCGTCAAATTCCCGCAGGGCCTGCCGCCATCGACCGCGGGCAATCTCTCCGCGTTGTTCAAGGTTCCCGTTCCGCCGGACACCCCGGCGTCGACCGTGCTGGCGGTCCATCCCACCCAGCTCTACGAAGTCACCCTGATGACCATCGCCTTCATGGTCCTCTGGAAATGGCGGCTTCGGGACAAGCCGATCGGCTGGCTGTTCGGGATCTACCTGATGATGGCGGGGGCGGAACGGTTTCTCGTGGAGATCCTCCGCGCCAAGGACGACCGGTTTCTCGGTCCCTTCACGATCGCGCAGGTTACCAGCATCGCGGTGGTGGCGGTCGGCGCGTTCGTGGCAGCCCGGCTGGCCCAGGCTCCGGCCGTGGCCCCGGGCGAATACCTCACCCGCCCGGCTCCTTCGAACTAGTCTCGCTCCGCGTCAGGACGCGGCCCGGCTCCGGGGCCGCGACCGCCGGGCGGGGCCGGACGAACGCGTCGCGGCCACCGGCACGGCAGCCCGCCGCGGGGCCACCACGAAGGTCCACACCAGCGCCACGCCCGCCAGCAGCACCAGGAGCGCCTGGGCGCTGAGCGACTGGATCGTCGGATAGATCCCGAACGTCGGCGCCCGGAACATCCCCGGAATGGTGGTGGTCGGCAGGAAACCGCCTTCCTGCAACTCGGCCACCGCCGTGCCGGCGAAGCTCACCGCCATGAAATAGAGAAAGCCGCTCGTGATCGCGAAGAACGGTCGGAGCGGCAGCCGGAGCCCGAACCGGTTGATGGCGACGTAGACAATCGCCAACACCACGGCGGCCACGACGAAGCCGGCGACGATCGGCCCGCCGGTGCCGGCCGACCCGCCCGAGACCGCGAGCGCCTTGTAGAAGAGCACCGTCTCGAACCCTTCGCGGTACACTGCGAGGAACGCCACCGACGCAAGCGCCATCATCGACCGCTTGCCGAGCGCCTCCGAGAGCCGGGTCTTCACGAACTGATTCCACTTGGTCACTTCCATCTTCGAGAGCAGCCAGTAGCTCACGAAGAAGAGCATCACCGCCGCGATCACCATGGTGAAGCCCTCGAGGGCCTCCTGGTGCGTCGGCCCGAGGCGGAACACGGTCTCGAGCGCCACGGCGGTCAACACCGACAGACCGATCGCGGCACCGACGCCAAGATGGATGTCCCGCTTCCGGTCGCCGGCGCCCATCTTCACCAGGAACGCGATCAGGGCGCCGATGACGAGAATCGCCTCGAGCCCTTCGCGCACCAGGATCAGGAACGACTGGAGAAAGAGCGACACCGGGGTGAGCGCCGACCCGATCGCCCGCTCGGCGCGGTCGAGGGTCCGGGTCAGTTCCTCCCGGGTGGCGGCCAGGCGCACCGGGTCACCCGATTCGCGCAGGTCCGCGAACGCCCGCTCGGCCCGGACCACCAGGTCGGGATCCTTGATCCGGAGTTCGCGTTCGACCCGCTCGAAGGCCATATAGGCGGCGATGGCCATGCTGCGGGCCGGCTCGGCCCGCCCGGCCTGGGCCTCGCGGTACGACGAATCGATCCGGGCGCGGACCACCCGGAATACGGCGCCGTAATCGCGCCGAGGATCGCCGCCCGAGGCCGCGCGCACGGCGGCGACCCGGGCGAGGTCGTCGGTGCCGAGGGAGTCGAGCAGGTCCTGGTCGCTGAGCGAAGCGGAGACGGCGAAATCGGCGAGGTCCGCCCGGGCCGATCCGCGCGCCACCGGGAGGCGAAGCGTGCTGGCATAGAGGGCCACGGCCCAGCGCTGTTCGGAACTCAGCGTCGTCTCGTAGGCCGCCATCGAGGTGCCCGCGACCCCGATCGTGATCCGGCGATAGAAGTCGAGCGGGCTGGCCTGATGGAAGAACGCCTGATCGGCCAATGTCGAAGGGGCCGGCGCCATTCCCGCGGCCGCCGGCCCCTTGCCGTCACCAGTGAGCCCGTGACAGGACGCGCACTGGTCACGATAGATCGTCTCGCCCATGGCGAGCGAGGGCGAGACCTCGGGCGTCTCGTCGAGGGACACGGCGAGCCCCGCGGCCAGCGTCCCGACCAGGCGCTCGACGGCGCTCCGGACCGAGTCGGGCTCGGCGAGCTGGTTGACGAGGGCGATGATCGCGTTCAGATCGCGAACGGACGACGTGGCAAACCCGGCGGGCAGCGCGCCGGCGGCTTTGGCCGCCTCGCCCAGGAAGAGGCGGGCCTCTTCAACTTCGGGCTCGAGCACGACCTGCCCATTCTTGACCCCGAGTCGGTACTCCTCCGCCGCGAGCCGTGCCGTGGTGGCGAGCCGCCGAAGCGCCTGGGCGGAATCGGCGAAGGCGGGCGGCGGGTCCGCGGCGGTCCTGGTCGTCAGCGCGGCCCAAGCCGCGGTCCGTTCGGGCGAAGACGGAGCAGATGCGCGCAGCGGAGTCGGCAGAGCCAGCCCGACCATGCAGATGAGAATGAGTCTCAAGTAGATTTGCCGCATCGCCGACCAAACTAGAGTCCAGCGGTCGGATTAGGAAGGGCTACGCGCCTTCGATGACGGCCACCGCGACGGCGGACAGATCCGAGTGGGTCAGCGAAACGTGAATCCGGGCGTCCGGCCGGCTGGCAATCACCTTCGCCGCCGTCCCGTTCAAGGCGATTTCCGGCCGGCCGTGCGCGGTGCGGGTGACCTCGATCTCCCGCCAGCCGATGCCGCGGGCGTCGGGCAACGCCTGCAGCGCCTTGTACACGGCTTCCTTGGCCGCGAGTCTCACGGCGAGGTGGCGCGGGGGATGGGGCATGCTCTCCACGTAGGCCAGCTCGCCGTCGGTGAGCAGCCGCTCGAGGACCCGCTTCCGGTGGGTCGCGAGCAGTGCCTCCGCCCGGGCAATGTCGACGACGTCGATGCCGAGTCCGATCAGGGCCACGGAATGCTCCAGAACCAGTCGTGAAAACCCCGCAGCCAGACCGGGGTCGGCAGGTAACCGCCGAGGACCAGCCCGACCCAGCCCGTGGCCAGCGCGGCCAGGCCAAGGGCCACGAACCATGGGATGAGCGACGGACGCCACGCCCCGATCGCCGAGACGGCGGGCTCGGTGCGCCGAAGCTCGTCGCGGACGATTTCCTCGAGCGCCTCCCAGGAATCCTCGAGCGCCGTGGTCGTCTGCCGCACGGCCTCCCACCAGCCGACACCGGTCGGGAACCCCCGGGCGACTCGCTCCTCGAGCGGAATGCCGGCGGCGTCGATCCGGGCGGCGAGCATCGCCCGGTCTTCGGCCGAGGGGAGGCTCGCGGCGAGGAGCCGTCGGGGATAGCGAACGCTGGCCGCCGCGCGTTCGAGCCGTCCGGTCACCGCGGCGACGGTTCGTTCGGTGGCGCGGTCGGCGGCCTCGCGCCAGAGCTTCGACCAGACGGCGCGGTCGAGCGCCGCCCGGGCACCGCCGGTATCGCCGGTGAGGAGAAACCCGCGGGCGATGGCGGCCTGCTCGAACAGCTCGGAGACGAGATCGAGCCGCACCCGGTCGAGATCGACGTCCGGATGTTCAAACGACCTGGTGACGTCGGCAAGGCGGCCGAGATAGGGCCCGATCTCGGGCAGGTCGACCCGGCGGGCGGTCATCGAACCTCCGCGCCGGCCTCGAGCCGGGCCGCCTCGAGGACGGCGGCCTGTCCGGTCCGAGCCTCGAAGCGGGCGGCGAAGGCATCGAGCGCGTCCGCCGTGAAGGCGTCCCGCGGCAGGCCGGTCGCGGCGATGGCGGTCTCGATGGCCGCCGCCGTGCCTTCCACCTCGATGAGCGCGTCCATCCGGGGATACCACTCGAGCCGGGCGACGGCGCCGGCCACGTCGTAGTACTCGACTCGCCGGTCGATCACCGACACCGGTCGGTAGCCGAGTGACTGGACCAGCCGGTCGGCGGCCTCGGCGTCGTCGGAACGGAGCTCGTGTTCGGGGCGGACCTTGTAGCCGGTTTCGATCCGCACCGGACCCTTCCAGGCCAGCACGGCGCGCCGGGACCCGTCGTCGCCGAGGTAGCCGCGGACCCGGAGCACCTCATCCTTGGCCGCGAGGACGCCGTCCCGGTCGTAGCGGCGGTCCGTCATCCGGCCGGAGAAGGTCAGGCGGGCCCCGCGGGCAAGGAGTGCGGCGCGGACCGCCGCCGGATCGGCCATGACGGCCTTGACCTCACGTTCGACCATCAGAGCCCGTCCAGCAGGACGCTCCGGACCCGATCGGTGTCGCTCAGGTCCTCGAACACGTGCGCCGCGCCGGCCTCGGTGAGCGCGGCGCTGGAGTAACTCCCGGTCGCCACGCCGACGGCGGTGGCGCCGACGCCCCGGCCGCAGGTCACATCGGCGGGTGTGTCGCCGATGATGACGACGTCGGCGCCCGAGGGACGCCTTCCGAAGATCGGCGCGGCGCGTTCGACGGCGATCGGCGGGAGCTCCGAGCGCACCGCGTGATCCGACCCGAAGGCCCCGACCCGGAACCGGGCGAATTCGAGTTGTACCGCGCGCAGCTTGAGCTCGGCCCCGCGGCTGACGTTGCCGGTGAGAAGGCCGAGCACGATCCGATCGTCGCCGACGAGAGAATCGAGCAGCGGCCGGATGCCCGGCATCACCTCCGCGAGCGCGGCGTTGACGGCCAGGTCGGCTTCGAGGTGGGCGAGATAGCGGTCGAGGATCCGGGTAACGCGGTCGGGATCCCCCGCCCCGCTCTGGCCGCCCGCGTCGAAGAGTTCGGCGACGATCTGGGGATCGGTCTTCCCGTCGAACCGGACCCGGTCGAGCAGGTCGGACGCCAGGCCGGCCACCTCGGCCATCGCCGCCAGAATCGCCCGACGGCCCGCTCCGCCCGAGAGCATGAGGGTGCCGTCGATGTCGAAGAGCACGAGCCGTCGGGTCACTGCGGCGAATCCGCGGGCGGTGGCGCGCCGGCGGGATCGCAGGCCCGGCACTTCGTGATCCCGCGGAAGGTGCAGATCAGGCAGATGAAGGTGCCGCACTGCTCGCAGGGATACCCTTCGGACGCCCGCTCCTCCCGGCCGCAGGCGCGGCAGGTCATCGCATCGGACGCGGGTTTCTTCTCGGCATCCATGGCCCGGCGCCTCAGTCCGTGATGTTGTAGAGCTTGATCTTGTTGATCAGCGTGGCCCGGGAAATCCCGAGTTCCTTGGCCGCGCGGGTCCGGTTGCCGCCGTGGAACCGGAGGGTCCGGTCGATGTGCTGGTGCTCGAGCGCCTCGAGCGTCATCGGGGTGTGGCGCCGGTCGCCGAGGCCCGAGCGCGCGCGGAACTCGCCGGGCAGATGCTCGACGGCAATGGCCGGCTGGCCCTTGGCCACGAGCAGCGACCGCTCGAGCACGTTCTGCACTTCCCGAATGTTGCCGGGCCACGAGTAGGCGAGGAACCGGTCCACCGTCTCGGGGGCGAGCATCGCGGGCCCGTCCGGGATGTCCCGCCGGAGCCGCTCGTGCACTTCGTTGAAGAGGGCGAGCCGGTCGTCCTGCCCGCGATCCCGGAGCGGCGGCAGCGCCAGCGGCATCACCGACAGCCGGTAGAACAGATCTTCCCGGAACCGTTCGGCCTCGACGTCTTCGGAGAGGTTGCGCCTGGTCGTGACCATGAGGCGGGTATCGACCGAGATGTCCTCGTTGCCGCCGACCCGCCGGAAACTCTTGGTCTCGAGCACCCGCAGCAGCTTGGGCTGGATCTCGGCCGGCAGATCGCCGATCTCCCGGAGCAGGACGGTGCCGCCGTCGGCCAGTTCGAGCAGACCCCGGCGCCGTTCGGTGGCCTCGACGAACACGC
Source organism: Gemmatimonadales bacterium (assembly GCA_050183815.1). GTDB lineage: Bacteria > Gemmatimonadota > Gemmatimonadetes > Gemmatimonadales > GWC2-71-9 > SHZU01. The sequence goes on along the minus strand of JBFXAY010000029.1, from coordinate 22,437 downwards.
CGCGCTCATGCCCGAACAACAGCGACTCGAGATACGCGGGATTGTGGGCGGTGAGCCGGACCTCGAAGAACGGCTTCCCGGCCCGGGCCCCGAGTTCGTGAATCAGCCGGCCGATCCACGCCTTCCCGACGCCGAACTCGCCGCTCAGCAGGAGCGTCGTCCGGTCGCTCTGGGCCAGGAGAGAGATCTGCTGCGCCAGCTGCTTCATCGGCGTCGAGGAGCCCAGGGCGGCCAGCCCGCCGCGCGGCGTGGTGGCATCGAGCAGCGCGCCCATGACCCGCCGGGTCCGGGTGGTCCGGGCGGCGGCCGCCGCCGCGGTGAGCAGCACCCCGGGATCGGCGGCGGTGTCGATCACCTGGGCGGCCCCGGCCTTGATCGCGTCCGCGGCCGCCTCCGCGGGCGGCCGGTCGCCGAAGAGCAGCACCGGCGCCTCCCCGCCCGACAGCGCCGCGATGACGGGCGCGTCGAACAGCGACAGGGCCAGGAGCACCGCGTCGGGTTTGATCCGGCTCAGGGTAGCCACCCCGGCCTCGATCGACAGCTCGCGAATCACCTCGTGGCCGGTCTCTTCGAACCGGGCCCCGATGGCGCGCAGCACGGACGGATCGTCATGAACCAACAGAATCGAGTCGGTCATCGTCTCTCCAGAGGGATCGACTGCTTCCAACCCACCTTCGCCGGGGCGAAGACGGGAATGCATAACGGTGTCACGGCTCAGGCGCCATGACGCGAAGGACATGCGGCTGGATCACCGCCGTCACCGGGGTGGTCCCGGCCAGGTCCCCGTCGTACTGCACCGGCTCGACGGGGTCGGTCTCGATGGTCACTTCCCGCCCCCGCGCGTAGCGGAGATAGGCGGTCTCGCCGGTATCGAGAAAGACGTTCGTCAGCGCCCGCCAGAACCCCCGGGCCACCTCCCAGGGCGTGTCCGCCGCGATCGCGAGCACGTCGAAGAGCCCGTCGTCCGGCACGGCCTCGCGCCGAACCCGGACCAGCGGCGGGATCATCTCCCCGCAGTTGAGCACCATGGCCAGCGAGGCCCGGCCCTCGAGGACGTCGCCGTCCACGGTGATCTTGAACCAGGCGGAACGGATCGTGGGAATCACCCGGAAGAGGGCGTTGAAGTAGCCCCCGATCCCGAGGCGCTTCTTTTCCTCGCTGTCGGTGCCGCCCATGACGCGGGCGTCGGCCCCGGCGCCGCAGGCCACGCCGAAGTAGTGCGGTCCGTCGTCGCGCTCGATCCGGCCCAGATCGATGACCCGGGAACGCCCCCGGAGAATCAACTCCGCCGCGGGCACCGGAGCCGGCGGAATCCGGAGATTGCCGGCGAGCACGTTCCCGGTCCCGCCCGGCAACAGCCCCAGCGTGACGTTGGTGCCGGCCAGCGCCGCGGCGACCTGCATCGTGGTGCCGTCGCCGCCGAGAACCGCCACGACATCGACGCCGGCCCCCACCGCGTCGGCGGCGAACCGGTTGGCGTCGCGGGGACCGACGGTCTGCCGCCAGTCGACCTGCCACCCGGCCGCGGCAAAGGTCCGGCGAACGGTATCGGCCACCTCGGCATCGTGGCGGCCGGCCACCGGATTGGAGATCAGCAGTACGCGCGCCATCAGTATTCCCGGTCCCATTTCAAGTCGGCACCGAACTGGTAGCGGCTCGGCCGCACCAGGGTTCCCGTGATGTCCCCCAGACAGGTCTGGACCGGCTCCGCGGCCACCGAGAGCTTGAGCGTCGGGTCGAGCCGGTACTCGAGGGACGCGCCGAGGTACTTCGCGTTGAAGACGTCGCCCCCGCCGCCCCCGCCGGCACCCACCCGGAAGCAGCCGCCGACGTTGACGATGACGAACAGCCGGTTCGAGAGCTGCCGTCCGAGGGCGAGCGCGGTGACGTTGCCGCTGGTGGCGAAGGCCGAGCTCCCCTGGAACACACCCGGACGGATCTCGATCAGGTCGAACGGCGCGTCCGGCGACGAAATCAGCTGGCGTTCGATTTCGCTCGAGATCAGGCTCCCGGCGAGACTCGCACCGATGCCGCCCGGCTGGGAAAGGACGCTCCCGACGGAGGTCGAGGTCGTGCCCAGCACCAGCAGCGACACCAGGTCCCGCTCGGCGAGCTGCTGGCGCCCGGGTTCGCTCTCGAGCCGGACCTTCGGCACCAGCAGCGTACCGGTGATCCGGGCGATGATCGGATAGTCGTCGGTCCCCGTGGGCGAGACCGTCCGGACCACGTAGCGGGCGGTCAGGTCGAGGCCGGCGTTGAGGTCGGGGGTATTGAAGTACTGCACCGTGCCCTGCTCGACCTGGAAGGTCCGCCCCACGGGACCGAGCGTGAGCGTGTAGGTCCCCCGCGGCGTGTTGAGCTGGCCGCTCACGCGGAACTCGCTCCGCCCGAGCCGGCGCCGCTCCTTGTTGACCACGACCCGGCCCTCGAGCTGCACGTTGGCTTCGGTCGACCGAAGCCAGACGTCTTCGGCGACCCGGAACTGGAGATCGCGAATCGTGAGCGAGTCGAGGAAACGGCTCTGGAATTGAGACCGGAGATTCTGCGCCCGAAGGGCCGTGGTATCCACGAGGTCCGCGTTGATCGGATCCTCGAGATTGATGATGTCCTTCGTCAGCAGGTCGGCGAAATAGAGCACGCTCTGGGTCGCCCGGACCTCGCCCGCGAGCACCGGTCGCTCGAGCGGGCCGGTGAGGCTCACGTCGCCGGTGGCACGGAGCGTCAGATAGTCCGGGACGTCCATGAGAGGGAACTGCGCGGCCGACGCCTTGAGGTCGAGGACCGGCCGGGTGAGCTGCTCGAGGCGGACCGCGCCGGTCACCCGGGCGGAGCCGAGCCCGCTGCGGATCTCGACCGACTCCGCGACCACCGAGTCTCCCGCCAGCCGGACCCGGCCGTTGAAGGGACCGTAGCTCACCCGGAGGCCCGGCACGTACGCGGCCGCGTCGGTAATCGCCACGAAACCGCCGAGCCGCGGGGTCTGCCAGGTCCCGCCGACCGTGGCATCGACGGCGAGGTTGCCGACGACCCCGCGAAGGTTCGGGGTGAGCGCCTCGATGACGCCGAGGTCGACGCTGTCCGCCCGGCCCCGGATCACCAGCTCGCCGGCCAGCTGGCGCCGGCCCGCCTGGCCGAGTCCGAGATCGAGCGGCAGGTCGGCGTCGACCTCGAGGACCGGGCGGCCGGTGCGCCAGAACGACAGGTTGCTCTGCAGCTGGCGATCCCGATAGTTGAACACGCTCCGAACGAGCGGCGCCTTGACGTCACCGACGACGGGACCGGTGATGGTGGCCGAGCCGCGGAAGGTGGGCCGTTCGAGGGTGCCGCCGAGGCGGGCGTCGAGACCGACGATGCCGGCGACCCCGGTCGTGTCGCGCTGAATGAGGGCGTAGAAATCGCTCAGGGACACGCCGAGGGCATGCACCTCGGCGTTGCCCTCGCGTTTGCCCGGCAGCGTGCCCGTCAGGGTGATGAGGCCGGAGCCGTCGGGCGTGGCAAAGGCGACCGTATCGGCGGCCGCCACGGTGTCGATCGTGAAGCGGGCCGGCCGCTGCAGCTGCCAGGAACGGCCGAGGAGATCCACGGTGAGCGAATCGACCCCGAGCACCCGGACCGAGTCCTCGCTCGTTCGCCACCGGCCCGCGGCCCGCGCCACCGCCCGCGCCCCGGACACCGTCGCCGCCTGCAGCCGCCAGCCGAAGTCGTCGGGCCGCCCGTCGACGGATCCGGAAAGGTCGGCGAACGAGAGCCGCCCCCGGCTCAGCGAGTCCGCCACCGCGCGAATGGCGAGAGCCAGCGGGCTGGTCCGGCCCCCCGAGACGGTGAACTGCGAGGCTCCGATCCGGACCCGGGTCTCGATCCACGCCGCCGAGTCGACCCGGGCGTTGCCCTGGAGCCGCCAGGCGTCGAGCGATCCTGCCAGGACGGCCTCGCCCCGGGCCCGGCCGCTCATCAGGCCCGCCTCGGAGAGATCCGCGCGCTGGACCGCGAACACCTCGGCCGCGAGCGAGTCGAACGGCGCCAGACTCAACGCATAGCCCGCAATCCGGAGCGAATCCTGTCGCGGCTCGGCCCAGCCGAGTCCCCCGGCGGCGACGAGTTCGCCGCCTTCCCACCGGACGAGAGCGGTGTCGACCGTGATCAGGCTGTCGTGCACCGCGAACCGGGTCCGGGCCGTGTCGAACGCGAAGGCCCGGATCGAGCCGGGTCCGAGTTCGAGGTCGACGTCCGCCTCGGGCGCGGCGAGGGAGTCGATGACCCCGGTCAACCGGAGCCGGCCGGCCAGCCGGGAGGGCGGACCGCCGCCTAACGCCCGGAGATCGGCGTCCGCAAAGAGGACCTCGAGACCGCGGGCGCCCCATCGCGGCGGCGTCATCGCGGTGAGCCCCCGAAACCGATAGCTGCCGATCTCGCCCGCGAGGCGGCCCGCCACCTCGAGCGAATCGAGCCGGCCCTGGAGCCGGAGCGGCCCCGTCACGCGGCCCTGCATCGGGGTCGTCGGGAAGCTCCGGCGGATCCCGTCGAAGGCGAGGGTGTCCACCATCAGGTCTGCGTCGACGGCCAGGATCGCACCCCGGGTGTCGAGCCGGGCCCAGCCGGTGACCGCACTCCTGGGCCGGTCGCCGTCGCGATGGTCGAGGCGGCCCCGGTAGAGCACGTCCCGCCACGGGCCTTCGAGCGTGCCGGCCAGGGCCAGCCGCCCGTCGAGCGCCACCGCGGGCGTCACCAGGCGAATGGTGCGGAGGTCGAGATCGGAGGATGGAATCCGGGTCCCGTGGAAGGTCATCCCGTCGGGGCCGCCTAACGTCAAGTCCCCGGCGAGCGCCAGCCGGTTGTCGCCCCCGCCCTCGACCCGGGCGTCGGCGAACGCCCAGTCCGCGGTGACCGTCATGAGATCGAAGAACCCGGACGCCTCGAGCGGTCCGGTGAGGCGCCCCTCGAGCGGCAGGGTATCGAGATACGGCCGGACGTAGTCGAGGTCGAAGTTGCCGAGCGTGACGGCGAGGTTCCGGAACCCGAGCCCCCGGTAGACGTCGAGCAGGGCCACCATCCGGCCGGCGACCCGGCTGGTACCGTCGGTCAGGTCGAGATCGCGCAGGTCGTACTCGGTTCGGCTCCCGGCCACCGACTTGGCCATCACCCGGCCCCGGCCGGCGAGCGGCGGAAAGTCCGGCGAGATCCAGCGGAGGTCGACGAGGTCGACCCGGTCGGCCGCGAGGGAGAAGTCGTAGAGGATCGTGTCCCGGGGCCAGTCGATCCGGCCGCTCCCCTGGGCAACGGTGTTCGGCAGCGCGGCGCGATCGAGGTCGAAGAGCAGGCTGTCGCCGCCCTGGGTGATCCGGCCGGCCAGCGCCGCGATGGTGAGCGCGGGATCGCTGAGCGCCGCCGCGAGGGTATCGATGGCGGTGGCGAACGGCAGGTGGTCCGGCGTCGAGATCCGCATGCCGCGGAAGCGGGCGTCGAGTCCCGAAATCACCCGCACGGCGAGCAGGCCGTCCGCAGGCCGGCTCCCCGCCTCGATCCGCCGACCCGGTTTGGCGCGCTCGGCCGTCAGGGCGGAGTCCCGCTGGCGATCGGTCCGGAGCCGGCCGTCCGGGTTCCACGGGATCGACAGGGTGAGCTGGCCGTCCGCGATCTCGAGGTCCTCGAGCCGGAGCAGCGTGCCGGGGCCGGTTCCGGGCGGGCCCTCGTTCAGCTTGAGGATCTCCTGGTAGTTCATCCGACCGTCGCGGTGCTTGACCACCTCGAGCCGGGGGCGAGTGGCCCGGACGTCGCGGAAGACGAACCGCTTGGCAAGAAGATCCGCCAGCTGGAAATGGAATTCGAGCCGGGGGACGTCGGCGAGGAGGGCCGCCGCCGTATCCCGGATCACCACCGAGTCGAGCGTGAGGCCGGTGAGGAAGTTGCCCCGGATCCGGCCGATCGACACCGACCCCCGGACCAGACGGTTCGATTCCTCGGTGAGCACCCGCGCGAGCACGTCCTTCCCCGCCGGGACGGTCACCAGCGCCGTGATGGTGCCGAGGACCGTGGCACCGAGGGCGAAGACGCCGACGAAGAGGAGCCGGGCCAGGACGCGCATCAGAACGCCTGACCCACGGAAAACTGGAAGTTGAACGAACTGCCGAGCGGCTTCCGGTAGAGCGACCGGAGCAGCGTCAGGTCGCCGTCCTGAGAGCTGTAGAGCGGGCCCTCGGGCCGGGGGGTGCCCCGGTACGCGATGTCGAACCGCATCGGGCCGAGGGGTGTGGCAAACCGGAAGCCGCCGCCGGGCGTCACGGCCACGACCGGCGTCCCCTTCCCCCGCTCCCAGACGCTCCCGGCATCGACGAACAGCGCCCACCGGAGCCGGGACGTGAAGACCGGCGAGGGCAGCCGGAGCTCGACGTTGCCGATGGCGGTCGTGTTGCCGCCGACCGGGAAGACCGACACGTTGTTCTCGGCCACGATCCCGCCGGTCGAGTCGACGTTGTCGGGCGTGGTGACGTACACGATCGGGCCGAGTTCGTTGCGGTCGAAGCCCCGGACATCGTTCGCGCCGCCCCCGTAGAACCGCTGCTCGGGGGGGACGAAATTCGCCGCCCCCGCCTGGAGCCGGAGCCGCGGCGCGAAGATGACGCCGCCCCGGACATGGCCGGCCAGGACCACGGCGCTGCCTAACGGCGTGTACCAGGCGGCCTCGCCCACCAGCCGGGTGAACTCGGAGAACCGGGTCGAACCGATCAAGGGCGAGCTGAACGTGGCCTCGACGGTGTAGACCGAGCCCCGGGTCGGATTGAGGAGGTTGTTGACCCGCTGGCGGCTCACCGTACCGGAGAGCGAGGCGGCGAACCGGCGGCGGCGCAGCTCGGCGATGTCCGCGTCCTGACAGGCCAGGAAGAAGGCGCAGAAGCTCACGGCGGTGGCCTGGGTGGCGCCGTACCCCAGGCGGTAGCTCAGCGAGATCGGGATCCCGCGGGAGCCTTCGCGAGTGAAGGTCACCGCGGTGCCGACCTCGTCGCGGAGGTAGACCCGGAACTCCGATCGCCGCTCGGCGAAGATCGTACTGCTGATCGCGTTCGAGGGCGACAGAAAGGCGGGCCGCCGGAGCGACGCCGACAGGCTGTAGTTGATCTTCCGCGAGCCGATCGTGTCGGTCTCGAGGCCGCTGCAGATCGTCGAACGGAACGGATCGACCAGGACCCCGACCTTGGAGATCGACCCGGCGAAGTCGACCTGCCGCCCCCGGCCGCCGACGTTCCGTGCCGTCCACCCCGCGTTCGACCGGACACAGTCGTTGGTCCCGATGCCGACGCCGGCCTGGGCCCGGTGGAGCGGACCTTCCCGCACCTGGATGAAGAGCGGAACCGTCGGATCGCCGACGGTGAAGCGGGTGGTGTCCACCGCCACGGAAGCGAACCGGAAGAGGCCGGCCTGATACAGGTTGAGCTGGCTCCGGTAGAGTTCGGTGTAGCGAAACGGCCGGCCCGGCCGGGTGGCCAGGAGGGACCGGACGAACGAGGAGTCCACGGCGGCGGTCCCCTCGACCCGGATCGGGCCGATCACCGCCGGCCGGCCCGGATCGGCGATCAACTCCACGTCGGCCGTATTGGCCGCGGTGTCCACCGCGCGCTTGCCGACGAAGACCGCGGCCGTGGGAAAACCGCGGTCGAAGAGGCGGGTCTGAATCGTGTCCGCCGTGGCAACCAGCAGGAAGCGGTTGAACGGCATCCCGAGCCGGAGCGGCAAGTCGCGCACCACGCGCTCGCGATCGGGTACACTGTCGAGTCCGATCAGGTCGAGCGTCCGGACCCGGACCGGCTCGCCCTCGGTGATCCGGAACGTGATGTACACGTCCTTGTCAGTCCGGATGACCGTGGTATCGACCTGCGCCTCGAGAAAGCCGCTCAGCTGGTAGAAGAGCCGGATCCGGCTCACGTCGCGGCGGAACTCCCGTTCGTTGAGGCGGCGCAGCTCACCCACCGGCAGGAACCGGAGATTGCGGGCGAACCACGACGACTTCGTCGTGGAGATCCGGGTCTCGAGCTCGAACTGCTCGATCGAGTGATTACCCTTGAACTCGAGCCGGCGAACCACCAGACCGGGTTCCTGCGCCACCGCGGAACCGGCCGACAGGGCCAGTGCCAGACCGGCCCCGGCGACGGCGCCAGGACCGAACGACCGGGCGTCCGCCGCAACTGCCCAAATCCGCAACAGACGGCGGCGGAGCCGGTTCCCGAAGCGCGGGAGCGCAAGAATTGACCGCACCATCTAAATGTAGTAGCCTGATAGCGTTACGTCATCCACCCCCAATCGGACGCCGCCGACGGGTCAGTGGGGCGGCGTGACTCGGTACCGACCAAACCCGAGATTGGGCCACCTGACCAACCCTGTGACACCTCTCCGCGTGTTGTCCCTCCTCGCCGCCGCGGCCCTCGCCGCACCGGCCGGAGCCGCCGCCCAGTCGCTCGCGAAGCGCCTAACGACGGAACTCGACCAGCCGCCGCTCGACCGCCACCAGTGGGGCATCGCGGTCCTCGACCAGCGCGGCCGGCTCGTGTTCGGCCGGAACGCCGACCGGATGTTCATGCCGGCGAGCAATGCCAAGCTGATCGTGACCAGCACCGCCACCGTGGTGCTCGGCCCCGAGTCCACGGTCCGCACCCCGGTGTACGCCACCGGCACCACGCAGGACGGGACCCTCGAGGGCGACCTGATCCTGGCCGGCCGGGGCGATCCGACCTGGAGCGGCCACTGCTTCGAGACCGACACCCTCGCCGTCGGAGCCTGTGTCGCCGACCCGTTCGCCGTCTTCGGGCCGGTGGCCGCCGCCCTTCGGGCCCGCGGCGTCCGGCGGATCGCCGGCGCCGTCGTGGGCGACGGGAGCTGGTTCGAACCGCTCGCCGTGCATCCGACCTGGGAGAACGACGATCTGGTCTGGGGCTATGCGGCGCCCGTCACGGCACTCGGCTTCAACGAGAACCTGGTGGCGGTGTTGGTCGAGCCGACGCTGCCCGGCTCCCCGGCGCGGCTCGCGATCGAACCGGATCTGGGCGGGCTCGCGGTCGTCAATCGCGTCGTGACGGTCGGTCCGGAGGGGCGCACCGACGTGAGCTGGCGGCGGGAGGGCTTGGTCGCGATCGCGGAGGGCACCATTCGGACGGGGGGCCGGCCGGACCGATCGGAACTCGCCGTGCCGGACCCGAGCCGCTTCGCGGCGCTGGCGCTCCGACGGGTCCTCGCGGATTCCGGAATCGAAGTGCTCGGCGGGGTCCGGAGCACGGCCGATTCGACCGCCTACGCGTCGGCCCGGAGCGGACCTCCGGTGGCGGTGATCGTCTCCCGGCCCACCCGCGACTGGGTGTTCCGGATCCTCAACGTGAGCCAGAACTGGATCGCCGAGATGCTGCTCAAGCGGCTCGGCCGGGAAGCCGGCACGGGCGGTTCATGGCAGGCCGGCCTCGCGGTCGAGCGGCGGTTCCTGATCGACTCGGTCGCCCTCGACTCGACGCAGTTCCTCCTCCACGACGGCTCCGGCCTCTCGGCGAAGAACGCGGTGTCGCCGCTCACGTTCGTCCGGCTCCTCGACTTCATGCGCAAGGACCGGCGGTTCGCCGCCTTCGCCGCCGGGTTGCCGCAGGCGGGGGCGGTGGGATCGCTGCGGAGCCGATACCTAGAGACGCCGCTCGCGGGCCGGGTCCGCGCCAAGACGGGCAGTATCGGGCAGGTAAACACGCTGTCCGGATTCATCCTCCCGGAGGCACCCGGCCGGCTCCCCTGCCGGACCTTCAGCGTGCAGGCCAACCATCACGGACTCGGCGGCCGGACGATGATCCAGGCCATCGACAGCGTGGTCGTAGCCATCGGGGCTCAGACCAGCTGTGCCGCCACGCCCCGGCGGTGAGGTACCTTTCCTCCAACTTCCGAACGGGGCGGCCGTGAAGATCTACACGCGTACCGGTGACCAGGGGACCACCGGATTGTTCGGCGGCGGACGGGTCTCCAAGGCGCACCCGCGGGTTGCGGCGTACGGCGATGTCGACGAACTCAACTCGGTCATCGGCCTCGTCCGCGCCACCGCGCCGACCGAGTTCCAGGACGGTCTCTTCGAAGCGATCCAGCGCGACCTGTTCTCGATCGGCGGGCACCTGGCCACGCCGGATCCGGACAAGGTGAAGGCCGCGCTCGCGAAAGCCGAGCTCAAGCCGGAGCGCATCGCCGAGTTCGAACGGGCCATCGACGCGGCCGACCGCGAGCTGCCGCCGCTCACGGCCTTCGTGCTGCCGGGCGGCTCCGCCAAGGCCGCGGCCCTCCATCTGGCCCGGACGGTCTGCCGCCGGTCCGAGCGCGCGGTGGTGGCCCTCGCCGCCGAGGAGCCGGTGCCCGAACTCTTCCTCAGCTATCTCAATCGGCTGAGCGACCTGCTCTTTACCCTGGCCCGCCTCGTCAATCATCTCGACGGACGGGGCGACACCACCTGGTAGCCGTGACCGACCCGGGAGCGACGCCCGACCCCGCCCCGCCGGCCGAGGTCGTCGAGGTCCGGCACCAGACGGGCCGCTATCCGGTCCTGATCGGCGCCGGCCTCCTCGACCGTCTCGACGCGCTGGCCGCGGAGCATCTGCCCGGCCGGCGGCTCGCGGTGATCACCGATCAGAACGTGGCGCGGGCGGTTCCGCATTCGCTCAAGGGCACGGTCCTGGTGGTGGCCCCGGGTGAGGAGGCCAAGACCCGCCGCCGGTGGGGCGATCTCACCGACCAGCTGCTCGAACTGGGGTACGGCCGCGATGCCGCGATCGTGGCGGTGGGCGGCGGCGTGGTGGGCGATCTCGCGGGGTTCGTCGCGGCCACCTACCTCCGCGGGGTTCCGTTCCTCCAGGTGCCGACCTCGCTGGTGGCGATGGTCGATGCCTCGGTGGGCGGAAAGACGGGGGTCAACACCCATCACGGCAAGAATCTCGTCGGCGCCTTCCACCAGCCGGCGGCGGTGATCGCCGATCCGCTGGCCCTCAAGACCCTCCGCCGGGCCGACCTCCGGGGCGGGCTGATCGAGGCCTTCAAGCACGGCCTGATCGCCGACGCCGGGTATTTCGAGCGGATGGCGGCCGAGTCCGCCGCCTTGCTCGGGCGGGACCCGGCCGCGCTGGCCGCCCTGGTCCGGCGGAGTGTCGAACTCAAGGCGGCGATCGTGGGGCAGGACGAGCGGGAGGGCGGCGTCCGGGCGGTCCTCAACGCGGGTCACACGGTGGGCCACGCCCTGGAGCACTGGTCCGAGTACCGCCTGGGCCACGGCGACGCGGTGGGACTGGGGCTCGTGGTGGAGAGCTTCCTGGCCGAGGCGCTGGGCCTGGCGCCGGCGGGCCTCGCGGCCGTGGTGGGCGCCCGGCTGGCCGCCCTGGGCCTGGCCCTCGAGTTCCCGCCCGCCGCGGCCGACGGCGAGCTCCTGGACCTGATGCGGCTCGACAAGAAGGTGCGGGAGGCCCGGCTCCGGTTCGCCCTGCCCCGGGAGCCCGGGACGCTGGCGGGCCGGCCCGGCGGCTGGACGGTCGAAGCGGGCGACGACGACGTTAGGCGGGCGTTAGGGAGCGCCCGGAAACTGGCCGGCACGGTCGTTTCCACAATTCCGGGGACAACGACCGCCGGCTAAGTCGTTGTTCCACCTGCCCTTCCCGGACTTCTCCACGGCCGTCCACATTCCGCTTTCCACGCCGACGTCGACAAACGCTGCAAGTTGTTGCCGCCGAACAAAGTCGTTTGTTGACAGCCTAACGCTATTGACGCCGCGCCTAACAGTTTCCTAGATTGGCCCCTGTTCCCTGAACATCGCAGTGATCTTCGCTCGCCGCCGCGCGGGCATCTTCCCAACGCAGGATCGACATTCCGAAAAGGATGTTATGCGTACGTACCGCGAACGCCGGTCGCGCACGTCGGCCCGGTCTTCCGCTGGAAGTTCCTTCGATCAGTACCTGCTCGACATCCGCAAGCTGCCGATGATCACGGACCCGAAGGAAGAGGTCCGCCTCGCCAAGCGCGCCCAGAAGGGCGACCCGGAGGCGATGGATCGCCTGGTCACGGCGAACCTCCGATTCGTGATCTCGTACGTGAAGCGGTTCCAGGGACACGGCCTCGACCTCGCCGAGCTGGTGGCGATCGGGAATGAAGGCCTCCTCAAGGCGGTCCGGAAGTTCGATCCCGCCCACGGGGTCAAGTTCATCAGCTACGCGGTCTGGTGGGTCCGCCAGTGCGTCCTCAAGGCGCTGGCCGAGCAGACCCGGACGGTCCGGATCCCGCTCAACCAGAACGCCGCCCTGCTCCGCATGGCCAAGATCGAGGGCCTCCTGAGCCAGGAGCTCGGCCGTTCCCCGACCGACGCCGAGACCGCCCAGGTCCTCAACGAATCGGTCGAGACCATCCGGGCCTCGCGCCTCGTCTCCACCGTCGAGATCTCGCTCGACGCCCCGGTGGAGCGGAGCGAGTCCGGCTCGGCCACCTTCGGCGAACGGGTCCCCGGCTCGGCCAACGGCGACATCGAGGATTTCGTGGACCTGGGGCTCCAGCGCGAATTCCTGACGACGCTGTTCGACAAGTACCTCACCCCGCGGGAACGGCGGATCCTGGCGCTCTACTACGGCCTCGAAGAGGGGTCCGAAGCGCTCACCCTCGAGGGCATCGGCGCCCTGCTGGGCGTGACCCGGGAGCGGGTCCGGCAGATCCGCGAGCGGGCGTTCGAGAAACTCCGCAACTCGCCCGAGGTGAAATACCTCCAGCGGTCGCCCGCGGTCGCGTAGCCCGCGCGGGCGCCCTTCGCGCCGCGCCGCCTTCGCGGGGCGTTGCCCCAGGCCGGGCGGGTTCCCTGGGAGCCCGCCCGCTTCGTTTGCCAGCCCGCCGGGCCGGACTGGGCACCCGGCGACCGCGACGAAAACCGGCCCTGGCCGGTAGTAGATTCCAGTCATGGCGTCGTACCCGCTCTTCCCGCTCGACGTGGTGCTCTTCCCCGGCGCCCTGCTGCCGCTCCACATCTTCGAACCGCGCTACCGGAGCATGCTCGCGGATTGCGCCGCCGGGGCCCACCGCTTCGTCGTCCTGCCCCCGGGCGAAGGGGGCACCGCGCCCGCCGCGGGCACCGTCGGGACGGTGGCCCGGATCCGCGCGATCCAGCCGTTGCCCGACGGCCGGTCGAACGTGGTGGTGAGCGGCGAGGACCGGGTCAGCCTCGCGGCGATCGAACCCACGGACCAGCCCTACCTGACCGGCCGTTGCGAGGTGCTGACCGACGACCCGGACACGCAGGTCCCGACCGGCGACGAACTGGTCCGGGTCCGCCAGTTGGCCGAACGTTATGCCACCGCCCTGGGCAACATCGCCGAAGTCGAGCGCCAACCGGACCTGGCGGACGAGGCAGCGCCGCTCGGTTTCCAGGTCGCCGCGCTGCTCGAATGGGACTTCCCCACCAAGCAGCAGTTTCTCGGCATCCGCTCGCCCTACGAACGGATCGCCCGGTTGCTCCAGGCGCTGCCGGCCCTGCTCGCGGACCTCGAAGCCCGGGCGGAGGTCCATCGGCGGGCGCCGACCAACGGCAAGGGACGCCACTAACGTGAGCGAGCCGAGCCCGGCGCTGCTCCGCGCCCTCGAGGGCGTGGTTGGCGCCCGCTGGGTCCGGATCCGCGCCACCGAACGGCGCGCCTACGAGAGCGACGGCCTGCCGACCCATGCCTCCGTGCCGATGGTGGCGGCCCTGCCCGGGAGCCGGGAGCAGGTGATCGACCTGGTCCGCCTCCTGGCCCGCCTCGAGGTCCCGTGGGTGGCCCGCGGGGCCGGGACCGGCCTGTCCGGCGGCGCCCTCGCGGGCGGCGACGCCGTCCTCATCCCGCTCACTCGCCTCAACCGGATCCTGGCGATCGACCCGGCCGCCCGGCGGGCCACGGTGGAGCCCGGCGTCGTCAACGCCCGGCTCTCCGAGGCGACGGCGCGGCACGGGCTCTACTACGCGCCCGATCCGTCGAGCCAGGCGGCCTGCACGATCGGCGGCAACGTGGCGGAGAACGCCGGCGGCCCGCACTGCCTCAAGTACGGCGCCACCACGAGCCACGTCACCCGGCTCGAGGAGGTGTTGGCCGACGGCACGGTCACGACGTTAGGCAGCGCTCAGGGCGAGGCCGGGGGCCCCGACCTCGTGGGCCTGTTCGTCGGCTCGGAGGGCAGGTTCGGGATCGCGCTCGCCATCACCGTCCGGCTCGAGCCGGTGCCGGCCACGGTGCGGACCCTGCTCTCGGACTTCGGCTCCGTCCGCGCCGCGACCGAGGCGGTCGGGGCGATCGTGGCGAGCGGGGTGGTGCCAGCCGCGCTCGAGATGCTCGACCAGGCCTGCATCGAGGCGGTGGAGGCCTCGATCTACGCGGCGGGCTACCCGACCGACGCCGCCGCGGTGCTGCTGACCGAACTCGACGGCGCGCCCGAGGGGGTGGCGGCGGAGGCCCGGGTGGTCGAGGCCCTGCTCCAGCGCCACGGCGCCCGCACCATCCGGTCGGCCGACAACCCGGCCGACCGGGCGCGCCTCTGGCAGGGCCGGAAGAAGGCCTTCGGCGCGATGGGACGGATCGCCCCGGACCTCGTGGTTCAGGATGCGGTGGTTCCCCGGTCGACCTTGCCCGACGTCCTCGACAGGATCGCCGAGATCGGCCGGCGGCACCGGCTCACGGTCGCGAACGTCTTCCATGCCGGCGACGGCAACCTTCATCCGAATATCTGCTATGATCATCGGGACCCCGAGCTCCGTTCCCGGGTCGCCACGGCCAGCCGCGAGATCATGGAGGCGTGCGTCGCCGCCGGCGGCTCGATCACCGGCGAGCACGGGGTCGGCTCAGACAAGGCCGACTACATGCCGATGATCTTCGACGCCGAGAGCCTCGCCACGATGTGCTCGGTCCGGCAGGCCTTCGACCCGGCCGGCCGGGCCAATCCCGGGAAGGTGATTCCGATCCACTACTGCCGCGAATGGAAAGGCGGAACGCCGCGGTGAACGCCGCCATTTTCGACGTGCTGGCCGCCGAGTTCGGCGAGTCGGTCACCCGCTCCCGGACGGGCGAACCCCGGGTGGCCCCGCCGTCGCTCAACGCGCTGGCGGCGGCGCTGGGCCTGGCCCACCGGCACGGCTGGCGGGTCCGGATCGAAGGCCGCGGCACCTGGATGCCCCCGGATGCGCCGGCCGACCTCGCGGTGACCACGGGCCGGCTCGACACCCTGGTGTCGATCGCCCCCGCGGACCTGGTCGCCACCGCGCAGACCGGAATCCAGTGGCAGCGGCTCCGGGCCCGCCTGGCCGAGCACCGGACCCGGGTGGCGATCGACCCGCCGGGCTCGAGCGACCGGTCCCTCGGCTCGGTCCTCGCCACGGCCACCAGCGGGTCCCTCGCCCACCGGTTCGGCCCCGTTCGCGACCACATCCTCGGCACCACGGTCGCCACCGGCGACGGTCGCCTGGTCCGGTCCGGCGGGGTGGTGGTGAAGAACGTGGCGGGCTTCGACCTGACCAAGCTCGCCGTCGGCGGGTTCGGCGGCTTCGGGGTGATCGCCGAGGTGAACCTCCGGCTCCGGTCGCTCCCCGCGGCCCAGCGGCTCCTCACCGCACGGGCGTCGCTCGACGACCTCTTCCACGCGGGCCGGGACCTCGTGGCGGCGGACGTCGACGCCGCGGCGGTCGAACTGGTGTCGCCCGACGGCGGCCAGCACTGGCATCTCCTGGTCACCCTGTCCGGCACGAGGGACGGGGTCGCGGCCGAGGCCGCCCGGGCGGCGACGTTAGGCGCTTCCGTCGGCCTCGCCGCCATCGAGGGCGACGCGTTCGCCGGCGTCGCGGAAGGTTCGCTCGACGGACCCGTCGCGATCCGGGCCGGGGCGCTGCCGCCCTCCTTCCCCGACACCGTCGAACTGATCCTCGCCCGCCTCGGCCCCGGCACCATCGGCGGCGGGCTCGGCCGGGGCGGGCTTCGCTGGTGCGGCACGACGTCGGCCGACGCGCTGCTCGAGCTGCGGCGGGAACTCGCCGCCCGGGAGATCCCGCTCACGCTCGAGCGCGCCCCCTGGCCGATCCGCTCGGCGGTGGGCCACTTCGGCGCCTATCGCGAGGGCCTCCAGGGGCTGAGCGACCGGCTCCGCCAGGTCTTCGACCCGGACCGCATCCTGGTGACACCGCTCGAAGGATCCGCCGGTGGCTGACCGGGGCGGCTTCGCGGCACTCGACAGCTGCGTCCACTGCGGATTCTGCCTCCCGGCCTGCCCCACCTACCTCGCCACCGGCGACGAGAACGACAGCCCCCGCGGCCGGATCCTGCTGATGCGGGCCTTCGAACGGGGCGAGATCGCGGCGGACGATCCCGCGCTGATCGAACATCTCGACGCCTGCCTCGGCTGCCGCGGCTGCGAACCGGTCTGTCCCTCGGGCGTCGGCTACGGGGCCGGGCTCGAGACCGCCCGGACCCGGATCGCCGCCCGGGTCGGGATCCCCGCCCCGGCCCGGTTAACGTTAGGCATCTTCGCCCGGCGCTGGGCGTGGCAGGCGGCCACGGCGGCGGCCCGATGGTTTCGCGCCCTCGGCCTCGCCCGGCGGTTCCGCGGCGACGGGCGCCTCGGCTTTCTGATCGGCATGGTGGACGCGACCGACCCCGCGCCGTTCGGCCGGAACGGCGCCGGCGGGGCCCCGGCCGTCACCCTCTCGCCGCAGGACGATCGCAGCACCGGCCCCGGAGCCGCGGCCGCGTTCGCGGCGTCGCGACCGGCGCCCGGCGAGCGCGGCACGGTCGCGCTCTTCCGCGGCTGCGTGATGGAGGGTCTCTTCGGCCACGTGCACGACGCCACCCGCCGGACCCTCGAGGTCAACGGCTACCGGGTGATCGAGGTGACCGGCCAGGTCTGCTGCGGCGCCCTCCACGATCACGCCGGGGACCGGGCCGGGGCGATGGCGCTGGCCCGGGAAAACCTGCGGGCATTCGCCGGGAAAGCCGATCACCTGGTCGTGGACAGCGCGGGTTGCGGGGCGTTCCTCAAGTCGGCCGGCGAACTCCTCGGCGGCGCCGACGCGCATGCGCTCGCGGCATCGGTACGGGACGTCACCGAACTGCTGGCCGCCGCCGGTCCGCGGCCCGGCGGCGCGATGGCCGGCCAGGTCTGCTACGACCCGCCTTGCCATCTCCAGCACGCCCAACGAGTGCACCAGGAACCGCTCGCGGTCCTGGCGGCGATCCCCGGGCTCACGGTTCGCGTCCTCCCGGGGGCCGAACGGTGCTGCGGCGCCGCGGGCATCTACGGCGCGCTCCACCCCGGAATGTCGCGGGCGGTTCTCGACGCCAAGCTCGAGACGATCCGCGCCGCCGAGCCGATGCCCGCGCTGGTGGCCACCGGGAATCCTGGCTGCCAGATGCAGATCGGCGCCGGTCTCTCGGCCGCGGGGCTGCCGGTCCGCACGGTACATCCGGTCGAGTTGCTCGACGCGTCCTACCGCGCCGCGGGTTGGTACGACTAAGCGGACGGATCCGCATTCAGCGTTCGCGGTTGTTTCCGGGTTGCCGACACCGGAACCCCGCATCACGGGGCCGACTACCTTCCTGACATGGAACGCATCGGGACCACCCGCGCTCGCCTGAACGCGGTCGCCGAAGGACCACTCGTCGTCACCGCGCCGCCGGCAGTGTTCGAGGTGCAGGGCCCGGGGGCGATCGACTGCCTGCAGGGACTCCTCACGGTCGACCTTCGCCGCGCCGCCGCCGGCACTGCCCGGTACGGGGCGTTGCTGACGCCCAAGGGGATGATCCAGGTGGACTTCTGGATTCTCCGTGCGGGCGAGGGCTTCCTGCTCGTCACCAGCGCCGCGGCCCGGGAGCGAACCCTGGCCGAGTTCCGCCGGTTGCTCCCCCCGCGGCTGGCGCGGGTCACGGATCGCACCGGCGAATACGAAGCCCTCTACCTGCTCGGGCGCCGCGGCTCCGACCTCGCGCAAGCCGCCGGTCTGCCGGGGCCCGGCACCGTGGCCCGCGATGCCGGCGTGCCGGCCGGGGACCCCGCGGCGAATATCGAAATCGCCGTGCCCGGCTTCGAGCGCGCGCCGTTCACGCTGCTGGGGGTCGGCCCCCGGGGCGCCATCGAGGCCGGCGCCGAGCGGCTCGTGGCAGCCGGCGCAACCCGCGGCGAGCCGACCGACTTGCGGATCGCGGCGGTCCTGGCGGGCTTTCCGACCCTCGGGGCGGAGCTCGACGACCGCACCATGCCCGCCGAAGCGGACTTCGATGCCTTCGGTGCGGTGGCGTACGACAAGGGCTGCTACGTCGGCCAGGAAACCGTGGCGCGGCTCCATTTCCGCGGCCACGCGAACTGGTTGCTGCGCGGGCTCCGGATGACCTCCGCCGCCGGGACGGAGGACCTGCAGCGGGAGGGAAAGGCGGTCGCCCGCCTCGGCAGCGTGCTGGAACTCGACGACGGAACGGCCCTGGCCCTGGCGAAGGTCCGCCACGAGGTGGCACCCGGTACGACGCTCGAGGCGCCCCCGACCGCCGTGGTCGAACTGCGGAACGATTGGGTAACCTGACCCGGCCTCTGGGCGCGCCGCCGAGCGCCGGGCCACCGGGGGTCGCTGCAAAGCCAAGCGCCCCGGCGGTCAGACCGCCGGGGCGCCGAGCAACTGCGTCCGACCGCGACTTAGTGCGAGGTGGCGGTGTCGCCGGCCATCGCGGTGCTGTCGTGCTTCATGGTCGTGTCCATCGGGGCGGCAGGAGCCGGCGCGGCAGCGGCGGCGTCCGGAGCGGCGGCCGGGGCCTCATCGGCCTTCTTTTCGCCACAGGCGGCGAGGGCCAGCAGGGCCGCGGCAAAGACGAGCTTCTTCATCGGAGTACTCCTCGGGTGCACAGGGGTCACTATCTTGGAACGGACACGGCGCGGTCGCGCCAATTTTCTATAGCGCGGAAAACTATGCCGATTTACTCTCTTGTCAATACCTGACAACGACTTACAGCGACAGATCAGAAGTTTGAAGAATCCAATCGACCCAAATCTGATTGGACCACAAGGACGGGAAGGTCGTTCCGCATGACCAGGCCAACCACCTTCGGCGAGCTCAAGTCCAGCCCCTACGGCACGCCTGAATACCGCAGTCGATCGGTTCGGGACGAGGTCCGCGCCAACCTCCTCAGGGCCCTCGAGCGGGGCGAGCCGCTCTTTCCGGGCATTCAGGGGTACGACGACACCATCGTCCCCCAGCTCGTCAACGCCCTCCTGGCGCGCCAGGACTTCATCCTGCTCGGGCTTCGAGGCCAGGCCAAGAGCCGGCTGCTGCGCGGCCTGGTTCGGTTCCTCGACGACGCGGTGCCCTACGTGGCGGGCAGCGAGGTCAACGATGATCCGTTCGCGCCGATCTCGAAGTATGCCCGGGAACGGCTGGAGGAGCTCGGCGATCGAACCCCGATAGGCTGGCTCGACCGCGACGCGCGCTACGTCGAGAAGCTGGCCACACCGGACGTGACGATGGCCGACTTGATCGGCGATCTCGATCCGATCAAGGCGGCCAAGGGCGGCCACCTGCTCTCGGACGAGCTCACGATGCACTTCGGGCTCCTGCCCCGGGCCAATCGCGGGATCTTCGCCATCAACGAGTTGCCGGACCTGAGCGGCAAGATCCAGGTCGGTCTCTTCAACATCATGCAGGAGGGCGACGTCCAGATCAAAGGCTATCCGATCCGGCTGGCCCTGGACGTCCTGCTCGTCTTCACCGCCAACCCCGAGGACTACACGGCGCGGGGCAAGATCGTGACACCGCTCAAGGACCGGATCGGCGCCGAGATCCAGACCCACTACCCCCGCGCCGTCGAACTCGGCATGGCCATCACCGAGCAGGAGGCCTGGGTCGACCGGCCGGGCGCCCTGGTGCGGATCCCCGAGTTCGTCCGGGAAACGGTGGAACGCGTGGCCTTCGAAGCCCGCGGCGACCGGCGGGTCGACAAGCGGTCCGGCGTGAGCCAGCGACTCCCGATCGCGATGATCGAGAACGTCGTGTCGAACGCCGAACGCCGGAGCCTCGGCACCGGCGAGCGGCCGGCGGTGGCGCGGATCTCGGACTGCTTCGCGGCGCTGCCGGCGATCACCGGCAAACTCGAACTCGAGTACGAGGGCGAACTCCAGGGCGCCGAGCCGATTGCCCGCGAGTTGATCCGGCGGGCGGCCAACCGGACCTTCCTGGAGCGGAGCGGCACGCTCGACGCCCTCGAGGTCGAGGGCATCGTCCAGTGGTTCGACGGGGGCCAGGCCCTCAAGATCGCGGGGGACGAGCGGAGCGACACCTGCGTCAAGGCGTTCTCGCTGGTGACCGGACTGGTCCCGGTGGCGCGGGAGATCGCGGCCGGCCCGGACAGCGACCCCGGAACCTTGGTGGCGGCCTGCGAGCTCGTCCTCGAGGCGCTCGCCGCCCAGAAGCGGATCAGCCGGAGCGAGGAACTCGGTTGGACGGCGGCCCGGTTGGCGCCGCGAGACAAGCGCCGCGGCGAGCCGGACGACTAGCCCGACCGGAGGCCGCCGCGACCATCACGCGGCCGCAGCGTCGGCGGGGAGACAGAACGCATCGAAGGTCTTGTGGTCGTGCAGGTTCGCCGCCGTGACCCGCTCCGCGAGCAACCGATCGGCCTGCCCATCCAGCCGAAAGACCTCGTAGCCGAGATCCTTCAGCAACCCGAGCAACCTCATGCGGTACCCGGGCGGCGCCTTCCGTTCATTGAAGAACTCGACCTGGAGATACGGCCGGCGAGCCCGGACCAGTTCCACGAGGGTTTCCAGCACGGCCAGGTCGTGGCCCTCCGCGTCGATCTTGATCAGCCGAAGTCGGGGCAGCAGCGCCGGGTAGTCGGTCGCCAGCAGGCGATCGAGCCGCCGGCCCTCGCTCACCACCTCGAAGGCGCTCCCATGCCGCCAGCGGCTGACGTCCTCCTTGACGCCGCCGTTGCAATGGCCGGGCTCGCCGTAGAACAGGCTGACCGGGCCGTCAGCGCGGGTCGCCGCGATCCGGAGCGGAACGATCGTCGCGAGGTCGGGGTTCAGCGTCGCGAGCAGTTCCAGCGACGGGTAGACGAACGGGTTGGGTTCGAGCGCCAGGACCGTCCCTTCCCGTCCCACCGCCAGCGCCATGGGGAGGGTGCTGTCGCCGATGTTGGCCCCGATGTCGACCGCCACGTCACCCGGGCGGAGGTAGTGGCGGAGACCGGCCAGATGCCGCGGATCCGGGGCGGCGGGATACGCCTTCGGGTGCAGCCACTGCGCGTAGCGGACGGTTCCGACATCCGGCAACGAGACCGTCCGCACCTCGGTGGGATAGCGCCGGGGAGCCGGCCTGAAGCCGAGGAGGTAGAAGAACTCCTTGAGCTTCATCGGGACCGGGCCGGCCGCAGGTTCACGGAGTGGCCCTTCCCGTCATGCCGCTCAGGCGTCCCGCTGGATCGTGTACCGGCCGGCCGGCACGGAGGGTCAGGGTGCTCACCGTGGCCATGAGCGCCGGCGGAGGCACGCTGAAAATGTCCTGCGACAACACGGCCAGATCGGCCAGCTTCCCCGGCGCGAGCGTTCCTTTCTCGTCCTCCCGGAACTCCGCCCAGGCGCTGCCCGCCGTGTAGGCGCGGACGGCCTGCTCCATGGTGAGCGCTTCCGCCGGATTGTCGGGATGAATCACCGCCAGCATCAGGTTCAGGAAGGGATTGAGTGGTCCGTCGGAGCCGAACGCCAGCGGGATGCCGGCCGCCAGGGCGCTCCGAAGCGGCTGGTACGTGGCGAGGCGCTCCCCCGCCCCGATGCGCGCCGGCACCATCGGGCCGAGCCCGAGATGGGTCGGATTCTGCACCAGCACCACGCCCATGCGGCGGGCGCTCTCGAACAGGTCGGGCATCAGGCCCTCGCCGTGTTCGATCCGGGGGCGGAGCCGCCGCCAGACCGAGTCGGGAGCGACGTCCGCCATCAGCCGCAGCACCAGGGCGACGGTGCTGTCGCCCACCGCATGCAGGAGCGGTTGTTCCCCGCCCGCGACCGCCTCGGCCAGAATGGCCCGCACCGTATCGGGCGGAAAATCCAGGCGGCCGTACCAGCCGCGCCGATCGGCGTACGTCCCCCGCAGCACGGCCAGTCGTTCGACCGGGGTGCCATCGAGCACGTATTTCGTGCCGGAAATCCTGAGGCTCGGCCCGCGGGTCCCGGCAAGGGCCCGCCACCGGTCCCGCTCCCGGTGATCGGCCGTGGTGAGGGGAAACCGGATGATCCGGGTCTCGAGCGGCAACGAGAAATCGCTGCCGAGGCGGCCGATCGCCTCCGGCGTCATGGCGGTCGCCATGATCTGGATGCTCGTCGTGCCGAGCGGCAGGACCTCCGCCGCGTAGGCGGTCAACGCCTCGCGCACCGCGGCGTCGCTGGTGTCGGCCAACTGCGCGTAGGCCCGGAACC
>JBFXAY010000028.1:0-62214 GCA_050183815.1 Gemmatimonadales bacterium | reverse complement strand
TAGGTGATGAAATGGACTTCGTGCCCGCGCCGCGCGAGGGCGAGGCCGAGTTCGGTGGCCATTGCCCCCGAGCCGCCGTAGGTCGGGTAGCAGGTAATGCCGATCTTCATGCCCGAAGGGTCCTTTCGTGCGCCCGGTCCCAGGCCGCGGCGATCTCGCGCGCGAGGTCCGCCGGCGGCCGGCTGGCATCGAGTCCGAGCACCGATCCGGCCAGCTGGTGGCGGAACCAGGTTTCCTGTCGTTTGGCGTATTGCCGGGTGGCGATCGTGATCGCTTCCGCCACCGTCTCGCGGGGCCGCTGACCCACTAAGTACTCGACGGCCTCGCGAATTCCCACGCCGTCGAGCCCCGGGGTGCCGGGGCGGGCCCCGTCCGCCATGGCGGCCGCCACCTCCTCGATGACGCCCCGGCGGACCATCTCCTCGGCCCGAACCGCGATCCGCCGGTGGAGAACCGGCCGCGGCACCGACAACACCACGTACCACGGATCGATGCCGGCTTCGGCCCGGGCGCGCGCCTGCCAGTGGCTGAGCGGGTAGCCCGACAGCAGCGCGACCTCGACCGCCCGAACAGCCCGCTGGCGGCCACCGCCTCGGAAGCGCGGATCGAGGCGGGCCGCCCAGCGGACCAGCGACGTGGTGCCGAGCGCGGCGATGGAGGCCTCGAGCCGCCGACGCCGGTCCGGATCGAGCGGCGGTTCGAGAAAGAGGCCGTCGGCCAGCGCCCGAACGTAGAGGCCGGTGCCGCCGACCACCACCGGAAGGCGTCCCCGCAGCGTCACATCGGTGATCCAGCCCGCCGCGTCGCGGGCGAACCGCCCGGCGCTGTAGCGCTCGCCCGGCTCGATCAGATCGAGTCCGTGATGCGGGACCCGTTTCCGTTCGCCTCGCCCCGGTTTGGCGGTGCCGATGTCGAGCCGGCGGTAGACCTGGCGGGAGTCGGCCGAAATCACCTCGAGCGGCCAGTGCTCCGCCAGGGCGAGGGCCACGGCGGTCTTCCCGACCGCGGTGGGCCCGACGATGACCGGGACCCTAACGGCGGCCAAACCGGCGCTCCAGTTCGTCGAACGGCACGGTCACGATCGTCGCCCGCCCGTGCACGTCGTGCGGGGGAAGTTCGGTTTCGAACAGGCGGAGGAGCAAGGTCCGCATCTCGGGCTCGGCGAGCGGCATCCCGGCCTTCACCGCGGCCCGGCAGGCGTAGGTGGCGGCGAACCGCTCGAGGCCGTTCGCCCAGCCGCCGAACCGGCCGCGGGCCAGGTCGGCCACGAGCTCCCGAAAACAGGCGGTCGCGTCGAACCGCGGATGGGGGGTCGGGACCGCCTGCAACACCACGGTCCGGCCGCCGAAGGGCTCCACTTCGTACCCGATGCGGCGCAGTTCGTCGCCGAACTGTTCGGTGACCTCAAGTTCCTCGTCGGTCAGGTCGACCGACACCGGGAGGAGGAGCCGCTGGCTGTTCAAGGCGCCGGCCGCCAGGTCCGCCATCACCTGTTCGTAGAGCACCCGCTCATGGGCGGAATGCTGATCGACGAACACCGTCCCGCCGGCCGTTTCGAAGACGATGTACGTGTTCCGCACCTGGATCAGCGGGGCCCCGAAGCTCCGCGGTGCCCCGACCGGCATCCCGCCCGCCGGCGAGCCCGGGTCCTCGCCGCCGGCGGGGGCGTCGTCCCCGCCCAGTGGAAGCCAGGCCACCTCGGGAGGCGCGTCCCCGCCCCCCGGAGCCGCGGTCCAGGCCGGCCGTTCGGCCGGGGCGTCCAGCCGGGCCGCAGCGGAGAGCGTGCCTAACGAGAGCCGGACGGCCTCCTCGATGGCCCGCTCGACGGCGAACCGCTCGCGGAAACGGACTTCGAGTTTGGCGGGGTGCACGTTCACGTCGACGTCGGCCGCCGGGACCTCGAGACGAAGCAGCAGCGTAGGCCGGTCGCCGGGCGCGATCGCGGACCGGTACCCGGCCTCCGCGGCCCGGACGAGCCCCGGGTCGCGAAACGGCCGCCCGTTCACGAACAGCTGCGTCCGGCGGCCGGTCGGGCGGGCGTCGGCCGGGCGCTGGATCATCCCGGTCACCAGCACGGGGCCGACCCCGTGGCTCACCGGGATCAGCGTGGCGACGACATCCCGACCCCAGATGGCGCCGAGGCGCTCCGGCTCGTCCTGCCCGGGAGGGACGTCGAGGCGGGGGACGCCGTCCGCCACGAACTCGAAGCCCACGTCGTGATGGGACAGCGCGAGGATCCCCACGGTCTCCCAGACCGCGCGGGTCTCGCTCGACACCGACCGGAGGAACTTGCGGCGGGCCGGGGTGTTGAAGAACAGGTTCCGTACCGTCACGGTGGTGCCCTGCTGCCGGACCGCGGGGTCTACCTTGTCGATCCGCCCGCCGGTGACCCGGACCTCGGTCGCCAGCTCACCGGCCGCGGCGGTCACGAGCGCGAACCGCGATACCGACGCGATGGCGGGAAGCGCCTCGCCCCGGAACCCGAACGTGGCGACGCCGACGAGGTCGGCCGCCGTCCGGATCTTGCTGGTCGCGTGCCGGTCGAGCGCCAGGATGGCGTCCTCGCGGGCCATGCCGGACCCGTCGTCGCTCACGACGATGGCGGACTTGCCGCCCTCCTCGATCTCGATCCGGACCCGCGTGGCGCCGGCATCGATGGCGTTCTCGACGAGTTCCTTGACGGCGGAGGCCGGACGGTCGACGACCTCGCCGGCGGCGATCTGGTTGGCGACCGCGTCGGGAAGGACCGTGATACGGCGCGGGGAATTGCTGACGGGCACGCGCTCAATCTATCCGTTCGACGCCCGCCAGGCTTGCAGCCGGGACCCACCCCCGGTTGTCCAACCGGTCGCGGACCAACGCCCATTCCCCCTGGTGCCGCTCGACGACGACCCGGGTCAGGGCCGGCAGCGCCCCCGCTTCCGGGGCGAGGCCGTGCGGCGACCGGCGGAGGCTCAGCGACGTGGCCGTGAACGCGCGGCCCGGCTCGGGTGGCCGGGTGAGCGCCAGGGCCGCGAGCACCGCGGCCGCGCCGACCACGAGCGCCCCCGCGCGAATCCGACCCCGCCGGAACACCGCCACGGCGATCGCGAGCCACCAGAGGATGAGGGCCGCCACGCCGGTCTCGCCGGCCGACAGGCCGGGTCGCGGGCGGGTCGCCCGGAGCGGCTCGTACTGTCGTTCGAGTTCGTTCCAGAGCCGCCGCGCGGGCCGGGCCCGGGGCGCGACTTCGAGCGCGGTGGTCAGGAGCGCGGCGGCCGCCGCGTCGTCGCCGGCGAGATATCGCGCGGCGGCCTGGTCGTACCAGTGCGCCCACTGTCGTGGAAAGGCACGGCTCCGCGCGGCGAAGCCGGCGGCCGCCGGTCCGAAGGCACCCTGGCGGTACAGGCTCTCCGGTCGCTCCTGGCCGGCGGCGACGGCCGTTCCCGCCACGAGGAGCAGGGCCAACACTCCGGCCCGCCGCCGGATCCGACCGGGCAGCCGCGCGATCAGCGCCGCGGCGTCCCGTCCGAGCGGCCCGACCTCGCTGGAATCGCCGGGGGTGAACCGCAGCCGGTCGATCTCGGCCTTGAGCCGCGCGGTTTCCGCGGCGCCGGCCCGGTCGATCCCCGCGGCTCGGAGCCCCCGGCTCAACGCGGCGGGATCGCCGCGATCGGCTTCGGCGACCAGGCCCGCGATGAGTTGCTCCAGGGCCGCTACACCGTCGATGCGGCCCGGGGCGGACTCCGGCTGGCGGCCCCGGGCCCGGACCCGGCGAACCAGCCCCAGGAGGCCGGCCAGCGCCAGCGGCACGGCGAGCAGTCCGAACCACTCCCACCGTCCCGGAGCCAATCGGCGCAGCGGATCGGTGCCGGCCGGCGGAGCCAGCGGCGGGGGCGTGCGCCCGGCCACCCGGCTCTTCCCGGCGAGAATCGGGACCACCATTCCGGCGGTGCCGGCCGTCAGGTAGCGGCGACCGGCCGGGTCGAAGTAGTCATAGTCGAGGGCCGGCAGCGCCACGCTGCCGACGCTGTCCGACACCAGCAGAAAATGGAACACCTTGGTGCCGCCGAGCAGCCCGTCGGCGACCTCGGGCGTCTCGTTGGTCCGGTCGAGGTACGCCCGAACGCCGCGCGGCCAGGTGACACTCGGCGGCGGCCAGAACGCCAGGTTGCCGGTGCCCTGGACCCAGACGTCCACCGGGAGCGGCTCGCCGGTGTGCCCGGGGAGTTCGCGCACCCGGTAGCCGATCCGGAGCCCGCGTGCGGCCGGACCCTGGAACCCGGCCGGGCGGGCGTCGTCCGGCGGCGCCAGGACGCGTACCGCGACGGGCCGACTCGTGGCCGCTTCCGGCCGCTCGTCGCCGGAGGCGCGCCGGGTGACGGGCACCGCGTACTCGAGCCGGGCGGGCGGCACCGTGAGGGTGCCCGGGGTCAGCGGAAACGCGACCTGATGACTCACGAAGAGATCGTAGACGTCGTCGCCGACCGCGCGGCTCGAGATGATTCCCGGAATCGCGGGCTGAGGAACCGTCCAGACACCCGCGAGCACCGGCGGCTTGAGCGTGGGCGGCCGGCGCAGGCGATTGCGAAGCGAACGGGAAAACCAGGCGGCGGTCAGTACGTCGAGCTGGGCGCCTTGCACGACCTCGTCATCCGAGACGACGATCGCCAGCGCCGCCGGCGAGCCCGGTGTCGGCGGCGGCACCTGCCGGATCAACGACAGCAGCCGGGCGTTGCGGTTCGGATCGTTGGCCGCATTGCCGAGAACGGTGACGGTCAACTCGGGACCGAGGCCGATCTCGAGGCCGTGGAACACCATCACCGGACCGATGCGCCAGGCCCCCACCTCAGTGGCCCGGAAGGTCACCGCCAGCTCGTAGCTGTAGACCCCCGTCGAGGTGACCGGCGAGTCGAGCCGTTCGCTCCGTTCGACGATCTCGAGGCCGCGGAGCTGCGGCAGTTCGACGCGAAAGGCGCCCGTGGATCCGGAAGTGGCGCGCAGCAGATACTGCACCTCGTCGCCGATCGGGACGCGGTCGCGATCGGTTTCCGTGGTGACCGTGAGGCCCGCCTGCAGCATCAGCAGCAGTGCGGCGACCATCACCAGTCCTTCCCGGCCGCGCTCTTGGCCACGCGCCGCCGCTTGAGCTGCTCGTTGCGCACGGCCTGCTCGGTCCGTTCGACCGACCGGAGGATCTGCTCAGCCTCGGCGGCACTCATCCCGTTCGGCCGCGGTGGGGCTGTCCCGCCGCCGCCGCGCGACTGTTGGGGCTGCGGGCTCGAGCTCGACGGCGGTGGCGGCGGCTTCCGGCGCGAGACGAGCTCGAGGTTCCACTTGGCCGCCTCGCTGGCCGGGTCGAGCAGGAGCGCATCGCGAAACCGCTGCGCCGCTTCGTCTTCGAATTCGGCCCGTTTGGCCGAATCGGCGCGGGACTGCACCAGCGCGGCCAGCCCCAGGTTGTACAGCGCCCGGAAGCGGATCGCCGGGTCGAGGGACTCGGCCGCACTGCCGAGGAGGGTTCGCGCCTCGTCGTACTCCGTGGTGCCGAGGGCGACGGTACCGCCGTTGAACCAGCTGGTGTCTGCGCCCCAGCCGAATCGGGCGGCACGGCTGAACGCGGCGATGGCCGCCGCACTGTCGCGGGCCCGGAGCGCGGTGAGTCCCGAGGCCGGGCGCTGCGCCTCGGCGCGGGCGCTCGCGCCGAGGCCGACCGCGAGCGCCAGCAGCACGCCGCGACGGCGCGCGGCCGCCTGGAGCAACACGATGCCGAACGCACCAAGCGCGAACACCCAGGCCCGCGGGACGAGATCCTCGTTGCGCCGGCCCTTGGCGCCCGCCCGGTCGAGCGAGCCGAGGGTCTTCCAGACCGCGCCGGCCTGGTCCGGAAAATCGGCCGGCACCAGAATGCCCTGCGCCGCGTCGGCGACGGTGCGCAGCACCTCGTCGTGACGGCGGGTCAGCACCTCGACGCCGGCGCCGTCCTTCTTGTACTCGAGAAGCGTGCCGGTTTCGTCGCGGATCGGAATCCGGGTGGGCTCGAGCCCGCCCTCGCCGACGACGACCAGGGTGATCCCGGCATCCCGCAGTTCGCGCGCCGCGTCGATGGCGGGCTGGAGCGAGTCGTGCGCTTCGCCGTCGGAGAGGAGCACCAGCACCCGGGCCCCACCCTCGCTCACGGCCTCGAGCAGTTCCCGGCCCTGCCGGAGGACCGAGGCCAGTTCGGTGCCGCCCTCGCTCGCGACGTCGGGGTCGAGCGCGTCGAGCTGCAGTTCCACCGCGCCGTCGTCGAGGGTCAATGGCGTCAGGATGTAGCTCCGGCCGGCGAAGGCGATGAGTCCGAGTCGGTCGCCCCGGGCGTCCTGGAGCAGGCGGCGGGTTTCCCGGACCGCTCGGCCGAGCCGGCTCGGGGTGACGTCTTCGGCGAGCATCGACCGACTGATGTCGATGGCAAATACCACACTGAGGGCGCGGGTTTCGGTCTCGAGTTCGGTACTGCCCCACCGCGGGCCGGCGACGCCGGCGCCGATGACCGCGGCCGCGACGCCCAGGATGATCGGCGACCAGCGGCCCAGCCGGGCGCGCGCCGCCAGAGCGGGCGACCACGCCGCCGCCGCCCGGGTGCGACGCCGGCGGCCCCACCAGGCGAGGAGTGCGACCAGCACGCCGGCCGCCGGCGCGAGAAGCACCACGTTCGGCAGATCCCAGCTCATCCGATCCTCCGCGACACCGTGGCGGCCGCCAGGAGCTCGAACGCCAGCGCGCCGAGGGCGATGAGGAGCAGCGGCCGGGTGCTCTCGTCCGCGGAGCGGTAGCGTACCGTCTCGACCTGCGAGCGCTCCAGCTGGTCGATCTGGCCGAAGATGCGGCTCAGCGCATCGCTGTCCTTGGCGCGGAAATACCGGCCGCCGGTCCGGTTGGCGATATCGGTGAGCAGCACCTCGTCGATTCGGACCGGCAGCATTTCGTAGCGGAAGCCGCTCAGACCCCGCCCGGTGGGAATCCGGGCCTCGCCCTCGGTGCCGACACCGATGGTGTAGACCCGGACGCCCATGGCGGCCGCGGCCTCCGCCGCGGTGCGGGGATCGATCGCGCCGCGGTTGTTCTCGCCGTCGGTGAGGAGCAGGACCACTTTCGACGGGCTCTTCACCCGCCGGAGCCGGTTCACCGCGGTCGCGAGGCCGCTGCCGATCGCGGTCCCGTCATCGAGGGCCCCGATTCGCAGGTCGAGCACCGCGCGTTCGAGCACCGGGTAGTCTAGCGTGATGGGAACCTGGGTGAGCGCCTCGCCGGCGAACGCCACGAGCCCGATCCGGTCGGCCTCCCGCCCCCGGATGAAGCCGATCGCCTGCCGCTTGGCCACCTCGAGCCGATTCGACGGGGCGAAGTCTTCGGCCAGCATGCTGCTCGACACGTCGATCGTGATCACGATCGAGATGCCTTCGCGCTTGACCGTGATCCGGTCGCCGGGGAGCCTGGGGCCGGCGGCCGCGATGACGAGGGCCGCAAGGGCCAGCGTGCGAAGCCCGACCGGCAGATGAGCCACCCACTCCCGGCCCGCCGCCGCCGCCGCCACTTCCCCGTCGGCGACCCGGACCCCCTCGGCCGGCCGCCGGCGGCGCAGCCAGAGCCACGCCGGCACGGCCAGCAGGAGGAGCAGCAGCCACGGCCGGGCGAACGTCACGACCGCCCCCGCTCCCGGGCGGACTCGATGGCGGCCGCCACCTCATCGCCGTCGGCATCGGCCCGGAATCCGAGGCCGTCGAGCCGATCGACCAGTTCGGCCGCGGCGCCGTCGCCGCCCGCGGCCCGGGGTTCGAGCAACCGCGCCCAGCCGTCGACGGCGACCCGGGTCTCGCCCGCTTCCTGCCACCGGTCCAGGAGCCGCTCCCATTCGGGCGGCGCGACGGGCGGCGGTGCGGCCACCGGCAACGGGACGCGCCGGCGCCGAACCTGCCAGCCGACGACGGCCGCCACGGCGGCGAGCAGGATCCAGAACGCGCCTAACGGCAGCAGCGACCGGCGGGCCTGCGCGACCAGGCCGGCGGCCGGCCGCGGCGGGACCGTGTCGCGGCGTACGGCGGGCGGCAGCACCGAGAGGATGTCCACCGCCAGGCGGCGGCTGGCCAGGGTGTCGGAGCGGCCCTCGGGGTTGACGACGATCGGGCCGGGCACCGCCACGGCGTGCCGGCCGGGAAACCAGAACGCCACCGGGTACCGGACGATCGCGCTGTCGGGCCTGAGGTCCACCGCGGGCGGGCCGAGGACCTGCCCGATCTCGCCGAGATCCCAGGTCTGGGGTCGGACGATCTGCCGGGGAGCGAGGGGCACCCGGGTCTCGAGCCACACCGTGTCGCCGACGGTGGCGGGCCGCTCCTGCAGCAGCGCCAGCAGCACCAGCGCGATCACCGCCGCCCCCGCGCCTTCCGCCGCGGCGAGAACGCCCGTCGCAGGAGCGCCGCGTAGTCGTCGCTCACGTCAATCCCGACGTGGCGTACCCCGGCCGAACGAAGGCGCTGGTTCCGGGCTTCGAGCCGGGCCCGCGCCACGGCGGTCCACTTGGTCCGGACCCGGGGGTCTCCGAGGTCGACGAGCGACCGCCGGCCCGACTCCGGATCGACGAACTCGAACCACCCGTCGCCCTGCGGCGCCTCCTCGCGCCGATCGTCGATCGTCACCGCGGTGACGTCGTGCCGGGCCGCCAGTTCCTTGAGCGGCCGGTCCCACTCGCCCGCGAGGAAGTCCGAGATCAGCACCACGACGCCGCGGTGGCGGAGGACCCGCGAGGCATAGCGGATCGCGGCCGTGATGTCGGTTCCGGTGCCGGCGGGCTGGAAGGCGAGCAGATCGCGGAGGAGCCGGAGCGCGTGGCGCCGCCCCTTGGCGGGCCGGACGACGTGCTCGACGTGGTCGCTGAACAGCAGGCCGCCGACCCGGTCCTGTTCCCGGACGCCGGCCAGCGCGAGCACCGCGGCGATCTCGATGGCGCGGAGCGCCCGTGGCACCGGATCGCCGACGCGGGTGGAACCGGACTGATCGACCGCGAGCAGGAGGGTGAGCTCGCGCTCTTCCGAGAAGGTCTTGACGAAGGGGGAGCCGAGCCGGGCGGACACGTTCCAGTCGATCGACCGGTAGTCGTCGCCCTGTTCGTAGGCGCGGACCTCGGCGAACTCCATGCCCTGCCCCCGGAACACCGACCGCGACTCCCCGGCAAAAAGCGTGTCCACCACGCCCCGGGTCCGGATGGCGATGCCCTTGACCTGCTTGAGGAGCTCGGGTGAGACCCGGGCGGTCACGGCACCTTCACCCGCCCGAGCACCTGTTCGACGATGGCGTCGCTGGTCACGTCCTCGGCCTCGGCCTCGAAGGACAGGACGATCCGGTGGCGCAATACGTCGGGCGCGAGAGCCTGGATGTCCTGGGGGGTGACGTAGCCCCGGCCCTGCAGCACCGCATGGGCGCGGGCTGCCTGTGCCAGCGCGATCGATGCCCGCGGCGACGCCCCGAAGGCAACCAGCGGCTCGAGCGTCGTCAGCCCCACCGCGCCGGGCTCCCGGGTGGCCCGGACGATGTCGACGATGTAGTCCGCCAGCCGGGGATCGAGATGGGCCCCGAGCGCGGTCCGGCGCAACTCGAGCACCGTTGCCGGATCGAGCACGGGGGCGACGTCGATCGGCTCCCCGCCGCTCATCCGCTGGAGAATTTCCCGTTCGTCGCTCCGGCTCGGGTAGCCGACGTGCACCTTGAGCAGGAAGCGGTCGAGCTGGGCCTCGGGCAGCGGATAGGTGCCCTCGTTCTCGATCGGATTCTGGGTGGCGAGGACGAGGAACGGCTCGGGCAGTCGGTAGGTGGATCCGCCGATCGACACCTGGTGTTCCTGCATCGCTTCGAGGAGCGCCGACTGGACTTTGGCCGGCGCCCGGTTGATCTCGTCCGCCAGGACGATGTTGGCGAAGAGCGGCCCCTGCTTGGGGCGGAACTCCTGCGTCTTCGGATCGAAGATCATGGTGCCGACGATGTCCGCCGGCAGCAGGTCGGGCGTGAACTGGATCCGCGAGAAGGAGGCCCGGAAGGTCTCGGCCAGCGTCTTGACCGCCATCGTCTTGGCGAGGCCCGGCACACCCTCGAGCAACACATGGCCACCCGTCAGGAGACCGACGGCCAGCCGGTCCACCATCACCCGTTGCCCCACGATCCGGCGGCCGATTTCGTCGAGCGCGCGGCGGAGGACCTCGATGTGGGCTGGGGCAGGTGTACTGGTCGAAGCCATGTCGTCGGAATCCCGGGTTGTTCAGGGCATCGGCAGATCGATGGCCTGATAGAGCGCTTTGATTTCCGGCGGCGTCAGCGGCCGCCACTCGCCCGGCGACAGATCGCCGAGGCGGATCGGCCCGTAGGACAGGCGGGCGAGGCGCTCCACCTTGCCGCCGACCGCCCCGATCCATTTCCGGACGACCGCGTTCCGGCCCTCCGCCAAGGTCACGTCCACGAGACTGCGGCCCTCGCGCCCGGGCCGGACGCGAACGGCCAAGGGGACGACTGGACGACCATCGACGACCACGCGTCCCCTGAGTGCTTCGGCCAGCCGGGCCGACTCCACGCCATGCACCAGGGCCGTGTAGCGCCGCGGAATCCGGTACCGCGGATGGGTGAGCCGATGCACTGCTTCCCCGTCGGTCGTCAGTAACAGGAGGCCCGTCGTCATCACGTCCAGACGCCCTACGTAGGTGAGCCCCCGGTTGTTCGGAATCAGGTCGAGGACGGTCCGCCGGCCCTGCTCGTCATCGGCGGTGGTCACCACGCCGAGGGGCTTGTGAAGGACCAGCCACCGGCTTTCGAGCTGATGGACCTTCCGGCCCCGGACTTTGATGGACTGGCGGTCGGGATCGACCTTGGAACCGAGGCTGGCCACCTTGCCGTCGATGGTGACCGCCCCGGCCTCGATCAGCTCCTCGGCCCGCCTCCGCGAGGCTATCCCCGCCCGGGCAAGAGCCCGCTGGAGGCGCATTTCGGTCATTGGTCGGCTTCGACGTACGCCGCGGCCTCCTCGGCGTCCTTCTCGCCTTCCGGCTTCGGCACCTGGAGCGCGATGGAGAGCTCCTCGACCCGGGGCAGGTTCGCGAGGTCGGGCAGCCCGAGGAGTTCAAGAAACAACGGGGTCGTGCCGTAGAGCAGCGGCCGGCCGAGGGCATCGCTCCGGCCGGTGACCTCGATCAGCCCCCGTTCCTGAAGAGTCCGGAGTACCCCGGCGGCGTTGACCCCGCGGATCTCCTCGATCTCGGCCCGGCCGACCGGCTGGCGGTAGGCGATGGTCGCGAGGGTCTCGAGCATGGCGCCCGAGAGCCGCGGCGGCTTGGTGTTGAGCTGGGCCCGCTCGATCGCGGCGGCAAACACCGGCCGGGTGACGATCTGGAACCCGCCCGCCATCTCGGCGAGCTCGACGCCGTGACCGTCGAAGTCGTAATGCTCGCGGAGCTGGTCCAGGGCGGCCCTGACCTCGGCGTGTGACACGTCCGGGTCGAGGGTCTGGAGCTCCTCGACCGTGACCGGTCTCGGGGCGGCAAACAGCGCCGCTTCAATCAGCTGGGCGAGGGGGTTCACTGGAGATCACCACCGGCCCGAAGGCCGCCTGTTGGAAGACAAACGCCGCGCCCCGCCGGGCCATTTCGAGAATGGCGAGGAGGGTAGACAGCACATCGACGATGGTCGGATTGGGGCCGACGGCCTCGGCCCAGCTGATCCGGGGCCGCTCCCGCAGCAGGGTCTCGAGCCGGAGGGTGGCGCCCTCGACGTTGAGCGGCCGGGCCACGACCCGGTGCAGGACCGGGTGGAGAATCCCCGCGATGACCCGCTCGACCGCCGCCAGCAACTCGAGCAGGTCCAGCCGGAGCGGCAGGGGCGGCAGTTCGGGCGGCGGCGGCAGGTACCCCCGGGGGAACTTGACCGCCCGCCGCTCCGCCGCGTCACCCATCCACAGGGCGATTTCCTTGATCTGCTGGTATTCGAGCAGCCGCCGGACCAGTTCGGCCCGCGGGTCCTCCCATTCCTCCCCTTCGCCGCCCCGGGGGAGGAGCATCTGGGCCTTGAGCCGGACCAGCCGGCTGGCCATGTCGAGGTAGTCCGCCGCCTGGTTGAGCCCAAGGAGGTGGATGGCCCGGAGAAACTGGTCGGCGATGCGGGCAATGGGGATGTCCGCGATGTCGATCTGCTCCTCCCGGAGGAGGTGGAGGAGCAGGTCGAGGGGCCCGGTGAAGCTGTCCAGTTCGACGACGAATCCGGCGCTCGCCAGCGCCGAGGGTTCGGCGGCTGGGGCTTCGGTTTCGGGCACGGGACCGGGGCCGACCAGGGTCATTGGCTCGTGGAACTCGGCGAAAAGGAGGCGGGTGGACACCGGACCGCACGACGTCCTGCAATATGGCGGGATCGGCCCCGGAGGCGAAGGGGCCGGAAGCCAAGATCTTGCCAAAGTCCATGCAGGAACACTATTTTGGTAGGCTAGCGAACAACCGGCTCCACCCGGGAGCCCAGCCAGGGAGTCAGTGTGCCGAGGATCAAGTCAGCCAAGAAGCGGATGCGTCAGTCGCGGGCCCGGGCGTCCACCAACCGCAGCAAGCGGAGCCAGCTCCGGACCGCGGTCAAGAACGTCCGTCAGGCCACCTCTCCCGAAGCTCGGGCCGCCGCCATGAAGTCGGCCGAGAAGCTCATCGACCGGGCGGGTCAAAAGCGTCTCATCCACCCGAACGCCGCCGCTCGCCTCAAGAGCCGGCTCGCGAAGCAGAAGTAACCCGACGGGTGTTGCCATAGCCGAGGGGCCGGAGCGATCCGGCCCCTCGGCATTTTCATACCCTGCCCTAGCCCCAGCCCCGGAGCGTCCGGACGTAGTTGTGCAGGGCCAGAAACTTCTCGAACACGATGACGCCCTTCCGCTTCTGGCCAAACTCGGCAAAGAGCTCGCGGAGCCGGCCCCGGCGGGTCACGTAGAACCGGAACGTCTCGGCAAAGTCCTCCTGCGGGTGCCGGGCGGCATAGGACGAGACGTGGTTGACCGGTGAGATCGAGATCCGCCGCCGTTGGAAGTACACCCAGCTGTTGTCCAGCCCGCGGTAGGCCTTGTCGACTTCGCCGAAGGTGCGGATGAAGGCAGGCGTCCGGGTCCAGCGCCAGTGATGGTACAGGAAACTGTGACCCAACTCGTGGGCGATCAGCCCGACGAGCAGCGACCAGGGAATCTCGTCCCGCCGCCGCCCGGTTACGTACGCGTCCTCGATCTCGACCACCTTCGGCCAGCGGGGATCGACCCCCGAGATCCCGGGCCGCAGGAGGATCCGGTAGCCCCAATCCTTGATCCGGGTTTCCTGGAGGAGGCGCCGGACGGTGCGGAGGGGGTGGGCCACGAGATCCCGCCCGGTCGCGTCGCCACCGCACCAGGGACAGACGTTCATCCAGTCGTCGACGCCGCGGGAGCAGTGGGGACAGTCGCCCTCGAAGTACTCGTCGTCGCTCCAGGTCTGGTCTTCGCCGCACCAGGGGCAATGCGGCATGGGATACTGGACGCCTCCCCCGCAGCCCGCGTCGCACCGGGCGTCCATCCGGAAGCCTCTCGGGGCGTTGAGCGGTTCCTCGCTGGAGTAGCCTTCCTCGTAGATGTCGGCGGCGCACCAGGGGCAGAACGAATATTTGTCCGACACCACCCAGCCGCACCGGTAGCACTCCGCGCCGGTGATCCGTTCGCTGTCCCCCCACGTCTGGGTCCGGGCGCAGTGCGGGCAATAGGGCGAGAACCGATGGAGCGGTTCCCCACAGACGCACCGCAACTCCGGGGTCGGAAAGGCTACCCGCCGGCGGGCCCGCCGCGGCTTACTCATCGCGTGCCGCCGCGTGGTCGACGATTCGCTGGATGAAGGCTGCGTAGTCCAGCCCGGTCTTCTCCGCCATGTTCGCCATATCGTGCCCGTAGCTGATGAAGGGGTTGGCGTTGGCCTCCAGGAACCACACGTCGCCGTCCGGCGCCAGCCGGACGTCGAGGCGGGCGTAGTCGCGGAGCCAGAGCGCCCGGTAGGCCACCCGGCAGGTCCGCTCGATCTCGGCCCGCGCCTCCTGCGACATCCGCCGGGCAAAGACGTTCCGGACGCCGCGCCGGTCCCGATACGGCTCGTCCCACTTGGCCGCCCGGGTCGCGATCCGTTCCTCGGGGCGGTTCTTCTCCTTGTCGAACACCATTTCGGTGAACGGCAGGACCTCGACCGCGTCGCCGTTGCCGAGCATCCCGACGTAGAGTTCCCGGCCGTCGATGAACTCCTCGGCGATCGCCCCCTGCCCGAACCGCTCATGAATGAACTCCACCCGTTCGGCGAGGGCCTCCGCCGTGGCGACCACCGACGCGCGGGCGATGCCCTCCGAGGCATCCGAGGCGAGGGGTTTGACGATCAGCGGAAACCGGAGATCCGGCGGAGTCGCCACCGACTCGTTGGCGCGGTAGGTGACGAACCCAGGCACCTTGAGCCCGTGGTAGGCGAGGATCTTCTTGCTCATCGCCTTGTTGCGGGTGACCAGTGCCGCCATCGGAGGCGAGCCGGTATACCGGTACCCCTCCGCCTCGAGCAGGCCGGCCACCACGTAATCGAGGCTGGCCTTGCCCCGGAACGACTCGGCGCCGTTGATCACCAGCTCGGGCTGAAACGCCGCCAGGG
Source organism: Gemmatimonadales bacterium (assembly GCA_050183815.1). Lineage (GTDB taxonomy): Bacteria > Gemmatimonadota > Gemmatimonadetes > Gemmatimonadales > GWC2-71-9 > SHZU01. The sequence continues at coordinate 47,545 of JBFXAY010000028.1, read as the reverse complement.
ACGCCAGCATCGCCACCAGATCGTCCTTGACGCCGACCAGGCACACCTCGTGGCCCCGGCCGCGAAGCGCATCCCCGATCTGGTACTCCATGTCGGGCTCGTGCGTCTTCCAGCGACCGATTTCCTTTTCCATCTCGGCCCAATGGGCCTCCGGGCCCCACCCAGAGTAGGGCGTGTCGAACACCACCGCAATCCGCATAGGCGGGTAAGTCGCTTGAAACGGGTTGGAGTCCGATGATAGGATCGGCCCGGTTTGGCGGCAAGCGTCAGTGGCCGTCCTCGAGCCCCAGGAGCCGGCTGTCGATCTCGGCGCCGAGGTGCTCCGAGGCGTCGGCGCCGATCAGGCCCTGGCGGACCGACTCGACCACCTGCTCCTTTTCGACCAGCAGGAGATGGCGGCGGGCCTGCAGTTCCTCCTCGTGCCGGATCTCCGTCTCCGCGAGGTGGAGATCCCGGAGCTGGGCCTGGTCCTCGCCGATGCGGGTCCGGTATTCCGCCCGCAGCCGGTCGAGCAGGTCATGGTCGAAGCCGCCCCCCTGCTCCATCGCCGAGATCTCGGCCAACGCCCGGCTCGCGGCCTTGATCCGGCCCCGGGTGGCCTCGTACGCCCCCTGCGTCGTGCGGGCCGTGACGAGCCCGAGCCGGCGGAGGAGCGGGCCCATGGTGAGGCCCTGCAGCAGGAGCGACACCAGGACGACGCCGAAGGTGGTCGTGATCAGGAGATCGCGGTGCGGGAATTCGGCCGGCAGACTCAGGGCCAGCACCATCGAAAGGCTGCCCCGGAGCCCACCCCAGGTGAGCACCGCGGACCAGGCGGGCGGGAACCGCTCCGGCGTCAGCCGGAGGAGCGCGGAGATCGCGGCGACGACGACCGCCCGGCCGAGGGTCACGGCCAGGAACGCGGAGACGATCACCTGCCAGGAGGCCAGCAGGTCGGCGACGTGGACCTCGAAGCCCATCAGGAGGAACACCAGCGAATTGAGGCCGAACGCCACGTATTCCCAGAAGCTCTCCACCGCGATCCTGGTGGACGGCGACATGCCGGTCCGGGCCCCGTAGTTCCCGCAGAGGAGGGCGGCCGCCACGGTGGCGATCACGCCGGAGCCGTGGAACTGCTCCGCGAGGGCGAAGGCCCCGTATCCCGCAATGGTCGTGAGGGTGATCTCGATCATCGGGTCGTCGACCTGCTGGGTCAGCTTCGATGCCCCGGCGCCCAGCGCCGCGCCGACGGCGATGCCGATGCCGACCACGCGGGCGAACTCCACCACCGCCCCACCCACCGTGAGCTCGGCTCCCCCCACGAAGGCGAGGATCATTCCGAAGAAGACGATGGCGGTGCCGTCGTTGAGGAGACTCTCACCCTCGACGATCGCCGCGAGCCGTTTCGGGGCGCCGAGGGCCCGGAAGAGCCCCACCACCGCGATCGGGTCGGTGGCGGCGATGAGGGCCCCGAAGACCAGGGCATGCCGCCAGGTGAGCGAGTCGGCGAGGCCGAGGGCGGCTGCCGCCGTGATGAGGCCCGCCGCCGTCAGGCCGATCGCGGCCACCACGCCGGGAATCGCGAGGCCCATGATCGAGCGCCGATTGCCGGTCAGGATCCGGAAGTCGAGGTGGAAGGCCGCCTCGAACACCAGGCCCGGGAGGAACACCCCGAAGAGCAGCTGCTGGGTGAGATGGGGCGGTTCGATCAGGTCGAGCGAGCCCACCAGGAGACCGGCCAGGACCAGTGCCACCGTGTACGGGATCTTGAGCCGGCGGGCGGCCAGGGCGACCGCGGTCGCGATCACGAACAGCAGGATGACGGCGGACTCGAGGTGCATGGCGGCCGGGGCAGCGGAAAGCGGAAAGTCAGTCTAGTGCCGGGCCGGGCCGCCTGCAAACGAAAACCCCGGGCGCGGGGCCCGGGGTTCGGATCCGGAGTGCGGCGGCCTCAGACGGCAGCCAACTCGGCGCCGCACCGATCGCAGTACCACTCGGTCGGCCGGTTGAGGGCACCGCATTCGCCACACTTGAGCGTCTTGGCGACCGTTGGGGCCGGGCGATCGGCCTGCTTCACCTCGGTCGCGGTGCCCTGCCCGGTGGCGTTGCGGGGATCGAGCGTCATCGACTTGAGGAACGTCAGCTCGTCCACGCCGGCCGGGGCCGCGGCGGGCGGGGCCGCCGGCGGCTGCTCGCGGGCAATCGGCGGCGTCGGGAACGGAATCGTCCGCGCCGGGCCCGACTCCCGCGGCTTGAGGCCGCCCCGCGGAACGAACCGGGGCGCCTCGAGGGCCGCCTGCGGCGCGGCCGGAGCCGGGGCGCTGGTTGCCGGAGCCTCGGGTTCCTCGTGAACGGGCTCGGGCCGGGCCTGAGCGACCTCTTCGTGACGCCGCGGTTCCGGCGGCGCGGCGGGTGGGGCGATCTGGCTCAGGACCTCTTCCAGGCGACCGATCTCGGCGGCGAGCCGGTCAAGCTCCTCGTCGAGGCCGCCGATTTTCCCGCTGCAGTCGCTCTCGACCTTGTTCCATTCCTCGTCGGAATACTCCCCAACGGTGTGACGGAGTTCGGCCTCAGCCAGCGTCTCCTGTTCCTCGTTGCGGAGCTGCTCGTACTCCTCGGCGTGCGACCGGAGGCCCTGCAGGGTGCTGTTGATGACGTCGGAGTGCCCCCGGAGGCTTTCCACGACCTGGGAAAGGCGACCCTGGTAGTCCGCCCGAACGCGGTCGCGGACCGAGGGCGGAGTCTTGCTTCCTGCGGCGTCGAGCTTCTCCAGCCAGCCGGCCAGCTGCTGCCGGGAGCCGAGAAGCGCTTCGACCTCGGTCAGGTCTTGGGTCTGGATTTCGGTCATCCGGGACGTCCCCTCCGCATGCGGAAACAATTGCCCCCGTTGCAAGATAAGGCGGAAGTCCGTTTCAGGAAACGCGTTGCAAACCTAGGCGCCTGGTTTCTGGACACCTCGCTCGAACACGATCCGACCACCGACTACGGTCAAGTCCGCCTGCCCCGTCAGCGTCTCGCCGAGATAGGGGCTGTTGGCGCTTTTCGAATGCAAATCCTCTGCCCGGACCTCCCAGCGCCTGGCGGGGTCGAAAACCAGCAGGTCGGCCGGGGCCCCGACGGCCAGGGTACCGCCGCCCAGGCGAAAGGTCCGGGCCGGAATGGTCGACATCCGGGCCAGCAGGTCCGGCAGGCTCAGCAGCCCGGGCTCGACCAGTTCCCGGAGGGCAACCCCGAGCGCCGTCTCCAGCCCGATGACGCCGTTCGGGGCGTCATCGAACTCCCGTTGCTTGGCGTCATAGTGGTGGGGCGCGTGATCGGTCGCGATGCAATCAATGGTGCCGTCCCGGAGCCCCTCCCGAAGGGCCTGGACGTCCTCGGCCCGGCGGAGGGGCGGGTTCATCTTGGCGTTGGTGTCGTAGCCCAGGCACCGTTCATGGGTCAGGCTGAGGTGGTGTGGCGTGACCTCAGCGGTAACCCGGACACCCTTTTCCTTGGCTCGACGTATCAATTCGACCGAACCGGCCGTGGATATGTGACAAAGGTGGATGTGCCCGCCGGTCAGCTCCGCCAGGAGCAGGTCCCGGGCGACCATGATCTCCTCGGCCGCCGCCGGAATTCCCTTGAGTCCGAGACGGGTGGAGACCCCGCCCTCGTGCATCGCCCCGCCGTGGGCCAGGGTCGGATCCTCGCAGTGGTCCGCCACCGGGATGCCGAACACCTTCGCGTACTCCAGGGCCGTCCGCATCAGCTGCCCCGACACCACCGGGCGGCCGTCGTCGCTGACCGCCACGGCTCCGGCCGCGACCATCTCACCGAACTCGGCGAGTTGCTGGCCTTTCTGCCCGACCGAAATGCAGCCGATCGGGTGCACCCGGGCCATCCCGGCCCGAATCGCCTGCCTGAGGACGAAGCCCACCGCTGCCTGGTTGTCGATCACCGGGTCGGTGTTGGGCATGGCGCAGACCGCGGTGAACCCGCCGGCGACGGCGGCCGCGGCCCCGGTGGCGATGGTCTCCATGTGCTCCTGGCCCGGCTCGCGAAGGTGGACGTGGACGTCCACCAGGCCGGGCGCCACCACCTTCCCCGCCGCGTCGATCCGCCGGAGCCCTTCGGGGGCCGGGATGTTGCGCCCGATGGCCTCGATCCGGCCGTCGACGACCAGCACATCCGCGGTCCCGTCGGTCTGGCGGGAGGGGTCGATGACCCGGCCACCGCCGATGAGGAAGTCGTTCATCGGTCGTCCGCCGCCTGGGTCCGCCAGTCCGGCGAACCGCCGGCGAGGAGATAGAGCACCGCCATCCGAACCGCAACGCCGTTGGTCACCTGCGGCAGGATCACGCTGTGGGGCCCGTCAGCCACGTCGCTGTCGATCTCCACGCCGCGGTTCATCGGTCCGGGGTGCATGATGACCACGTCGCGTCCCGCGCGGGCCAGCCGCTCGCGGGTGACGCCGAAGATCCGGTTGTATTCCCGGAGCGACGGGACGAAACCGCCCTCCATCCGCTCCAGTTGGAGCCGGAGGATGTTGAGGGCGTCGGCCCACTCGATGGCTTCCTCGATCCGGTGCATCACCTTCACCCCCAGCTCGGCGAGCCCCGGGGGCAGCAGGGTCGGCGGCCCGCAGACCGCCACCTCGGCGCCCAGCTTGAGCAGGCCCCAGATGTTGCTTCGGGCCACCCGGCTGTGCAGGACGTCTCCGCAGATGGCCACCTTGAGGCCTTCGATCCGGCCGAACCGGTCCCGGAGCGTCAGGAGGTCGAGGAGGCCCTGCGTCGGGTGCTCGTGTTTCCCGTCGCCGGCGTTCACGACGTTCGACCGGATCCGGTCGGCCAGGAACTGGGCCGCCCCCGAGGCATGGTGCCGGATGACGACCATGTCGATCCGCATCGCCTCGAGGTTGCGGGCGGTGTCGACGAGCGTTTCGCCTTTCGAGACCGAACTGCCCTGAGCGGCGACGTTGACGGTGTCCGCCGAGAGCCGCTTTTCCGCAAATTCGAAGGATATCCGGGTCCGGGTCGACGCTTCGAAGAACAGGTTGACGATCGTCTTGCCGCGCAGGGCCGGCACCTTCTTGATCGACCGTTCGCTCACTTCCTTGAACGGCTCGGCGGTGTCCAGGATCATCCGGATCTGGTCCGCCGAAAGCGGCTCGAGGCCGACGAGATCCTTGCCGAGGGCCCCGCTCACGGCGCTCTCACCAGGTTGACGGCGTCGACGCCGTCCCGCTCGGACACCAGGACGTCCACCCGATCGCCGGGCGCGGTGGAGACGGCGGTGCCCACGATATCCGCCTGGATCGGCAGTTCGCGGCCGCCGCGGTCCACCAGCACGCAGAGGAGGATTCGCCGCGGCCGGCCGAAGTCGGCCAGCTCGTCGAGGGCGGCGCGAATGGTGCGGCCGGTGTAGAGCACGTCGTCCACGATCACGACCGTGCGGCCCTCGAGTTCGCCCGGGAGGCTGGTCTCACCGACGACGGGCCGGGGCCCGATCGACTGGAGGTCATCGCGATAGAGGGTGATATCGAGCTTGCCGAGCGGGACGGGGCGGCCTTCGGAGCGCTCGAGCAAAACGGCGAGACGTCGAGCCAACTCGACGCCCCGCCGCTGAATTCCGACGAGAGTGACTTTCTCGGTGCCCTGACATCGTTCGACGATCTCGCTGGCCATCCGGGCGAGGGCGCGGCCCATGGCGGCTTCGTCGAGCATCCGGCTGGTGTTTGACATGCCGGGCGCGGAAGCTAGTAACCGGTTCCGGGCTCCGCAACCGTCCGGCGACGACGGCGTTCCGGAAGCAGGCGACCCGCCAGCACGAGTCCGAGGGCGGCCCCGTACCAGAGCGGCTCGGTCACGTCCCGTTTCACCAGCCAGTAGAAGTGGAGCACCGCCAGGCCGCCCGCCACGTAGACGAGGCGGTGCAGCCGTTGCCAGCGACGGCCCCCCAACCGGCGAACGGCGGCTGCCGGGCTCGTGACCGCCAGAGCGAGCAGGATCACGAAGCCGGCGAAACCGACCAGCACCCAGGGATGCTCGGCGATGTCCTCGCCGATCTCCGAGGGCGACAGGCGATGGTCGAATACCGCATAGATCAGGAAATGCAGCAGCGCATAGAAAAAGGCGAAGAGCCCGAACGGACGCCGGAGCCGGACCAGCGGCAGGTAGCCGGTGAGCCGCCGGAGGGGCGTGACCGACAGCGTGATGAGCAGGATGACCAGGGCGGACAGCCCGGTCGTATGGGTCAGGGTCTTGACCGGGTCGACGCCGAGGTCGCCGCTGACCAGACCTCTGACCAGCCACGCCGCGGGGCCCAGGCAACCGATCCAGAGGAGCGGCTTGAGGACCCAGCGGACGGGATCTCGGCGGCGGCGGGGCGCCGCCGGTGCAGCGCTAATAGTTCACCCGCAGATCCATCCCGCGGTAGAGCGACCCGACCTGATCGGCGTACCCGTTGAACATCAACGTCGGCCGCTTGAAAAACTCGCCCACGCGGCGTTCGGTCTTCTGGCTCCACCGGGGATGCGAGACTTCGGGATTCACGTTGGCGTAGAAGCCGTACTCGTTCGGGGCAGCGAGGTTCCAGGTGTTTCTTGGCTGCGACTCGAGGAACCGGATCCGGACGATGCTCTTTCCGCCCTTGAAGCCATACTTCCACGGGACCACGAGTCGCATCGGCGCGCCGTTCTGGTTGAGCAGCGGCTTCCCGTAGATGCCGGTGGCGAGCAGCGCCAGCGGATGCATCGCTTCGTCGAGCCGGAGTCCTTCCACGTAGGGCCAGTCGAGCACCCGGCTCCGGACGCCGGGCATCTGCTTCGGATCGGCGAGTGTGGTGAATTCGACATACTTCGCGGCCGGCGTCGGCTCGAGCTTCTTGATCAAATCGGCCAGCATGATCCCGTTCCACGGGATCACCATCGACCAGGCCTCGACGCAGCGCATCCGGTAGGTCCGGTCCACCGTGGGGATGCCCCGGAGCAGATCGTCCAGGTCCATCGTGCCGGTCTTCTTGACCAGTCCTTCGACCGCCACCGACCAGGGCCGCGGGCGCAGCGTACCGGCGTTCATGGCCGGCTCGTCCTTGCCGGTGCCGAACTCGTAGTAGTTGTTGTAGGTCGTGATCGCTTCGTAGCTGTTGGGCTTGTCGTCCTGACGGGCCAACACCCGGCGGACCGGCGGCAGGGCCACCGCGCCGAGTCCGAGGCCGGCCGTGGCCAGCCATTCGCGGCGGGTCTGGTAGAGGCGTTCGCTCGTGATTTCCGAGGAGCGCAGGTCGTCGGGCTTCCTGATCAGCACGCCGTTCTCTCCTGGTGGGGGCCAGTTCTCCAAACTGAAGGTAATACGCCCGAACGACCCAAATGGTTCTCATGGGCCCGGAAACACGTCGGGCCGGCCCCTCGACAGGAGCCGGCCCGACCACGGACAGGGAGGGATTCGAACCCTCGATACGCTTGTGACGTATACACGCTTTCCAGGCGTGCCTCTTCAGCCACTCGAGCACCTGTCCCAGGAACCGGCCGGGCAACATATCGCGGCCGGGTGGGAACTTCAACGACGCCGCGGCCCGCCTAGCGCCGCGGTGCCGCCTTCTTCACAGGATTGCCCTTGGCCGCGGGCCGGGCCGGTTTGGCCGGTTTCTCGGCAGGGGCAGCCACCCGGCTCGCGGCGGCCGGGGCTCGCTTCCCTTTCGCTTTTTTCACGCGGGCGGTCAGCGGATCCGGCGCCGCGGCGGCTTTGGCCGGCTTGCGGCCCCGTCCCTTGGTGGCCGCCTTCCCGCCCCGGGCCGCAATCAGCTCGACCGCCTCTTCAAGCGTGACGGTGGCGGGATCCTGGCCCTTCGGGATCGACGCGCTGACGTCCCCGTGCTTCACATAGGGGCCGTACTTGCCTTCGTAGAGGCCGATCGGCTGCTGGTCGGCCGGGTGGGGCCCGATCTCGCGAATCGGCGTGGCCATCCGGCGGCCGCGCCCGAGCTTGGGCTGCGCGAGCAACTCGAGCGCCCGCTCGAGCGACACGGTCAGGACATGGTCCTCGCCCTTGAGCGACCGGTAGTCCTTCCCCACCTTGCCCTGATCGTGGACGACGAACGGCCCGAAGCGGCCCTGGCCCGCGAGCACCGGCGCGCCGGTGTCCGGATGGGTGCCGAGGGTTCGCGGCAGGGCCAGGAGGTCCACGGCCATCGCGAGGGTGACATCTTCGGGCGCGACGCCCTTCGGCAAGGAAGCCCGCTTCGGCTTGGGCAGGTCGTCGGAGACGACCCCAAGCTGGACGTAGGGGCCGTACTGGCCGGTCAGCAGCAGGATCGGTTCGCCGCTCGCCGGGTGGTTACCCAGGATGTTCGGCCCCTCGGCCTTCTGCCGGAGGATCTCGTCGATCCGCGCCCGGCTGATCTCCGCGGGTGCGGCGTCCCGCGGCAGCGAGGCTTTCATGATCTCGCCGTCCTCGGTGACCGCTTCGACGTACGGGCCGAACCGGCCGAGCTTGATGTTGGCGCCGTTGAGCCCGCCCAGATCGACCGTCCGCGCTTCGGTCGGATCGATCTTCTTCTCCCGGGCCGCGACCTGGGCCTTGAGGCCGGCTTTCCCGAGATAGAACTCCTTGAGGTACGGCAGCCACTCGGCGTGTCCCTCGGAGATGTCGTCGAGGGTCTGTTCCATCCCGGCCGTGAACTTGAGGTCGACGAGCGTCGGGAAGTGGTGCTCGAGCAGCGTCGTCACGCCGAAGGCGGTGAACGTCGGCACCAGGGCCTGCCCCTGCTTCTGGACGTAGCCCCGGTCGATGATCGTGTCGATGATCGTGGCATAGGTACTCGGCCGGCCGACGCCGTCGGCCTCGAGTTCCTTGACCAGGCTGGCTTCGGTGTATCGCGCCGGCGGCTGGGTCTCGTGGGAGACGGCCGCGAGCTCGGTGCACGTCGGCCGATCGCCGACCTCGAGGTGCGGGAGCACGACCTCCTTGTCCTCCAGCGCCGCTTCCGGATCGTCCGAGCCCTCGACGTAGGCCCGGAGGAACCCGGGGAAATCGATCCGCTTCCCGCTGGCGCGGAACGTGGCGTCGGCGGCGGTGATCGTGACCGCCATGCTGGTGAGCCGGGCGTCGACCATCTGGCTGGCCACGGTCCGCTTCCAGATCAACTCGTACACCGCGAGCTCTCGTCCGGACAGGCCGGTCTCCTCCGGGGTCCGGAAGTGTGCCCCGGCGGGCCGGATGGCCTCGTGGGCTTCCTGGGCCTGCGCGTTTGAGGTCACGTAGGTGCGCGACTTCTCCGGCAGGTACTGCTTGCCGTACAGGCGCGTCACGCATTCGCGAGCCGCGGTCAGCGCCTGCTGCGACAGGTGCACCGAGTCGGTTCGCATGTAGGTGATGAAGCCCTCTTCGTAGAGCTTCTGGGCCGTACGCATTGCTTCCCGGGCGGACAGCCGGAGCTTCCGGTTGGCTTCCTGCTGGAGCGTCGAGGTGATGAACGGCGGTGCCGGCCGGCGGGTGAAGGGCTTCTCTTCGGCGGTGGCGACCGTCCAGGGTTCGGTCCGGAGCCGGGCCGCGAGGGTCTCGGCCGCGGGCCCTTCGAGCAGGACGACGTCTCTCCCGGTCTCGAGCTTGCCGGTCCGTTCGTCGAAGTCCTTGCCGGTGGCCAGCCGCTTGTCGCCGAGGGCGGTGAGGACCGCCTCGAAGGCCTGGCCGTCGTGTTCGAGCTGGGCCTTGAGATCCCAGTAGACGGCCGGCACGAACGCCCGCCGTTCCCGCTCCCGCATGACCAGAAGCCGTACCGCGGCCGACTGAACCCGGCCGGCGGACAACCCGTACGCGATCTTCTTCCAGAGCAGGGGGGACAGGGTGTAGCCGTAGAGCCGGTCGAGGATCCGGCGGGTTTCCTGGGCCCGGACCAGCTTGTCGTCGATGACGCGAGTGTGATCGAGCGCCTCGCGGATGGCTTCCTTGGTGATCTCGTGGAACACCATCCGCTTGACCGGCACCTTCGGCTTGAGCAGCTGGGAGAGATGCCAGGAGATGCTTTCCCCCTCGCGGTCTTCGTCCGTGGCGAGGATCAGTTCGTCCGCGTCATCGAGCGCACTCTTGAGATCCCGCACGACGTGCTTCTTGTCCGACGGCACCACGTAGAGCGGCTCGAAGTCGGCGTCCACGTTGACGCCGAGGCGGCTCCACTCTTCGGACTTGAACTTGGCGGGGATGTCGGAGGCGCGGTCCGGAAGGTCTCGAACGTGGCCCATGGAGGCAACGACCTTGTATCCGCGAGGCAGAAACTCGCGGATGGTCTTGGCCTTGGTCGGTGACTCGACGATGACGAGAGTTGCCATTCCGTCCTGGTGAAGCTCGAGAAGATCGCGGCCGCCGCGCAGCCGACGGCCGGCATCGGGCGCTTCCTGGCTGCAATCGAAGTGCCCGGCCAACCAAAGTGGGGGACAGAATGAGGCCGAGACGGGAGTCTGTCAATTGGGCCGCCCGGGCACCCTCCCCGACCGGACGACCCTAACGTCATATCCCGCAAACACTTGCCCGGGATCGATCCGGGGTTTGCGAAAATCGCGGAAGGGGCCGTTTCGGCGGGAACCGGCGGGCGGGCGCCCCGGGCGCGGCCGGGTGCCGGCGCCGCCGGCGCCGGCCGCAAACGGAAGCAACTCCCGGATGTCGAAAGCCGCGGCCGGGAGTATCTTGCCCGGCGGACCTCACGCTTTCTGGCGCCATGGACAAGCTGGCCACCGGCCTCATCTACTACGTCGTCTTCCTGTTCTCAACGACTCTGCACGAAGCGGCCCATGCGTGGGCCGCCAAGCGGGGTGGCGACCTCACGGCCTATCTCGGCGGCCAGGTGTCGCTCGATCCGAGGCCCCACATCCGGCGCGAGCCGTTCGGCATGGTGATTCTGCCCCTCCTTTCGGTGGCGGTCTCGGGCTGGCCGTTCGGCTTCGCCAGCGCGCCGTTCGATCCGCGGTGGGCGATCCGGTATCCGAAGCGGGCCGCCTGGATGGCGCTGGCCGGCCCCGCGTCGAATCTTCTGCTCGTGCTGGTGAGCTTCCTCGTGATCCGGGCCGGTTTCGCGGCCGACGTGTTCCACGCGCCGGCGTCGGTGCGGTTCGGCGAGATCATCGAGACGGCGCCCGGCGGGCTGCTGCCGGCGGTGGCCTTCATGATCGGCGCCTTCTTCTCGATGAACCTCATGCTGGCGGTGCTCAACCTGCTCCCGTTGCCCCCGCTCGACGGCAGCGCCGCCATTCCCCTGCTCCTGTCCGACCGTCAAAGCAATCGCTATCAGCAGTTCATCTGGGGTCAACCCGGACTTGCCATCGTCGGGATGCTGCTGGCCTGGCGGCTGTTCGACGTCGTCTTCCAGCCGATGTTCCTCCTGGCCGTCAACCTGCTTTTCCCGGGCGTTCGCTACGGCTGAAACCGGTCCCGCCGATTAGATTCCGGCCGAGTCTTCTTCCAGCGGAGCGATCATGGGCACCCTCATCTTCGGGATCCTTCTCCTCGTGGTCGGCCTCGTGGTCCGGGCCACGGCCAGGGGCCTCGGCTCGAGCGGGAGCAAGGCGGCCGGCGCCGTCGTCACGATCGTGAGCATCGTGCTGATCATTCTCGGGGCCTTCACCCTCGCCTCGTCGAGCGTGAAGGTGATCGACGCCGGTACCGTGGGTGTCCAGCATGCCTTCGGTACCGTCTCGGACGCGCCGCTGCTGCCGGGCGTCCGGATCGTTCCCCCGTGGTCCGAGGTGGAACGGTACTCGACCCGAGAGGAACAGTACCCGCAGGCGCAGGAGGAGGTCGAGACGATGGCGGCGCTCTCGAGCGAGCAGATGGGAATGCAGGTGGACGCCGCCGTCCGCTGGCAGATCGATCCGATGTCGGCCCCGAGAATCTTCACCGAGATCGGGACCGAGGACCAGATCCACACGCTGGTCCTGAACGCGATCCGGAACGGGGTCCGCGACGGCATGTCGCAGTTCTCGATCAACGAGATTTCCCAGCGGAGTCGGATCGCGGACGTGATGAAGAGCGAGGTGGACAGTGCCCTGGTCACCCAGCCGCGCGACGGCGGGCCGCCGTTCCGGATCGCCACGATCACGGCGTTCTTCCTCCGGAACCTCCAACCGCCCCAGCAGGTCGTCGACGCGATCAATGCAAAGATCGCTCAGGAACAGCAGATCCAGACGGAGAAGCACCGGGTCGAGGTGGCGCGGCTCCAGTCCGAGCAGCAGCGGCTGTTGAATCAGACGCTGACGCCGGAGGCCCTGATGAAGCAGTATCTCGAGGTGCTGGCGGAAATGCGGACGTCGAGCAACATGATCGTTCTGGTGCCGACGGAGGGCGGAGCGCCGCTGCTCGATCTCGGGACGCTGCGGCGGAACATCCGGGGCCAACAGTAGGCCCGGCCGTCAACTCTCCCGTCGCGGGGCCCGGCGGGCGCGCCACTCGCGGACGAGGCCGCTCGTCCCCAGCGCCACGAGCCCCAAGGCGAGGTACCAGAGCCCAGCCGGCGGCCCGGCGGGTTCCGGGCGGAAGCAGAGCCCGGTGAGGATGCATTCCTCGGGCCCGATGGCCTGACTGAGCAGCAACAACCCCGTTGCAACCATCATCGCCGCGCCTCCCTCATACGACACCGCCCCGGCCACTCGGGCCGGGGCGGCTGCCAACGGACAGGGTGGGATTCGAACCCACGATACCGTTGCCGGTATACCGGTTTTCGAGACCGGCTCCTTCAGCCACTCGGACACCTGTCCTCAAGGACGGCCTAAGGTAACGGCGGGGCCACGCCAAGTGTAGCCCCGGGCTGCCCCGCCCCACCCGCAAACAGCGGCCCGTCCTGCGGTTAGGTCGTGCCGCCACCACGCTACTTGCGGTAGTCCAGCGGCGGCGGCCGGTCGCCGACCCGGTTTTGGTAGGTGGCCCCGCCCAGGCGTTTCGCGAACTCGGCGCGGGCCGCCGCCAGGTGCCGCGGATCGGAGAACAATTCCGCCGCCGTCAGGGCCATCGTCTTGGCCGCCACCATCATGCCCTTGGCCCCGATCGACGTGCCGCCGGAGGCCACCGCCTGCCAACTGTGCGCGGGCGTGCCGGGGACCCAGGTCGCCGCGTTGAGCTGGACGGTCGGCACGACCCAACTCACGTCGCCGACGTCCGTGGACGCGCTCGAGACGCCCTGTTCCGGCTCCAGCACGGTGGCCGCGCTCGCCACTGCCGGCAGCGTGCCGGTCAGCGTCTTGCGCACCGTTTCGGCGAACGCGGTTTCGTCCGCGTCGTACCGGACGCCGCCGACCCGGGTCAGCTGCCGGTGCATCAGGTCGGCCAGGTAGTCGTTGGGCAGGACGTTGTAGACGGCGTTCACCAGTTCCAGTTCGACTGAGGTCCCGGTGCCCATGGCGGCACCCTTCGAGACGGCAACGATCCTCTCCCAGATGCCGTCGAGAATCCGCATGTCGCTGTGCCGAGCGTAGTAGTAGACCTCGGCGAAATCCGGCACCACGTTCGGCGCCTTTCCGCCGTTGGTGATCACGTAGTGAATCCTGGTCTCCGACGGAATGTGCTCCCGCATCAGGTTGACCATCGCGTTCATGGCCTCGACGCCGTCGAGGGCCGACCGTCCCTGTTCCGGGGCGGCGGCCGCATGGGCGCTGATGCCGTGAAAGCGGAACTTGGCCGAGACGTTGGCCAGCGTCGTCGCCTTGCTGACCTGATTACCGTCGCCGGGGTGCCAGGTGACGACCGCATCGACGTCCCGGAACAGGCCGGCCCGGACCATGTAGACTTTCCCGCCGCCGCCCTCTTCCGCCGGCGTCCCGTAGAACCGGATGGTGCCCTGGCCGCCGCGCTGCACCAGCCAGTTCTTCACGGCGACGGCCGCGGCCGTCGAGGCCGTGCCGAACAGGTGGTGGCCGCAGCCATGACCCGGCCCGCCCTCGATCAGCACCTTGCGACCGGGCACGGCGTCCTGAGAGAGGCCCGGCAGCGCATCGAACTCGCCGATGATCGCAATGACCGGCTTGCCCTGCCCCCAGCTGGCGACGAACGCGGTGGGAATGTCCGCAACGCCGGCCTCGACCCTGAAGCCCGCCGCGCGCAGCTGGTCCTGCAGGAGCGCGCTGCTCCGGGTTTCCTGATAGCCGACCTCCGCGAAGCCCCAGATCTTGCGGGCCACACCGGCGTAGGCAGGCGCGGCGGCATCGAGGCCGGCGAGCATCTGGTCGGCTCCCTTGATCGGGGCCTGGGCGGCGGCGGGGCCGGCGGCGGCGAGCAGAAGGACGCCAAGGACGGACGGTCGGCGCACGATGAACTCCGGGTGAAGGTCGAAGAGGGCGGCGTCCGCCGCCAGCGGGAAACCTAACGCGGAGCAGCCCGGAACCCACCCCGGGCCACTACCGCCGGCTGCGGAAGAACTCCGTGAGCAACTCGCCGCACCGATCGGCCAGGACCCCGCCGATCACTTCGGGCCGGTGGTTGAGCCGCGGATGGCGAAGCAGATCGGCCACCGAGCCGGCCATCCCCGCTTTGTCGTCGTAGGCCCCGAAGACGACCCGGCCGACCCTGGCGAGGACGATGGCCCCGGCACACTGGGCGCACGGCTCGAGGGTGACGTACAAGGTCGCCTCGCCCAACCGGTCCACCCCGAGAGCGGCGAGCCCGCGATGAATCGCGAGCAACTCCGCATGGGCGGTCGGGTCCGACCGGCCGATGGTCTCGTTGTGCGCCTCGGCCACGACCCGGCCGTCGTGCAGCAGGACCGCGCCCACCGGAACCTCCCCATGCTGCGCCGCCCGCTCGGCCTGGGCCAACGCCCAGGCCATCGGGAGCGCCTCCTCGACCCGCCGGGGCGTGTCAGTCATCGGCCGTCACGCGCTGGCCGCCTGCTCCGCCCGCCGGCCGAGGTGGATCTCTCCCTCGCGGACCTCCACGACCACGGTGTCGCCCGGGTGGTAGCGTCCCTCCAGCACCGCGATCGCGATGGGATTCTGGAGCAGCCGCTGGATGACCCGCTTGAGCGGCCGTGCGCCGAACACCGGATCGTAGCCGCGGTCGGCAAGGAGCGACCGCGCCACCGCCGTCACGTCCAACTTGAGGTCCTTCGCGGCGACCAGGGCCGCCAGGTGCTCGATCTGGTGATCGACGATCCGGGCGATGTGGTCCCGGCCCAGAGGGTGGAACACGACGATGTCGTCCACCCGGTTGAGGAACTCGGGGCGGAAATGCTTCCGCAGCTCGCCCCGCACCGCCTCCTCCACCGCCGCCCAGCCGTCCGTCCCGACCACCGCCCCGGCCTCGACGATAAGGTGGCTGCCGATGTTCGAGGTCATGATGACCACGACGTTACGGAAATCCACCACCCGGCCCTGGCTGTCGGTGAGCCGCCCGTCGTCGAGCAGTTGCAGCAGGACGTTGAAGACGTCGGGGTGGGCTTTCTCGATCTCGTCGAACAGCAGCACACTGTATGGCCGCCGGCGCACCGCCTCGGTCAGCTGGCCGCCTTCCTCGTAGCCGACGTAGCCGGGCGGTGCGCCGATCATCCGGGCCACCGAGTGCTTCTCCATGTACTCCGACATGTCGAGCCGGACCATGGCGCGCTCGTCGTCGAACAGAAACTCGGCGAGCGCCCGGGCCGTCTCGGTCTTGCCGACGCCGGTGGGACCGAGAAAGATGAAGGAGCCCGTCGGACGATTGGGGTCCTGGAGACCGGCACGGCTCCGCCGGACGGCGTTGGCCACCGCGGTCACGGCTTCCTCCTGCCCGACCACCCGGTGGCCGAGTTCGGCCTCGAGCCGGGTCAGCCGGTCGCGCTCCGATTCGAGCATCCGGGCCACGGGGATGCCGGTCCAGCGGGCCACGATCTCGGCAATGTCCTCGTAGTCGACCTCTTCCTTGAGGTACTTCGCCCGCTTCTGGATGTCGGCAAGGCGCTTCTCGTCCGCCGCGATCTCCTGCTCGAGCCGCGGGATCCTGCCGTAGCGCAACTCGGCCGCGGCCTGGAGATCGCCCCGGCGGGTGACCTGGTCCACCTCGGTGCGCAGCTGTTCGACCTGCGCCTTCTTGGCCTGGAGGCCGCCGATCGCCGCCTTCTCCGCCTGCCACTGCGCCTTCATCCCGGCGCCCTTCTCCTTGAGCTCGGCGATGTCGCGCTCGACCGCTTCGCGCCGCTCCATCCCCGCCTTGTCCTTTTCCTTGAGCAGCGCCTGGCGCTGAATCTCGAGCTGGACGAGGCGGCGCTCGACCTCATCGATCTCCTGCGGCATGCTGTCGATCTCGATCCGGAGCCGGCTCGCCGCTTCGTCGACGAGGTCGATCGCCTTGTCGGGCAGGAACCGGTCGCCGATGTAGCGATCGCTGAGGGTCGCGGCCGCCACCAGCGCGTTGTCGGTGATCCGGACGCCGTGGTGCACTTCGTACTTCTCCTTGAGCCCGCGCAGGATCGCTACCGTGTCTTCCACACTCGGGGCCCCGACGAGCACGGGCTGGAACCGCCGTTCGAGGGCCGGATCCTTCTCGACGTGCTTCCGGTACTCGTCGAGCGTCGTGGCACCGACGACGTGGAGTTCGCCCCGGGCCAGCGCGGGCTTGAGCATGTTGGAGGCGTCCACCGCCCCCTCCGCGGCGCCGGCGCCGACGATCGTGTGCAACTCGTCGATGAACACGATGAAGCGGCCTTCGGCCTCGGTCAGTTCCTTGACGACGGCCTTGAGCCGCTCCTCGAACTCACCACGGTACTTGGCGCCGGCCAGCAACTGGCCGATGTCGAGCGCGATGATGTCCTTGTTGCGCAGGCTCTCCGGCACGTCTCCCGACACGATGCGCTGGGCAAGACCTTCGACGATGGCGGTCTTGCCGACCCCGGGTTCACCGATCAGCACCGGATTGTTCTTGGTCCGCCGCGAGAGCACCTGCATGACGCGCCGGACCTCCTCGTCCCGCCCGATTACGGGATCGAGTTTTCCGGCCCGGGCCTGGTTGGTGAGGTTGCGGGTGTAGCGTTCGAGCGCCTGATACTTCTCCTCCGGCGACTGGTCCGTCACCCGATGGCTGCCGCGCACCCCGGTCAGCGCATCCCGGAGGTCATCGGCGCTGACCCCGAGGCCGGTCACGATGCCGCGCGCGGCCGTCCCTTTCTCTTCGACCATCGCCAGCAGCAGGTGCTCGGTCGACACGTACGCGTCGCCCAGTTCCTTGGCGAGCTTTTCGGCCCGATCGAAGATCGAGTGCATTTCCCGGCTCAGCGTCGGGTCGGCGCCGGACTGGGTGGGCAGCTTGGCGAGCTCCCGCTCCGCCGCTTCGGTCAGGGCCGACACGTTGAGGCCAGCCTTCTGGAGCAGCGGCTGGACGACTCCCTCGTCCTGGGCGAGCAGCGTGGCGAACAGATGGGCATCGTTGGCCACGGGGTTGCCGCGCTCGCGGGCCATTCCCAGGGCATCGCGAAAGGCTTCCTGGCCTTTGATCGTCAGTCGTTCCGGGCGAAGCATACCGTCCTCGATTCAGGCAAATACATGACGCCGCCGCGTGAAGACTTGCTCAGAGGCACGGGCGTTTCGTCAGACGACCCGTATCAGGGCAACCGGCATACCGGCCCAGTCAGCCGACTTGGCGGTCCGGCCTGCCACTTTGGACGAGCACCCGGGCATCCCCTTCCCGGCGCGTGACACCCCGGCGGTCGGCCCATTCGAGCAGCGGAATGAGGAACTTGCGGGTCAAGCCGAGGCGGTCCCGAACCACTGCCGGGGTGATCGGCCCGCTCCGGCCCAGATCCCGAAGGACGGCGACGAAGCCGTCCAGCGCCGTCGTGGCCGCATAACGCTCGCGATCGACCGCCTGGACCCGGCCGGCCGCCATCGCGTGGCGGAGCGCCGGTCCCACCGGGCGCATCTCGACGCCCGTCTCGATCTCGGCCACGGTCGGCGGCGCGAGGCCGGCCCGTTCGAGAAACGCGACCAGTTCGTCCTCCGCCTCCACCCCGCCGGCCCGGCTGGGAACGAAGCCGGCCGCCGCCACGCGTCCCGCCCCACGGCGGATTGCCCCGTTGCGGTCGAGGCCGTCCAGGACGGCGTCGGTGACGATCGGCGGTCGCCGCAGCCGGCTCCGAAGCGTCTCGACGGAAATTCCGTCCTCCGCCGGTTCGGCGTCATGGTACGCCGTGACCGCCGCGAGAATCTCGGTTCGCACGGCGGCGAGCACCCGGCGGTGCAGCAGCAGCGACCCGATGGCGACGACCTTGGCATCGGCCAGCGCGGCCTCATCGCCGGGGATCTCGTCGCCGAGGAGTTGCGGCAGCAGTTCCGCCTCGATGCCGTCCGGCCGCCGGGCGATCAGACCGCCGAGCCGATCGGCGCCCGCCAGCGCGGGATCGGGACGGGAGCGCCGGGGTGGGAACGGATCGACGACCCAGCCGCCCCCGATCGTGCCGACCGGGCTGTAGCTCCGAAGGACGAGGCGATCGCCACCCTGCAGCAACGCCGGCCGTTCGAGCACGAGGCGCACCACGCCCCGCCCGCCGGGCCCGATGGGTGTGCTGCTAGCCACCCGCGCCAGGATCTCGGCCGTGCCTTGATGGATCCGGACCCGGGTTCGGTGGGTGAGCGGGCGTGGGGCCTCCGGCACCAGCTCGATCTCGGCGTCGACGGCGGATGTCGGGCGCCAGACGCCGGTGACCACGACGTCGCCACGAGTCACTGCATCGCGGGACAGGCCGGTGAGGCCAAGCGCCGTCCGCGTTCCCGGCTCCGCCCGGGCGAGGGTTTCGCCATACGCCTCGACCGACCGGACCCGCGCGGTGCCGGTTCCCGGACCGATCCCGACCGCGTCGCCTACGGCGAGGGCCCCGGCCCACGTTGTGCCCGTGACCACCGTGCCGACGCCGGCCACGCTGAAGACCCGGTCGACGGGCATCCGGAACCGGGCGCCGGACCGGTCTCGGCGCACCTCGTCGGCCGCCGCCGCGATCCGGGCGCGGAGGGCGTCCACGCCGTCGCCCGTCACGGCGGAGACGACGGCGGGCACCCCGAAGCGAACGGCCGAGCGGGCCAGGCGGGGCTCCAACTCCGCCACTACCAGATCGATCCAGTCCCGATCGACCAGATCGGCCTTGGTGAAGACCGGAATGGCCGCCGGGATCCGCAACTGTTCGAGGATCGTCAGGTGCTCTTCGGTCTGGGGCCGCGGCCCTTCGGCCGCATCGACGACCAGCAGGGCCAGATCGACCCCGGCCGCGCCGGCCACCATCGTCCGGATGAGGTCCTCGTGTCCGGGCACGTCGATGATGCCGATCGGCGGCCGGCCGGGCAGCCGGAGTGGCGCGAAGTTGAGTTCGATGGTGATCCCGCGGCGGCGCTCCTCCGCGAGCCGATCGACGGCGCGGCCGGTCAGCGCCGTGACGAGCGCCGACTTGCCGTGATCGATGTGTCCGGCCGTGCCGACGATCACGCCGGCACCCAGGCGGCGCCGGTCCAAAACGAGAGCGCGGGGAGGTCGGCGCCGTCGGCCAGGTGGTAGCGAATGTAGCGGTCGACGAGGCGGCGGTGCGCGGCGAGGTAGCGGTCGTCGAAGGCGGGCAGATCGCCGCGGCCGTGGATCAGCACCTCGAGTTCCGCCACGTCCTCGGGCCGGAGCCGACTGGTTTCCACCGTCCGGGCGCAGAGCGGGCAGAGGACGCCGCCATGCGCTGGCGAGAACGCCACCGAACCGCTGCGGGCCACCGGCACGCCGTCGCGGGCACAGGCATCGAGCGCCGGCGCGAACCCGAGGTGCTTGACCAGGCCCCAGATCGACCGCAGCCCGAGCACCGGCACGACGTCCGGGGGCACCGCCTCGAGTACGTCGAGCGAATGGCGGAAGAAGTCGTAGGTATCCGCCTGGCGTTCGTGCGGCGCGAACCGAAGCATCAATTCGCCGAGCACCGTTGCCACCGCATAGCGCTCGAGGTGACCGGCGAGATCGGCGTGCAGGCGCTGGAGTTCGAACCCGGCAAGAGTGTGGAGATCGGAGTGACGGGCGAGGTGAATCGTCGCGACACCGTCGCTCAGGACCTGAAGGGCGGCGCCGAACCGGCTGCGGGGCCGCCGGGCCCCTTTGGCGATGACACTGACGACGCCGAGTTCCCGGGTGGCCAGCCGGGCCACCTTGGAGGTCTCCCCATAGGCGATCGTGGACAGGATGGTGGCGGGTGTTTCGATCGGCGGCATCGCCCGGGAGCCGCGTCAGTCCTCGGTGGCCGGGATCCCGGGCAGCAGCGCGAACGCCGCCGCCGTCGGGCAGATGCCAAGGACGAGATTGCGGGCCTCGGTGAGGTCGGGCCGGAAGATCCGGAGGCGGCCGGGTCCGGAGAGGGCGCAGTCGCCACCCTCGATCGCGTAGATCGACCCACGCGAGTCGACGGCCACCGCCACGTTCTCGCGGACGAAGATGCCCTGCCCGGCCCCGCGCACGACCCGCCGCGTCCGGGTGTTGAATTCCATCAGACCGTCGGCCACGGAAGTGACGAACAGCCGCTCGAACCCGTCGGAGGCCACCGACGCCGGGACCAGACCGAAGCCGCCGAAGTTGCCCACTTCGGCCCGGGTCACCGGGTCGATGATGGTGAGGCGGCCGTCGGTGTCGGTCTCGGTATCGCCGGTGCTCACGACATAAATGAGCCCGTCCCCGCCGAGGGTCGTGGACCGGGCGTTGCCCTGGTTCGGCAGCGGAATCGAGTCGCGGCCGCCCGCGAGCTGATTCGTCTGGGGATCGAGGACACTGAGCCAGCTCGGTCCGAGGCCGCAGCTGCCGGTCTCGCAGTCCTCCACGTTGGCATTGACCACGAAGAGCCGTCCCCGCGTCAGGACGAGACCGCGGGGAAAGACGCCGACGGCGACGCTTGCGGTATCACCGGTGGACACGTCGATCCGGGTGACGGTATTGGTGCCCGCGTTGGCGCTGTAGGCCACGTTGTCGCTGATCATCAACACCGCGACGGGCCGGCTGCCGGGTTCGAGCAACACCGACCGGCGGATCACCTCGGACCGGAGATCCACCACCACGATTTCGTCCGACCGTTCGGCCGCGACCACCGCCGTGGCGCCGCGAGCCGAGATGTCGGCCAATCCGGCGGTCGTCGTGGGAAGCAGGATCCGGCGCACCAACTGTTCGGGATCCACCGGAACCAGGGACAGACTGCCGTCACCGGCGTTGAGAACCGCGAGGCGCTCTTCGGGCGGAGGCGCCGGCGCCGTCGTCGCGGCACAGCCGACCAGGCCGGCGAGGAGCACCGGGGAGAGAGAACGGAGGAACCGCGCCATCGGAAGAACGATACCCGCCCCGGAGCAGGTCCGGCAACGTCGGGCCCGGCCCCGGGGTCAGCCGGTCCGGCCCCGGCGAAGCGGGACGACCTGGGGCACGCCGTCGACCTGGTCGAGCCGGACCGGCCACCCGAACACCCGCTCGAGGAGTTCGGTTCCGAGCACGGCGGCCGGGGCCCCCTCGCCGACCGCGCGTCCCTCGTGCATGACCAGGAGCCGGTCGGCGAACCGGGCGGTGAGGTTCAGGTGATGGGTGACGAGCACCGAGGCCATGCCCTCGTCGGTCAGCTCCCGGATCAGCTCGAAGACCTCCATTTCGTGGCCCAGATCGAGCGCCGCGGTGGGTTCGTCGAGCACCAGGATCGCGGCCTCCTGGGCCAACGCCCGGGCGATCCGGACCCGTTGCCACTCGCCACCGGACAACGTGTCGATCCGGCGATCGGCCAGACCAAGGACGTCGGCCCGCTGCATCGACCGGACAATGACCGCCCGGTCTTCGTTGCCGAGGCCCGCCAGCGGTTCGAGCCGGGCGTAGCGGCCGAACGCGACGACCTCGCCGACCCGCCAGGCGAACGGGTACTCCTCGCGCTGTGACACGACGCCGATCCGGGTCGCCCGGTCCCGGGGCGCCCACTCGCGAATCGGCCGACCGTCGAGGAGGACGGCGCCGGAGGCCGGCTCGAGGAGACCCGTGAGGGCCCCGAGCAGCGTCGACTTGCCGGAGCCGTTCGGACCGGCGACCCCGACCAGGCGCCCAGGCTCGAGGGTCAGCGACACGCCGTCGATCGCCGGACGAGCCGCCCCGCGATAGCGAACCACGACGTCCCGGGCCTCGAGTGCCGTCATCGGAGGGACCGCCGCACCAGCGAGCCGAACAGCGGCACCCCGATCAGGGCCGTGATGGCACCGACCGGCAGCTCGGCGGGCCGCAGCATGGTCCGCGCCACGGCGTCGGCGGCCACCAGCAGCGCGCCACTGGCGAGAAAGACGCCGGGCAGGAGGCGGCGATGGAGCGGGCCGAGCCAGGCGCGCATGGCATGCGGTGCGACGAGGCCCACGAAGCCGATCATGCCGCTCACGGCAACACTCGCGGCGGTGAGCAGCGCGGTCGCGAGAAACACGAGCCGCTTGGTCCGCTCGGTCGCCAGGCCGAGCGCATGGGCCGGTTCGTCACCAAGGGAAAGGAGGTCGAGGTTGCGAGCCTGGAGCAGGAGGCCGGCGAGCGGCAGGGCCGCGTACCCGGCAAAGACCGCGGCGGCGGACCAGTTGGCCGTCGTGAAGCCGCCCAGGAGCCAGAGGAAAGCGTTCCGGAGCTGGGCCGCGTCCGACAACGTCAGCACCGTCGACGTGATGGCGCCGCAGAACGTGGCGACCACGACGCCCACCAGCACGAGGACCCGGGGCTCGAGCCGGGTGCCTTGGACAACGGACACGCCATAGACAACGAGTGAGGCGGCGATGGCACCGCCGAATGCCGCGGCCGGCACGACCAGCAGGCCCGAGAACCCGGCGGCAATGGCCCCGACCGCCCCGAGACCGGCGCCACCGGAGATCCCGAGCAGATACGGTTCGGCGAGCGGGTTCCGCACCAGCGCCTGCAGCGCGGCCCCCGCCACGCCCAATGCCCCGCCCACCAGAAACGCCAGCACCACCCGCGGCAGCCGCAGCGACCAGACGATGGCGCCGGCAGGCCCGCCCGGGTCCCGAAGCCCGTCGATGACCGTGGCCAGCGGCAAGGCGGCGGCACCGACGGCGAGGGCGATGATCATCACCGCCACGGCCACGACGCCGAGGGCGACGAGCTTCATCGAAACCGCGCCAGCGCGGTCGCCAGGCCCCGCACCGCCGCGCCGATGCGGGGACTCGGCCGGTTGAACTCGGATCCGTTCACGTGGACGAAGCGCCGGTCCGCCACCGCCCGGACGGCGCGCCACTCGGACCGGCCCGCGATCGGCGGATCCTCGTCGCCCACGACCAGGACCGCCTCGGGGTTCCGTTCGGCCACCGCCTCGATCGACACCGGAAACGAGGCGCGGTCGACGTCGGCGAAGATGTTGTCGGCCCCGGCGCGGTCGAGGATTTCCGAGAGGAAGCTGCCGCGGCCGATGGCGATCGGCGGGTCGCTCCAGGCGAGGACCAGGAGGCGCGGGCGGGGGCCGCCGGCGACCGTGGCCGCTTCGAGGTCGGCGTGGGTCGCGGCGATCAGGCTGTCGCCGACTGCCGGTCGTCCGATGGCGGCGGCCAGCAGGTTGACCGACCGATCGAAGTCCGCCAGCCGGTCCAGGGCCAGGACCAGGACGGGAATGCCCAGACTCCGGAGCCGCGCCACCGCCCCGTCGTTGGCGCCCGAGCGGTACATCACGACCAGGTCCGGCAGCCGCGCGGCCACGAGTTCGACGTTAGGTCCGATCCCGTCGCCCACGGACTCGACCCGGGCCGCCGCGGCCGGGTAGTCGCACCACCGGGTCCGGCCGACGAGCGAGGGCCCCGCGCCGAGCGCAAAGAGGATCTCGGTGGCGGCGGGAATCAGCGAAACGACTCGGGTGGCCGGCCCGGCGAGGCGGACGACGGCGCCGCCGTCGTCGGTCAGGCTCACGGCCCCGGATGAGGGCGGCGCCTGACGGCAGCCGGCAAGCGCCGTGGCGAGGAACAACAGGCGAGGAACCATTCCCCTCCCCCGAGGGCTGGTGCGACGAAACGGAGAGGTCTCCTGGCTCCGGGCGGGCTCCGCGCGCCTTCCCGGTTGCCCAGTGGCGAATGCGCGAAACCGATCGATTGCCCGTTACAGTGGCGGGGCCGCGCCGGATTTGCACCGGCTTCCGAGTGCTCCGTTCCCGGTCAGACTGCGGAACGTCGCGAAGGTAGGGCGCGCACCGGGTCGCGGCAAGGGCGGCGGGGGGAAGCCGCCTGAGGGGCGATTCGGCGAATCAGCTGGCGGCCGCGGGGCCGGTGGTCAGGACGGCCGGGGCTTGATCGGTCGCCGCAACCGCCACCAGGCCAGTGCCGCAAGCAGCAGCGCGGTGCCGGCGACGAGCAACGGCAACATCCAGCGCGCGGGCGTCGTCCGCGGGAACCGGACGACGAGGCGGCCATCCGCCCCCGCCCCGCGCTCCACCCGCAGGAACGAGCGGCCCTCGAAGAGCTGGGAGTCCCGGGTCACCCAGCCGGTCGTCGGGACCCGGGCGGTCCGCTCCTCGAGGAACACTTCGGCGGAGTCGGCGCCGGCCGTTTCGAGGGTGAGCTGCCGGCTGTCCGCCGTGATCTCGTACTGGAGGAGAATTTCCTTGGCCCCCGGCGAGACCGGCGCGATGAGACCGACGCTGTCGTTCCGGAAGATCAAGGCGTCAGGCGAGATTCGCGAAATCGCGGCGTCGCCGAGGACCGGGTTGCGGGCTTCGGGCGGCAGCGGGGCCGACCAGGTCGGGTCGAGCGAGTCCTCCTCCACCCGGGTGACCCGGCCGCGGTTCTCGATCGCGAGCCAGTCGATCACGGTCCGGGTGCCGAGCGGGTCGGGGCTCCCGATGACGATGGTGCGGTTCCGGAGCGCCACGGGTGCGGTGGACGACGTGTCGAACACGACGACCTGCACCGCGGTGTCGGGCCGGGCCGGATCGCGGGAAAGCGGCTGGGAGAAGTACTCGATCCCCGCGTAGTTGGCGCTCACCAGGTAGCTCGCCGCGGTATCGAGCGCAAACCGGAACCGGAACCGGCCCTGCGCGTCCGTCTCCACCGTATCGACAGGACCTTGCTGCAGGAGTCCTACCCGGTGCAGTACGACGCGAATCCCGCCCACCGGCGACTGGCCGCCAGCGCCGGGCCGGAGGATCTGGCCGGCGGCCCGGCCGGGCACCTGGGCCAGCGCCGGCACGCCGGCGAGGCCGGCGGCGACCGCCACCAACCCGGCGAGCCTCACGGCTGGAACCGGCCCAGATCCTCGGGGTTGAGCCGGGAGAGGAACCGCTTGAGGGCGTCCGCGTCGGCGGCTTCTTCGTCGGGCGGCGGGCCGGGCATGGCATCGGCGTCGCCGAACAGCTCCTCGTTGAGGAAGATCGGCGCGTCGAATCGCAGGGCGAGCGCGATGCTGTCCGACGGACGGGCATCGACCTCGAGGACCTGCTCACCGCGATTGACCAGCAGTTCGGCCAGGTAGGTGTTCTCCCGGATGCCGGTGATGTTCACCCGGCGGAGGGACCCGCCGAGACCTTCGATCACCTGGCGGAACAGGTCGTGGGTCATCGGGCGGGCGGGCTTGTCGCCCCGGAGTTCGATGGCGATGGCGTTGGCCTCGGGGGCCCCGATGAAGATCTGCAACGTCCGGTCGCCGCCCTCCTCCTGGAGCACGACGACCGGCGTGTTGGTCGAGCGATCGAGACCGAGGTTGACCACCGTGACCCGGACCATGCCGGAAGGGTGGCTCAGACCTTGGCGGCGGTCAAGAGATCGCGAACCTTCGAGGTTTCCTCCCACGGGAAGAGGCCGACTTTCCGCCCGTCCACCCGGGCCGTGACCGGCCGGCGGCCGAAGTGGCCGTAGGCCGCCGTGGGGCGGTAGATGGGGCGGCGGAGCTTGAGCGCCCCGGTAATGCCGGCGGGCGTCAGATCGAAGACCTCACCCACGATCCGCTCGAGGCGGGTATCCGGCAGCACTCCGGTTCCGAAGGTGTCGACCATGATCGAGACCGGCTGGGCGACGCCGATCGCGTAGGCGACCTGGACCTCACAACGCGCCGCGAGCTTGGCCTCGACGATGTTCTTGGCCACCCAACGAACCGCGTACGCGGCCGAGCGATCGACCTTCGACGGGTCCTTGCCGCTGAAGGCACCACCGCCGTGGCGGGCCATCCCGCCATAGGTGTCGACGATGATTTTGCGGCCGGTGAGGCCGGCATCGCCGTGGGGCCCGCCGACGACGAAGCGCCCGGTCGGGTTGATGAGGAACTTGATGCCGCGGCCGTCGAAGCCCGCTTTTTCGAGCACCGGCCGAACGACTTCGCGGATCATGGTGTCCTTGATGGTTCCCGCGGACAGCGTCCGGTTCCCGACCTTCTCCGCGTGCTGGGTGGAGACCACCACCGTCCGCACGGCGACCGGCCGGTCGCCTTCGTATTCGACCGAGACCTGGCTCTTGCCGTCCGGCCGGAGCCAGTCGATCTGCTCGAGCCCGCCCAGTCCCTTCCGGACGGCGGCGAGGCGCTCGGCGATCCGGTGCGCGAGGATGACCGGCAGCGGCATTCGCTGGCGGGTTTCCCGGGTGGCGTAGCCGAACATCATACCCTGATCGCCGGCGCCTTGTTCCTTGGAGCGCGAGGAATCCACCCCCATCGCGATGTCGGGCGACTGCCGGTCGATCGAGGTGATCACGGCGCAGGTTCGCGAGTCGAACCCGAACGACGCATCCGTGTAGCCGATGCTCTCGATCGTGCTCCGCACGATGTCGGGAATGTGCACGTAGGTCTTGGTGGTGATCTCGCCGGCCACGACGGCCATGCCCGTCGTCACGAGCGTTTCGCACGCGACCCGGGCCGCCGGATCCCGCGCCAGGATCGAATCGAGGACGGCGTCGGAGATCTGATCGGCCACCTTGTCGGGATGACCTTCGGTGACGGATTCGGAGGTGAAGACGTGCCGCTTCGCGCGCGCCATGAGCAGTCCCGGATTTGAGTTGAGTCGAGCGCCGGTCAAACTAGCCGCCCCGGGAGGCCCGGGGCAACGATCATGCCGGGAGGAGCCGCTTGTCCACGAAGCCCTGTACCGCCTCGCGCAGCAGGGCCTGGACCTCGGTGGCGGTTGCAGCGTCGAGCGCCGCCCGCGCCGCCTCGCGGCAGACCGTCATCGGCACCTTGCGCACGAGCCACTTCACCCGCGGCAGCGTCGGTGGAGCCACGCTCAGCGATTCGTAGCCGAGGCCGAGGAGCAGCAGGGCGCCGAGGGGCTCGGATGCCATCTCGCCGCAGACGCTCACCGGGATCCCGGCCTCCCGTCCCGCCTGGATCACGTGGCGCAGCTGGCGGAGCACCGCGGGATCGAACGGCGTGAACCGCGAGGCGAGGAGCGCGCTCCCCCGGTCGACCGCCAGGGTGTACTGGGTCAAGTCGTTGGTGCCGACGCTGAAGAAGGCGGACACCTTCGCGAGGCGGTCGGCCAGCACGACGGCGGCCGGCGTCTCCACCATCACACCGAGCGCCAGATCGGAGGCCGCCCGGATCCCGGCCTCCGCGAGCCGGGCCGCCTCCTCCCGGGCGATCTCCCGGGCCTCGAGCACCTCGTCCACCCGGGTGACGAGCGGCAGCATGACCCGGACATTCCGTTCCGCCGCGGCGCGGAGCAGCGCCCGGATCTGAGGCCGGAAGATCTCCGGCCGGTCGAGACAGACCCGGATGGACCGCCAGCCGAGGAACGGATTCGCCTCGTCCGAGGTGTCGAACGCGCCGGGGAACTTGTCGCCGCCGAGGTCGTAGGTCCGGATGATGACGGGCAGGCCCGGGAACGCCGCGCCCACCCGGCGGAAGTATTCGAGCTGCTCCGATTCCGACGGCAACTGGGCCCGGCCCGTAACGAGGAACTCGGTACGGAGGAGCCCCACGCCCTGAGCCCCGTTCCGCACGGCAATGTCGATCTCGTCGGGAAGATCGACATTGCCCAGGAGCGTCACCGTCTCCCCGTCGGGCGTCACGGCGGGCTGGCCGGCGACGACCTCGAGTTCGAGTTCGAGCTTCTGCCGCCGGGTGGCCTGGGTCCGGGCGAGCTCGAGTTCCTCGGGCGTCGGGTCGACGATGATCGAGCCGCTCGAACCGTCGATGAGCAGCATGGCGCCCGGTTCGATCCGGGCGAGGGCCCCGTGCGCGCCCATCACGGCCGGGATGCCGAGCGAATGCGCCAGAATCGCGGCGTGGGACGTCCTCGTGCCCTCCTCGCTCACGAGCCCGAGCAGCTGGTCGCGGTCGAGCTGGACGGTCAGGCCGGGCGACAGTTCGTGGGCCACGATGATGACGTGGCGGTGCTCGCGCAGGGCGGCGAGTTCGTCGTCGGGCCGGCCCATGAGGTGCCGGAGCACCCGGATCTGGGTGGCCGACAGGTCGGCGAGCCGCTCGCGCATCCGGAGATTGCTGGTGCCCGAGAAGGCAACCCGCAGCTCGAGTGCCTTGAACTCGTAGGCGGTTTCGGCACTGAGGTTGTTCTTCCGGATGAGGTGTTCGACGCTCGCCACGAAATCCTGGTCCTGCACCATCAGGATCTGGGCCTCGAAGATCTGGGACTCCTCGAGGCCGGCGGACGCGAGCACCCGCTCCCGCAGGGTGTTGAGGTGATCGGTCACCGCCTGAACCGCCGCGTGGAGGCGGACCACCTCGCCCTCGACCTCGTCGGGCCGGACCGACCGATCCGGCACGTCGGGGAACCGCCACTCCAGCACGACCGCCGGCGCGAGGGCGATCCCCGGCGAGACGCCGATGCCGCGGAGTTGGCGGGCGTCGCTCACAGCTCGCCGAAACCTGCCGCCACGAGCGCGGCCAGTGCGTCGGCGGCCGCGACCTCGTCGGCGCCGTCGGTGCGAATCAGCAGCGTGCTCCCCTGCTCGGCCGACAGCATCATCACCCCCATGATGCTCTTGCCGTTGACCGCGCCGCCGTCCTTCTCGAGGAGCACCTCGGCGGCGAAGGTGGCCGCGAGCTTGACGAACTGGGCCGCCGGCCGGGCGTGGAGTCCCAGCGGATTGACGATGGTCGCCTTGCGCTCGGTCATGCTCTGCTCCAGTACCAGAGAACCGCGAGGACCATTCCGCCCAGCGTTACCACCCGGGCACTCGGCAGCCGCCCCCGGAAGAGCCCGGCGGCCGCGCCGCCGACGGCCCCGAGGGCAAGCAGCGCCGCCGGCACCAGGCTGCCGGGTTCGAGAAGCCAGCGGGCCGCCAGCGGGATCGCGGCGCCGACGAGCAGCCCGGCCGCGAGTCCGGCCCGCTCCGCCGTGGTGCCCAGGCCGGACGTCTTGAGTGCCGCCGCGACGCCCGTGCCGGCCTGGTATCCGAGGCGCACCCCCCACCAGGTGACCACGAGCCGGACGGCGAGGTAGCCGAGGACGGCCACGAGCGGGGCCGCGAGCCCGGCGCCGAGGACGGTTCCCAACGCCGCCGCCCCCATGAAGGCGGGCACCACCCCGATCCAGAACAGCCGGTCGCCCAACGCGCCCAGCGGGCCGGCCAGGGCCGTCTTGAGCCGCTGCGTGGCCGCTCCCGGCACCCCATCGTTCTCCGCCCGGGCGGCCGCGCCGACCGCGATGCCGGAGAGATACGGATGGGCGTTGAAATACTCCGTTGCCCGGGCCACCGCCGCCCGGTAGCGCTCCGGATCGCCGGCAAGCGGGCGGAGCAGCGGCAACGAGGCATAGCCGAACCCGAGGCCCTGCATCCGCTCGTAGGTCCAGGAGCCCTGGAGGACGAGCAACCGACCCACCGTCCGCAGCAGGCCGGTCATTGCCAGGCCGCACCGAGGAGGCCGAGGGCCAGCCCGCCGACGAGCCAGCGCCAGCGGTGGCCGGAGCGGCCGTTCACCACGGCCCCGTGCACCGCCGCCCAGACCCCGCCGGCCACGGCCACGGCGGTGAGCGCCTGCCCGAGTTCGGCGGGTAGCACGCCCGGGAGCCCGCGGGCCGCCCAGGCGAGGCCCACCGCGGCGGCCGCCACGACGGTGCTCCGGATCCCGTCGTGGAAGAGCCCCCGCCATTGGGCTGCCCGGACCGCGGCCACGTCGCCGGCGGCAAGCCGGTCGGTCAGTCGGGCCAGGACCCGGGCGTTGGCCCGCCGGGTGAGCGGCACGGTGGTCCCGGCCGCCATCCCGCCCAGGAGCGCGAACGCGCCGGCGATGCCTAACGTGACGGTCCAGTCGGTGCCCGCCACCAGGAGCACCGCGGCGGCCGTCGGCGCCCCGAAGTCGGGATACCGCACGGCCCCGACCGGAACGACGTCGAGCACGAACAGCTCGAGCAGGAGCCCGACCCGAAGGCCCGCATCCGCGTCGCCGAGGATCACGCCGGCGCCCGCCCCGACGACCAGTGGCCGGGAGAGGAGCGTCTGGAGGACGCTGACCAGGTCGATCCCGGCGACGGCGGCCCAGAGCCCGAGCCAGAGCAGGGTCATCGGAGGTGCCTGAGATCGACGGGCGCCGACGTGGGCAGATCCTGCGCGGTGACCTTCACCCCGGCCTCGGCCATCGCGTCCAGCGCCAGGCGCTCCGGGTCGCTCAGGTACAGGTAGCGAAGGTACTCGCGCCGGCCCGCTCCGCCGTGGACGCCGCCCAGATTCACCGAGCGGATCGCATCCGACGCCCGGGTCAGTGCGGCCATCGTCGCGACCGACCCCGTGAGCACGAGCGTGCGTTCGCTGCCTTTCCCGAGTTCCCCGAGACGGGCCGGGGCGCCGGCCAGGGTCAGGAATTCCACCTCCATCTCGTCCGGGACGGCCATCCGGTAGAGATCGCGTTCCAGGTCGCTGGCCGCCACCTCATCGTCCACGAGCACGATCCGCCCGATGTTGAGCGGCCGGCCCCAGCCGATGATCACCTGGCCGTGCACGAGCCGGTCGTCGACCCGCGCCACGACGATGCTCATCAGCGAATCACCATGGCGCGCGTTCCGGTATCCCGGGCCCGCTCCGCCGCGGCCGCCGGCGAGAGATTACGGTGAAACACGAAATCCACCAGCATGGCCAGGTTGACCCCGGTGACGATCCGGATGTCCTGGCTCGCCGCCAGCCGGTGCGCCGCGGCGAAGTGACACGAGCCGCTCGGCATGTCGACGAACACGACCGCCGGCCGGCCGCCCACCGCGTCCGAGATCCGGGCCTCGAGGACCCCACGGTCGCAACCGCTGTTCGACACGGCGGCCAGGACACCCCGAACGCCGGTGATCTCCTCGGCCGACGCCACGAGGGCCTGGCCGAGGGAGCCGTGACACACGACGACGCCGAGGAGTTCGCTCATTCGAAGTCTTCTTGGAGATACTCCTTGAGGCCCCGCTTTTCCTTCATCTTCCGGATCAACCGTTCGTTGAAGGCCGCGGCGGTATCCACCCCGGTCATCCGGAGAAGATGGTCCATGGCCACCACCTCCGAAATGACGGTCAGGTTCTTCCCCGGGTTGAGCGGCACGCTCACCTTGGGAACCTTGACGTCGAGGATGGTGGCTTCCTGGCGGCTGAGCCCGAGGCGTTCGCTCTCCGCATCGCTGTTCCAGTCCTCGAGATTCACGACGACCTCGATCCGCTTCTGCTGCCGGACCGACCGGACCCCGAACAACGCCGGGATATCGATCAGGCCGACTCCGCGGATCTCCATGTGGTGGCCGGCCAGTTCGTGGCCCTGGCCGATCAGCACATCGCTGCCGCGCCGGGTGGCGATTACCACGTCGTCCGCCACGAGACGGTGCCCGCGCTCCACCAGGTCGAGGACGCACTCGCTCTTCCCGATTCCGCTCCGGCCCGTGAACAGCAGGCCGACGCCATAGACGTCGGCCAGCGAGCCGTGGAGCGTGGTGCGCGGCGCAAAGGCCGCTTCGAGAATCGGCTTGATCCGCCGATAGAATTCCGCCGTCTTGAGCTGGGTCCGCAACACCGGCGTGCCCCGCGCGAGCGCCTCACTGAGCAGCGGTTCCGGCGGGCTCTGCCCCTTGGTGATGAAGACCGCCGGCACATCGAAGGCGAGGAAGGTCACCAGCGACTGCCGGCGGCCGGCGTCATCGAGCGAGCTGAGGTAGCTGACCTCGGTTTCGCCGAGCACCTGGAGGCGGTCCGGCACGAACCGTTCGGTGTACCCGGCGAGCACCAGCCCGGGGCTGGCGATGTCGCTGGCGGCGAGGGGCCGGTCGAGCCCGATCTCTCCCGAAAGAGATTCGAGCTCGAGCGGGTTGGCCCGCCGGGTCAGCAGGTCCCGCAGCCGGATGGTCACGGATTGGCGGCAGGGCGCCGGCCGCGTTTCGCCTGGGTCACAGTCTTCTCCAACTGACGGCGGATCTTGTCTTCGGCCCGGTCGAGGGCCGTCCGGTGATCGGACTCGGCTGCGGTGGCGACGAGCACCTGGCCGCCCCGGACGTGCAGCCGGATCTCGGCCTGGGCGCCGTCGGCGATGCGGTCGAAGACGACACTTGCGTCGAGGGCATGCGGTGAATACTGCCCGACCCGCTCCATCACGCCGCGGGCGCGCTCGGTCAACTCGGCGCTGATCTCACAATGACGGGCAGTAACCGTGGTCTGCATGAATTCCATCCTCCGGAGAATTTATCGACTGACGAGCCGCTGCAAATGGCGCTCGGTGGCCCGGGCGGCGTCCTCCCAGCTCCAGGCCTCGGCGTGGGCCCGGGCGGCAGCCCCGGCCAGGGCCACCTGGTCGGGGTGGCGAATCAATTCGAGCATTCGCTGTGCCAGCGCCCCGACATCGCCGTGGGGCACCAGCCATCCCGTCTTGCCGGCCACGACCGAGTCCCGGAGACCCGGGCTGTCGGAGGCGATCGAGGGGGTCCCACAGGCGGCCGCCTCCATGACCGTGATGCCCCACCCCTCCTTCGGAGACGGAAAGACGTTGGCCCACGCGGTCCGGAACAGCCGCATCTTGGTGTCCTCATCCACGAACCCGTGGAAGGTCACGGCCTCCCCGAGGCCCAGGTCCCGCGCCACCCCCTCGAGCCGGGGCAGGTCGTCTCCCGACCCGGCAACATCCAGCCGCACCCCCGGCACCTCCCGCCGGACCACCGCCAGGGCGCGAATGGCGTATTCCACGCCTTTGTACCGCTTGAGCCGGCCGACGTATAAGAAGGACGGGGGCTCCGACCGGTCAAGCCCGCCCGGGGTGAACCGGGCGGCGTCGATCCCGGGGTGGATGACCTCGATCCGGCCGCCGGGAATGCCGCGGGCCACGAGGTCGTCGCGAGTGCTTTCGCTGATGACGTGGAATTCCGACCGGCGATAGGCCCAGGGAATCAGCCGCTCGGCGGCCACGACCATGCTCGCCATGAGCCAGGAGGCTTCCGAGAACGCCGTGGTCCCGAACAGGTGCGGCACGAGCACGCACGACGGGACCGGGTTTCCGAGCGCGGTATAGAGCGGCAGCTTGTTGACATCCTCGACGACGACGTCGAACCGGTCCCGGGCCAGCGCTCGTCGGAAGGCGGCTCGGCCGACCGCGGCGAAGGTATGGCGGTCGCCGTGACGTTCCACCTCCACGCCATCCACGACGGCCTCCCGCGGGGCACCGCGCCACCCGCTGCACACCAGCCGGACCCGGTGCCCCGAGCGCGCCAGCCGGCCGAACAACTCGAACAGATGGATCTCGGCACCGCCGGCCTGGGGATTCTCCAGGTCCTGCCAGTTGACGAGCAGGATGTTCACAGGCGGCCGAGTTGCCGGGCCACGCGATCAAGCACGCCGTTGACGAACCCCGCGGACTGCGGCGTACCGAAACGGTGGGCCAGCCAGAGGGCCTCGTCGATCGCGACCAGAGGCGGCACCTCGCCGGTCTTCAACTCGAGGGCACCGAGCCGGAGAATGTTCCGGTCGATCAGGGCGATGCGTTCGAGCCGCCAATGCTGGGTGGCTTCGCTCAGCAGCTGATCGAGTTCGGCCCGGCCGGCCCGCACCCCCTCCGCCAGGCGCTCGGCCATCTCGAGCACGGTCGGTTCCGGGCCGGTGAGCCGGGCAAGTCCGGGCACCACCTCGTCGACGTCCCGGTTCTGGGTTTCCGCCGCGTAGAGCAGTTGGAGGGCGCGGGCCCGGCTTTTCGTTTCGGGTCGGAGGGTCATGGCTTGCCCAATCGCTGGATCACGTCGGCCGCACGGATGGCCGCCTCGGCGGCTTCGCGTCCCTTGTTGCCCGCGGCGCCACCGGCGCGGTCGGTCGCCTGGGCCAGGGTGTCCACGGTGAGGAGCCCGAAGCCCACCGGGAGGCCCAGCTCGGTGGCGATCCGACCGAGCATCCGGGTGGTCTCGCCGGCGACGTAGTCGAAGTGCGGCGTCTCGCCGCGGATCACGACGCCGAGGGCGACCAGGGCCGCGTAGTCCCGCTGCCGCGCCATCGCCGCGGCGACGCTGCCGAGTTCGAAGGCCCCCGCCACCCAGACGACGTCGATGTCGTCGGACGCGACGCCCGCCTCGCGGCAGCACGCCAGGGCGCCCTCGAGAAGCGCGCCGGTGATGCGCTCGTGGTAGGCGCTCACCACGATGCCAATCCGCCCTACCGCCGCCAGTCGGCCGCGAAATTCGGTCATGGTCCGGTTACCAGAGGTCAGTGGCCGATGAGGTGGCCGAGCTTGTCGCGCTTGGTGGCGAGGTAGTCACGATTGTCGTCGGTCGCGGGCAGCTCGAGCGGCACCCGTTCGACGATCGACAGCCCATAGGCGTCGAGCCCGACGACCTTGCGGGGATTGTTGGTCATCAGGCGGATCGAGGAGAGACCGAGGTCCCGAAGGATCTGGGCGCCGATCCCGTAGTTGCGGAGATCGGGGCCGAAGCCGAGGCGCCGGTTGGCTTCCACCGTGTCGTCGCCGCGATCCTGCAGCTCGTAGGCGCGGAGCTTGTTGAGCAGACCGATGCCCCGCCCTTCCTGGTCGAGGTAGACGATCACCCCGTGGCCCGCCGCCACGACCTTCTGCATCGCGGCGTCGAGCTGGGCGCCGCAGTCGCAGCGCTCGGAGTGGAAGACGTCGCCGGTCAGGCACTTCGAGTGCATCCGAACGAGCACGTCCGCCTTTCCTGTCACCTCGCCGTAGACCAGCGCGACGTGTTCCGCACGATCGACGTCGTTCCGGTACCCGATGATCCGGAAGTCGCCGAAGCGGGTCGGGAGCCGGGCGTCAGCGACCCGGTGCACCAGGCGCTCATTGCGGAGCCGGTAGGCCACGAGGTCGGCCACGGTCACGAAGGTGAGCCCGTGCTGGGCCGCGAAGGCCGACAACTCGGCCCGCCGGGCCATCGATCCGTCCGGGTTGAGGATTTCGCAGATCACCCCGGCCGGGACCAGGCCCGCCAGCCGGGCCAGGTCGACGCTCGCTTCCGTCTGCCCAACCCGCTGCAGCACGCCGCCGGGGCGAGCCCGGAGCGGGAACACATGTCCCGGGCGGCGAAGGTCGGCCGGCGTCGTTTCGGGCCGGATCGCGACGTGAATCGTCCGGGCCCGGTCGGCGGCGGAAATCCCGGTGGTGACCCCGAACCGCCGCTCCGCGTCGATGCTCACGGTGAAGGCGGTGCCCATCGCTTCGGTGTTCTCGGCGGCCATCTGAGCCAGGCCGAGTTGCTCGCATCGTTCGGGTGTGAGTGTGAGGCAGATGAGACCGCGGCCGTGGAGGGCCATGAAGTTGATCAGGTCCGGCGTCACCAACTCGGCCGCGCAGACCAGATCGCCCTCGTTCTCCCGGTTCTCGTCATCCGCGACGATGATGCACTTGCCGTTGCGGAGGTCGTCAATCGCCTGTTCGATGGTTCCGAATGTCATCATGTCGTGCGGCGTCCGCCGGCGACCCGCTTCCGTCCGGTACGGGCCCGAGGTGCCACCAGGGCCTGCACGTATTTGCCGATCACGTCGCCTTCGACGTGGACCCGATCTCCCGTGCCCAACGCTCCGAGCGTCGTGACCGCCAGGGTATGCGGGATCAATGAGACCTGAATAATACCGGGCCGGGGGATCGCGTTCACGGTGAGGCTCACGCCCGCGACCGTAACCGACCCGAGCGGGATGCTCACCGCCGCGACCGCGCGGGGCACCCGGAGGTCCACCAGCCATGACCCGTCGGCCCGTCGCCGAACCGCCGTGACGGCGGCGATGCCGTCGACATGCCCCTGGACCAGGTGGCCGCCCAACCGCTCGCCCACCTCGAGCGCCCGTTCGAGATTGACCCGCCGGCCGGCGGCCAGGTCGCCGAACAGGGTTCGCTCGATCGTGGTGGGCACCACCTCGACCCGGAAGCGCCCCCGCGCCGGCTTCGTGACGGTCAGGCACGCGCCATCGACCGCGATGCTCTCCCCCACGGCGAGGCCCCGGTACGGTGCCGCGATCTCGACGGCACGACCGCCGTCGGGTCGCGATTCGACCCGCCGGACCGTACCCACCGCCGTGACGATGCCGGTGAACATCAGCGTCGGTCCACGACGAGCAGGGTGTCCTGGCCGAGGGCCCGACGTTCGGTGATGGTCCAGCGCTCGGCCTGCAGCAGCGAGGAGACCTCGAAGCCGCGGGTGGCGGGGACGCCGCTGTCGCCCAGCCAGACGGGACTCACGATGAGGGCGAAGCGGTCGACCAGACCCGCGGCCAGCAGCGAGCCCGCCAGGCGCCCGCCGCCTTCAACCACCATCGAGTCGATGCCGTGCGACCGAAGGGCGGCGAACTGCGTGGCGAGATCGCCGTCGGAGATCACGGTGATTCCCCGTTCCTCGAGGGTCGCCGTCTCGCCGCCGGTCAGCACCTCGCTCACCAGGATGGTGCGGACCTCCGCGGCCGTCCGGATCAGGGTTGCGTCCGGGCCGAGGCGCCGATGGCCGAGGAACACCACGCGGGCCGGGCGGACCCGCGGCTCCGGCCGTCCCCGCGCCGTGAGCATCGGGTCGTCGATTTGCGCCGTGCGGCCACCGACGCCGATGGCCTGAAAGCCGGCCCGGAACCAGTGGACCCAATCCCGCGCTTCCTCGCCGGAGATCCACCGGGAGTGTCCGGCCGCGTCGGCGATCTTGTGGTCGATCGAGGTGGCGAGCTTGAGCGCCACGAAGGGGCGTGCCGCCGCCGTCCGGTTCCGGAGGTAGGCCGCATTCAGGCGTTCGGCGGCCTCCCGTTCGCAGCCGACCTCCACTTCGACACCGGCCTGCCGGAGGCGGTTCACCCCGCCCCCGGCCACCGCGTCTGGATCGGGCATGGCCACGACGACCCGCCGGATCCCGGCGGCCACGACCGCGTCGGCGCAGGCGGGCTGCTTGCCGAGGTGCCGGCAGGGCTCGAGGGTCACGAAGAGGGTCCCGCCCCGGGCCCGCGCGCCGGCCGCGGCCAGCGCCACGGCCTCGGCATGCGGGCCGCCGAACTCGCCGTGGTAGCCCTCGCCGACGACCGCGCCGTCCGCAAGGACCACGGCCCCCACGAGGGGGTTGGGATGGACCCGGGCCCAGCCGTTCGCGGCCAGGTCCAGGGCACGGCGCATCGCGTCGGCGTCGTTCACGCCTACAGTTTAAACCCGAACCCCAACCCGCCGAAGAACCGGCCGGACCGGCCGTTGATGGCCTGGAAGACCGTCGGAAGCTTGTCGTCCTTGCCCACCTGGAACCCGCCCTCCACGGTCAGCCGGGCGCGGCCCAGGACCAGACCGCCGTTGACGGTCGTGACGATCCGCATCGCGGACATGCTCGAATCCGCCCGGGCCGCCGGAAGCCCGGTGTCCTGGTCCCGGAAGACGATCGAGTAGTTGCCCGTGATCAGGTCCACGCCGCCCCCGGCGGCGAGTTCGAACAGGCCGAACCGGCGGCCCAGCATGAGGCGCGCATCGATGGCCGACACGGCAACGGTGTAGGCCCAGTTGGACCCGTCGCTGAGGTCGCCGATGGTGAACTTGGGGAGGTCCTTGCGGCCGAAGTTGAGGCTGACCACCGGAAGCGGGCCGTTCGGCTCGACTCCGATCCGGAGCCCGTAGCCGAACCCGAGCGCCACGCCGGCCAGGCTTCGGACGTCCGGGGCGAAGCGGACGTAGTCGGTGGCCGTCTTCGGAATGCCGGAAACGGAGCCTAGAAAGTCGGCCGAGACCGCACCGACGGGAAGCGCCTTCCGGACCAGGCCGAACCGCAGGTCGAGGGTCGGCGCGGAGACCGGCAGCCGCCGGGCCGCCGGAACCGTGTCGGCCACGCCGTCGTAGCTCGTGGCCGGCAGCACGGTCCGGAGAAAGGTCGAACGAATCGTGATGCCGACGTCGCCGAACCCGCGGCCGCCCGCCGCCGTCCCGAGGACGGGATTGCCGCCGGTCACGGCCATCGCGCCGACCGGAAGCATCAGACTCAGGGCATCGTAGCCGGCACGGCAGACGTTCCGGGTGGCGCCGGTCTGGCTGTCACAGGGATGGGCCGCCGCGGCCGGATCGGTCTGGGCGGCGAGGATGGGAGTGGTGAAGGCGGCTCCAGCGAACCCGAACGTAGCAACGAGCCGCCTTATCACCATGCACCCCCGACTGCGGTGTTAGGTGAATCGCACTCCGCGCTGGCCGGCACGGATGTCCCCGGCGATCCACGTCTCGATGTTCACCGCGCCGGCCCGAGCCCGGACCCGCTCGACCGCATCCGGCGGCACCGCCGTCAGCAAGCCGACCCCGAGGTTGAAGACGTCGCGCATCTCGTCTACCGAGACGCGGCCGCCCTCCATCAGGAACGTGAACAATGACGGCCACTGCCAGGACCCGGCATCGATGACCGCCTCGACCTGAGAAGGCAATACCCGGACCAGGTTCCCGGCGATGCCACCGCCGGTGATGTGGGCGATTCCGTGGATCGAGTCGAGCACCGGGAGAATCGCGTCAACGTAGCTCCGATGGACCGCCAGCAGGGCTTCCCCGACGGTCGTGCCGAGCTCGCTAACTTGAGAATCGACAGAGAGTTTGAGCCGGTCGAAGCAGATCTTCCGCGCCAGCGAGTAGCCGTTGGTGTGAAGCCCGGAGGACCGGTACCCGATGAGCACGTCCCCAGGGGCGATCCGGTCGCCGTGGAGGGCGGCAGATTCCTCCACCACCCCGACGATCGTTCCGGCCAGATCATAGTCGCCGGGGGCATAGATGTCCGGCAGCGAGGCGGTCTCGCCGCCCGTGAGCGCCATGCCGTGGGCCCGACAGCCGCGCGCCACGCCCTCGACCAGATCGGCGAGCTGGTCCTCGGAGAGGCCATTCGACCCGATGTAGTCCTGGAACGCGATCCCGCGGGCGCCGTGCACCAGGATGTCGTTGACGCTGTGGTTGACGATGTCCTCGCCCACGGTGTCGAAGACGCCGGCCATCCGGGCCACGAGCACCTTGGTGCCGACGCTGTCGGTGCTCATCACGAGCACCGGCTGCTGCAGGCCCGCCGGCATCCTGATCATTCCCCCGAAGGCCCCCACCAGACCGTGGGAGAGCGGCGTCCGGGTACTGGCCGCCGCGTTCGCGATCCGGCGCTTGGCCGAGTCGAGGGCTTCGAGGTCGACGCCCGCCGCGGCGTACTGGCGCTCGGTCATGGCAACGGCTCCGCCGCGGGCACGTGCGTCAGGTCCACGAACGCCTGCACGCGCCGCTGCACCTGGTCGAAATCGACGCCGTCGAAGCCGCGGATGCCGAAGCCCTGGACCGCGAAGGACCCCATCGCCGACCCGTAGATCATCGCGCGGCGCAGCTGCTCGGGCGCCGTCGAGTCGACCCGGGCCAGATAGCCCATGAACCCGCCGGCGAACGCGTCCCCGGCGCCGGTGGGATCGAAGACCTCCTCGAGCGGATAGGCGGGGACGTAGAACGTGCGGTTGGGCTCCACCAACAGGGCGCCGTACTCGCCCTGCTTGATCACGACGCGCTTGGGACCGTGTTCGAGGATCCAGCGGCCGGCCTTGTGGATGTTCCAGTTGCCGGACAGTTCGCGGGCCTCGCCGTCATTGACCAGCAGGATGTCCACCTTGGAGAGCAGCTTGAGCAGCTCGGGCCGCTTGCCCTGAATCCAGTAATTCATCGTGTCGCAGACGACCAGCCGCGGATCGGTGAGCTGCTCGAGCACGTTGAGCTGGAGGTCGGGATCGATGTTGCCGAGGAACAGGTATTTGGTCGAGGCCCAGTCGCCGGGCAGCCGAGGACGGAACGAGGCGAAGACGCCGAGCCGGGTCTCGAGGGTTTCGCGGCTCTGGAGGTCGTAGCTGTATTTGCCTTTCCATCGGAAGCTTTCGCCCTCGGCCCGCTCGACGCCGCTCCAGTCGATCCCCCGCGAGGCGAGGTGGTCGAGTTCCCGGGTGGGGTAGTCGTCGCCGATGACGCCGACCACCTTGACCTGCGAGAGGATGGAGGCCGCCACGCTGAAGTACACCGCCGAGCCGCCCAGGGCGTCGGCGGTTTCGCCGAACGGCGTGAAGACGGAATCCAGCGCAACGCTGCCGACGACGAGCAGGGGCATCGACTACATCCGATCCGGAGCTTTGAGCCCCAAGAGAGAAAGTCCGTTGCCGAGCACGGTTCGGGCGGCCCGGGCCAGCACCAACCGGGCCTGCTCGACCTCCGGCGCCTCGCCGAGGACCCGGCAGTGGTGGTACCAGCCGTGGGCAATCCGGGCGAGGTCCTCGAGATAGGCCGTGATCCGGTGCGGCTCGCGCTCCACCGCCGCGCGGGCGACCGTTTCCGGAAAGACCGTGAGCGCCTTGAGCATTTCGAGATCCTGGTCCGCGGGCAGGCCCGCGAGATCGGCCCGATCGCCCACCGACTCGATCGTCCGGTCGGCCACGCGGAAGATGCCGGACATCCGGGCGTGCGCCATCTGGACGTAGAACACCGGGTTCTCGTCCGTCTGCTTCCGGGCGAGATCCACGTCGAACACGAAGGGCGTGTCGCCCCGGCGCATCAGGAAGAAGTAGCGGGCGGCGTCGGTGCCGACGTCGTCGAGGAGATCCCGAAGCGTGACGAAATTCCCGGCCCGCTTCGACATCCGCACTTCTTCCCCGCCCTTCACCACCTTGACGAGCTGGACCAGCGGCACCTCGAAGCTGTCCGCCGGATGGCCGAGGGCGGTGAGTACTGCGCGCATCCGGGGGATGTATCCGTGATGGTCCGCGCCCCAGACATCGATCAGGTGATCGAAGCCGCGGGCGAACTTGTCCACGTGGTACGCGATATCGGGCACCAGGTAGGTGTAGCTGCCGTCCGACTTCCGCAGCACCCGGTCCTTGTCGTCGCCGAAGTCCGTGGTCCGAAGCCAGAGCGCCCCTCCCTGTTCGAAGAGATGCCCGCGCTCCCGGAGCAGCGCCAGGGCCACGTCGATCTTGCCGCCGTCGTGGATCGTCTGTTCCGAGGTGTGGACGTCGAAGACGACGCCGAAGTCCCGGAGCAGCTCATCCTGCTCGACCCGCTGGCTCTCGAGGGCAAACTGCCGGCACACCGCCAGCGCGTCCGCCTCGGCCCGGTCGGCGAACCCGGCCCCCTCCCGCGCGAGCAGCGCGGCCGCGGCCTCCAGGAGGTATTCGCCGTGGTATCCGCCCTCGGGAATATCGGCCTCCCGCCCCGCCGCTTGCTGGACGCGGGCCCAGAGACTCCGGGCCAGCTTGTCGATCTGCACGCCCGCATCGTTGATGTAGAACTCGCGGGTCACGGCGTGCCCGGTCCACTCGAGCAGCGCCGCGATTCCGTCGCCCAGTGCAGCGCCCCGGCCGTGCCCCACGTGAAGCGGGCCGGTCGGATTGGCCGAGACGAACTCGACGTTGACCTTCATCGGCGTCGCGGCGGCACTCCGGCCATAGGCGTGCCCCGCCTGAATGATGGCGGTCAGCTGGTCGGCCAGGGTGTCCTGCGCCAGCCAGAAGTTGATGAACCCGGGTCCGGCGATCTCGGTGCGGCTGATGACCGACGGCGGCAGCGCCAGGGCCGCCAGAATCTCCTGGGCCACCGCGCGCGGGTTGGCGCGGCGAGTCTTGGCGAGCACCATGGCCAGGTTGGTGGCGAGGTCGCCGTGGCCGGCATCCCGCGGCCGCTCGATCACGAAGGCCGCATCGGGCGCACCGAGGTGTGCCGCGACCCGCCTGAGTTCCGCCGCCAGTACGTCGCTCACTCGGCGGCCTTTCCGGGCTTCTTCGCGGGCTTCTTCGGCGCCGGCTCGGCCTTGGCCTCAGGCGCGGCCGCCGGCTCCGTCTTCGGCGCCGATTCGCCGGCGGCGGACTCCTTGCGCGGCCCCTTCCCGTCTTTCCCGTAGTCGGTGATGTAGAAGCCGCTGCCCTTGAAGATCAGCCCGGCGCCACCCGAGATCACCCGGGTCGCCTTGGCGCCGCATTCCGGACATTTCGCCTTGGGACGATCGGAGATCCGCTGGAAGACCTCGAACGAGTGGCCCTTGGCGCATTGGTACTGGTAGGTCGGCATTTACCCGGGTCGCATGCGTAGTCCCGGCGGGCCTTGGGGAACCGCCCCTCGTCCCGCCGGGATCAAGTCAGGTAACCAAATACAGCGCAAAAACTTAAGCGACTCATTCGCCGGATCAAAGCGGGGTCATGCCTTCCGGGCCGTGGTGAGGCGGCCCAGCGCCAGCGGTCCGGTCGATTTCGCCTCGCCGGTCAGGATGCGGCGTAAATAGCCGAGCTGGCCAAGATGGAACCCGGTGTGACTCACCAGCTGCAGGAGCATGTCCCCGGTCGAGACCCGGAAGCCGCCGCCCACCACTTCGGGGAAGTCCGCGGCGAGGTCGATGGGCCGCTCGAAGGTGGTCCGGATCGCCGCGATGGCACCGTCGATCTGCTCAACCAGCTGGGCGCGCGGGACATCCCGGTCGCCGAATTCGCGGTCCCGGTGCCGGACGTAGCCGGACCCGCCGAGCACCGCGCCGATGAAATGGCTCAGGTTCCCGGCCAGATGGAGGGTCAGCGTGCCGACCGAATTGGTCACCCCGGGACGAACGGCCCAGACCGACGCCTCGTCGGGCATTGCGGCGAGTTCCTGTTTGAGCGTTTCGAGTTCCCGAATCAGGATCGTGGCGATCCATTCCTGCCGCATGAATCCTCCTAGGAGATGGCGACGAGTGTCGAGCGATCGACCGAGTGGCCGCCGGTAAACGAACGCACGGTGACCGGCAGGCCGACGCCGATCAGCCGGGCATGCTCGTTTCGGATGGCGTCCTGACTCACGAACTGATCCCGATCGCCGGTGGCAAGCACCAGCCCGCCGTCGCGAAGGCTGTTGCGGAGCCGCTCGAGATCGAGATCCGGTGGCACGGTGCCGCCCCAGAGCACCAGCCGGTCCACCGCATGCCGACCGAACGCCGACCAGCGGCACGCGGTGGCAGCCCCCTGGGAGAACCCGTGGACTTCGAGCCGGGGCCGGGGCGGGATCAGCCCCATGATCTCATCGGCCAGTTGATCGAGGTAGCGAACGTAGTCCTCGATCTCCGCCTCCCGGTCCTCCTTGGTCATCCACGAGGCGCCGACGCGGCGGGCCTGGGTCTCGTCGAAATAGGCTCGCGAAAGCGCCTCCGGCGCCACGATCAGACGGCCGGGCCGCTGCGCCGGCTCGAACCATCGAAGGAACCCGGCGGCGAGCTGGCTGTAGCCGTGCAGTACGAACCAGACCTCTTCGGCTCCGGCCCGTTCGCCCATCAGGTAGTACCGGGCGGCCCGGGTCACCATGATCCGGTGTGCCGGTGTGGCCATGCGTTCCCCCTACGACTGATAGGTTCCCCAGGCGCGCCGCAGCGCGTCGCTGATCTCGCCAATCGTGGCCCGGCTCCGAACCGCCTCGAGAATCGGCGGCATCAGGCCGGAGGTTCCGCGCGCCGCCGCCTCGACCTCGGCCAGGGCCTTCACTACCCGGCCGGCATCCCGCCGGGCCCGCGCTTCGGCGAGCCCGGCCCGCTGCCGCGCCTCCAGCTGGGCGAAGTTGGGCAGCGCCATCCGGGGCGGCGGTTCGTCGGACGTGAACCGGTTGACGCCGACCACGGTGACCCGTCCGTCCTCCTGGGCCTTCTGCAGCTCGTACGCTGAGCGGCCGATGGCTTCCTGATAGAATCCGGTTTCGACGGCGCGCACGGCGCCCCCGAGTGCGTCGATCTCCTCGATCAACGCGCGCGCCTCGGCCTCGATCCGGTCGGTCAGGCTCTCGACATAGTAGCTGCCGGCGAGCGGGTCCACCGTTCGGCTCAGGCCACTCTCCCAGGCCAGCACCTGCTGGGTCCGGAGCGCGAGGGTCGCGGCCGCCTCGGTCGGCAGCGCCAGCGCTTCGTCGTAGCCGTTGGTGTGGAGCGATTGCGTTCCGCCCAGGGTCGCGGCGAGCGCCTGGACCGTGACGCGCACGACGTTGTTGAGCGGCTGCTGGGCCTGGAGCGTGACACCGCCGGTCTGGGTATGGAACCGGAGCCGGGCGGCCTCCTCGCCGGCGCCGAAGCGCTCCCGTACCAGCCGCGCCCAGAGCCGCCGGGCCGCGCGGAACTTGGCCGCTTCCTCGAAGAGATCGTTGTGCGCGGCAAAGAAGAAGCTCAGCCGGGGACCGAACCGGTCGATCGGCAGACCCGCCGCCACCGCCCGGCGACAGTACTCGAGCGCGTTGGCCAGGGTAAACGCCACCTCCTGCACCGCCGTGGCACCGGCCTCCCGAATGTGATAGCCGCTGATCGAAATCGGGTTGAAATTCATCCCCTCGTCGGCCACGAACCGGAAGATGTCCGTGATCAGCCGAAGGGACGGCTCCGCCGGATAGATGTACGTCCCCCGGGCGATGTACTCCTTGAGCAGGTCGTTCTGGATCGTGCCCGCCAGCTGATCGCGCCGGACACCCTGCTCCTCTCCCACGACCACATACATCGCCAGGAGGATTCCCGCGGTGGCGTTGATCGTCATCGACG
Organism: Gemmatimonadales bacterium; assembly: GCA_050183815.1. Lineage (GTDB taxonomy): Bacteria > Gemmatimonadota > Gemmatimonadetes > Gemmatimonadales > GWC2-71-9 > SHZU01. Next base: position 2,783 of record JBFXAY010000028.1, on the reverse strand, counting down.
TGGACACCCGGTCGAGCGGAATCTCCCGGAACAGCACGCCGAGGTCATCCACCGTGTCGATCGCCACGCCGACGCGGCCCACCTCGCCGGCCGCCATCGGGTGGTCCGAGTCGTAGCCCATCTGCGTCGGCAGGTCGAATGCGGTCGAGAGTCCCGTCTGCCCGGCATCGAGCAGGAGCCGGAACCTGACGTTCGTTTCCTCCGCGGTACCGAACCCGGCGTACTGCCGCATCGTCCAATGGCGGCCGGTGTACATCGAGGGGTAAATCCCCCGGACATACGGCCATTCGCCCGGACGCCCCGGATCTCCCTGCCACTCGGCCGGGCCGGCCACCTTCGGGACGGGCAACAACCCGGGATTCGGCTCGGTCATACCGGCGCCTCGGCCTCGGTCTCGGCGATCACGGCCGCGGCGAACTCGACATCGCGCTTCGAGCCGATGATGAGCGGCACCCGCTGGTGCAGCGAGGTGGGCTGCAAGTCGAGAATCCGACGGGTGCCGTCGATCGCGGCACCGCCCGCCTGCTCGGCGATCATCGCCATCGGATTGGCTTCGTACGTCAGGCGGAGCTTGCCGTTGCGGTTCTTGGTGTCGGCCGGATAGAGGAAGATTCCCCCGGCGATCAGGTTCCGGTGAAAGTCAGCCACCAGCGACCCGATGTAGCGGCTGTTCTTTCCCTTGATCCGCTCCGGGGTGTCGCCATGGAATCCGCGAACCGCGCGCTGCACGCCGCGGCTCCAGCGGGCAAAGTTGCTCTCGTTGACGCTGTAGTAGGTTCCGACCTCCGGGATCCGGAGGTTCTCGTGCGACAGCAGGAACTCGCCGACCGTCGGATCGAGGGTGAACCCGTGCACACCCGAGCCGGTCGTGTAGACCAGCATGACGCTCGACCCATAGATCACGTAGCCCGCGGCCACCTGGTGGACCCCGGCCTGGAGGACGTCGGCCAGGGTCCCCTGGCCCTCCATGGAGCTCCGCCGGTAGATACTGAAGATGGTCCCCACGGCGGCGTTGACGTCGATGTTCGACGAGCCGTCGAGCGGATCGAAGAGCACCGCGTATTTGCCCTGAGGCCACCCGGCCGGCACCGGGATCAGTTGCTCGTCCTCCTCCGACGCCATCACGCAGACGCGGCCGGTATGCCCCATCACGTTCTTGAGCGTTTCGTTGGCGAGCACGTCGAGCTTCTTCTGCTCCTCGCCCTGAACGTTCGTGTTGCCGGCCGACCCCAGGATGTTGACCAGGCCCGCCCGCCGGATCGCGGCCGCGATGATCTTGGCGCCCAGGGCGAAGTCGTAGAGCAGATTCGAGAGTTCGCCCGTGGCCTCCGGATAGAGGCGCTCCTGGTCCAGGATGAACCGCTCGATCGTCACGACCGGTCCGCTGTAGATCGCCATTCGGCTTCCGCCTTGAAGTGAGTGGGTAGTTGGCGCGCCGGGCTCGCCCGGTGACCCGCATCGTGCCGCTGTCCACCGCCACTGCGATCGTGCCGTCCCGGTCGGTCCGCCAGACCGGAACTCCCGCCGCCGCCAGCCGTCGGAGTGCGTCGGGTGACGGGTGCCCATACCGATTCGGTCCCGTCGAAATGATGGCCACCGCCGGCGCGAGGGCCCGGAGCCAGGCCGCACCCGTCGCGCCGCGCGATCCATGGTGCCCCACCTTGAGCAGATCCACCCGGCCGACGGTGCCGGCCAAGTCCGCTTCGGCCGCGAGCCCCGCATCCCCGGGAAACACCGCCCGGAAGTCGCCGGCTTCCACCACCAGGACGGCGGAGTCCTCGTTGAGGTCCTCGCCGTAGCCGGCCCAGCCCGGCCGCGGGTGCGCCACCCGCAACGCCACCCCGTCCAACTCCAGCCGCGCCCCCCGGCCGACCGGCACCCAAGGGATATCCCGCTCGGCGAGGTCGTCGAGCAACTCGCGATAGCCCCCGTCGGCGACCGGGAGGGCGGGATCGAACACCCGATCGACCGGGATCGCGCCGAGGACGGCGCGCAATCCGCCGAAATGATCCCGGTGGCCATGGGAAAGCAGAACCCCGGCGAGCCGGCGGGCCCCGACCCGCCGAAGGTAAGGGGCGATCACCTCGCGCCCCGCGTCCCGGCGCCCGTCCGCCGGGCCGGCATCGATCAGGAACCAGTGGCCGTGAGCGGTTTCGAGCAGGATCGCGTCGCCCTGCCCGACGTCGAGAAAATGTAACGTCAGCCGGGAGCCCGTGTGAGGACGAAGCGGAAGCCCTGCACCGGCTTGCACGACGAGGCCCACCGCGCCGATCCACGCGAGCCGGCGGCTCGCCTCCCCCGCGGTATGGCGCCGCCCGAACGCCCAGACCACCGCGGCCGTCACAGCCGCCGTGCCGGCCGCCGCCGGCCATCCCGGCCGGAGATCGATGGCGCCCGCCGGCAGCCCGCCACCGACCCGTGCCACTGTTTCGAGACCGGCCAGCAGCGCGCCGGCTCCCCCGGCGAGCGCCCGGGCGATCGGGGCGGCCGCCTCGGGGAGCAGCAGGCTGCCGAGCACCGCCGGCACCGCGAAGGCGGTCAGGGGAATCGCGAGGAGGTTGAGGGCGATGCCCATGACCGGCACCACGCCGAACGCTCCCGCGGCAATCGGCGCGGTGGCGAGCGACGCACCGACCGACGCGGCGGCGAGCCGCCAGCGGCTGTCGGGCCCGAGGGCCCGTTCGACCCAGCGCGTGGCCGCGGTGGCCCCCCAGATCGCGGCCACCGAAAACCAGGCGCCGAGGCTGCCAACCGCCCAGGGCTCGAACGCGAGGACCAGCAGC
>JBFXAY010000027.1:0-62999 GCA_050183815.1 Gemmatimonadales bacterium | reverse complement strand
GCCGATCCCGAGCGTGGTGGCGAAATAGAGCGCGATGACGACGAGGTCGGGGGTTCGCACCGGGAGAAGTTGGCGGGCCGGGCCTCAATCAACAAGCGCGGGCGGGCGGCCGGCGCCCGCCACCGGCATCCCGGCCAACAACACCGCGGGGCGAGAAAGCCTCCGCTCTCTCGCCCCGCGCCTGCCGGCCCGGCCGGACCGAAGCCCCACCATCAGCAGGTCAGGCGGTAAAGCTGCTCCCGCAGCCGCACCCGCCGGTGGCGTTCGGGTTCTCGAAAGTGAACCCCGAACCCTGCATCGACGATACATAGTCGATGGTGACGCCGTTCAGGTACGACAGGCTGAACCCGTCCACGAAAAGCCGCACCCGCTCGACCTCGACGATCATGTCGTCGTCCAGCGGCCGCTCTTCGATGTTGAGGCTGTACTTGAAGCCCGAGCAGCCGCCCGGCAGGACGCTGACCCGGAGGCCGCCTTCGGCGGGGGACACCTGCTCGGCGTCCATGAACTTGAGGACTTCCTCGGTGGCGCGCGGAGTCAGGATGATGGTGACGCCGTCGACCCGGTTCTTCTCGGTGGTGCTCACGTGGTGCTCTCCTTGTCTGCCGGCCGTCCGATCACGGCCAAAACCCTAACTGGAAGCTAGGAAATGCCTTCCGGGGTGTCAACGCGGCCCGGGCGCCGCCCTGGGGCCCCGGCCCCGTTTGCCCCCGGAGTCCGCCGCCGCTCAGGGGTGGCCACGGCCCTCGATCACTTCGACGGTCCGGTCGGCAACGAGGCCCCGGAGCGGACCGAGGCGCGGGTTGTCCCGGGTCGGGTTGACCCGGTTCGACAGCAGCACCACCACGAGCGACCGCGTCGGGTCGAGCCAGATCGACGTTCCGGTGAATCCCGTGTGTCCGAAGCTCTCCGGGGAGAGTCGGTGGCCGGCGCTGCTGTTCTCCGACGGGGTGTCCCAGCCCAGCGCCCGACTCGACCCGGGCACCACCTCCTGCCGCCGGGTGAACTCCCGCACCACGCCGGCCGAAATTCGCGGCCCCCGGCCCGGCGTCCCGGTGTCGGCCCGCTCGGCCAGGAGCCACTCGCCAAAGGTGAGGAGATCCTCGGCGTCGCTGAAGAGGCCCGCGTGGCCGGACACGCCGCCCAGGAAGGCGGCGTTCTCGTCATGGACCTCGCCGCGCACCAGACGGCCGCGCCACGGATCGCGCTCGGTGGGCGCGATCCTGGCCAGCCAGGATCCCGGCGGTTGGAAACGGGTCGAGCGAAGCCCCAGGGGGCCGGCCACGCGCTCGCGGAACAGCCGGTCGATGGAGCGCCCGTAGACCGACTCGACGATCTGGGTCAGGGTGATCGCGCCGAGATCCGAATACACCATCCGGGCCCCGGGGACGGTATCGAGTGGGGTCGCGAGCACCAGGGCCAGGGCGCTGTCGCGCCCGGTGGCTTCCCGCCAGAGCGGCCGATGGGCCGGCAGCCCGCTCGAGTGGGTCAGCAAATGCCGCACGGTCACCGCGTCCTTCCCGGTGCCGCGCCACCCGGGCAGGTAGCGGCTCACCGGATCGTCGAGCCCGATCCGGCCCTCGTCCACCGCCATCATGGTGACCGTGGTCAGCGCCACGACCTTGGTCAGCGAGGCGAGGTCGTACACCGTTCGCTGGTCGATGCCGACAGGCTCGTCGGCGCCCAGCTGCCCGGCGCTGTGGTAGAACCGGGCCCCGTGGAGCGACACCGCCACCACCGCGCCGGGCGCCGCCGCCGCCCGCACCGCGGAGTCGACGGTGGCCGAGAGCACGGCCCAGGCGCAGGCCTGGTTGCCGCAGCTGGGGACCGGGACCGGAGCGGGCGCGCCGTGACAGCCGGCGGCGGCCACGGCCGCGAGCAGGCCGCGCCTAGCGAACGACCGTGGCATCGACGCGGGTCGTGGCCGGGAGGACGAGGCCGCCGCCAAGCGGCTCGCCCGAGGGGAGCGCGATCGGGAGGCGGCCGGTGATCGGGGCGCCGGTGAGGGCATTGGCGACGGCCTCTTCGGTGAGCCAATTGGCGGTCCAGGCGAGGAGCAGCGACTGAACGCCGGGGGCCTGGTCGAGCAGGTACGGCGAGCCGAACGACACCAGCGCCGTGGGCCGCGCCGCCGCCGATTCCTCCATCAGGAAGGCGAGCGCCTCCGGCATCGCGATCGTCCCGCTGCCGGAGGCCACCCGGACGGCCACCGAGAAGACCGCGTTCGGGTGCCGGCTCAGGATGGCGCGGGCCGAGTCGTAGGATGCGGCGCCGCTCATCGGGTAGAGCCGGAACGGCGCGACTTTGTGCCCCCGGCGGGTAAGCAGCCCGGGCAGAGTGGTGCTCCAGTCGGTTCCGCCGTAGGTAATCAACGCCAGGTCACCGGCGGTGCCGCGGAGGTTGCGGATCGCGCTGCCACTGTCCCGGGCCAACACCAGCGACCGGCGCACGATCGAACGGGCCGAATCGACGAACGACTGGCGGCCGACCACGGTCCCGACCTTGTCGAGCGAGACCGTGCGCAGCCTGAAAAGGCCGAGCCGCTCCTTGATGGCGGTCACCCGGTCGAGCGAGCGGCGAAATCGGGCCTGGCTGATCCGCCCCGACCGGATCGCGGCCGTCATCGCCTGGATCACGTCCCGTGGATTCGACGGCATGAGCAGCAGGTCGGTACCGGCTTCGAACGCCCGGACCGCCGCCTCCCCGCCGCCGTACGCGGCCACGAGCGCCCCCATGTCGAGCGCATCGGTCACCACCAGGCCACCGAACTTGAGCGAGTCCCGCAGCATGGCCCCCAGCACCTTGGGCGACAGGGTGCCGGGAATGGTCGAGTCGCCGGTGATCGCGGGCAGCGCCACGTGCGCCGACATGATCGCTTCGACGCCCGCCGCGATGGCCGCGCGGAACGGGACGAGCTCGATCGCGTTGAGCCGGGCCCAGTCACCCCGGATCACCGGGAGCGAGATGTGCGAGTCGACGTCGGTGTCGCCATGACCGGGGAAGTGCTTGGCGGTCGAGAGCATCCCGCCCGCGCGACTCCCGCGGACCGATGCGGCGGTGAGCAGGGCCACCTGCCCCGGGTCCTCACCGAACGAGCGGGTGTTGATGATCGGGTTCGCCGGGTTGTTGTTGATGTCGGCGACGGGCGCAAAGTTGAGATGAACCCCGACCGCGCGGCCCTCGAGGCCGGTGATTCGGGCCATTTCGGCCGCATCCTCGATCCGGCCGGTGGCTCCGACGCCCATGTTGGTCGGGAAGGGAGTGGCCCCCGGGAAGCGGAACGCGGCGCCACCCTCGAGGTCCGCCGCGATCAGGAGCGGGAGCTTCGAGCGGGTCTGGAGAAAGTTGAGCTTGGCCGCTACGTCGGCCGGCGCGCCGATCGAGATGATGATGCCGCCGACGCCCAGCGAATCCACCCAGCCCCGCGCCGTGGCGAGGCCTTCGGCGTCGAACCCGGCGTAGTTGCCGAGCAGCCAGGGCATGACCAGCTGGGCGACCTGGCGCTCGAGCGGCAGCCGGTTGATCTGGGCCTGGATCCGGGCGGAGGGCCGCTGGGCGACCAGGTGAGCCGGAGTGCCCAACGCCACCACGGCGGCTGCCGCGATGGCCAGGGCCGTTGGCCTGCTCAGGGCCGCGCCGCGTTGCCGCGGAGGGGCGGCCGGTCGGGAAATGCTGGGAAACAGACGCAAGGACGAATCCGGGGGCTGGGGGGAACCGGCCACCGGCAGGCGGTGACCGAAAAATCGACCCCGAAAATCTAGCCCCACCGCCTCTTGAGCGGAGGCGCCCGAGCCCCCTTCTTTCGGGCCGGTCACCTCACCTCCTCGGGAGCCGGCAGCCGATGTCCCTGATCCTTCTCCTTGCGGTCGCGTCGGCCCAGCCCACGGTGGTTCGCCCCGGCGTCGAAGTGCTCGCCACCGACAGCATCGGCCTGGTGAAGGGACGCCGGGTCGGCCTGGTGACCAACTACGCCGCCGTGGGCCGCGACGGCCGCTCGGCGGTCGACATCCTCCTCGGCGCCGGGGTCCGGCTCACCGCGCTCTTCAGCCCCGAACACGGCTTCCGGGGCGCCGCCGACCCCGGCGAAGCGGTGGCTTCCTCGGTCGACTCCGCCACCGGGCTCCCGATCTACAGCCTCTACGGCCGGACCTCGCAGCCGACGCCCGAGATGCTGGCGGACGTGGACGTGATCGCGGTGGATCTGCCGGACGTCGGGGCCCGGTACTACACCTATCTCCACACCACGATCGAGGTGATGCGGGCCGCAGCGCGCGCCGGCAAGCGGGTGCTGGTCCTCGACCGGCCCAACCCGATCGGCGGACAAGTCCAGGGCATCATCCTGGACAGCGCCTACCGTTCCGGCGTCGGGGCCCTCGCCATGCCGATCCGACACGGTCTCTCGCTGGGCGAGCAGGCGCTCCTGGCCCGCCTGGAGCTCGGCCTCACGGCGGACCTGCTGGTGGTGCCGGCGGCCGGGTGGCGGCGCCGGGACGACCAGTACGTCACCCACCTGCCGTTTCTGCCGCCCAGTCCGAATCTCAAGGACATCGAGAGCCTGTTCCACTATCCGGGCACCTGCCTCTTCGAAGGCACGGCCCTCTCGGTCGGGCGGGGAACCGACTTTCCCTTCCACCAGATCGGCGCGCCCTGGCTCGACACCACGGCGGTCCTGGCCATCGTCCGGAAGGCGGGGCTCAAGGGCGTCCGGTTCGTCTCGACGACCTTCCGGCCGGTGGCGCCCGGCGACGCGAAGCATCCCGACGTGCTGCTCGCCGGGATCCGGCTGGTAATGACCGACCGGAACCGGTACGACCCGGTGCTCACCGCCATCGCACTTCTCGACGCGGTGCAGCGGGTCCACCCGGACCGCATCGGGTTCCGGAATTCGGGCTTCGACCGGCTGGCCGGCGGCCCCGCGATTCGCGAAGCGGTGCAGGCCGGCCGGAAGCCGGCGGCGATCGTGGCAAGCTGGAAGGGCGGGATCAACGCCTTCAAGGCACGCAGTCGGCCGTTCCTGCTGTATCGGTGACCGGGCCGCTCCGGATCGGCGACTGACAGGACGGGCCCGGCGGGCTCAATCAGCGAGCTTCGCCGTTGGCGCCGAGGGCCACTTCCCAGACATCCGAGGTCGTGTCGTGGTAGGCGCAGACCGCCCGGTCGAGCGCCGGCGACAGCGTCAAATCGGTGGCGTCGCAGTAGAAGGGGAGCCGCGCGAACACGCTGGGCGTTCCGCCCCGGATGTCGACGCTTTCGATGGTGACGGTTTCGGATCCCGCGGCCGGTGGCTGCACGAAGTAGATCCGGTCTCTTTTCCACAACACCGGAACAGCGGGTCGATCCAGAAGCGCTATCGGTGTGCCATTACGATAGAAACGCCACAGGCTCGCTGAGCCGGCCCGCGGCACCACTGCCACCAGGCCGGAGCCGGCGGGGTCCATGATCGCAAGCGTCGGCGGCCGTTCGCGGCCGCGGCGGGGCGCCGCCGAATCGGCCGCGCCGCCCGGTCCCTCCGGGGGCGGGCCCGGCGGTCCTCCCGGCACGCCGCCCGGACCCAGGCCCCCGTTTCTCGCGAGGTTCATCGGATACTCGGCGGCCACGCCGGTCGCCAGCGAAATGGCGGACAAGCGCGATCGCGTCTCGCTGACTACCAGGCTGTCACCCTCCTTCGACCAGGCCAGCACCGCGGGACCGTTGGTCCGCTGCGCCACGATCCGGTTGCCGCCGTCGGCGCGGTCGTAGATCCCGATCAACACCGAATCGCCCCGGACCACATAGGCGAGGTGCTGTCCGGTCGGCGACCACGCCAGCGAGGCGACCACGGCGTCGAGGTTGGTGAGCCGGGTCTCCTGCCGCGAGGCCAGGTCGAGCAGGAAGACGTCCTGTTCCGATCCGAGGCCTTTCGCGAAGGCGAGGGTCCGGCCGTCCGGCGAGAGCCGCGGCGAATGGAAGGTCCAGGTGCCGGCGAGGAGCTGGGTCGGCTCACCGGTGGCCGGGTCCACGCTGATGAGCCGGGTCTTGGTGGGGCCGCCGGAATAGACCAGCTCGTTGCCGTTGGACGCCACGTCGATCGCGAGATGGATCGGCAGGCCGCGGACGATCACGGTCGGGGTCCCGATGGGCTCGCCCCGGCCCGGGTCGAAGCGCGCCACCAGCACGTCCGTCCCGCCGCCGATCTCCCGCCCGAAATAGATCGCGTCGCTTCCTGGAGCCCAGGCCAGCGCCGCCCGGGAGCGGAGTTCGAACCGGCCCACGTCCGCCACCGAGCCCAGGACGGTGGGAGGCCCGCCCGCCACCGGCACCACCGCGGCCACGGTTCCGCCGTTGCGACTCGGCCCGGTGAACGCGAGCCAGCGGCCGTCGGGTGAAATCCGGTGGTCCGAGACGAACTCGACCGCCGTGTCGACGGCGATGATCCGGCCCAGGCCGGCCTGGGCCGAGTCGTTCTGCATCCGGACGGTCTCGGGGCCGGCGCCGAGGTAGATGCCGGAACCGCCGCAGCAGACGATGGCGAGCTCGCCGGGGGCGGGGCCGCGGTCGTAGCGGGACGTGGCCGCCCCGGGACCGAACGCGCCGCTCAGGGCGACATAGGCCGGATCGCCGCCCGCGACTGGAAAGGTGAACAGCCCGGCCCGCTCGCCGATCCGTCCGCCCACCAGGACGGCCTGGCCGCTCGCGGTCCACCGGGGCGGCCCGAGCGCGGTCTCAGCCGTGGCAAGGCGGCTTTCCGAGTCGCTCCCGATCCGTTTGACGACGAGGGTCCGCCGGTCGTCCGCGAGGTAGGCCACGCTCTGGTCGTCCGGCGAAAGGGCGACGAGTTCGGCGTCCCCCGCGAAGGTGAGCTGGCGCGGCGCCGTGACGGGTTCCGGCGCGGCCCGGGTCAGGTACCACGCGGTGCCGGCAATCGCGGCCACGGCCACGGCCGCGACGGCCCAGGCGGGCGACCGGTGCGCGGCCCCCGGTGCCTCGGGCGTCCGGAGGGCGGCGGCGAAGTCCGTCATGGACCCGAAGCGCTCCGCCGGATTCGCGGCGAGCGCCTTGAGTACGGCCGTCTCGACAGGGCGGGGGACGCCGGGGCGGACCACAGAGATCGGGGTCGGCCGTTGGGTGGCCATTTTGGCGAAGACCGCGGCCGCGGTCGCGCCGGTGAAGGGGGGCTCGCCGGTCAGCATCTCGTAGAGCACGGCGCCGAGGGCGAACACATCGGTTCGGGCGTCGAGATTCCGCTCCCCCGCCGCCTGCTCCGGGCTCATGTAATAGGGGGTTCCCACCACGACGCCCCGCTGCGTCAGCCGCGAGGTCGCGTCTCCCGACGCCAGCAGCGAGATCCCGAAGTCGCTCACCAGGGCGGTGCCCTCGTGAATCAGGATGTTCTCGGGCTTGATATCGCGATGGACGATGCCCCGGGCATGGGCATAGCTGAGCGCGGCCGCGACTTCCCCGGCAATGCGGAGCGCCTGGCCAACCGGAAGTTGGGTCTCCCGGCCGATCAGGTCCCGGACCGTGCCGCCGGCAATGAACGGCATGACGAAGAATGGGAGTCCCTCGGTGGTCCCGGAGTCGATCAGGCCAAGGATGTTGGGATGCTCGAGGGCGGCGAGGGTCCTGATTTCCTGCTCGAACCGGCCCACGTCGAGGCCCGCGGTCACGACATCGGGCCGGAGGACCTTGATCGCCACCCGCCGGTCGTGCTTGAGCTCCCGGGCCGGAAAGACGGCCGCGGTGCCCCCCATCGCCGGCGGGCCGAGAAGGACGTACCGATCGGCCAGCCCCCGTTCCACCCGGGCAGCGAGGTCGGCGATGTCTGGTGCGGTCATGGGCCGGACCGAGGAGCGAGAGGAAGTGCTATCGGCTCATAATCTCGACACTTGGACCGGGGGGCAACCCCGGGTCGCCAGGCGTCGGCCGGCGTGTCGTTTTGACTCGACCGCTTTCGGCGGTGTCGTTTTGACTCGGCAGGCGTTGCCGGGTGAATGGACGTCAATCAATTCAATGTCAATGCAAGTCAATTAGTTGGATGGTTATTGTATGAATAGGCATAAAACCTGAACTATTGCCCGCCGCTTTCCGCAGGTCAGCTCGAACACAGGGACATCGAATCAGGTGCTGGGCCCCGGCCATGGCCGGGAGGTCAGTCGGTTTGCCGTCACGGTCTCCGGAGGGGTCGGAGACCGCGCGGTGGTACGCGCCGGACCGCCGGTCCCTCACCCGGGGCCGGGGGAGATCGTCAACTATCCAAACGGGATTGCGGCGACAATGATCAATCGAGAGCGGCAGGGCCGGGCAGCCCGATGGCTCGTCATCGGGGCGTTATTGCTCGGAACCTCCTCGGAAGCGTTGGCGCAGGCCACCTTCCGCGGGCGGGTGACGACGGATCGGGGCGACCCGATCGTCGGCGCCACGGTGGCGATCACGGAGCTGAGCCTCCAGACCATCACCAACGCCCAGGGCCAGTACAGTCTGGTCGTGCCGACCGCCCGGGTCACGGGCGTGTCGGTCAACCTCGTGGCCCGCGCGATCGGCTACAAGTCGCTGACGCGTCCCATCGCCCAGCTGGCGGCCGGCGAGCAGACCGTCGACTTCGCGCTCAACACCGACGTCAACAAACTCGAGGAAATCATCGTCACCGGCGTCGTCGAAGGCGTCGAACGAGCCCGGGTGCCCTTCGCGGTGGGCCGGGTCAGCGCCGAGGAACTGCCGGTGCCGGCGCTCGATCCGCTGCGCGCGCTCGCGGGCAAGGTGGCCGGGGTCCGGATCGCCCAGACGAGCGGCCGGCCGGGCAGCACGCCGGAAATCCTGCTCCGCGGCCCGACCTCGATCAACGCGAGCGGCCGCGGTCAGGGCCCGCTGATCATCGTTGACGACGCGATCATGAATGTCGGCTCCCTCGAGGAACTCGGCGGGCTCGACATCGAGTCGGTCGAAGTCGTGAAGGGGGCCGCCGGTGCCTCGCTCTACGGAACCCGGGCGGCCAACGGCGTGATCACGATCCGCACCAAGCGCGGATCGGCCGGCGCGGACGGCGTGAAATTCAACGTCCGGAGCGAGTACGGCATCAGCGATCTCAACAGCACGAACTACGGCCAGCCGGTGAACCATCACCTCCAGCTGGACGAGACGGGCAAGCGGTTCTGCGTCAACGTGTCGGGCAACGCGCCCTGCTCGCGGACGTTCGACTGGATGACGGAGATCCTCCGGATCAACAACGTCAACGCCGACACCACCCGCACGCCGCAGAACGTGGTGTACAGCTCGCCGTCGCTCAATGACCTGCGCAACATCTACCAGGCGCAGATCTGGCCGAACCAGTACTACAACGCCCTGGCCCAGGTGGCCACCCGGAACCCGACCATGCTCACCTCGGTGGACGCCACGGGCAAGGTGGGGCAGGTGTCGTTCTTCGTGAGCGGCTCCTACCAGGACGAGGCCGGGGCGATCACCGGGCTCGACGGGATCCAGCAGCGGCGCTTCCGGGTCAACCTGGACTACAGCCCGCGGAGCGATCTCAAGGTGGCCATCAGCACGATGTACGACAACCTGACGAACGACCTGCGGAGCGGCGGGTCGTCGAACGGAGGGATCTTCGGCCAGCTGCTTCGCGGCGCGCCGGCGGGCACCAACTACCTGGCCCGGGACACGCTGGGCCGCCCGCTCGTGCGCGGCGGCGGCGCCGGGTTCCGCGGCACCGGCAACGGCGCGGGCACCTTCCTCTACGACGCCGAGAATCTGCTCAGCACCCGCGAGTCGGGGCGGTTCCTCGGGAGCCTCACCGCCCGGTACTTCCCGGCGGACTGGGTCACCTTCGAGGGTACCTTCGCCTACGACAACCGGAACCGGGTGGACAACACCACGGTGTTCAAGGGCTACCGGACCTTCACGATTTCGACGGCGAACAACAACGGCAACGCGTCGTTGAGCAACCTCGATACCGAGTCCGTCAACGGCAGCCTGACGGCCACGTTCCGGAAGCAGCTCAACAGCGACCTGAACGGCAAGCTGAGCTTCCGCGGTCTCTACGACGAGACCAACACGAAGGCCAACAACAGCGCCGGTCAGATCTTCCGGGTCAACGACGTCTACACCACGAGCAACACCAGCGCGAACTACTCGGTCGGATCGTCGAACTCGCTGGTCAAGAACGTCGGCGTCTTCACCGGCGCCACGCTCGACTACAAGGACGGCCGGTACGTGCTCGAGGGGTCGTTCCGGTACGACGGCAGCTCGCTGTTCGGCGCCGGGCACCGGTGGTCGCCGTTCGGCCGCGTCTCGGGCGTCTGGAACGTCTCGCGCGAGCCGTTCTGGAACGTCGGCTTCCTCGATGAGTTCCGGATCCGCGCCTCCCGCGGCACGGCCGGCTCGCCGCCGCCCTTCGTGGCGCAGTACGAGACCTACACCGTGTCCTCCACGGGCATTTCCCTCGGCCAGGCGGGCAACTCGCAGCTCCGGCCGGAAACGACCAAGGAGATCGAGGTCGGCACCGACTTCACCCTGTTCAAGCGGCTCGGCGTCGAGTTCACCTACGCGGACAGCAAGACGAAAGACCAGATTCTGCCGGTGAACACCCCGAACTCCCTGGGCTTCTCGACCCGGTGGGAAAACGCGGGCACGCTGGCCAACAAGACCTTCGAACTCTCGCTCAACCTGCCGATCCTGAACAACAGGAACTTCTACTGGACGATGCGCGGGACCTGGGACCGGACCCGGACGTACATCGATGAGCTCTTCGTTCCGGAGTTCATCTACAACGGCGGCACCGGCCAGGGTACGGGCAGCTTCTTCCGGATGACCGCGAGCCGTGAGCGGGACAAGAACGGCATCCAGATGAACCGGTACGGCAACATCTGGGGCCGGAAGTTCCTCAAGAGCTGCTCGGAGCTGCCGGCGGCCGCGCAGGGTGACTGCGGCACCGCCACCTCGAGCTTCCAGGTCAATGACCAGGGCTGGCTCGTGTGGGTCGGGCAGGGCAACAGCTGGCGCGACGGCATCACCAAGAACCTCTGGGGCACCACGCTGCCCTCGAGCGCCTCTCCGTACTGCGTGCCGCTCAACTTCGGGCACCCGATCGTGGACCGGCCGGCCTGCGGCGAAACCGGCCAGGGTGTCGGAATCCAGCAGATCATCGGCAACGTGTTCCCGGACTTCCGGTTCTCGTTCGCCAATGACGTGCAGTACCGGCGGCTGACGCTGTACACGCTGCTGGAAGCCTCGATCGGCAACGATCTCAACAACCAGGGCGAGGGCTGGGGCCTGCTCGACTTCAACTCGGCCTATTTCGACCAGGGCGGCAACACGGTTGAAACGGCCAAGCCGGTTGGCTACGGCTGGCGGGCCGGTTCCCCGGAGAGCACCGGAACGGGCGGCTTCTACGACGTCCTCGGGCCGAACAACTACAACGTCGAAGATGCCTCGTTCGCCAAGCTGCGCGAGGTGAGCCTGACCTACAAGCTGGGCCAGGTCATGGGCGTCGGCGACTGGACCCTGGGGCTGATCGGGCGGAACCTGCTCACGATCACGAACTACTCGGGTCTCGATCCGGAGACCGGGGCCGGGACGGGCTCGACCGGATCGTCGCTGATCAACCAGGTCGATGCGTTCGGCTTCCCGACGCTCCGAACCTTCACGTTCTCGCTTTCCACCCGCTTCTAGGAGCCGACCGCGATGATTCGTTCGTTCATTCGTGCCGGAGCCCTGGCTGGCGTGGTGGTCCTGGCCGCCTGCGACCTGGCGGTCCAGAACCCGAACCAGCCGGAGACCGAACGGGTGCTCAAGACACCCGCCGATGTCGAAGCGCTGCTGGGCACGCAGTACCTCCGTTGGCACACCGGCATGTACGGCGCCCTCGGCAGCGTCTGGGGCCAGTCCATGGTCCAGTCGTTCGAGAACTTTTCGAGCCTCTCGAACAACTGTATGGGGCAGCGGGTTGGCATTCCGCGGCCGGCTAACGACAACGCGGTCGGCAACGGCTGCGGGGGCGACCAGCTGCGGGTCTATTCGATCGAAAACGAAGTCGCCCGAACCAGTTCGAACATTCTGGCCCGCCTGAACGCCGCCGATTTCACCCTCGGGTCGGCGGCCCAGGACGCCCGGGCGCGGGCGTTCGCCGAATTCCTGCGGGGCATGTCGCTGGGCTACGTGGCGCTGACCTACGATTCCGGCACGGTCGTCACGCCGGACCTCGGTCCCGAGGATCCGGGTGAACTGGTGGGCTATCAGGAGGTGATGGCCGGGGCCCTCGACGCCCTGCAGGCGGCCATCGATGCCGCCACCACGTCCGCCAGCGGCGCCAACGGGTTCCCCTTGCCGAGTACCTGGCTACCCGGCCCGACGTCGATGACCTCGGCGGAGTTCGTCAAGCTGATCCGGAGCTACCGGGCCCGGTTCCGGGCGGCGGTGGCGCGGACGCCCGCCGAGCGGGCCGCCGTCAACTGGGACGCGGTCATCGCCGATGCGCAGGCCGGTATCACCGAGGACCACTACAACACCACCAACACGGTGTCCGGGCCGTTCAAGAGCTGGGTAGCGCAGTTGCACACCTTCGGGACCTGGCACCAGATGACGCCGTTCGTGATCGGCATGGCGGACAAGTCGGGCAGCTACGCGACCTGGGTCGCCACGCCGCTCGATGATCGGTCGGCGGACGGGACGCCGTTCTTCATGATCACGGACGACCTCCGGTTCCCGCAGGGGGCCACCCGGGCGGCGCAGCAGGCCGACTTCCAGGTGTCCTCCTGTTCGGCGGCCGGCGCCGTATGCGCCCGGTATTTCCGGAACCGCCCAACCGGCAACGACATCAAGGCCGGGCCGTCCTGGGGTTGGTCCAACTACGACTTCGTCCGGTATTACCCGTGGCGGACCTCGGGCAACGGCACCGGCCAGAACGGCGACCTGCCGTTCTTCCTCAAGGCCGAGCTCGACCTGCTCGAGGCCGAAGGGCAGTTCCGGAAGGGCAATTTCGCCGCGGCCGCGGCCCTCGTGAACAAGACGCGCGTCGATCATGGCGGCCTGCCGCCGATCACCGCGTTCGACGCGACCTCGCCGGTTCCCGGCGGCGACGCCTGCGTGCCGAAAGTGCCGGTCGGGCCGAGCTACAGCACGGTGGCGTGCGGCAACCTCTTCGAGGCCATCAAGTACGAGAAGCGGATCGAGACGATCCAGACGCACTTCATGGCCTGGCTGATCGACATGCGCGGCTGGGGAGACCTTGCCGAGGGCACCGGCGTGCACTGGGCGGTTCCCTACCAGGACCTCCAGGCGCGGGGCCGGGTCGGGAATGAGATCTACAGCACCGGCGGCACCGGCGGCAACAGCGGCGCGGCCGCGAAGGGCACCTATGGCTGGTAGGACTGGGCGGCTCGGGAGGCGCGGCCTGGCGATCGCCGGGCTGCTCCTCGCGGGCTGCTACACCCTGCGGCCGGCGGGGAATCCCGCACCGGGCGCGGGGCTCCGGGTGGCCTTCGACATCAACGACGCCGGGCGGGTAGCGCTCGGCGGCGCCATGGGCCCTGAGATCGCCCAGGTCGAAGGCACGCTGCTGGAGCAGGATTCCGCGAGCTACCTGCTCGCGGTGTCCGGAGTCACGCTGCTGCGGGGTGGGCAACAGGTCTGGTCCGGCGAACAGGTCCGGATCCAGCGGGTGCACGTCGGCAACACCTACGAGCGGCGGTTCTCGCTCGGCCGTTCGGTGGCGCTTGGCGTGATCGGGGTCGGCGGTTTCACGGCCATCCTCGTCACCCGGTCCCTGCTCACCAGCGGTACGACCGACGAAATGAACCCCGGCGATTCCGCCGCGACCCGACTTGGCCGGCCTTGACGGCCCGGCGACTTTCACAGGAGCATTTGCACATGCGACGGTACCAGAACCCGGTTCTGCTCTTCGCGGCGACGCTGGCGGTGTCCGCCTGCAAGCCGGAGGAAGTGATCCAGACCGAGGACATCCCGACCGCCGGCGTCCGCTTCGTCAACGCGGTGCCGGATACCGGCTCGATGGACTTCCGGCCGGTGGACATCGTCGAGAACACCCATTTCTACAACGTGGCGTTCCGGAGCACCTCGCTCCTGTATTACAAGAACGCCAAGGCGGGACAGCGGCAGTTCCGGGTCTTCATGACTGGGACGTCGGCCGCGGTGGCCTCGACCGTGATGGCCGACACGACCGTGACCCTCGAAGCCGGCAAACTCTACACCTTCATCATGTGGGGCTTTGCCCGGTCGGGCTCGTCGCCGGCCCGGCGGCTCACCATCATCGAGGACGCCGCGCCGGATCCGGGGAACCAGGTGGCCCTTCGGCTGGTCAATGCGGCGTCCGGTCTCGGGGCCGTCGACGGCAAGCAGTATCCGGACGGCGGCTCGGCACCGGGGTCGGCGACGTGGGCCGGCGTGGCTGAACTGAGCGCGTCAGGGTATGTCCTCGCGCCGACGGGGAAGATCCGCTACAACGTCACGCCGGCGGGCGGCGGCTCGAATCTCTTTACCGACGCGCTGGCGCTCCAGGGGATTCCCGCCACGGTGGACATCGACGCGGCGCCGGGGACCACGGTGGCCGGGTCGGCCGTGAGCGGCTTCGTATTTCCGCGGTCGGTGTCGGGGAGCGGGGCGCCGAACATCACCAGTCCGAGCATCATCTTCGCGTGGGACCGGCGGCCGCCTCGGCCGGGAGGGATCTAGTCCGCAGGCAATGACGGGGCGAAGGCCGCCGGACCTGCGTCCGGCGGTTTTTCGTTTTCGGGCGTCTAACGGCGGTGAGAGGGAGGCGGTGCCGGCACCGAAGGTCGTCGGCTCGCGACGGGTCGGTATTGAATAGGAGTCAATATTAGGATAAATATTTACGTCAAACTAATGTAAGTGCAACAATATCAACCGTTTCGTGTTGAACAGACACGACCGAGGTGCGCCCTCGTGTCCGTTCGACACGAGGCCGCGCCTGCCCATTTCCTCCGCTCCATTGTGCCTCAAGCAGTTATGTGATCGGCCGCCGGCCCAGCGGTTGGGCACGAAAGCTGACTTGTAAGAATCCGCTTTCGCAGGGCGTCTCTGACACAACGGACCTGGAACCGCCGGTTTCAGGCCTCAGCGGTAGGCTGGATCCGTCTTGGGCGGGCCATTTCCCTGTTCTTGGGGTGGCCGTCGAGGCGGTGGAGTTTCGTGGTTTGCGCCGACCGGCCACAGGGGCTGGTGGCGGGCAGTTCCAAACTCTCTTCGAGGGACTTGGGGCATGACACTTTCAGCACGTCTACGGGTGATGCTTCGCGGCCTCGTGCCGATCCTGGCGCTGTTCGGGATCGCGGGCGAGGCCGCAGCACAGGCGACGTTCCGGGGCCGGGTGGCCAACGACCGCGGTGAACCGATCGTCGGTGCCACGGTGGCGATCACCGAACTGAGCCTCCAGACGATCAGCAACGCTCAGGGGCAGTACAGCCTCGTGGTACCCGCGGCCCGGATTTCGGGTCAGGCCGTCAACCTGGTGGCCCGCGCCATCGGGTTCAAGGCGATGACCCGCCCGATTGCCGCCCTGGCGGCCGGCGAGCAAACCGTCGACTTCGCCCTCAACACCGACGTGAACCGCCTCGAGGAGATCGTGGTCACGGGGGTGGTCGAGGGTGTCGAGCGCGCCCGGGTGCCCTTCTCGGTGGGCCGGATCACGGCGGAAGAGCTGCCGGTGCCGGCGCTCGACCCGGTTCGGGCCCTGGCGGGGAAGGTGGCCGGCGTCCGGATCGGCCAGACCAGCGGCCGCCCGGGCAGCACGCCTGAGATCCTCCTCCGCGGCCCGACGTCGATCAATGCGAGCGGCCGCGGCCAGGGCCCCCTGATCATCGTCGACGACGCGATCATGAACGTCGGCTCGCTCGAGGAACTGGGCGGCCTCGACATCGAGTCCGTCGAGGTGGTCAAGGGCGCGGCCGGTGCCTCACTCTACGGCACCCGGGCCGCGAGCGGCGTGATCACGATCCGCACCAAGCGCGGCTCGGCCGGCGGCGACGGTGTCAAGTTCAACGTCCGGACCGAGTACGGCATCAGCGACTTGAACAGCACCAATTACGGCCAGCCGGCGAACCATCACCTCCAGCTGGACGAAACCGGCAAGCGGTTCTGCGTCAACGTGTCGGGGAATGCCCCGTGCTCGCGGACCTTCGACTGGATGACGGAGATCCTCCGGATCAACAACGTCAACGCCGACACCACCCGCACGCCGCAGAACGTGGTCTACAACTCGCCGTCGCTCACCGACCTGCGGAACGTCTTCCAGGCGCAGATCTGGCCGGGCCAGTATTACAACTCGCTGGCCCAGGTGGCCACTCGGAACCCGACCATTCTCTCCTCGGTCGATGCCACCGGGAAGGTCGGCAACGTGTCGTTCTTCGTGAGCGGCTCGTACCAGGATGAGGCCGGCGCCATTCGCGGGATCGACGGGATTCAGCAGCGGCGGTTCCGGGTCAATCTCGACTACAGCCCCCGGTCCGACCTCAAGGTCTCGATCAGCACCCTCTACGACGACCTCACCAACGACCTCCGCAGCGGCGGGTCGTCGAACGGGTCGATCTTCGGCCAGCTGCTCCGGGGCGCGCCGGCGGGGACGAACTACCTGGCCCGCGATACCCTGGGCCGGCTCCTCGTCCGGGGCGGCGGGGCGGGTCTGCGCGGCACCGGCAACGGTGGCGGCACCTTCCTCTACGACACCGAAAACCTGCTTGCCTCCCGCGAGTCAGGCCGGTTCCTGGGCAGCCTTACCGCCCGGTATTTCCCGGCCGACTGGGTGACCTTCGAGGGCACCTTCGCGTACGACAACCGCAACCGGGTCGACAACACCACGGTCTTCAAGGGGTATCGGACCTTTACCTTGTCGACCGCCAACAACAACGGCAATATCGGGATCAGCAACCTCGACGAAGAGTCGATCAACGGCAGCCTCACGGCGACCTTCCGGAAACAGCTCAAGAGCGACCTGAACGCCAAGCTCAGCTTCCGGGGCCTCTACGACGAGTCGAATGCCGCGGCGAACAACAGCGGCGGCCAGATCTTCCGGGTGAATGACGTCTACACCCTCAGCAACACCAGCGCCAACTCGTCCGTCGGTTCGTCGTCCTCCACCATCCGGAACGTCGGGCTCTTCACCGGCGCCACCCTGGACTACAAGGATGGCCGGTACGTCGTCGAAGGCTCCTTCCGGTACGACGGCAGCTCCCTCTTCGGGGCCGGGCACCGGTGGTCGCCGTTCGGGCGGGTCTCGGGCGTCTGGAACGTCTCCCGCGAGCCGTTCTGGAACGTCGGGTTCCTCGACGAGTTCCGGGTCCGTGCCTCGCGCGGCACGGCGGGCTCGCCGCCGCCGTTCATCGCCCAGTACGAGACGTACACCGTGTCCGCCACGGGCATCTCGCTGGGTCAGGCCGGCAACTCGCAGCTTCGGCCCGAGACGACCACCGAGGTCGAACTCGGAACCGACTTCACGCTCTTCAAGCGGCTCGGGGTCGAGTTCACCTACGCCCACGGCAAGACCAAGGACCAGATCCTGCCGGTCGGCACCCCGAACTCGCTCGGCTTCAGCACCCAGTGGAAGAACGCCGGCACCCTGGTCAACAAGACCTTCGAGCTGGCGCTCAACCTGCCGATCCTGAACAACAAGAACTTCTACTGGACGATGCGCGGCACCTGGGATCGGAACCGCACCTATGTCGATGAGCTGTTCGTGCCCGAGTTCATCTACACCGGCGGCACCGCGCAGGGTACCGGCAGCTTCTTCCGTATCACCGACAGCCGGGACAAGGACGCCAACGGCGTTCCGCTCAACCGCTACGGCAACATCTGGGGCCGGAAGTTCCTCAAGAGCTGCTCGGAGCTGCCGTCGGCGGCCCGCGGTGACTGCGGCACTGCCACCTCGAGCTTCCAGGTCAATGACGAGGGCTGGTTGGTGTGGGTCGGCCAGGGCAACAGCTGGCGCGACGGCATCACCAAGAACCTCTGGGGCACGACTCTGTCGGCGAACGACTCGCCCTACTGCGTGCCGCTCGCGTTCGGCCACCCGATCGTGGACCGGCCGGCCTGCGGCGAGCCCGGGCAGGGCGTCGGTATCAACCAGATCATCGGTAACGTGTTCCCGGATTTCCGGTTCTCGTTCGCCAACGACGTCCAGTTCCGGCGGCTGACCCTGTACACGCTGCTCGAAGCGTCGGTCGGCAACGACCTGAACAACCAGGGCGAAGGCTGGGGCCTGCTTGACTTCAGCTCGGCCAATTTCGACCAGGGCGGCAAGTCGGTCGAAACGGCCAAGCCGGTCGGTTACGGATGGCGCGCCGGGTCGCCGGAGAGCACCGGGACCGGCGGCTTCTATGACGTGCTCGGTCCCAACAACTACAACGTCGAGGACGCCTCCTTCGCCAAGCTCCGGGAAGTCAGCTTGAGCTACAAGCTCGGCAAGTTCGCGGGCGTGGGCGACTGGACCGTCAGCCTGATCGGACGGAATCTGCTCACCTTCACAGGGTACTCGGGGCTCGATCCCGAGACCGGCGTGTCGGGTGGCAGCAGCGGGTCCGGCCTGATCAATCAGGTGGACGCCTTCGGGTTCCCGACGCTCCGCACCTTCACCTTCTCGATCGCGACCAGGTTCTAGGAGCCGAATCGATAATGCATCGTTCCCTGAAACACTTCGGGACCGTCGCGCTGGTCGCAGCCCTCGCGGGCTGCGACCTCGCGGTCCAGAACCCGAACCAGCCGGAGACCGAACGGGTGCTCAAAACACCCGCCGACGTCGAGGCGCTGCTCGGGACGCAGTACCTGCGCTGGCACACGGCGATGTACGGCGCGCTGGGCAACGTCGGCGGCATGGCCGGCGTCCAGTCGTTCGAGAACTTCTCCAGTCTCTCGAACAACTGCATGGGCCAGCGGGTCGGTATTCCCCGGCCGTCCAACGACAACTCGGTCGGCAACGGCTGCAGCCCCGAACAGCTGCGGGTCTATTCGATCGAGAACGAGGTTGCCCGGACCACGTCGAACATCATCGGCAAGCTCAACGAAAGCGGCTTCACGCTCGGGTCAGCTGCCCAGGACGCCAGGGCGCGAGCCTTCGCCGAGTTCCTTCGCGGCGTTGCGCTCGGATACGTCGCCCTGGTGTACGACTCGGGCACGGTCGTCACGCCGGACCTCGGCCCCGAGGACGCCGGTGAGTTGGTCGGGTACCCGGAAGTCATGGCGGGGGCGCTCGAGGCGCTCCAGAACTCGATCGACGCGGCCTCCGCTTCGGCGTCGGGCGCCAACGGCTTTCCGCTGCCGACGACCTGGCTGCCGGGCCCGACCTCGATGACGTCGGCGGAATTCGTGAAACTGGTGCGGAGCTATCGGGCTCGGCTCCGGGCCAACGTGGCCCGGACGCCGGCGGAGCGCGCGGCCGTCAACTGGGACGCGGTCATTGCCGACGCCCAGGCCGGGATCACGGCCGACCATCTCAATACCACCAACACGGTGAGCGGGCCGTTCAACAGCTGGGTCGCTCAGCTCAACACGTTCTCGACCTGGCACCAGATGACGCCGTTTGTCGTCGGGATGGGCGACAAGTCCGGGGCCTATGCCGCCTGGGTCGCCACCCCGCTCGACGACCGCTCGGCCGACGGCACGCCGTTCTTCATGGTCACCGATGACCTCCGGTTCCCGCAGGGCGCCAGCCGCGCGGCCCAGCAGGCTGACTTTGCCATCAGCTCGTGCTCGGCGGCCGGGACGACCTGCAAGCGGTACTTCCGGAACCGTCCGACCGGTGATGACATCAAGGCCGGCCCGTCGTGGGGCTGGTCGAACTACGACTTCGTCAGCTACTACACCTGGCGGACGTCGGGTGCCGGTACCGGCCAGAACGGCGATCTCCCGTTCTTCAAGAAGGCGGAACTCGACCTCCTCGAAGCCGAAGGCCAGTACCGGAAGGGCAACTTCGCGGCCGCGGCGGCGCTGATCAACAAGACCCGCACCGCCAAGGGCGGGCTGCCGGCGATCACCGCGTTCGACGCCACCTCGCCGGTGCCGGGCGGCGATGCCTGCGTGCCGAAGGTGCCGGTCGGCCCGAGCTACAGCACGATCGCCTGCGGCAACATGCTCGAGGCGCTCAAATGGGAAAAGCGGATCGAGACGATTCAGAGCCACTTCCTGGCCTGGTTCCTCGATAGCCGCGGCTGGGGCGACCTGCCGGAAGGCACCGGCGTCCACTGGCCGGTTCCCTATCAGGACCTCCAGGCCCGCGGCCGGACCGGCAGCGCCATCTACAGCACGGGCGGTACTGGCGGGAACTCCGGCGCCGCGGCCAAGGGCACCTATGGCTGGTAGTCGGCCGCAGCTTCGCGGGCGGGGCCTGGCCCTGGCTGGGCTCCTCCTCGCGGGCTGCTACACCCTGACGCCGGTGGGCACGCCCGAGCCGGTGGCAGGGATGCGGTTGGCCTTCGACATCAACGATGCCGGCCGGGTGGCCCTCGGGGGCGCCATGGGTCCGGAGATCGCCCAGGTCGAAGGCACGCTGATCGAAAAGACCGGTGGCGAGTACCTGCTGTCGGTCCGCGCGGTCAGGCTGCTCCGGGGCGGGGAACAGCCCTGGAGCGGCGAGCAGGTGCGGCTCAAGCAGGAGCACGTCGGCAACATGTACGAGCGGAAGTTCTCGGCCGGGCGGTCGATCGCGGCCGGGGTGATCGGGATCGGCGGATTCACCGCCATCCTGGCGACCCGCTCCCTGCTCGGGCTTGGTTCATCGGAGGGCAAGGATCCTCCGCCCGATTCGGCAAACACCCGCCTTGGACGGCTGCCGTGAGCGACCGCCGAGGATTCACAGCGATGGAGCACTCAAACATGCGACGATTCTTCCAGACCGCGGCGCTGGGCCTCGTGATCGGTGGCCTCGCAGCCTGCAAACCGGAAGAGGTCATTCAGACCGAAGACATTCCGACGGCCGGCATCCGGTTCGTCAACGCGGTGCCGGACACCGGCGCGATGGATTTCCGCCCGGTCGACATCGTGGAGAACAGCACCTTTTACAGCGTGGCGTTCAAGGGCACCTCGCTCCTGTACTACAAGAACGCTCGCGCCGGCCAACGGCACTTCCGGGTCTTCATGACCGGCACAACGGCCGCCGTGGCCTCGACGGTGATGGCGGACACCACCGTCACCCTCGAAGCGGGTAAGCTGTACACCTTCATCATGTGGGGCTTTGCCCGGACGGGCTCGTCGCCGGCCCGCAAGCTCACCATCATCGAGGACGCCGCGCCGGATCCGGGCAATCAGGTGGCCCTCCGGCTGGTCAACGCCGCGGCCGGCCTCGGGGCCCTCGACGGCAGCCAGTACCCGGACGGCGGCAGCGCCCCGGGTTCGGCCACCTGGGCCGGCGTACCGGAACTCGGGGCCTCGGGCTACGTCCTGGCGCCGACGGGCAGGATCCGGTACAACGTCAAGCCGGCCGGCGGTGCCACCAACCTGTTCGCCGATGCGCTGGCGCTTCAGGGCATTCCCGCCACCATCGACATCGAAGCGGCCCCGGGAACGACCGTGGCCGGGTCCGGCGTCAGCGGCATCGTCTTCCCGCGGTCGGTCGCCGGCAGCGGCGCGCCGAACGTCACCACCCCGGGCATCATCTTCGTCTGGGACCGGCGGCCCCCGCGGCCGTCCGGGATCTGACACCGGCGGTCCTTCGGACCCGTCAGGTATCGAGCCGCCGGCCCTTGCGGGGTCGGCGGCTCGCTGCTTTTCGTTCAGCGCCGACCCGGGCTCCCCGCCGCGCGGGTCGGCCATTCCCCAGCTGGAGGGCAGGACATGCGAGCCGTGATGACGATGGTGGCAGCCGGCGCGGTCGCCGGCGGACTGCTGATGGCCGACGCCGGCGAGGCGCTGGCGCAGAAGCGCCAGCGTGATGTGATCACCCGGGAGGAACTGATGGCCTCCGCCCAGAAGAACGAAGACCTCTTCGGGGCCGTCCGCGCCCTCCGGCCGCACATGCTCCAGAAGCCCCGCGGGGTCCGGACCATGGGGGCCGCGCCGCCGGCGGCGGTAGCCCTGTACGTCGAGGGCAACCGGATGGGCGATATCGACGCGATGAAGAACATCCCGACGATCAATGTCGAGGAGGTCCGCTACCTGGAACCGGGCAAGGCCCAGGACCAGTTCGGGATCGAGGTGTCCGGCGGCGCCGTCGTCATCCGGATGGTTCAGAACCAGCCGAATCCCAAACCGCCGCAGTGAGGGCGCGCGGCCCGTCCGCCCCCGGACTGCGCCGGTTGAGTGCGGCAGCGGTGCTTGCCGCCGCACTGGCGGCCGGCTGCGGCCGGAGCCGGCCGGCGGGCCGCACCGGCGTGGCCGGCGAGATCGTGGTTGCGGATCCGGTGTTCTCCCGGCCGGTCGCGGTCGCGCACGATCCGCTGACCGACGTCTACTACGTCGTCAACCAAGGGACCGGCAGTGCCGCCGGATTCATCTCGGTCCTGTCGGCGGAGGGAACCGTGATGGCCGGTCACTGGATCGGCGCCGGGGCGGGGGACGGTTCCCCTGGTCTGGATCATCCGGTCGCGATCGCCCCGACGGGCGAATACCTCTTCGTGGCCGAACCCAATGCCATCCTGCAGTTCGACCGGCGCCACGGCACGCCGCAGGGCCGGACGCCACTCGAATTCCAGGGGATCGTCGATCTCGTGGCGGCGGAGGACGGTACCCTGTTCGTCCTCACCGCCCCGGATGGGGCGGCGGCCTCCGTCGTGCGGGTCGGCGCGGCCGGCCGGGACACCCTGGTCCTGGACGCTTCGATCGGGCGGCCTGCGCACCTGGCGGTCGGGCCGGACGGCGTCTGGGTCGCGACGGCGGCCGGCGGGCTGGTCCGGGTCGGCGGGGCTGGGGCAGCCGGCAGCGATCCCGTGGGTGTCGGTGGGCTGGCCGCGCTTGCTGCGTTCAACGGAGAAGCGTTCGTGGCCGACAGCAGCGGCGACATTTACCGCGGCCGGCCGGGTGCCCCCTACCTCAAGATGCTGGCCGGCTTTCGCGGAACGACCGGTTTGGCCCACGATCTCTGGCGCCACCGGCTCCTGATCGCCCGGCCGGACAGCGGGCAGGTGGTGGTCGTCCCGCTCGGTCTCTGACGGACTACTTCTTCTCCCAGATCACCACGAAGCCTCCGCCCCGGCCCACGCTGCCGGCGCCGTAGACGGAACGGGCCGCGGCCGGGACGCTCCGGGTCGTGCCGCTGCAGTAGACGCCGAGCAGTTCGGCGATCGTGGTACTGGCGTCGGCGCAGACCTCGACACCCACTTCCACCAGGTCGATCTCGTCGATCTGCCAGGCGCACAGGCTGACGCCGCGGAGCACCGTCTCGCCGTTGACGATGATGGTGGGGTCGGTTCCCGCCACCCGGGAAACCCGCGGCAGGTTGCACAGGGCGAGCGAGCCGTACCGGGCCAATTCGTCCCGACCGACCAGCTGCCGGCGGAACGAGGTAGCCAGCCGCAAGCTCAACTGCTCCAGGGCCAGCTCGGCGAACCGGTTCGCCGGGCGGGCGGTGGCGGGCAGCAGACGAACCGCCAGTTCCCGGCCGCCCCGGTCGACCAGTTCGACAGGGATCCGGCGCTCGCCGTATCCCGGCATCGTGATCCGGACGACGAACGTCCCCTTGTTTGCCTCGGGAAAGGCAAACCGCCCGAGCGAGTCGGTGAGCACCTCGCCGCCCCCGGCTCCGAGGACCTGGACCCTGGCGCCGACGGCGGCGTGGTAGCCGGAATCACCGACGGTGCCGTGAATCCCGAGCCGGTCTGCCACCACGACGATCTCCGGGAGGCGAACGTCGTCGGGGACCATGAAGAATTCGAGCTCGGTCGGCTCCTCTGGCACCACGATCGCCCGGCTGCGAACCGGCAGGTAGCCAAGGTTCCGGACGACGAGGGTGTACCGCCCCGGGGCCAGGCCGTCGAACCGGAACTGGCCGAGTCCGTCGGTGAGGGTGGATCGGTCGCCGAGCACGAGTTCGGCGCCCTCGAGCGGGGCGCCCGAGGTATCGCGAACCACACCTCGGACCGATTGGCGCTGGGCCTCCAGCGTCGCAGGCAGGAAAGCTGCCGCGCCGGCGAGGGCCGCCAGGACCGCGAGCTGCTTCAGGGGGTGCCCCATGGGCCCTCCCGGGGCTGAGGTTCTCCCCGGGACGGCCGGACGAGCCGGGGATTCAGGAATATGGGCCGCGTCCGACGCCCCGGACAGGTACAGAGGCCTTCGACGGCCCGGCGCCGGTGGGCGGAAACGGCCTCCAGACCGAGAGGAGCCCCCGGCCCGGGACCGCCCCCCCCCGGAATCAGGGTCCTGCTGGCCCGGTTTCGGGGTAAATTCCCGCCATCCCTGCCTGAGGACCGAACCACCATGTTCCGCCGGAACGGCGCCGCCGCCCTGCTGACCGCGGTCGCTGCCCTGGGGTGCGGGCGACCCGCGGACCCGGACCCCCGGATGATCTCGGAGTGGGCCCATACCTGGTACGGGCTCGTGCGGGCCGAACGCCTGACGCCGCCGGTGGCGTCGCGGTTGCTCGCCTACGCCACCGTGGCGTTGCACGAAGGATTGGCGGCCGGCTTGCCGCGGCTTCCGACGGCCGTCGGCGCGTTGCAGGGGCTCGACTCACTGCCGCAGGCGGCCGCCGGCCGCCATGATCCGACGCTCATCGCGGTGGCCGCCGAAGCGGTCGTACTCGATTCGCTCTTTGCGGAAGGCTTGCCCACCACGCGGGCCACCGTGGCGGGTCTGGTGGACTCTCTCCGTCAGGTGCAGGCCGCGGCCGGGGTTGGCGCGGAAACGGCCGCTCGCTCGGAGGACCTCGGACGCCGGATCGGCCTCGCCGTCGTGGCGTGGTCCCGGCGGGACGGCTTCGACTCG
The DNA here is from genome assembly GCA_050183815.1 of Gemmatimonadales bacterium. Classification (GTDB taxonomy): domain Bacteria; phylum Gemmatimonadota; class Gemmatimonadetes; order Gemmatimonadales; family GWC2-71-9; genus SHZU01. The sequence continues at coordinate 38,150 of JBFXAY010000027.1, read as the reverse complement.
ACCCGGACCATGGCGTACACGCCGCCCGTAGGACCGGGGCTCTGGGTAAACGATTCGCCGGCGAGCATCTACTCCGCGCAGAACGTCTCGGGCGTGACGCAGTCGATCACCCTCGACAATCCGAACAACCAGTTCCGGGCGGGCCGGGCCAACGACCGTGACCTGATTCTCAACCGGCCCAAGCCGGCCGGACTCGGCACGCTCCCGAACTTCGACGTGACGGGGGCCACCGAGCCCTACTGGGGTTCGATCCGGCCGTTCGTGCTCGCCCACTGGGACGAGTGCCCGATCGACCCGCCGCCTCCCTACACGACCGAACCCGGGACCGCGCTCTACCGCGAGGCCGCCGAGGTCCGCGACGCGAAGACCAACCTGACCCCGGAACAGCGGACGATCGCCCTCTACTGGGCGGACAACCCCGGCGAGACCGGTACGCCGGCCGGCCACTGGATGTCGATCGCGGCGCAGATGATCAGCCAGCAGGGGCTCGGCGCGGCGGATGCCGCCCGGCTGATGCTGGTGGCCGCGGCCGCCCAGGCCGACGCGTTCATCGCGGGCTGGGGCTACAAGTACCACTTCAGCCTGATCCGGCCCCGGACCTACATCCGCCGGATCATCGAGCCGGGCTGGGAACCGCTCGTCCCGACGCCGACGTTCCCCGAGTATCCGTCCGGCCACTCGACGCAGTCCGCGGCGGCGGCGGGGGCCATCACGGCGTTCCTCGGGCCGGTGGCGTTCGACGACAGCACGTCGCTCGCGATCGGGCACGACGTGCGCCGGTTCGCGTCCTTCGCCGCGGCCGCCGAGGAGGCCGGGATGTCGCGCATCTACGGGGGCATCCACTACCACGCCGGCAAGAACGCCGGCAAGCAGGTCGGCGCCTGCATCGGCCGGTTGGTGGCGGAGCGGCTCGGCGTCACGCCGCGGCAATGACTCGATCCCGCCGCACTACCCTCAGGTCCGGGGGACCCCGGGGCCGGGCATTGCTGGGTGCCGCGGCGCTCGCCGGCCTGGTTGCCTGCCGGCCCGCCCCGGCGCCGATTCCCGAATGGCATGAGGAGACCGGGTATCGCTGGCGGGCGCTCGTTGTCCCGTCGGGCGAACCCGGGTTCACCCGGATGGCCGGCGACCGGACCGGTGTGCTGTTCGGGAACTCGGTGAGCGACTCGGTCCTTCTCGGCAACCGGATTCTGGCCCAGGGCGCGGGCGTCGCGTTAGGCGACGTTGACGGCGACGGCCTGGTCGACCTCTTCCTCGCCCGGACCGAAGGGTCGAACGCCCTGTACCGCAATCTCGGCGGCTGGCGGTTCGAGGACGTGACCGCCCGGGCGGGCGTCGGCGCTCCGGATCGGTTTTCCAGCGGGGCCGCCCTGGCCGACCTGGACGGTGACGGTGACCTGGACCTCGTGCTCCTGGCCACGACGGGTCCGAACGCCGTGTTCGAGAACGACGGCACCGGTCGCTTCACCGAGCGCCGCGACCTGGGCCTCGACCCGGCCGGGAAGGGCGGCACGACCGTCGCGGTCGCGGACGTGGATGGCGACGGCGACCTCGATCTCTACGTCGCGAACTACAAGCCGTTCGCCCCGGCGGACTCGATGCCGCCGCAGCAGCTCGCCTTCAATCAGCTGGTTCGCGAGGTCTCGCCCGGCCGGTTCGAGGTCCGCTCGCCGTACGATCGCGATTTTTCCATCCATCTGAGCCCGGACGGGCGGAGCGGCAACCTGGTCCAGCGGGCCGAGCCCGACGATTTCTACCTCAACGAGGGCGGCCGGTTCGTCCGGGTGCCGCTCACCGACCCGCGGTTCACGGACGCGTCCGGCCGGCGTCTCGCGCAGGAGCCCGAGTCGTTCGGCCTGGGCGCGCGGTTCGCCGACCTCAATGGCGACGGCGCGCCCGATCTCTACGTCGCGAACGACTTCGAAGGCGCCGACGAGCTCTGGCTCGGCGACGGCCGGGGTCATTTCCGGATGGCCGACTGGACCGCGCAGCGGCAGACCAGCAACTCCGGCATGGCGGTGGACATCGCGGACGTCAACGCGGACGGGCTGCCCGACCTGTATGAGGTCGACATGCTCAGCAACGACACCCGCCGTCTCAAGACCCAGATGCCGACCCACACGCCGGTGCCCAAGGAGCCCGGCGAGATGGAGTCGAAGACCCAGCTGCAGCGGAACACCCTGTTCCTCAATCGCGGCGACGGCACGTTCGGCGAGGTGTCGGAGTTCGCGGGGATCGAGGCCAGCGGCTGGTCCTGGTCCACGATGTTCCTCGACGTGGACCTCGACGGCTGGCAGGACATCCTGATCGGCACCGGCCACACCTGGGACGTGATGGACGCCGACACCCAGGAACGGCTCCAGAACCGCCTCGTGGACGTGCCGTGGCGGCGGGTTCGCTGGGAATACCCCGCGCTGCCGCTCCGGAACGTCGCCTACCGGAACCGGGGCGATCTGACGTACGAGGACGTCAGCGCCAAGTGGCACTTCGGCGTCGACGAGGACATCTCGCACGCCATGGCCGCCGCGGACCTCGACGGCGACGGCGACCGGGACGTCGTGATCAACCGCCTCGGCGCGCCGGCCCTGCTGCTCCGTAACGATGCCGCGGCCCCGCGGCTCGCGATCCGGCTCGTGGGCGATGCGCCGAACACCCGCGCGATCGGCGCGGTCATCGAGGTTCGCGGCGGACCGGTGCCCTTGCAGCGGACCGAGATCGCGGCGGGCGGGCTCTACCTCTCGCACTCGGACTACCAGGCCACGTTCGCCGCCGGGGCGGCGGATTCGCTCTCGGTGATCGTCAGCTGGCGGGATGGGCGGCGTTCGGTGTTTCCAGGGCTCCGGCCCGGGCGGGTGTACGAAATCACCACCGAGACCGCGGCGGCGGCGCCCGTCGCCGACTCGGCGGTGGCGCCGACCCTCTTCGCCGACGCGACCGCGGAGCTTGGCGGCCACACCCACGCCGAGCCGGCCTTCGACGACTGGGAGCGCCAGCTCCTCCTGCCGAATTCGTTGGCGCAGTTGGGTCCCGGCGTCAGCTGGTTCGACCTCGATCGCGACGGCGACGAAGACCTGATGGTCGGCTCGGGCCGGGGCGGCCGGCTGGCGGTGTTCTGGAACGACGGCGGCCGGCTCGTGGCGGAACCGCCCCGTGGCGCCGGTCTCGCGGCGGATCTCACCACGGTGCTCGGCGTGGCCGGACCGGACGGCGCGCGGCTGCTCGCCGGGGTGTCGAACTGGGAAGCCCGCTCGGCGGAGGAGGCCCGTTCGATTCCGGGTGTGCTTACCGGGCCCGCGCCGCGCCGGGGCGCGGCCACGGCGGCCGAGGTGCTGGCGCCGCCGGACGCCGCGACCACCGGTCCGCTGGCCGTGGCCGACTACGATGGCGACGGCGATCTCGACCTCTTCGTCGGCGGACGCGCTGTCGTGGCGGCATATCCCCTCGCGGGGACCTCGCGCCTCTATCGAAACGACGGTGGCCACTACGTCCTCGACCAGCAGGCTGGTCCCGCGCTGCGGGCGATCGGCCTGGTGTCGGCGGCGGTGTTCACCGACATCGACGGCGACGGCGATCCCGATCTGGTCCTCGCCCGCGAGTGGCAGCCGCTCCTCCTCCTGCGGAACGACGGCGGGCGGTTTACGGTCCCGGCCTCGCCCACCGGGCTCGAAGGGATGAGCAGCCGCTGGAACGGACTCGCCGCCGGCGACCTCGACGGCGACGGCCGGATGGACCTCGTGGCGACCAGCTGGGGACGCAACGTGGCCTTCCAGGCCGACAGTGCTCGTCCCCTCATGCTGTTGTATGGCCCGTTCGGCGGCCGCGGCGAACTGGAAATGCTCCTGGCCCGACAGGACCCGCGGCTTGGCGCGCTCGCGCCGCTCAACAGCTACGCCCGCGTCCGGATCGCGTTGCCGAATCTGGTGAGCCGGGTCCGGACCTTTGCCGCCTACGCGGATGCCTCGGCCGAGCAGGTGCTGGGGGTGCCGCTCGACTCGGTGTCCCGCCTCGAGGCAACGACCTTCGATCACGTCCTCCTGCTCAATCGCGGCGACCGGTTCGAGGCCCGCCCGCTCCCGACCGAGGCGCAACTCGCCCCCGCGTTCGGCGTGGCGGTGGCCGACTTCGACGGGGATGGCCGGGAGGACGTCTTCCTCGCCCAGAATTTCTTCCCGACCGCGATCGGCATTCCCCGGTACGACACCGGTCGCAGTCTCCTCCTCCTCGGCGACGGGCGCGGCGGTGTCGCCGCGGTGCCGGGCGGCCGATCGGGTCTCGTCGTCTACGGCGACCAGCGCGCCGCGGCGTTCGCCGATCTCGACGGCGACGGCCGGCTCGACCTCGCGGTCGGGCAGAACGGCGGCAAGACCCGTCTCTTCCGCAATCGCGGGGCGCGGCCGGGGTTGCGGGTCCGGCTGGTCGGCCCGCCCGGCAACCCGGACGGTATCGGCGCCATGATCCGGCTGCGATTCGCGGACGGCGGCGAGGGCCCCGCCCGGGAGGTGAGCGCGGGCTCGGGCTACTGGTCGCAAAACGGTGCCGTGCAGGTGATGGGCGCGGCGGCGGCTCCGGCGGCCGTGGTGGTTCGGTGGCCGGGCGGGAGCCTCACCGAGACGGTCGTTGCCGACGGCGCCCGCGAGGTCGTGGTGCGGTGGTGAGGGCTACTTCGGCTTCCTGATCGGCGGACCGCGCCGGCTCCAGAGCGCAATCACGCCGCATCTGGCCTGCTGATGGTCCTGCGCGAGTTCGCCCGGCACCTGGGCCAGGCCCTGGTAGACCTCGATGCCCCGCAGTTCGTCGGCCCGGGTCATTGCCGCGGTGACTGCATCCACCGGCATGTCGTCGATGAAGAACCGCGGGGCGCATCCCGGCGGCGCGCGTTGGATGTACGGCAGGCAGCGGCCGCCCCGGCAGCTGACCCGAATTCCGCTCATCGACCGGAGCAGGTCGGTCACCGAGGCCGAGCCGCGGGCCTCGATGTCGGGGCGGGTCAGGTACTGGCCCAGCCCGCTTTTCATCCGCTGTTCGAAGGTGCCGATGGCCGCCTCGGCGGCCGGGACCGAATCCTCGGTGATGAGGTCCGGGAGTCGCTGCGCTCCGGTCGGATCGTCGAGGCGCTGCTGCTCGCCGCCGACCGTGAACTCCGCTTCGAACTTCTCGTTCCGGGCCAGATCGATCGCGAACGGGGCCGACGCCGAGTTCTGCCAGATGGCCCGGATCTGGTACCGGCCGGGCGCCAGCTTGGCGAGTTCGAAACCGCCCTGCCGGTCGGTCAGCAGGGTCGTGTCGCGGCCCTTCGGATCGGTGATGACGACGCGGGCCCCGGCGAGGGCGAACCCATCCGGCCCGCTGAGCACGACCCCGGTGATGACGGATTTCCCTTGCGCGGCCAGCGTACCCGGGCCGGCCAGGCCCACGCAGGCTGCCAGGAAGAAGCCGATTCGCCGCGACCTCGGCCGTCCGCTCGTCACCGTTGCCGCCTTTTTGGGGTCGCGGGGACCTTCCCGTGATCGCCGCCCGGCGTGCCGCGGGCTGCAGGCCCGACCGCGGCCGCCGGAACGTGCGCGAAGAGGTCCTGGCGCACCTCGGGATTCCTGAGCTTCCAGATGACCCCGTCGGTGAAGTAGTGGTGGATGTTGATGAAACTCAGGATCAGCACGGGCGTCACGAGAGCCGGCTCCTCCCCGAGCCAATCCGCGATGACGTGCATCGAAGCCGACGGCACCACCTTCACCATCACGATGCTGACCATCCAGAGCACCGCGGCGAAAGCGATCATGTGGAGCGCGGCGCCCGAGGCTTTCCGCCGAAGGGTCCGGTTGAACTCGACCCGGAACGGGAACTCGAGGTATTGAAAGGCGTGCGCGAGCTGCACCCAGAAGATCGCCTTCGGATCACGCGCCATGGCCGCATACCAGACGAAGATCGCGGCCCAGGCCACGATGGCGCGCGCGGGTGGCAGCGCCCCGGTGCGGCGCCGCATGGAGGCCATGCCGGCGAGGCCCGCCGCGAACGCGACCAGGGTTCCGGCCGTCATCGCCCAGTAGAACGGGGAGATGGTGAACGCGCGGACCTGGGTGTGGACGAACCAGGTGAGGTGCCAGACCAGCAGGAACCGCAGGCTGCCGCGAATGAGCAGGCGCTCCCGGTCGTCGAACCGGGCCCCCCCGAGATGCGCGAATGACGCCATCATGCCCCAGACCTGGCCCGTGTAGTGCCAGGCCAGATAGCCACTCGACACGACGACGAGAGCCGTCACCAGGACGTTCGACCATTGCGCTTCCCAGAGCGCCAGTCCGATCCAGACCAACAGAATGGCAGGAACCCCGATCGACGCCCACCGGTGCTTCAGGATCGTGGCCCGGTCGCGATACACCATCCGGTACGAAATCATGAAGTGGGGCATGTTCACCACCGCGAGGAACCAGGCCTGGGCCCCCGGGCTGACGAAGACCAGGTCGTCGCGGCCGGAGAGCAGCAGGGGAACCAGCAGCACGATCGACAGGCCGCCCACGGCCAGCAGGTCGAAGGCGGGACTGACGATGGCGGCCGGTCGGCCGGTGGCCGGCAGGGCGGGTGCGGACATCGACGCTCGGTGGTGGCCCGCGATGACGGGGCGCGGTCGGGCGGCCGTCGCGGGGTCGCCCGAAAATTAGCGCCGTCTGGGTCCGCCGGTCAGCACCCGGCTCAGGGGTCGTAGACGGCCTGCACCTGCTCGACGGACCAGCGGGTCCTGCGCGGAATCAGCGTGACGAGGTAGGCATGCGCGGTCCCCGTCGGCGGATTGGCGACGATCAGGATCTGGCGGCGGGGCCGCGGGGTCGGAACTTGCTGGACGGCCACGATGACCACGTCGTCTGCGGTGTCGTGCAGGGAGCCCAGGGCCGTGCGAATCACCCGCTTGCCGGCGAGGTTCAGGCGGCCGCCGTCGGCCGCGGAGATGGTCCCCGCCACCCGTCCCCGCAGGGCGCCGAACATTCCCACCCGCTCGGCGATCCGCACGGTGGAGTCGAGCCGGACCCTACGGCACCGGCAGAGTTGGCGGAGGTCCACGGCCCGCAGCGCGGACAGGACGCCCGCGGAATCCGCGGCGAGTGGAAGCGGCGGGCGCGCCTGTGCCGACGACACGGCCGGAACGAGCAGGCCGAGGGCGATCAGTGTCTGGTTCCGCGTCACCAGCAACTCCTCCTGAATCCGCGGAATTTCCTGCAAATCCGGCGCCCGTCTCAGCGGGTCTCGAGCCACCAGGCGTCGAGTACCCGGTAGCTGCTGTTCGACCGGGAGGAGCGGTCCACCACCTTCGGAACCAGATGCTCGCTGCCGGGTTCGAACCCGAGCGCGCTCCGGCCGTTCGGCACGAGCGCACCGCCACGCACCGTGGCCGCGAACGATTTCACGCGACGATCGCCCACGAGAATGTCGATTCGGCAGGGGCCGGCGGTCGCGGTGAGGTCGCCGAGGGTGAAGTTCGCGCTGAACCCGGGCTTGAGGAGTTCGATCGCGAATGGCGCCCACGCGGCGGTACTCACCACCTGCGGTCGGGAGACGGCGACGGTGGTTCCGCCGCGGGTCACCGCGACCGTGACCTTCTGGTTGCCGGACAGCCCGGTTTCATCGAGTCCGGTCCAGAAGGCGGCTACCACGGGGTGGGTCGGCGCCGCGGGATCGGCCCGGAGGAGGGCCAGCGACCGCCACGGCCCCTCGATCATCCACCGGGTCGCGGGGCGGTAGGGATCGGAGCCGCTCTGCTTGTGGAGCGAGAACGGCAGCGAGCCCGCCACCCGGCCGGCCACTTCGATGTCGAGGACGAAGTCGCCCTCCCGCCCGATCGTCGCCATGCCCGGATGGCCCGGTCCCGGGACCAGGCCGACGAACGGCGGCAGACTCCACTGCTGGACGGCGAGCGGCATGCGGACCACCTCCGCACCCGCCTTCGTCCGGAACACGGCGGCGGCTTCGAAGTCGCCGTCCGGCGGAAACACGAGGGTCAGGGCCTCGATCATGAACCCGCCGGACGCCTCATAGAAGCGGATCCCGAGGAGCGAGGTCATGTCGATGGCCGGGGGCGGCACGGCAAGGGGTGCGAGGGCGACGAGCGCGGCGAGCAGCATGCAGGCTCCGAAGGGCGGTTGCCCGGGTATGGCGACGGAACGCCGCCTCACCGGCCACGGACGCGATCCGCGGCCGAACCGGGCTGCGCCGCGACCCTGGCACCTGGGCCGGGACGGTCACCCCAATCGGCCCGAACCCGGGGCTCCGCGGGGTTTGCCAAGCGGGCCGGGGACGGCTAATTTTGCGGGCTCTTAAGTCGTTGTAGAAACTAGCGCTTAGGCCAATCGCGACCGGAGCCATTGCCTCGTGAAACTGGTCACAAAGTCCGCCGAGCGCCTGTTTTTCGGGGTCACGGACCCCGTGGTCGCCTGGTTGATTCGACGCGGCACCCGGCCCAACACTCTGACGACCATCGGCGCCTTGCTGGTCGTGGTGTCGGCGGCGGCCTACGCGTTCGGCTGGATTCGCTGGGGCGGGGCGCTGCTGCTGCTGTCCGGCGTGGTGGATACGTTCGACGGGCAGGTTGCGCGGCGGAGCGGGCAGGTGTCGAAGTTCGGCGCGTTCTACGACTCGACCCTCGACCGCGTCGGAGACGGGGCAACGTTCGTCGGCATCGCGGCCTACCTGCTCAAGGCGCCGGGGGTGCCGCTCCGGATCGAGACGGCGGTCGTCTGCATGGTGGCGATCGTGAGTTCGCTGATCGTCTCGTACGCGCGGGCGCGGGCCGAAGGGATCGGCGTGGACTGCAAGGTCGGCATCGTCCAGCGGGCCGAGCGGTTGCTGGCGGTCGGGGTGCCGTCGCTCCTCGTGGGGCCGGGTCCGAACGGGATCGTGCTGCAGGTGATCGTAACGCTGCTGGCGGTGGCGTCGACGATCACGGTGGTGCAGCGGTTCGTGTATGTCTATCAGGTCACCGAGGGGCGGCGGAGCGCCGGCGGCGGCCCGCAGTAGCACGGCAGGAGCGGCGGCCCGGCGGGCGCCGTGGGGCGAGAAATCATGCGACCGGGCGCACCCGGAACACCAACAGTGGAAGGACGGCGGGCCCTCCGGGCCGGGCCGTGACGAAAGGAAGAACACCGTGGCACAAGCAACTCCGCGTCCCGTGGCGCCGGCCGATGGCAAACTCGGCGTCCTCTGCGTCGGGCTCGGCGCCGTGGCGTCGACGTTCATCGCGGGTGTCGAAAACGTCCGCCGGGGGCGGGCGCAGGCCACCGGCGCCCTGACCCAGCTGGCCACCATCCGGCTCGGCAAGCGCACCGACAAGCGGGCGCCGCTGATCAAGGATTTCGTGCCCCTGGCCCGGCTCGAGGATCTCGTCTTCGGCGCCTGGGATCCGGTGCCGGACGACTGCTACCAGTCGTGCCTCCACTGCGGCGTGCTCGACAAGCACGAGCACGTCGAGCCGATCGCGGACTTCCTCAAGACCGTCAAGCCGATGCCGGCCGCCTTCGACCAGCATTACGTGAAGCGGCTCCAGGGCACCAACGTCAAGAAGGGCACCAAGCGGGAAGTGGCGGAGGCCCTCCGGAAGGACATCCGGGACTTCAAGGCCAGGAACGGCTGCAGCCGGCTCGTCATGGTCTGGTGCGCCTCGACCGAGATCTTCATCAGCCCCGGGGCCAACCACCAGTCGATCGAGGCGTTCGAGAAGGCGATGGACGCGAACGACCCGTCGATCGCGCCGTCGATGCTGTACGCCTGGGCGGCGGTGATGGAGAACGTGCCGTTCGCCAACGGCGCGCCGAACCTCAGCTGCGATTTCCCGGCCCTCGAGGAGCTGGCCCGGAAGCGCCAGGTGGCCATCGGCGGCAAGGACTTCAAGACCGGCCAGACGATGATCAAGACCGTGCTCTCGCCGATGTTCAAGGCGCGGATGCTCGGCGTGGCCGGCTGGTACTCCACCAACATCCTCGGCAACCGCGACGGCGAGGTGCTCGACGATCCCGAGAGCTTCAAGACCAAGGAAGAGTCGAAGCTCGGCGTGCTCGAGCACATCCTCCAGCCGGAGCTCTACCCGGACCTCTACGGGAAGCTCTACCACAAGGTGCGGATCAACTACTATCCGCCCCGCGGCGACAACAAGGAGGGCTGGGACAACATCGACATCTTCGGGTGGCTCGGCTATCCGATGCAGATCAAGGTCGATTTCCTCTGCCGGGACTCGATTCTCGCCGCCCCGCTGGTGCTCGACCTGGCCCTGTTCTTCGATCTGGCCCAGCGGGCCGGCATGCACGGCGTCCAGGAATGGCTCTCGTTCTACTTCAAGAGCCCCCAGACCGCGCCGGGCCTCTATCCCGAGCACGATCTCTTCATCCAGCAGACGAAGCTCAAGAACACGCTCCGGTGGATGATGGGCGAGGAACAGATCACCCATCTCGGCACCGAGTACTACGAGTACGGGAAGGACTGAGGCAAGCCGATGAAGTACTTCCATCGCACCAGCGTGAGCCCGGACGAGGTCGTCGCCACGGCGGCCTCGTTCTTCGGCTCGCGGATGAGCCCGACCGAGGAGGGGGCCCGGCGCCGGAGCTTCTCCAGCGGGATCGGGCAGATGTCCGTGACGGTCCAGGCCGAAGGCGGGCATTACACCCTGATCACGGCCGAGACCAACCAGCCCGGCGAAAGCGAGCTCGACAAGCTGGTCAAGCGTTTCCTCGGGACGGTGCACACCATGGCGGAACCCCGCCACGAGCTCCGGGGAGCGTACTGAACCGGTGACCGCAGTCCCCGTGTCGAAGCCGGTACCGGCCGGGCTGTCCCGCGAGCAGCTCCACGAGCTCTACTACTGGATGCGGCTCACCCGGTCGCTCGAGGAGCAGCTGGTCAATCTGTACCGCCAGACCAAGGTCATCGGCGGGCTGTTCCGGTCGCTCGGCCAGGAGGCCGACGCCGTCGGGAGCGCGTTCGCATTGGACCGCTCCCGGGGTGACATCCTTTCCCCGCTGATCCGGAACCTGGGCTCGATGCTGGTCCAGGGCGCCACGCCGCTCGAGGTGCTCCGCCAGTACATGGCCAAGGCGGCAAGTCCCACCCGCGGCCGCGAACTCAACATCCACTTCAACGATCTCGAGCGCGGCTTCCTCGGCCAGATCTCCCATTTGGGCGACATGGTGCCGGTCATGACCGGCGTCACCCTGTCGTTCAAGGTGCGGCGGGAGCCCCGGGTCGGGATGGTCTACGTGGGCGACGGCGCGATGAGCACCGGGGCGTTCCACGAGGGCATCAACTTCGCCGCCGTGCAGCGAGTGCCGCTGGTCGTGATTGCCGAGAACAACGGCTACGCCTACTCGACGCCGATGCGGAAGCAGACGGCCGTGCAGTTCCTGGTGGAAAAGGCGGCGGCGTACGGCGTGGCCGGCGAGCAGGCCGACGGGAACGATGTGCTGGCGGTGTACGAGGTGTCGAAGCGGGCGGTGGACCGCGCCCGCGCCGGCGGCGGGGTAACGCTCGTCGAACTGATCACCTTCCGGCGGAAGGGCCACGCGGAGCACGACAACCAGTCGTACGTCCAGCGGGACGAGGTCGAGGCCTGGGAGGCACGCGACCCCATCGACCGCTACGTCCGCCGGCTGGTGGAGAGCGGCTGGGCCACCGACGCCGATCTCGCGGCCCTCGACGCCCGGGTCCGCTCGGAAATCGACGCGGCCCTCGCCGTCTGCGAGCACGAGCCGATGCCGGCACCCGAAACGGCCCTCGACGGCGTGCTCGCCGACCCGCCCCGGGCGGAGCGGGAGTGGTACCGGAGGCTCGATGGCTGAGGTCACCTACCTCGAAGCGATTCGCGACGGGCTCCGGGAGGAGATGGACCGGGACGAGCGGGTCTTCCTTCTCGGCGAGGACATCGGGCCCTATGGCGGCGCATTCAAGGTCACCGAGGGCTTCACCGAACGGTTCGGCGACCAGCGGGTCGTCGAGACGCCGATCTCCGAAACGGCCATCGTCGGAGCGGCGGCGGGGGCCGCGCACATGGGCCTCCGGCCGGTGTGCGAGATGCAGTTCATCGACTTCATGTCGTGCGCCTACTCGATCATCACGAACTACGTGGCCACGGCGCGGTACCGGGCGGATCTCAAGACGCCGCTCGTCATTCGCGGACCGGCCGGCGGGTACGTCCGGGGCGGGCCGTTCCACTCGCAGAACCCGGAGGCGGCCTACCTCCACACGCCCGGGCTCAAGATCGTGGCACCGGCCACCGCGCGGGATGCGAAGGGCCTCATCAAGGCCGCGATTCGCGACGAGGACCCGGTCCTCTATTTCGAGCACAAGTACCTCTACCGCCGGATCAAGGAAGACCTTCCGGCCGACGAGGAGGTGCTCACCCCGATCGGCAAGGCCCGGCTGGCACGCGCCGGGCGGGACCTGACGATCGTGACCTACTCGGCCATGGTGTGGAAGGCGCTCGAGGCGGCGGAGCGGCTCGAGCGGGAAGACGGTGCGTCGGTGGAAGTGCTCGACCTCCGCACCTTGCTCCCGATCGACGACGCGGCCATCATGGCTTCGGTGAAGCGCACCAACCGGGCGCTGGTGGTGCACGAGGATACCCGGACTGGCGGCATGGCCGGCGAAATCACGGCCCGGATCAACGAGCAGTGCTTCGAGTGGCTCGACGCCCCGGTTCGCCGGGTCGCTGCCCACGACGTGCCGCTGCCTTACGCACCGACGCTCGAGGACTTCGTCCTTCCCGGAACGGACGACATCGTCGCCGCGGCCCGCTGGATGCTGGCCTACTGAGCGGCGTCGCGCCGCCGATACTCGACTGATTGACCCGGGGTGCCGGTCCGCCGGCCCCTTGAACGCAGAGAAGGAAGACCGCCATGGCTCGAATCGACGTCGTCATGCCCCAGATGGGCGAGTCCATCGCCGAGGGGACCCTGTCGAAGTGGCTCAAGAAGGTGGGCGACCCGGTCAAGCGGGACGAGCCGATCTTCGAGATCTCGACCGACAAGGTCGATGCCGAGATCCCGTCGCCGTCGGCCGGCGTGCTGGCCGAGGTCCTGGTGACCGAGGGCCAGACCGTGCCGGTGCAAACGCTCGTGGCCCGGATCGAGACGGAAGCCGGTGCCGTTGCCGCCGCCCCGGCCCCTGCCGCGCCGGCGGCGGCCCCGGCCGCACCGCCCCCGCCCTCCGTGGTAGCGGCACCCGCGCCCGTCGTCGCGCCGGTTCCCGCCCCGGCGGCGCCCAGCGCCAACGGCGACGAGTCGGCCGAGGACCGCCTCCGGCGGAAGTCCACCCCGCTGGTGCGGCGGATGGTGGCGGAACATGGCCTCGACCTGGCCGTGATTCCGGGGAGTGGCCTGGCCGGGCGCGTGACCAAGAATGACGTGCTGAGCTATCTGGAATCGGGCCCGGCGCCCACCGCGCCCGCTGCGCCGACCGCCGCGCCCGCGGCGGCCGGGCCGGGCCCGGTGGCCGGCGGGGTGGCCGTGGTGCCCGGCCCGGTGGTCGAACCCTGGGAGGGCGACAAGGTCGAGCCCTGGTCCCGGATCCGGAAGCTGACGGCGGACCACATGGTCATGTCGCGCCGGGTCTCGCCCCACGTCAACAGCCTGATCGAGATCGACTACACCCGCGTGGCCCAGATCCGCGGGCGGCGAAAGGCCGAGTTCGCGGAACGGGGGGTCAACCTCACGTTCCTGGCGTTCATCGCCAAGGCCGTGGCCGACAACCTCCGGAAGCACCCGGTGGTCAACTCGGCCGTCATGGGCGAAGCCACCGTGTTCCGCCGGGAGATCAATCTGGGGATCGCCGTCGCGCTCGACTGGGGCCTGATCGTGCCGGTCGTCCGCCGGGCGGACGAACTCAATCTCTTCGGCCTGGCGCGGTCGATCGGCGACCTGGCGGAGCGGGCACGCGGCAAGAAGCTTTCGCCGGACGAAGTCCAGAAGGGGACCTTCACGATCACGAACCCCGGCGGCTTCGGAACCAAGATCGGCCTCCCGATCATCAACCAGCCCCAGTCGGCGATCCTCGCGGTCGGGTCGATCGACAAGCAGCCGGCCGTGATCACCCAGCCCGACGGCACCGACTCCATCGCAATCCGGACCCGCGGGTTCCTGGCGATGTCGTTCGATCACCGCGTCGTGGACGGCGCCGACGCCGACCGGTTCCTCGCCGACGTCCGCAAGTCGCTCCACGAGTTCCCCGACAACGCCTGAGGGAGGTCCCGTGCCGCAGCGTTCGATCGAAGTCGCCGGCGTCCGGTGGATTGTGTCCCCGTCGGGCCGCCGGACCCAGTACGGCAAAGACGAATTCACCGTGAAGTTCGCCCGGGCGGACGGCGCCGAAGAGCGGCTCGCCCGCTACTCGCCCCAGGGAACCAAGGCGCGCGAGGACTCGCTCGCCGAGATGTCGGCCGCGGCCCTCGCGGGGCTGCTGGCCCGGTCGCAACCGTCCTGGACCGACGTCGAGGCGGGGTACCGCCGCTGACGGGCGTCGCCGACCTTCATCTCCACAGCACGGCCTCCGACGGGACCCTGCCGCCCGCGGAGGTCGTTCGGCTTGCGGCCGCCGCCGGCCTCGGCACGATCGCGCTGACCGACCACGACACGGTGGCGGGCGTCGCGGAGGCGCGCGCTGAGGGCGACCGGATCGGGGTGCAGGTGATCACCGGATGCGAGTTCTCGGTCGGCGCGCCGTGGGGCGAGGCCCATCTCCTCGGCTACGCGCTGGACGAGGCGGCGGCCGTGCTCCTCGACCGGCTCGCCGGAATGCGGCGGGGCCGGGCCGATCGGGCCCGCACCATGGTCCGCGCCATCAACGGCTGCGGCATCCCCCTCGAGGAGGCCGAGGTGGAGGCCGAGGCCGCCGGCGCCCCGATCGGGCGGCCGCACGTGGCCCGGGCCCTGATCCGCCGCCGCACGGTGCGCTCCATCGACGAGGCGTTCGACCGATTCCTCGGCCGCGGCCGTCCGGCCTTCGTCCCCAAGGAACTGCCGCCGTTTGGCTCCATCACCGGGCTGATCCGAAAGGTCGGCGGCGTGTCGTCGCTGGCCCATCCGAAGGACCGGGTCGGTCGCGAAGGTCTGCTCCATCTCAAGGCCGAGGGGCTCGACGCGATCGAGGTGAGGCATCCGAGTCATCGGCCGGCGGTGCGGGCCGAGCTCGACGGGCTCGCCGGCGAGCTTGGCCTGCTGCGAACCGGCGGAAGCGATTCCCACGGCGCTGCGGCGGCCAGCCCGTCCCATGCCGTTGTCGGGGGCGAGCGGATCCCGGCCGAGTGGGTCGACCGGCTGCTGGCCCTGGCGGCGTCGAGGCGCTGATGCAGGAAGCGGCCCCGCCGACCGGGTTCCGCGATGTCGTCGTCATCGGGGGCGGCTGCTACGGCTCGTTCTATGCCGGCCAGCTGGCGGCGGCTCGCGCCAAGGGGAAGGTGGCGTTCCGCTCGGTGATCCTGGTGGATCGGGATCCGGCGTGCCGGGCGGCGGGGACCCTCGGCGACGATTTCCGCCTCGAGGTTGCCGATTGGGGGGCCTTTCTCGACGGGTTTCTCGATCGCGATCCGCCGCCGGCCGGCACCCCGGACGACGCCATCGTGCCGTCACCCTTGATGCCGCACCTGATGGCCGAGTGGCTGACCCGGACCGCGGAGCGGCTGGCGCCGGGGCGGGTGGCCGCGGGGCCGGCCTTCTGGCCGATGGACACGCCGTTCGACCGGCTCGCGCCCGATGGCAATCGGTACGTCTCGCACGCGGACTGGCTCTGTCCCACCCACTGCATCGAACCCCACCTCTGTCCCGTCACCCGCGCCCCCCGCACCTGGGAGATGAGCGAGACGCTGGCGGAGTACGTCCGGGCCGCGCCGGCGGCGGCCGGCCGGGTGCTCGGGCCGGCGTTGTTCGTGACCCGGCACCGGGCGTTCGGCGTCGGGATGTTCGATCTGCCGGAAGTGCGGTTGGCCAGGGCGCTGCTGGCCGCCGGGTTGGCGGAGGAGGAACCGGCCACCCTCGTTGTCGGGACGATTTCCGCCTGTCACGGCGCCGTCGGGACCCTGCGGCTGGGCCGGGGGTGCGGGTCCTGAGAGGAGCCTAACGAAGCGCGAGGACCGTCAGCGCCGCGATGGTCTGGCCGACGAGAACGTCGCCTGGGTAGTGGACCCCGAGGGCGACCCGGCTCCAGCCCACCAGGAGGCCCGCGCCGACCAGCGGCGCGGCCAGGGAAGGGAACGCCACCGCATAGCTCAGGGCCAGTGCCAGGCTCGAGGTCGCGTGTCCGGACGGGAAGCTGAACCGATCCGGATTGGCGATGACGCCGCGGGCGCCGAGTCGTTCCGAAGGGCGCTCCCGGCCGACCAGCCGCTTGATGACCTGGATCACCACATGGGAGAGCCCGAGGGCGAGGCCGGCACGCCAGGTGAGGGCTCGGGGCCAGGGCGCGAAGACGAGCGGCAGGACGACAAGCCCGATCGTGACCGCCGCGCTGCCGAGCCAGGTGACGCCGATCCAGGCAGCCCGCCGAAGCCGGGACGCTTCCGCGTCGAGGCTCCAGCGTTCGAAGAGCCGCCGGTCCCGGGCGTCAAGGCGGGCGAGGAGACCGAGCATCGGGAACCTCCGGATCGGGGATGGGTCCAAGCTTGGCCGGGCGGGTCAGGATCCGCTCACAGCGTGGTCAGGATCGTGTCACGGCGGCCGTTAGGTGACTCGGGGCCTAACGACCTAACGACCGGAAGGCCTAACGGCCTGTCAGGCTGCCCGTTAGGTGGCAACGGGGTGACGTTGCCCAACCGTGACGAATCCCTGACCGCCCCGTGATCGGTCCCCCTGAAGCTGTGGTCCCATGCGGGTTCTCTACTGCACCGATACCTATCCGCCCCAGGTCAACGGGGTCTCGACCGTAACCCATCTCTCGGTCGTTGGGCTCGCCGAGCGGGGCTGGCACGTCGGCGTCGTCGCCCCCCGGTATCCGGCGGGCCCGGACGTCTTCGGGGCCGACCGGAGCCACCTGCTCCTCGAGCTGCCGAGTCGGGCAATGCCGCTCTACCCGGAGATCAGGCTGGCCTGGCCGGCGCGGGCCCGCGTCCTGGCGGCGGCTCGCGACTTTCGCCCCGATCTGGTCCATTGCGCCACCGAATTCGCCGCGGGGTGGCTCGGCTGGCAGGTGGCCCGGACGCTGGGCGTTCCGCTGGTGACGTCGTACCACACCGACTTCAGCCGCTATACCCGCTCCTGGGGCGTCCCGTTTCTCGAGGGCGTGGTCCAGCGGGGTCTCACCCGGTTTCACCGGCGGGCCGCCGCGACCTTCACGCCCTCGGACGCCACCCGGCGGGAACTGGTGGCCCGCGGCCTCTCCCGCGCGGTCACCTGGGGCTGCGGCGTCGATGCCGCGACCTTCCGGCCGGAAGCCCGCACGGCCGAGTGGCGGGCCCGGTTGGCGCCCCGGGGCGAGTGCGTCCTCCTCCACGTCGGCCGGCTTGCGCCGGAGAAGAACCTGGTCCATCTCCTCACCGCGTTCGCGCGGTGCCGGCGCCGGCTCGGCGACCGGGTTCGCCTGGTGATTGCCGGCGACGGGCCGAGCCGGACCGATCTCGAGGCGCGCGCCGGAGCCGGCGTGGCATTTCTCGGCTTTCTCGACCGGGCCGCCGAACTGCCGGCGCTGTACGCCAGTGCGGACGCCTTCGTCTTCAGCTCCCTCACCGAGACGCTGGGGCTGGTGGTCCTCGAAGCCATGGCGAGCGGCCTGCCCGTCGCGGCGATTCCCGCCGGGGGGGTGGCGGACCACCTTCGCGACGGCGTCAACGGGCTCGCGGCGGATCCGGCCGATCCGGCCGATCTCGGGGACCGGCTGGTTGACCTGGCCGCCGACCCCGCGCGCCGACGGACGCTCGCCGCCGGTGCGCTGGCGACGGCCCGGGCCCTGGGCTGGGACCGCGAACTCGACCGGCTCGACACCCTCTACCGGGGGATCCTCGCTCGTGGCGCCGCCGCCGAACCGACCGCGCCGGGGACGGCCCAGCCGGTCGGCTCGGCCTAACGGCGTGCCGGCGGTGGGCGCCCTAACGCTCCGCCGCGAACGATCGGACCCCCCGGAACGTGCCTTGTGACACGTTAGGCGTCGTTTTGTGACGTTAGGCCCCTAGCTTCCTGGTCCGTGAACCTGCGTCGCGCGGTCTCGATCCGGTCCGTTCCGGTCCGGGGACCCCTCGCGGCGGCGAGCGAGCCCGGGGTCCGGCTCCCCCCGCCGCTCCGCCCCGGTGCCCGACTCGGCGTCCTCGACGTCACCAAGTACTTCGGTGATACCAGCGGCGGGATTCGCACCTATCTCCTGCAAAAGGCCCGCTATGTGGCGGTCCGGCCCGATCTCCGGCAAGTCATGGTGATCCCCGGGTCGGCCGACCAAGTCCAGACCGGCAACGGTTCCCGGATCTACCGGCTCCGCGGCCCCCGGATGCCGCTCAATCCGCCGTATCGGTTCCTCCTCGCCACCGCCTCGTTCCAGCGGATCGTGGAGCACGAGCGGCCCGACCTCATCGAGGTCGGCTCGCCCTTCCTGGTGCCGTGGCTGACCCGCTTCGCCAACCGGCGTCACGAGGCGCCGACCGTCTGGTTCTATCACCGCCATTTCCCCGAGTTGGTCGCCGCCGAGGCGGCGCGTGACGGCCTGGTTCGCCGGACCGCGTCGGCGGTCGTGAGTCGGTATGTCCGGCTGCTGGGCGACCGGTTCCCCGCCGTGGTCTGCAGCTCCCTCTACTCGGCGAGTGAACTGCAGCTGCTCGGCGTTCCCCGCGTCGCCGTCGCACCGCTTGGCGTCGACCTGGTCCGGTTCCGCCCCGAGCGCCGGGAGTGGGCCGCCGAGACCCGCAAGGCGTTCGGTCTGCCGGAAGGACGGGTGGCCCTGTTCGGCGGGCGCTTCGCCGCGGAGAAGCGGCTCGACGTCGTGCTCGATGCGTGGCCGGAGGTCGAGCGGCGCACCCGGATCCGGCTGGCGCTGATCGGTGCCGGGCCGGCGTTCGACCGGCTCCGCCGCCATCACTACGCCCCCCGGGTCCACTGGCTGCCCTTCGCCGGCGACCGCGACCGGTTTGCCGACCTCGTAGCGGCGTGCGACCTCTACGTCGCGCCGGGGCCATTCGAGACCTTTGGGCTCTCGGTGCTCGAAGCCCTCGCGAGCGGCACGCCGGTGCTCTCGACCGATGAGGGCGGTGGGGCTGAGTTGGTGCGTGCCAGCCGGGCCGGGGAGCTCTATCGGACCGGTGACCCCGGTCACCTGGCCGATGCGGCGGCGTGGCTCGCCCGCCAGAACCTGTCCTATCTCGGCCATCGGGGCCGTCGCTACGCGGAAACGCACCACGACTGGGACGGGGCCCTCGACCGGCTGTTCGAGATCTATGGCCGGGTCCGGGACCAGGGGGCCTGATTCGGTGGCCGACCGGCCGGCCCCGGTATCGCGATCCAGGCACCGACCGGGTAGGCCGCCCGACTCGCGGCGCTCGGGGTCACCCTCATTGAATTGCTGGCCCGGCTGGCCCCCCTCGCGGGGATGGCCGACCCAGACCGCCATCCTGGTCGCCGGGCCCGGCCCACTCCGTTAGGCGGCCGTCGGGATGGCGGTCGCACCGGCTGCGGCCCGGTAGTGGTCCTCCAGGCTCCGGAAGACCGGCCCCCAGTCGCGCCGGGCCGCGGTCGCCCGGGCCCCGCGGGCCAGCCGCCGGCGGGTGCCGGGCTCCTCCAGCAGCCGAGCGAGCCCGGCGGCGAACTCACCGGGTGCCGGTTCGGTCAGCACCGCGTTCGTGTCGGCAATACCGAAATCGAGGACGCCGCCGCGGGCGACCGCCACCACGGGCAGTCCACTCGCCATGGCCTCCAGGGTGACGTTCCCGAAGGTTTCCGTTTCGGACGGCATGGCGAAGATGTCGGCCGACGCGTAGGCCTCGGCCAGTCGGGCCCCCCGGAGCGAGCCCGTCCGGTGGACTCGCGGCAGGGCCCGCCGATCGATCTCCGCTGCCATCAGGCCGGCGCCGGTGAACACCAGGTGGGCCGCCGGAAACCGCTCCGCCAGCCGGCCCCAGGCCCCGAGCAGCCGTTCGATGCCCTTCTCCGGTGCGATCCGCCCGACGTAGGCGACGATGACCTCCTCGGGACCGATACCGAGGGCCTCCCGGTAGGCGGCGGATCGAAACGCGGGCGAGAACGCGCCGGTGTCGACTCCGCGGCTCCAAACGGCGGTGTGCTGGACGCCGCGCCGAGCGAGGTCCTCGCCGTAGCGGGCGGTCGGCACCAGAATCCGATGAGCGTGAGAATAGAACCAGCGGAGGTACCACCAGCCGGGTTGGACCGCCGCCGCCAGCCGATAGCGCCGGGCATACCGTTCGTAGTCCGTGTGGGCGGACGCGATGATCGGCACGCCGAGGGCCCGGGCAGCCCGAAGTCCGGCGTACCCCATCGACCATTCGGTGGCAAGGTGGACGACCTCGGGCCGAAAGCGGTCGAGGTCGGCGACGAGGTGCCGCCGGTCGGGCCGGGCCCACTGGACTTCGGGAGAGAGCACGAAGGGCCGGCTCGGACTCCGGTGCACCTCGGGTCGGTCCGCGGCTCCGTCCGGGAGCGGATAGGAGGCGGTGTAGACGCGGACCTCGTGCCCGCGGCGGATGAGGCCTTCCGTGGCGCGTTGCAGCGTGCCGGAGACGCCGCTGATCATCGGCCAGTACACTTCGGAAAAGATGGCGATTCGCATCGGGACATCCTCAGCCGGGGCCGGTGTCGGGCCCCGAGAGGACGGGGACCGGCCGGCGGACCGGCGAACGCCAGGCAGTCTTGCGAACGGGAGTCGGGAGCGGAAAACGCGCCATGCATTTCCTTCGCGGGGGTCAGTCCAACATCGGACCGCACGGCGTCGGTCCCGCCAACGGCGGGTCACCGCATCGTCACGGTCCGGTGGCGGGCAGGTCTCGTTAGGCGGGTACTGAGGCGCCGGGCGCCGGGCGCAACGGGGGCGCCGGGAACCGGGGCTGGGCGGGTCGTGTATATTGGGCGTCACGTTTCGGCCGGTGGAACGGATCCGGAGGGCCGCACCAGGGAGGACAACCCAATGAACACCTTTGATACCATCATCGTCGGGGCCGGGCCCGCCGGGCTGTGCGCGGCGATGTACGCGGGGCGGGGAATGCTCAGTGCCGTCACCCTCGAACGGGGCCTCCCCGGCGGCGAACTCCTCAATACCGAAAAGATCGAGGACTATCCCGGCTTCGAGACCGTGCTCGGGCCGAAGCTGGCCGAGTTGATGACCGAACACGCCAAGAAATTCGGCGCCGACATCCGGATGGAAAACGTGGAGGGCATCCACCGCCATGACGATGGCTTCCGGGTGGCCACGAGTTCCGGCGCAGAGTTCTTCGCGCCGACGGTCATCCTCACGGCCGGGGGCACCCCGACCAAGCTCGGCGTGCCGGGCGAAGCGGAGTACGCCGGTCGCGGGGTGTCCTACTGCGCGGTGTGCGATGGCGCCTTCTTCAAGGGCGAGACCATCGCCGTCATCGGCGGCGGCGACGCCGCCGTGGAGGAAGCCGACTATCTCACCCGCTACGCGGCCAAGGTCTACATCGTGCACCGCCGGAACGAGTTTCGGGCCTCCCGCCTGGTGCAGGACCGGGCCCTCGCCAATCCGAAGATCGAGGTGCTCTGGGAAAAGCAGGTGCTCGAAATGGTCGGCGACCCGGCCGGCCTCAAGCACCTCGTCCTCGAGGACACCAGGGACGGCAGCCGGTCGGACCTCGCGGTCACGGGGTGTTTCGTCTTCATCGGCTTCACCCCGAACAGCGGGCTGGTGAAGGAGCACATCAGGCACGACGCCAGCGGCTACCTCGTCACCGACGACCGGATGATGACCTCGATTCCGGGCCTCTTCGCGGCCGGAGACCTCCGGGTCCAGCTCACCCGCCAGGTCACCACCGCGGTCGGCGATGCCACCACGGCGGCCATCGCCGTCGAGAAATACCTGACCGAACGCAAGAGCCGCCTGGCCGCGACATGAGCGGCCTCCGGATCATCCGGATCGAGAACGGGGCGTTTCTCGAGAACTGCTACCTCGTCCACGAAGCCGGCGCCGGGGATGCGGTGATCGTCGATCCGGGGGAGGCGGCGGACCGGTTTCTTGCCCAGGCCGCCCATCACGGGCTCACGATCAGGGAGGTCTGGCTCACCCACGCCCACATCGACCACATTCTCGGCGTCGGGGCGGTTCACCAGGCCACCGGTGCCCCGATCCTGCTGCACCCGGCCGACGAACCGTTGTATCAGGCGTTGCCGGAGCAGGGGGCATTGTGGGGCTTCGCGGCGGCCGCCCCACCGCCGGTTACCAGGTACCTGGCCGCCGGCGAAGAGCTGCGTCTCGGCGACACGACGTTGACCGTTCGGCACACGCCGGGACACTCACCCGGCAGCGTCTGCTTCATCGCCGGCAATACGGTGCTTGGCGGAGACGTGCTCTTCCAGGGATCGATCGGGCGAACCGATCTTCCCGGCGGCGACCATGCTCAGTTGATCGCCAGCATCGAGCGCGAGCTGCTGACCCTCCCGGACGACGTGGTGGTGCATCCGGGCCACGGCCCGCCGACGACGATCGGCGCCGAGCGCCGGCACAACCCCTTCCTGACCGGGATCGCCCGCTAGCGTCAGCCCCCGGCGGGCGGCGGTGCCAGTCCGACCAGCATCACCGTTCGCTCGACCGCTTCGAGCACTCCGTGGGGGACGTCCGCGGGGGCCCACACCAGTTGGCCCGCGGTCGCTTCGAACTCCGCCTTGCCCACGATCATTCTCGCCTTTCCCGAGAGGAGCAGATAGAATTTGTCGGCCCCCGCGTGGTGGTGGGTTCGTTGCGACTGTCCGGGCTCGAAGCAGTTGAGTCCGAGGAACAGGTGTCCGCCGCGCACCAGATCGACCTTGGCCTGCCGGTCGGGCGCGAATCGCGCCGCGGTGCCCGGCGTTATCAGAAACGGGTTCGTCATGCCGGTGCCGCTCCTTCCGTGTTCGCGTTCCGGAGTCGGGTGATGGCCGTCCGCCTCGAACGGGACCCCCTCGGAGAACTACCGGTGCCGGCGGAAGCCCTCTATGGGATCCAGACCCAGCGGGCCGTCGAGAACTTTCCGATCTCGGGACTCCGGCCGCTGCCCGAGTTCGTCGATGCCGTCATCGCGGTAAAACGATCGGCCGCGCTGGTACACCGCCGCACCGGCCGGCTCGACCCGCGCCTCGCGGACGCGATCGTACTGGCGGCGGACGAAATTCTTGGCGGGGCCCATCGCGATCAGTTCGTCGTGGATGTCTACCAGGCCGGCGCCGGGACCTCGCACCACATGAACTGTAACGAGGTGCTCGCCAACCGGGCCAACGAACTTCTGGGCGGGACCCGCGGCAGCTACTCGCCGATCCATCCCAACGATCACGTCAACATGGCCCAGAGCACCAACGACGTGATCCCGACGGCGATCCGGCTGGCGGCGCTGACTGTGGCCCGGACCCTGGATACCACGGTGGCGGGCCTGGCGGAGGGATTGCTGGCCAAGGGCCGCGAGTTCGACGGGCTCGTGAAATCGGGCCGCACCCACCTCCAGGATGCGACCCCCATCCGCCTCGGCCAGGAGTTCGGCGCCTGGGGCCATACCGTCGCGCGACACCGGGCCAAGCTCGCCGAAGCCGCTCGGTGGCTCCGGCCGCTCAACATCGGCGGCACCGCCGTGGGCACGGGACTCAATGCCGAGCCCGAGTACCCGGATCTGATGATCGCGGAGTTGCGCCGGCTCACCGGGCTCGAGGTGGAGGCGGCGGCTGACCGGATCGCCTTGATGCAGTCCATGGGCGACTTCGCCACCGTGAGCGGCGCCTTGAGGGCCTTCGCGCTCGACCTCGGGAAAATCGCGAGCGACCTCCGGCTCCTCGCCTCGGGCCCCCGTACCGGGCTCGCGGAGATCGTCCTCCCGGCGGTCCAGCCCGGGTCCAGCATCATGCCGGGGAAGGTGAACCCGTCGATCGCGGAGATGGTGAACCAGGTCTGCTATCAGGTGATCGGTCTCGACGCCACCGTCGCCGTGGCCGCCGAGGCCGGCCAGTTGGAACTCAACGTGATGATGCCGGTCATCGCGCACAACCTGGTCTTCGCCTTCAAGATCGTGGCGGCGGCCGTGGAGCGGTTCGACGTGGACTGTATCCGCGGGATCACGGCGGACGAGGCGCAGTGCCGTCACTGGCTCGAGCGAAGCCCGGCCCTGGTCACCGCGCTGGCCCCCCGCCTCGGCTATGCCGAGGCCGCCCGCCTGGCCAAGGAGGCGCTGGCCGAGGGGATCACGGTGCGGGAACTCGTCGTGCGGCGCGGCATCCTGACCGGCGCCGACCTCGATGCGGTGCTCGACCTGCGGGCGATGACGGAGCTGGGCGTCCCCGGCCGTCGCTCGGCGCCCGAGGGCGGATGACGGCAGCATCGGCCGGTCCTGCCGCCGGGTCGGGCCGGGCCCCCCTCGCGATGCTGGCGCTGATCGCGGCGGCCGAGTTGCTCGGCATGGCGGGGTGGTTCGCGGGGGGCGCGGCGGCGCACGAGTTGGCCGCGCGCTGGCAGCTGAGCGGGGTGCAGGTGGCCGGGCTCACCTCAGCCGTCCAGGTCGGGTTCGTGGCCGGGACCCTGCTCGCCGCGGTGCTCAATCTGCCCGACCTGATCCCGAGCCGGTGGTACTTCGCGGTGTCGGCCGTGCTGGCCGGGGCTGTGAATGCCGGCCTGCTCGTCGTCGACAGCTATCCCGCCGCGCTCGTCACCCGGTTCGGTCTCGGGCTCCTCCTCGCCGGGGTCTATCCACCCGCCATGAAGATGGCCGCCACCTGGTTCCGGGACCGGCGCGGCTTTGCGATCGGTACCGTCGTCGGGGCCCTCACGGTCGGCAAGGCGTCACCGTATCTGGTCGAAGCGCTGGGCGGGCTCAGTCTCGAGGCGGTGGTGGGTTCCACGTCGCTCGCGGCCCTCGGCGCGGGGTTGCTGATCGCGGCCGGCTACCGCGACGGTCCCCATGCCTTTCCCCGCCGACCCTTCTCCTGGCGGCTGGTCGGGGAGGTGGCCCGGGTGAGGGAGCTCCGCCTGGTGACCGGCGGCTACCTGGGGCACATGTGGGAGCTCTACGCCTTCTGGGGGTTCATCGCCGCCTACTGGGCGGCCTCGCTCGCAGCCGGGGGGCACGACGCAGCGCCGACCCGGGTGGCCGGACTCGCGTTCGCCAGCATCGCCATCGGTGTCGTCGGGTGCCTGGCCGGCGGTCTTGCGGCGGACCAGCTGGGACGGGCCCGGGTGGTGATCTGGTCGCTGGTCGCCAGCGGCGCGGCGGCCCTGTTGTCGGCGGTCGTCTTCGGTCGGGCGCCGGCGGTCACCATGGTCGTGATCGCCGTCTGGGGTATCGCCGTCATTGCCGACTCGGCCCAGTACAGTGCCCTCGTCACCGAAATGGCGCCGGCCCACGCCGTCGGCACGGCGCTGACCCTCCAGACCTCGCTCGGCTTCCTGCTGACCATGGTGGCGATCCAGTTCGTGGCCGCGGCGGGTGGGCCGGCCACCCGGTGGGCGTTCCCGGCGCTCGCGGCCGGACCCGCTGCCGCCATCGTGCTGGTGCGCCGGCTCGCCCGGCTCCGGAGGGTTCCCGCCGGGCATTGAGAACGGGCTCCTCGTGCCGATACCTCTATCGGTTACCGACGAGGCCGCCCGGGTGACGACAGTCGCAGCCGAAACCGACCGGATCCAGCCGTCCCGGCTCGAGCGATCCCGCGACCCCGCTGCTGCGGGCCGCTGGGATCGCTGGGCCGTGGCGGCCCTCGTCGGTTCAGGCATCGGGCTTGGGGTAGCCCTCGTCGCGCCGCACCTGTTCTTCACCGGCGCCGTTCAGGGTGGTTATTCCCTCGCGGTGGCCGCGGCGGCCGCCGTCTGGTGGCGAGCGACGATCCGGAACTGGGATCCGATCGTCCGCCCGGTGCTCCGGGCCGGATCGGTTGCCTGGCTGGGGCTCATGGCGCAGCTCGGCACGATCAACGCCGCGGCGGCGGCCGGGGTCCGGTTCCAGCCGACGCCGGTGCCCCTCAAGATCGTGATCGCCGCGGCGACGATGCTCCAGATCGGAGCGTGGACCGCGGCGATTGCGGTGTGGCCCGCGCAGCGCCGGAGCGACGAGTTCCGCTGGTACGCCGTGCTCGACACCCTGATGGTGGCGATGGCGGCGCTCCTCATCGTGGGATACGGCGCCGCGATTCCTGGGGCGGCCCGGCCGTCGGCCGGCGTCCTGCCCGCGGTCATGTGGGCGGGCACGTTGATCCTCGTCGGAGTGAGCGTGAGCCGCGGCAGTCTGCCGGAGTTCCGCGTGGCTCACCGCCTCGTCGTCGGCATCATGGTCCTGGCGGCCGGGATCAACCTCGGCAACACCGCCTTCAGTCTCCAGCGGCTGCTCGGTCCTCGCGTCGACGCGGCCCTGTTGTTCGCGCTGCCGTTCGTTCTGACCCTGGCGCTCGAGGCGATCCGAAACCGGTGGCCGTGGCCCTTCCCGAGTCGCGGCCAGGGTGTCGCGGCGAGTCCGCTGCCGTGGGCGGCGCTCCTCGCCGTCGCCGCGCTCGCGGCCCAACTCGGCCGGACGGAGACGGTCCCCGGCATCGCCGCGGTCGAGGCCGGGCTCGTCGTGATCGTGGTCCTGCTGGCCGTCCGCCAGATGATCATGGGACGCGAACATGCCCGGTTGCTGGGCGATCAGGCGGCGCACGAGGCCCGCCTGACGATCGCCGCACTCGTCGAGAACGCCTCCGACGTGATCGTGGCGGTGGACCGCGACGGTGTCATTCGCCTGACCTCGCCCTCGGCGCGGATCTTCGATGCGTCCGGCGACCTGCGCGGTCGTCGCTTCGTCGATCTGGTGGAACCGATCGACCGGCGACGGGTCCTCGCCGTGCTCCAGGCAGCCCGGGACGGCGCGTCGTCCGCGGTGCCGGTTCGCTGGCGGATGCGGGGGGCGACCGGCGGCTACCGGGACATCGAGGGCGTGGTCACCAACCTCGCCCGCCCGGAGCAGGTCGCCGGCAAGTC
The DNA here is from genome assembly GCA_050183815.1 of Gemmatimonadales bacterium. Classification (GTDB taxonomy): domain Bacteria; phylum Gemmatimonadota; class Gemmatimonadetes; order Gemmatimonadales; family GWC2-71-9; genus SHZU01. The sequence goes on along the minus strand of JBFXAY010000027.1, from coordinate 11,075 downwards.
CGGTTCGGCATCGGCCATCGAAGGCATCGTCCTCACGCTTCGCGACCGCACCGACCAGATCGCCCTCGAGAGCCGGTTGCAGCAGGCCCAGCGCCTCGAGGCTGTGGGCCAGCTGGCCGGCGGCATTGCGCACGACTTCAACAATCTCCTGACGACCATGATGGGTCACAGCGAGATGGCGCTCGACAGCCTGCCGGACGGGCATCCGGTCCGCCACGACCTGACCCAGATTCACCGGGCCTCGGTCCGCGCGGCAGACCTGACGAAGCAGCTTCTCGCTTTCAGCCGGAAGCAGCAGGCGGAACTGGAAACCATCGACGTGGCCAGGGCCGTGGCCGACACCATGCAGCTGCTCGGCCGCCTGCTGGAGGACTCGGTCACGGCGGAGGTCCTCGTCGCGCCCGATGTCGGCGCCGTGCACATGGACCCGGCCCAGTTCGAGCAACTGGTGTTGAACCTTGCCATCAACGCCCGCGACGCGATGCCTGACGGTGGCCGGCTCGGCATCCGGGTGTTCCGGGAGCGGATCGAAGGCACCCGGGCCGGCGTCGTTCCCGTCGGTCCGGGCGACTACGTGGTGCTCACCGTGAGCGACACCGGATGCGGCATGACCTCCACCACGATGAGCCGGGTGTTCGAGCCCTTCTTCACGACCAAGGCGCCGGGGCGGGGTACCGGACTCGGGCTGGCCAGCGTCTATGGCGTCGTGGTGCAGAGCCGAGGCGGCCTGCAGGTCGAGAGTACCGTGGACGTGGGCACGACCTTCACCATCTATCTGCCACGCTGGCACGCTGTTGCGTCGGCAGCGGACATCCCGCTTCCTCGCGCGGCCGGCCTGGGGGCCGGGGCCCCGCCGGCAGCCTCGGAGGTCGTTGCCGAGTAGGGTGGTCGGAATTTCCCCGCCGGGCTAAATTGACCCGATGCGGATCACCACCTGGACCGAGTACAGCCTGATCATCTCCCTGCACCTCGCCCGGCGCGGGGCGCGGGATGGCTCGCCGGTGGCCGCCCGCGAACTGGCGGAGACCGAACGGCTGCCCGCCGACTACGTCGAGCAGATCCTCCTGCGGCTCCGTCGCGCCGGCGTCGTCGAGAGCGTCCGGGGCGCCAAAGGCGGGTATTTCCTCGCTCGGGACCCGCGCCAGATCACGGTGCGGGACATCATGACCGCCTCCGAGCATCAGACCTTCGAGATGAACTGCGACACGCACCCGGTCGACGCCGACCGGTGTTCGCCGGCGAGCGGCTGCGCCATCCGCCCCGTGTGGCAGGCCCTCCAGGCGCGGATCGACGATTTTCTCGGCAGTGTGTCCCTGACGGACCTCCTCCGAGACGACGTGGCGACGCTGGTGTCGCTTTCGCCCTCGGGCCCTCCATCGACCTGAGTTTCGCCGGTCCGGCCCGGTGCTCCCGCACGACGAACTGATCCGGTACGCCCGCCACCTGACCCTCGCTGAAGTCGGCATCGCGGGGCAGGAGCGGCTTCGGGGTGCGCGGGTGCTGGTGGTCGGCGCCGGCGGGCTCGGGTCGCCGGCATTGCTCTACCTCGCGGCGGCCGGGGTCGGTACCCTCGGCGTCGTCGACTTCGACCGGGTCGACCTCACCAATCTTCAGCGGCAGATCGTCCATGGCACCGGTGCGGTCGGAACGCCGAAGCTGGATTCGGCAGTGGCCCGGCTCCACGACCTCAATCCGACAGTCACGATCGAGCCGCATCCGGTCCGGTTGACCTCGGCGAACGCCCGGTCGCTCGTGGCCCGTTACGACCTGGTGCTTGACGGGTCCGACAATTTCCCGACCCGCTACCTCGTCAACGATGCCTGCATTCTCGAGCGGCGGCCGTTCGTTTACGGGAGCATCTTCCGGTTCGAAGGCCAGGTGTCGGTCTTCGGCGCACCGGGCGGGCCCTGCTACCGGTGCCTCTTCGCGGATCCACCGCCGGTCGGTCTCGTCCCGAGTTGCGCCGAAGCCGGGGTGCTGGGCGTACTGCCGGGCGTCATTGGCACGCTGCAGGCCACCGAGGCGATCAAGCTGATCCTCGGCATCGGGGCGCCGCTGGCGGGGCGGCTGCTCCTGTACGACGGGCTGGCCGCCCGCACCCGGGAAATCGGCGTCCGCCGGGATCCGAGCTGCGCCGTCTGCGGTGACCAGCCCACGGTGACCGACCTGATCGACTACGAAGCCTTCTGCGGGGTCGGGGGCGGGGAACCGCGGAGCATGGAAATCGCGCCGCGGGAGCTCGACCAGCTGCGCCGCGCCGGGGCCCGGCTCGAACTCGTCGACGTCCGGGAGCCCTGGGAGGTCGAGATCGCCAGGCTGCCGGGCGCCCGGTTGATTCCCTTCGGTGACCTCCCGGCCCGCCTCGGCGAACTCGATCCCGCCGTGGAGATCGTGGCGGTCTGTCACCGCGGGATTCGGTCGCTCGTCGCCCAGCAGGTCCTGGCCGGCGCCGGCTTCCACGCCCGGAGCCTTGCCGGCGGGATCGACGCCTGGGCCGCGCAGATCGACCCGGCGCTCTCCCGCTACTAGCACGCCGGGCTCGGCGTTCCCGAAACACGAGCGGCGGCCATCCGTGCAGGAAGACCGCCGCTCGCTCGTCGAGATGCCGAAGGGGGGACTCGAACCCCCACGGGCTTGCGCCCACTGCGCCCTGAACGCAGCGCGTCTACCAATTCCACCACTTCGGCGCGAAGCGCAAACCTAGAACCCCCTTCAGGTTAAGGCAAGCGGGCCGTTGCACGTTAGGCTCCGCCTCCCTATCTTGCTGTCCGAGTGAGAGTTATGAGCCCTGGCCCGAATTCAAAATCGACGGACGACGACCGGGTCTCGGTGGCACGAAATCCGCGGGCCACGCATGACTATCACATCCTCGAAACCCTTGAGGCCGGTGTGGTGCTCACGGGTACCGAGGTCAAGAGTCTCCGGGCCGGGAAGGCATCGATCAAGGAGGCGTTCGGGGTGGTGCGGAACGGCGAAGTGTGGCTCGAGGGGATGCACATCACGCCGTACGAACAGGGGAACCGCTACAACCACCCGCCGGTCCGGAGTCGCAAGCTGCTGCTCCATCGGCGGGAAATCGAACGGCTCATCGGCGCCACCGAGCAGAAGGGCTGCACGCTGGTGCCGCTCGAACTCTACTTCCGGAAGGGACGCGCCAAGGTGGCGCTCGCATTGGGGAAGGGCAAGAAGGTGCATGATCGCCGGGAAGACCTCAAACGCCGGATTGCCGACCGGGAAATGTCGCGAGCCATGAAGGTGCGCGGATGATCGGGCTGCTCCTGGCGCTCGCCGTGGCGGCTCCGCCGATGGCGTTGGTCGTGTCCGGCCCCCGTGGGGATGTCCGGATTCCGGTCCGGAGCGATCCCGCCGGGCCGCTGGTGCCGGCCCCAACCCTGTTGCAGGCCCTCGGGGCCAAGGGCGGGGTTGCCGGAGCCTGGGCCGAGCTCGAGATCGCGGCCATTCCGTTCCGGCTGCTCATTGACGCGCCGTTCTACTCGACCGGTTCGGTTATCAAGCCGCTCGTCGGCGCCGCCACGGTGAAACGGGACACGCTCTTCCTGCCCATCGATTTCGTGACCGCCGTCATTCCGGCGGAACTCAAGGAGCGGTTCCGGTACTCCGCGTCGGCCGGCCGGCTCGAGGACCTCACCGGCCAGCGGCTGGCTACGGCGGAGCCCCGGACCAGCGGGCCCGCGCCCGTAGTCCTTCCGGGATCGTCGGCCCCGCGGTCGTCGGGCGGGCCGGTGGTGGCCGCCTCGACCGGACGGACCCCGAGCGGGCTCAATAAGGGGCACGTCGTGGTCGTCGATCCGGGCCACGGCGGCGTTGACCCCGGGAACCCGGGCATCTTCTTCCCGCGCGGGGTTCGCGAAAAGGACGTCGCGCTCAAGGTCGGCCTCCTCCTTCGGGAGGAACTGCGGAAACGCGGCGTCGGCGTGATCATGACGCGCACCACGGACACGCTGATCGCGCTCGAGGACCGGGCGCCCTTCTGCACCGACGAGTGCGGCCTCTTCGTCAGTCTCCACGTCAATTCGCTGCCAAAACGGGCCGGGTACACCAAGGTGCGCGGCTTCGAGACCTACTTCCTCGCCGACGCGAAGTCCGAAGACGCCGCCCGGGTGGCGAAGATGGAAAACGAAGCGATCCGGTTCGAAACCGGCGGCGGCTCGGCCGAGCGCCTCGGCGGGCTCGACTTCATCCTGAAGGACCTCCAGCTCAACGAGTACCTCCGGGAGTCCGGCCGCCTCGCCGAACTGATGCAGTCTCACCTCGGCGAAGTCCACTCCGGGCCGAACCGCGGCGTGAAGCAGACGAGCCTCTGGGTCCTCAATACCGCCCGCCGCCCCGCCGTGCTGGTCGAAATGGGCTACTCGACCAACCCGGACGATGCCCGCGTCATGACCGACCCCCGGTCGCAGCGGAACCTCGCCGGCGCGATCGCCGACGCGGTGGTGGCCTACCTGATCGAGTTCCAGCAGCGCGTCGGCGAGAGCGGCACCGCAGGCGGGCGCGAGTGACCGGAACCGGTCCTGGCCCGCTGACGCTGCTCGGTACCACCTTTCAAAACCCGATTCTCCTCGCCGCCGGCACCGCAGGGTTCGGGCGCGAGCTCGACGGCGTGGTCGACCTCGATGCCCTCGGCGGGATCGTCACCAAGGCGGTGTCCCTCGAACCGCGGGCCGGGAACCGCGCGCCCCGGGTCGGGGAATTCGCCGGCGGGATGCTCAATTCGATCGGCCTCGCGAACCCGGGCGCCGCCTCGGTCGCCGTGGCCGAGTTGCCGTGGCTGCGGGATCGGCTGGAGCGGGCCCGGATCCTGGTCAACGTGGTCGGCTTCACCGAGGACGAATATGCCCGCGTGGTGGAGCGCCTCGAGCCGGTCGGCGGCGTCACCGCGTACGAACTCAACCTGTCCTGTCCGAACACCTCCGCCGGCGGGATCGAGTTTGGCGCCGACGCCGGGTCGATCGCCCGGATCGTGACCCTCGTCCGGCAGGCAACCGACCGGCCGCTCCTCGCCAAGCTTTCGCCGGCGCTCCCCGACGTCCCGGGCCTTGCCGCGGCGGCCATCGAGGCCGGGGCGACCGGCATCTCGGTGGTGAACACGATGCCGGGGCTCATCTTCGAGGGCGACACGCCGCGGCTGGGCAACGGGAACGGCGGCGTCAGCGGACCCGCGCTCCTGCCGGTCGGCCTGCTCGCCGCCGCCCGGGTGCGCCGCCGGCTCCCGCAGGTGCCGATCATCGGCGTCGGCGGCGTGCACCGCCTCGAGCATGTTGGCCAGTACCGCCAGGCCGGTGCCGATCTCGTGGCGATCGGCACGGCGGGCCTGGCCGATCCGCGGCTCCCGGAGCGGCTCGCGAAAGCCTGGTCGGCAGCGCACAATTGATCCGACCGTCCAGGCCCTCGGCGCCTCGGCGGTACTCTCCCCCGCCGAACGGAGCACCATGGCCGAACTGGTTCTCGCCCTCGACCTTCCCACGGCGCCCGACGCCGAACGGCTCCTCGACCGACTCGAGGGTGTGCGCTGGGTCAAGATCGGCTCGGTGCTGTTCACCGGCGCCGGTCCGGCGTTCGTCGAGCGCCTCAAACACCGCGGCCTCGCCGTCTTTCTCGACCTCAAGTGGCACGACATTCCGAACACCGTTGCCGGGGCCGTCCGCCAGGCGGCCGGGCTCGGGGTGGACATGGTCACCGTTCACACGCTGGGCGGGGGGGCCATGCTGCACGCCGCCGGGGAGGCGGCCGGGGAACGTCTCGCCGTGGTCGGGGTGTCGGTGCTGACCTCCCATACGCCCCAGGAGTGGGCCGCGATCGTGGGGCGACCGGCCGGGGATCTTGCCGCGGAGGTGACCCGGTTGGCCGACCTGGCCCGGACGGCGGGCATTGCGGGGGTGGTGAGTTCGCCCCTCGAAACCGCCCGCCTTCGCGCCCTGCTCGGACCGGAGGCGCTCCTGGTGACCCCGGGGATTCGGGCGCCGGGGGAAGCAGCCGGCGACCAGAATCGCACCGCGGCGGCGCCTGATGCGGTTCGGGCCGGGAGCACCCACCTCGTGGTTGGCCGACCGGTCCTGCAGGCGTCCGACCCGGCGTCGGCCTGGTCCTCGTTGCTCGCGAGCGTCGCCGCCCGCTGACCCGGACGTCGGGTCGCTTCGACACCTGTCGGTCCGGGGCCATTCGTCCCCATTGCCCGCTGTCGAGACTCTCGTCGGCAGGGTGTTCGACCGCCTGACACCCCCGACCCCGGCAGCCCCGGGGCAAAGCCCTCCACCACAACGCGTTCCGAGTTGACTGCGGGACCCTGCAGTCGGCCGCCGCGGGCACGGCAACTCGTTGGCACCTCGCTTGCCCTTCGGTGAGACACCGCGAACCCCTGCGTCCGCCAGTCGGCGGGTCGAAGGAACCGACGCAGTCGCGGCGAGCGCTGACCCCGCTCGCGGTACCGTCGCCAGGCGACGAACCCTGAACCTGAGGCGCATGATGAAGGCATCGAAACCGCTGGTCCGTTCCACCGCGATCGCCCTGGGGCTCCTGGGTCTGTTCGCCTGCGCCAGCCCGCTGGCCACCGACGCCCCGGCGCCGGAACTGAGCGCCCGAACGCTCGGCTCGACGCTCCGGTCCGGCACCTCGCAGCTGGCCGGGACCGGAACCATCGAGCAGACCTCGAGCACCCTTGGCCAGCTTACCGGTCAAATCACCTCGAAAACGGCCGGTCTCGTCAACGGCCTCGCCAAGTGTCTGCCGCTCGCCAACCAGAAGAGCAGTGCCCAGATCGGGTCGGAGGGCGGAACGGTCTCGGCGGGCAGCTACACGCTGACGATTCCCGCGGGGTCGCTCGACCGGCCGGTGCGAATCACGATCGAGCAGGTCTCGGAGACGGTGAACTCGGTCCGCTTCGGTCCCGAGGGACTCACCTTCGCCAAACCGGCCACGCTCCGGATGAGCTATTCGAACTGCGAGGCGAATCCGGACGGCGCCACCAGCCGGATCGTCTACGTCGACGAGGCGCTCACCGTCCTCGAGACCCCGCCGTCGGTTGACGACCGCAACGGCACGGTCACGGCCGAGATCGGCCACTTCTCCCGCTACGCGGTGGCCTGGTAAGCGGCCCGGACGATGACCGGCAATGGTCAGGGGCCGCGCGACGGCCCGGTGCCCGGCAGGGGGCCGCTACCCAATCAGGGTGCTCCCGCTGCCCGGACGAAACTGGACAACAGCCTGTACGACGCCAGGCGGCTGTTTGCCGACGGACTGGGGCACGAGGAGGCCGGCCGGTACGCCCGGGCCGGTGAACTCCTCCGCCGCGCCGCCGATCTGGCCGCGGTCGCCCACGCGCCGGAACTCGAGGCCGAGGCCGCCAGCCGCCTCGCGGTGATCTACCACCACGAGGGCCGGCCCCAGGACGCCAGCACCGCCGCCCACCGGAGCATCGCGCTGGCGCGGCTGGTGAGGAGTCCGGTCCTCGAGGCGCAATGTCTCAACGTCATGGCGGGGATCGAACTCGAGCGGGGCTCGCTCGACTCGGCCCGGCGGCTCTTCGCCGACGCCCGCCAGCTGGCGGACGACCGGGAAGAACTCGTCGCCAAAATCGAGGAGAACCTCGGCATCGTGGCGAACGTCGAGGGCGATCTGAGCCTGGCCGAGTCCCACTATCTCCGGGCGCTCGAGGTGTATCGCCGCTCCGGGGATCGCCACGGCATCGCGATGACGCTCCACAACCTCGGCATGATCGCGGCCGACCATCGCGACTTCGGCCGGGCCGAAGACCTCTTCACCCAGGTACTCGGCCTGGCCCGGGCCACCGGGGTCCGCCGCCTCGAAGGCCTCTGCCACCTCAACCGGGCGGAAGTGCTGGCCGAAACGCAACGCTACTCCGAGGCGCTCGAAGACGCCCGCGTGTCCCTCGCGATCTTCGTGGAACTCGGCTCCGTCATCGAACAGGCGGACTGCTACCGGGTCATCGGCGCCACCCTTCGGGCCCTCGGCAACCACTCGCTCGCCGAATCGCATCTCACCGTGGCGCTGCGGGAGGCCCGCCGGTCCCAGTCCACGATCGCGGAGGCGGAGGCCTCCCGGGAACTGGCCCGGCTCCGGCTCGAACAGGGCGAAACCGACGAGGCGCTGCAGTACTTCCGCGAGGCCGCCGAGCTGTTCGGCCGAATCGGAGCCAGGACCGACCTGCAGGACGTGGAAACCCGGATCGCCTCACTTGGCTGAACCGCGCGGCAACCGCCGCGCGGCTCCGGGAGCGCTTCGGGGAATTGTTACACAAGTAACTCGCTGCAATGGAACGAGATAGCTGATGGTTCCCGGCCCGGGCCGGGATTCGGGGTCGGTGGCACTCCCGTTGCTCGTTCCGGTGGCCGATGGGAACCTCCGGACTCGACCAACCCTTCGACCTCCTGGCCGATTCGGCCGCTCAACTGGCGGATCGGGCGCAGGCGCTTGATCGTGCCGGCGACACGGCGCACGCCCGGACGACCTACGAGGCGGCGGTCGAGCGCGCCGAGGCGGAGTCTGACCACGCGACGCTCGCCCGGGTCCTCCGGCAACTGGCGATCCTCCACCATCTCGGTAACGACCCGGTCAGCGCCCGGCGCCTCGCGGCCCGGAGCTACCGGGTCGCCGTGGCGGCCGGGGATCAGGTCCTCGCCGCCAACGCCCTCAACGCACTGGCGGGCTTTGCCCTGGAGCGGGGCGAACTGGACGCGGCCCGGAGCCGGTTCCGGCAGGCGGCGGCTCTGGGCGGCGCCGATCCCGCGCTCCGGGGGCGGGTCGAACAGAACCTCGGGATCATCGCCAACGTGCAGGGCGACTGGCTCGAGGCCCGCCGCCATTACGAAGGCTCGCTGGCCGCCTTCCGCGCCGCGGGCGACGAGCGCGGTGCCGCCATCGCCTATCACAACCTCGGGATGGTCAGCGCCGATCACGGCGATCTGGCCGAGGCCGAGCGCTTCCTGAGCCTCAGTGGCCAGGCGGCCGCCCGCCTCGGCGATGTCCGCCTCGAGAATCTGGCCCGGCTCAACCGCGCCGAGGTGTGCCTGGAACTCGGCAATGCTCCCGAAGCTCTGGCGGAAGCGAGCCTCGCGCTGCGGATCTTCACCGAACTCGGTGCCGAACTCGATCGCGCCGACGCCTACCGGGTCATCGGGTCCGCCTATCGGGAGAGCGGCCAGCGCCAGTTGGCGGAGTCGCGCCTGCTCGAGGCGGTGCGGCTCAGCGAAGCAACCGGGGCGGCCCTGAGCGAAGCGGAGGCCCTTCGGGAGCTTGCGGTGCTGTTTCACGACCAGGGCCGCAATCAGGACGCCCTCCGGAATCTGACCCGGTCGCACCGGATCTTCGGCCGCCTCGACGCCCGCCACGAACTGGTGGACATCGCCAACCGGGTCCGGTCGCTCGAAAACACCTACCTCGAAGTGGTCCGGAACTGGGGCCAGTCGATCGAGTCGGCCGACAGCTACACCCACGGCCATTGCGAACGGGTCGCGGGCTTCGGGACGGCGCTGGCCGAGGCCATCGGTCTGGACGAGATGACCCGAACGACGATCGAACTCGGCGCCTACCTCCACGACCTCGGCAAGGTCCGGGTCCCCCATGAGATTCTCAACAAGCCGGGTCGCCTCACCGCCGAGGAGTTCGCGGTGATCCAGCGCCACCCGGAGTGGGGCATCGAGATGCTGGCGGACGTCGAGTTCCCGTGGGACCTCAAGCCGATCATCCGGTCGCACCACGAGCGGCGGGACGGCACCGGCTACCCCGACCGCCTCGTCGGCGACGAGATCCCGCTCACGGCGAGTCTCATCTGCATTGTGGACGTCTGGGACGCGCTGACGACGACCCGCAGCTACCGCACGGCCATGACCGTGGATCAGGCGCTGGCCGTCATGCGAGACTCGGCCCACTGGTGGTCGCCCGAGTTGGCCCGGGCCTTTCACGCCACCATTCCCCAGCTCACCCAGTCGCTCTGAGGTTTCGCTGGCGCGGTCCCGGTCCCGGGGTGAGATTCCGGGCCGAACCATGAACACCCTCATCTGGCTGCTGTGGCTGCTTCAGCCCGCCACCGTGGCGACCGACCTTGGACCGACGGCGGAACGGGTGCAGGCGGCCCTCGAGTCTCGCCGGTTCGGCGACCTGCTCGGCGACCGCCCGGTCCGCCTCGAGCTGCCGAACGACGCGGGCGCGGTCACCCTTCGGGGCGGGGCGGCGGCGGCGGCACTGGCCGGCGTGTTCCGGCGGACGGAGGATGTGGTGCTCGAGCGCCGGGGGGCGGCGGTGGTCGCACCGGGGCAGGGCTACCTCGAGATCAGGCGGCGGTTTCGGGTCCACGGTACGCAGGAGGAGCAGGTCCAGCGAATTCTGGTTGCCGTGGCCCTGGTCGACGGCGCCTGGCGGGTGGGCGAGATCTGGATTTCGCCGCCGGAGGCCGGCACGGGCCGGTTCTGATCAGGTGTTCCAGGGACCACATCCGTGCCTGGAAGTCTCGACAGGACAATCGATTTCGGTGCCGGTTCCGGGGCCGGCGGGGGCGGGCCAACCGGGGCGGGCGGTTCGGCTCCCCCGGGCGGCCCCGTCGAGAAGCGGGTTCCCTTGCAATAACCCTAATCCAGGGCTAGCTTTACAAGCTCCCCAGAAACCGGGTGACCAAGAGAGAGTTCGATGAAGGTACGGACGAGCGTCAAGCCGATTTGCGAATACTGCAAAGTGATCCGTCGCCGCGGGGTGATTCGGATCATTTGCAAGCGAAACCCCAAGCACAAGCAGCGGCAGGGCTGAATGGAGCGGCACGGCTAAATGGCACGTATTGCTGGCGTCGATCTTCCGCGCGAAAAGCGGATCGAGACCGCGCTGACCTACATCTACGGTATCGGCCTGACGACGAGTCAGCGCCTGCTCGGCGAAACCGGCATCAGCGCCGATACCCGGGTGCGGGATCTTTCGGACGCCGAGGTCGCTCGGCTCCGGCAGATGATCGAGCGCAGCGTTCGGGTGGAGGGCGCCCTCCGCACCGAGATCGCCATGAACATCAAGCGGCTGATGGATATCGGCAGCTATCGCGGGTCGCGCCACCGCCG